>NZ_JBKFAK010000003.1:0-471518 GCF_053345595.1 Methylobacterium sp. D54C
CGGTGGCGGGCGGGACCGACCTCTACATGGGCACCGCGGCCCTCTCCGAGCGCGACTACGTCCACGAGGCGATCGACAAGGCCGACCTGATCATCGCCATCGGCCACGACACGATCGAGAAGCCGCCGTTCTTCATGGGCCAGGCCGACCAGAAGGTCGTGCACATCGGCTACATGCCGGCCAACGTCGAGCAGGTGTACTATCCGGATGCCGAGGTGGTGGGCGACCTCGGCCCGACGCTGAAGCTCCTGGCCGACAAGCTCGACGGCAAGCTCACGAACGCGGGCGCGCTGCTGCACCTGCGCGAGCACATCCTCGGCCACATCGCCGACCGGGCCGGCGAGGACCGCTTCCCGGTGACACCGCAGCGCCTCGTGCGCGACGTGCGCCGGGTGATCCCGGAGGACGGGATCGTGTGCCTCGACAACGGCATGTACAAGATCTGGTTCGCCCGGAACTACCGCACCTACGTCGCCAACACGCTGCTCCTCGACAACGCGCTGGCCACGATGGGCGCGGGCCTGCCCTCGGCCATGATGGCGGCGATGCTCTACCCGAAGCGGCGCGTGATGGCCGTCTGCGGCGACGGCGGGTTCATGATGAACAGCCAGGAGATGGAGACCGCCGTCCGGCTGAAGCTCAACCTCGTGGTGCTGGTGCTCGACGACTCGGCCTACGGGATGATCCGCTGGAAGCAGGCGGTCGACAAGTTCGCCGATTACGGCATGACCTTCAGCAACCCGGACTTCGTCCTCTACGCCAAGTCGTACGGTGCGACCGGCCACCGGGTCGAGTCGGTCAACGACCTCGTGCCGACGCTGGACCGGGCCTTCGCGGCGGGCGGGGTGCACCTCGTGGCGGTGCCGATCGACTACTCGGAGAACACCCGCGTGCTGGTCGACGAGCTGCGCGCCAAGGTGAAGGATTTCGAGCCGGCCGAGTGAGGCCGGTTTCGCAGATGGTCGGCACGCAAGACAGGGCAGCGCGATGAACCCGTTCACCTTCCAGACCACGCCGAACGTGCTGTTCGAGGCCGGCGCCGCGAAGAAGCTGCCGGAGATCGTCGGCAGCTTCGGGGCCAAGCGCGTCCTCCTCGTCACCGACAAGGGCGTGCGCGGCGCCGGCCTCACCCAGGCCGCCGAGGCGGCCCTGGCCGCCGCGGGCGTCACCCTCGACGTCTACGAGGACGTGGTCGCCGACCCGCCCTCGACGGTGATCGAGGCGGCGGCCAAGCGCGCCCGCGAGCTCGGGACTGACCTCGTCCTGTCGATCGGCGGCGGCTCGGCGCTCGATACCGCCAAGCTGGTGGCCTACCTCGCCAAGTCCGACGAGCCGCTGGATTCGATCTACGGCGTCGGCCTCGCCAAGGGCGACCGCCTGCCGCTGATCCTGGTGCCGACCACGGCCGGCACCGGCTCGGAGGTGACGCCGATCTCGATCGTCACGACGCCGACCACCGAGAAGAAGGGCGTCGTCGCGCCGAAGCTCCTGCCCGACTGGGCGGTGCTCGACCCGGAGCTGACGCTGGGCCTGCCGTCGCACGTCACCGCGGCGACCGGCATCGACGCCATGGTCCACGCCATCGAGGCCTTCACCAGCAAGAACAAGAAGAACCCGATCTCCGACCAGCTCGCCAAGCAGGCCCTGGCGCTGCTCTCGGCCAACATCCGGACCGCCTGCACGGACGGGAAGAACCTCGAGGCGCGCTCCGGCATGCTGCTCGGCTCGATGCTGGCCGGCATGGCCTTCGCCAACGCGCCGGTGGCGGCGGTGCACGCCCTCGCCTACCCGGTCGGCGCGATCTTCCACGTGCCGCACGGGCTCTCGAACGCCCTGGTGCTGATGGGGGTGATGCGCTTCAACCTCTCGCACGCTGAAGGACTCTACGCTGAGCTCGCTCCGATCCTCGACCCCGCGGCCGCCGACCTGCCGCGGCCCGAGGCCGCCAAGCGCTTCGTGGAGAGCCTCGACGCGATCTGCCGCGACTGCAAGGTTCCGGCCTCGCTCGCCGAGGTCGGCGTCGCCCGGCAGGACCTGGAGCGCATGGCCACCGATGCGATGAAGCAGACGCGGCTCCTCGTGAACAACCCGCGCGAGGTCACCTACGACGACGCCTTCGCGATCTACGCCGAGGCGCTGGGAGAGGCGCGGCCGGCGGCGTGAGCATGACGACGGCGGTGATGCTGGGGCTGTCGCCCGATCAGTCCAGCCCACACCGTCATCGCGAGCGCAGCGAAGCGACCCAGGGAGACGCGCCGTCGTTGAGCATGGCGCTGCTGGATTGCTTCGCTTCGCTCGCAGAGACGGCGGGTTCGAAGACTTCAGCCCTGAGGCTGTGAGGAGAAACGCCAGCATGGACCAGTTCGACGCGTTCCGGGCGATGAGCGAGTTCTGGACGCGGGCCGGTGCGGGCTTCTTCACCCCGGGCGCCGGGCAGTCCGCGCCCGGGTTCGGCTGGCCGGCCTTCCCGGGCGGCGACCTCGCGGATCTCGCCGCGGCGCAGGCCAAGCTGACCGAGGCCTGGACCGCCGCCAGCGCCCTCTCGCAGACGTTGACGCGCTCGCTCCAGGGCGGCCCCGGCGCGCCGGACCCGACCGCCGGAGCGGTGCTCGCCCGGATCTTCGATCCGCAGGCCTGGCTCGGCGGCTCGGCCGAGTTCGACGCCGCCCTCACCCGCATGGCCGAGGGGCCGCAACTCGCCGACCTGTGGCAGACCGAGCGGCGCTACGCGGCGCTGTTCACCGCCTGGGCGAGCCTGCGGCGGGCGCAGAGCGAGCATCAGGCCGTGATGCTGCAGGCCTGGACGCGGGCGGCCGGGACCTTCGCGAAGGAGGCCAATGCCCGCGCCGAAAACGGCGAGAGCTTCGCCTCCGCCCGCGAGATGATGAGCCGGTGGATCGAGACCGCCAACGCGGTCCTCCTGGAGGTCCAGCGCTCCGACGCGTTCCTGGCCTCGCAGCGGGCGGTCCTGCGGGCCTCCACGGACCTCCGGCTCGCCCAGCAGGACGTCGCGGCCTTCCTGTCCGAGTTCTACGGCCAGCCGACCCGGGCCGAGCTCGACGACGTCCACAAGAGCCTGACCGAGCTGCGCCGGGAAGTCCGGGCGCTCCGCCGCGAGCGTCGGCAGGCCGGCAAGACCGCGAGAGCCGGCGGTTCACGGGTCGGGGAGGACGCCCATGGCTGATCAGGAGAAGCCGAAGGGGCCGGCCGCCCCGCTGAATCTCACCCCGGCCGCGTTGCTGGCCGAGGTCGGCACCCTCGGCCGCCGCATCAGCGAGGGCGCCAGGCTGTTCGCCGATGTCAGCGACGCCGATGTCGAGATCGCCACCACGCCGAAGGATCTGGTCTGGAGCCAGGACAAGGTCAGCCTCTACCGCTACCGGCCGCTCGCCGAGAGCAAGGGCCTGCCGCCGGTGCTGATCGTCTACGGGCTGATCGGCCGCTACACGATGGCCGACCTGCAGGAGGACCGCTCGCTCGTCCGCAACCTCCTGAATCTCGGCCTCGACCTCTACGTGGTCGACTGGGGCAATCCGGGCCGGGCCGACCGCTACGTCACCATCGACGATTACGTGGACGGCTACCTCGCCGAGTGCGTCGCCTTCATCCAGGAGGCGGCCGGGCGGGAGAGGATCAGCCTGCTCGGCATCTGCGAGGGCGGCGTCTTCACCACCTGCTACGCGGCGCTCTACCCCGAGACCGTCAACGCGATGGTGCTGACCATCACGCCGATCGATTTCCACGCCGACACGCGGGAGAACCGGGCCGGCCACGGCTTCATCAACGTCTGGACCCGCTCGCTCACGCCCGAGGATGTCGACCGGCTGATCGAGGCGCAGGGGTCGCTGCCCGGCGCCTTCATGGGCTCGGTGTTCTCGATGATGACGCCGATGCGCACCATGACGAAGTACAACCTCGACCTGCTCGACGCCCTCGACGACAAGAAGAAGTTCCTGAACTTCCTCCGGATGGAGAAGTGGATCGCCGACCGTCCGGACCATCCCGGCGAGGCCGCCAAGCAGTGGCTGAAGGACCTCTACCAGGACAACAAGCTGGTCGAGAGCGCCTTCGAGCTCGGCGGCCGGCGGGTGGACCTGAAGGCCATCACCTGCCCGGTGCTGAACGTCTTCGCTCAGGACGACCACATCATCCCGCCGGCCACCTCGCAGGCGCTGAAGGACAGGATCGGCACCACCGACTACACCGAGATGGGGCTGCCCGGCGGCCATGTCGGCGTCTTCGTCGGCGGCAAGGCACAGAAGCTGCTGGGCTCCGGCATCGCCGACTGGCTCGGCAAGCGGGGGTAGGATGTCTGCCCGACGGTCCTCGATGAGCGCGACGCCCCTCCCCTCCCACCTCTGCCGGGACGGCCACTGGATACGCACATCGTGCGCGGCGCCGTGGCGGCAGGATCGAGCGCGGGTTCCCTCTCCCGTGCGGGAGAGGGACAGGGTGAGGGATCAGGTTGGTCCGGAGAAGCCGCGCCATGCACGCGCTTCGACGGCGCGCTCCATCCTGAAGCTTCTCGTCCCTAACCCCGACCCTCTCCCGCACGGGAGAGGGGGCGTGTCGCGGTCTGTCACCAACGCCAGCGATCGATCCAGTCCGGCGGACATCATAGCCTCCCTGCGCGGGAGGCGAACCGCATCCCGGGCGCCGAGGACCACCCGATGGGCAGCCTGAAGAACAAGATCGTCAGCGCCGACGAGGCCGCCGCCATCCTGCAGGACGGCGACATGGTCGCGGTCTCGGGCTTCGTCGGGATCGGCACGCCCGACGAGCTGATCCTGGCGCTCGCCCGCCGCTTCGAATCCGGCAACGGCCCGCACGGGATCGGCCTGATGTTCGCCGCCGCCCCCGGCGACGGCAAGGAGCGCGGCCTCAACAAGCTCGCGATCCCGGGCCTCGTCCGCCGCGTCGTCGGCGGCCACTGGGCGCTCGTGCCGAAGCTCGGCGCCATGGCGGTGGCGGGCGAGATCGAGGCCTACAACCTGCCGCTCGGCGTGGTCTCGCACCTCTACCGCGAGATCGCCGCCCACACGCCGGGCCACATCACCAAGGTGGGCCTGCGCACCTTCGTCGACCCACGCTTGGAGGGCGGCAAGCTCAACGCCGTGACGCAGGAAGACCTCGTCAGCGTGGTCGAGCTCGGCGGCGAATCCTGGCTCCACTACAAGGCCTTCCCGGTCAACGTCGCGCTGATCCGCGGCACCACGGCCGACCCCGCCGGCAACATCACCATGGAGCGCGAGGCGCTCACCCTCGACAACCTCGCCGCCGCCATGGCGGCGAAGAATTCCGGCGGTTTCGTCATCGCCCAGGTCGAGCGGCTGGCCGAGGCCGGCTCGCTCAACCCGCGCGAGGTGCAGGTGCCCGGCGTGCTGGTCGATTGCGTGGTGCTCAGCACGCCCGAGAACCACCGCCAGACCTACGGCACGCCCTACAACCACGCCTTCACGGGCCGCCAGCGCGTGCCGCTCGACCGGATCGCCCCGATGGCGCTCGACACCCGCAAGGTCATCGCCCGGCGCTGCGCCTTCGAGCTCCCGCCCGGCGGCGTGGTCAATCTCGGCATCGGCATGCCCGAGGGCGTCGCGGCGGTCGCCGCCGAGGAGCGGGTGCTCAAGTACCTGACGCTCACCGCCGAGCCGGGCGTGATCGGCGGCCTGCCGCAGGGCGGACTGGATTTCGGCGCCGCCCTCAACCCGGCCGCCGTGCTGCACCAGAACCAGCAGTTCGATTTCTACGACGGCGGCGGCCTCGATCTCGCCTGCCTGGGCCTCGCCCAGTGCGACGCCGAGGGCAACGTCAACGTCAGCCGGTTCGGCAAGAAGCTCGCGGGCGCGGGCGGGTTCATCAACATCTCGCAGAACGCCAAGAGCCTCGTCTTCGCCGGCACCTTCACGGCCGACGGCCTCAAGGTGGCGGTGGAGGACGGCGGCATCCGGATCCTCAGCGAGGGCCGCTCGCGGAAATTCATCGCCGCGGTCGAGCAGGTGACCTTCTCGGGGGCCTACGCGGCCGAGCGCGGCCAGCCGGTGCTCTACGTGACCGAGCGCTGCGTGTTCCGCCGGACGCGGGCCGGCATGGAGCTGGTCGAGGTCGCGCCGGGCATCGACATCGCGCGCGACATCCTCGGCCAGATGGGCTTCACCCCGATCGTGCAGGATCCGCAGCCGATGGATCCGCGCCTGTTCCGCGAGTCCGTGATGGCGCTGGAGCCCTGGCTGCTGGGCCTCTCGCTGTCGGAGCGGATCAGCTACGACCCGGAGCGCAACATCCTGTTCTCGAACCTCGAGGGCTTCCAGGTCCGGACCATCGACGACGTCGAGCTGGTGCGCCGCGAATACGAGCGCGCCTGCCAGGAGATCGGCCGCAAGGTCCACCTGATCGCCAATTACGACGGGTTCGAGATCGACCCGACGGTGAGCGACGCCTACTTCTCGGCGATCGCCTATCTCGAAAACCGCTATTACGAGACCGCGTCCCGGTATACCACGAGCGCGTTCTTGCGATTGAAACTCGGCGCCTCGTTGGCGAGCCGTGACCTGGCTCCCCATGTCTTCGAGACAAAAGCCGAGGCGCAGGCGAGGAATACGGCCCAGAGCGTGCCTCTCAAGCCGCGGCCCGGCATGTCCCAGCCCGACATGCCGCGGCCGCCGAAGGAACCGTTGGATGCCTGAGTTCGAGACCCCCACCCTGAAGGACCGCGCCCTGCTGGTCGATGCCTGCCTGATCGGCGGCGCATGGTCGAAGGCCGGTTCCGGCAGCATCGACGTCACCAACCCGGCGACCGGCGCGCTGATCGCCAAGGTGCCGAATGCCGGCGCCGACGAGACCCGGCAGGCGATCAAGGCGGCGCACGAGGCCTACCCGCCGTGGCGCGCCAAGACCGCCAACGAGCGCGCCGTGCTGCTGCGCAAGCTCGCGGCGCTCGTGACCGAGCATCAGGAGGATCTGGCGCAGATCCTCACCGCCGAGCAGGGCAAGTCGCTGACCGAGTCCCGCGGCGAGGTCGCCATGTCGGCCGCCTACGTGCTGTGGTTCGCCGAAGAGGCGCGCCGCGTCTACGGCGACGTGGTCCCCTCCCCCTGGGGCGACCGCAAGATCCTCGTCACCAAGGAGCCGGTCGGCGTCGTGGCGGCGATCACGCCGTGGAACTTCCCGTCCTCGATGATCGCCCGCAAGATCGCCCCGGCTCTGGCCGCCGGCTGCCCGATCGTGATCAAGCCCGCCTCGCAGACGCCGCTCTCGGGCCTCGCCTGGGGCGTGCTGTGCGAGCGCGCCGGCTTCCCGGCCGGCACGGTCTCGATCCTCACCGGCTCGGCCCGGGCGATCGGCGCCGAGATGACCGGCAACCCGCTCGTCAAGAAGATCACGTTCACGGGCTCCACCGAGGTCGGCAAGGTGCTGCTGGAGCAGGCCGCCCACACGGTGAAGAAGGTCTCGATGGAGCTGGGCGGCAACGCGCCCTTCATCGTGTTCGACGACGCCGACCTCGACAAGGCGGTGGCCGGCGCGATGCTCGCCAAGTACCGCAATTCCGGCCAGACCTGCATCTGCACCAACCGGTTCCTGGTGCAGGACGGGATCTACGACGCCTTCGCGGAGAAGATGGCCGAGGCGGCCAACCGCCTGAAGGTCGGCAACGGCGTCGAGGACGGCGTCGCCCAGGGGCCGCTGATCGACATGGCCGCGGTGGAGAAGACCGAGGCCCATATCCGCGACGCCGTGGAGAAGGGCGGTCGGGTGGTGGCGGGCGGCCATCGCCACGCGCTGGGCGGCCAGTTCTTCGAGCCGACGGTGATCACCGGCGCCACCCCCGCCATGGCGGTGGCCCGGGAAGAGACCTTCGGGCCGCTGGCGCCTCTGTTCCGCTTCCGCGACGAGGCGGAGGCGATCCGCATGGCGAACGACACCGAGTACGGGCTCGCCTGCTACTTCTACACCCGCGACCTCGGCCGCACCTTCCGGGTGGCGGAGGCGCTGGAATACGGCATGGTCGGGATCAACGAGGGGATCATCACCACCGAGGTGGCGCCCTTCGGCGGTGTGAAGGAATCGGGACTCGGCCGCGAGGGCTCGTATCAGGGCATCGAGGATTACCTGAACACCAAGTACCTGTGCGTGGGCGGCCTCGGCGCGTAGGGCCGGGGCACACGCCGGTCCGGATCGGGACCTGACGGGTTCTCCCTCCCCCCGCGCAGGCGGGAGGGAGAACCGGCGGGGCCTACTTCCCGCTCGGCGCAGCGCCGCTGCCCGTGGCGCCGTTGCCCGAGCTGCTGCCGGCGGGGGCGCCGGGCGTGCTGACCCGCGGGCCGCCGCTGGTGCCGGGCGCCATGCCGGCGCCGGTAGACCCGGTGCTCTCCATGGAGCCGGTCCCCGTCCCGGTGCCGCCGACCGCGCCGGACTTGTTGACGTTGCCCTGGTTGGCGCCGCCGGTCTGCGGCGCCTGGGCCAGCGCCGCCCCGGACGTGGCGAGTACCAATGACGTGGCGAGGGCGAGGATCGTCTTCGACATGGGGCCTCCTGACAGGTCGTTGGGCTGTGGTGTGAGGCCAACCCGGGCGCGCCCGGATGGTTCGGTCGCGCCTTCAGCGGGCGCGCGCCTCGCGCCACGCCGTCCAGGGCCAGCGCAGGGCCTCCCCGCCGGCCGCCGGCGCGATCGAGACCGTCGCGGTCCGGCCGCTCACCAGCCGCGGGTCTGCCGTGCCGCCGTCGAGGCTGATCCGCACCGGGATGCGCTGGGCGAGGCGCACCCACGAGAAGGTCGGGTTCACGTTCGCGAGCAGGTTGGAGGCGTCGCTGCGGCCGGTCTCGCCGATGCCGCCGGCGATGCTGGCGACGTGGCCGCGGAGCGCCCCGTCCTCGCCCATGAGCTCGACGGTCACGGGCGCGCCGACGCGGATCCGCGGCAGCTTCGTCTCCTCGAAGTAGCCCTCGACCCGGACGGTGTCGCTGTCGATCAGCGCCATCACGCCGCGACCCGTGGTGACGTAGGCGCCCGGCCGCAGCTCCATGTTGGTGATCCGGCCGTTGACCGGGGCGCGCACCGCCGAGCGCTCCAGGTTGAGCTTGGCGAGGTCGCGATCCGCCAGGCCCTGCTCGTAGGCGGCCCGTGCCGACAGGTCGGCCGCCTTGGCGGCCTCGACCCGCTGCTGCGACACCGCCGCGTCGGAGAGCCTGCTGTAGCGGGCGTAGTCGGCCGCCTCCTGCTCGGCGGTCGCCTTGCGGCCCTCCACCATCGCCTCCGCCTGCCGCAGCCCCAGGCGGAACCGGTCCGGATCGATCCGGAACAGGATGTCGCCCTTCCGCACGACCTGATTGTCCTCCACCAGCACCTCGGTGACGAGGCCGGAGACGTCGGGGGCCACCGCCACCACGTCGGCGCGCACGCGCCCGTCCCGGGTCCAGGGGGCGTCCATGTAATAGTCCCACAGGCCGAGGCCGACGATCAGCGCCGCGGCGACCATGCCGAGGGTGACCAGGAGGCGGCCGAGGGCGGAGAACAGGGCGGTCATGGCAGGGTCCGGTGGGCGAGGGTCACGACGCCGCCGAGCAGGACGACGTAGAGGGCGAGGTCGAAGAGCGGTCGGCGCCAGACGAGGCGGTAGAGGCCGGTCGCCGCGAGCAGGCGGCGCAGCGGCAGGCCGAGGGCGAAGGCCAGCGCCATCCAGAGGGCGAGGCCCGGCACGAACACGCCGCAGAGGTCGATCTCGCCCATCATGCCGCCATCTCCCGGTGGTCCAGGGCGGGCGCCGCCCGGTAGGCCGGCGCGTCGGCGAAGAGCCCGCGGCGCAGGCCGGTGAGGCCGATCAGGGCGGCGCGCCGCTCCGGCGACGGGGCCGCGCCCGCGACGGCGTCGAGCGCCTCGTCCAGCGCCGCGAGCAGCGCCGCGTCCGGCCGGTCGGTCCGGCCGCGCAGCTGGCGCGCCGCCAGCGCGAGGACCCGGTCGACGGTGCTGCGGGCCGGGCCCGTCAGCCGCCGGCGCACCCGGCGGACCTCCACGAGGTTGATGCCCACCCGGACATCGGCCAGCAGGTCGCCCACGGAGGCGGACGTGTCCGCGGGCAGGCTCGCCAGCCGCGGCGCGATCAGGCCGACGCGGTCGAGCATGAGGGCCGCGAGTTCGAGCCCGTGGCCGGTGCCGCGCCCGTCCGCGGCGGCCGCGAGGCTGCGCCGGTTGATCCCGATCAGCCGCCGCGCGCTCCAGCCGGCGCCGACCGAGCGGATCACCCGGGTCACCGCGGCGGCGATCCACATGCCCACCACCGAGGCGATCACCCCGTTGGCGAAGGGCGCGAAGTCCCCGCTGTAGCCGTTCTGGAGGGCCAGCAGGGTCGCGCCGTTCAGCGCCGCGCCCATGCCCATCGGGGCGGTGCGCGGCTGCGTCATCATCAGGCCGCACAGGATCAGGGCCGGTGCGAGCGCGAGCGCCAGCATCTCGAAGGAGGTGGCGAGCGGCAGCACGGCGAACAGGTAGAGGCCCGCGCCCAGGGCGCCGACGATCGCCGAGTTGGCGAAGCTCAGGATCTGCGGCGCGGGATCGTCCTGCGCGGCGAACAGGCAGCAGGCGACCGCGCCCATCATCGGCGCCGCGGACCCGTCCGGCCAGCCGGTGGCGATCCAGATGGTGCAGCAGGCGAGCAGGCCCGCGAACACCCCGAAGGCCGAGAACGCGGCCAGCCCGTGGTCCCGGTGGCGGATCGACCGGACGCGGGCCGTGTAGGCGAAGGCGAGTGGCGCGCGGGGCGCGGTGCCGGCCGCGAGGTGGCCGCGCAGTGCCCGCAGATCCTGGCGCAGGTCGATGACGTCGCGCAGGCGCGCCGCGAGGCTCGCGAGGAGGAGCGTGTTCCAGCCCGGCGCTCGGCCGAGGGCGGGCTCGAACCCGTCGATCCGGTCGCGCAGCTGCGCGGCGCGATCCGGATCGTCGACCTCGTCGGCGAGCCAGGCGATGAGGTCCGACAGGAAGGCCCGGACCCGCGCCGGAACAGCGCCGGCTTGCTCGAGGGCGGCGACGCGGCCCGCCACGGCGGCGACGATCGGCAGGACCATCAGCATGTGCTGACGGAGGGGCGCGAAGGCCTCGGCGGCGCGCTCCGCGCCCGTCGCCTCGTTGCGCAGGGCGAGGCCGAGGGCGTCGAGGCCGATCGCGTCCGAGGCGAGGCGCAGGCGCCGGCCCTGGCTCGGCCCGGCGGCCTCCGGCGCGCGGGCGGCCGCGAGGGCGCTCCGGATCCAGGCCCGGGCCTCCGCCGACCAGTCGTTCAGCCGTCCGACGATGAGCGGGGCCGCCGATTGCGGCAGGATCAGCGTGGCGGCGAGGCTGGCGCAGACGATACCGAGGGAGATCTCCTCGGCCCGCGCCACCGCCGTGTCGAAGATCGCCCCGGGATCGTCGACGGCGGGGAAACCGATCAGCGCCGCCGTGTAGCCGGCGAGCATCGGCAGGTAGCTCGCGGGGGTCCGGTCGAGGAGGGAGACGTAGAGGCAGAGCGCGACCCAGAGCGCCACCGCGAGGCTCAGCAGGAGCGGCGCGTTCACGAGGTTCGGCACCAGCACGACGCTGACCGCCGCGCCGAGCACGGTGCCGCAGACCCGGTACGCGGCCTTCGCGCGCGTCGCGCCGGAGAGGACCTGGCTGGTGATGTAGACGGTGCCGAGGGCCCAGTAGGGCCGCGGCAGGTCGATCCAGAGCGCGAGGTACAGGGCGAGCATCGCCGCCGCGTAGGTCTTCAGCGCGAAGGCCCAGTCGCGCCATCCGGGGAGGGTCACGGCACCGGCTCCGGCTCGGGCGCGGCCCCGACGGCGGCGCGGCTCCGGTGGCAGCCGGTGGTCAGGAGGGCGTGGGTGTCGATCTGCTGCAGTCGCCCGCGCGTCGTCGGACCATCGATGCCGGTCACAACCTGATCCACCGTCGCGAGGAGCCGGCGAGGTCACCGGATCAATCGGCTCGCACGCCGATAGATAGCCTCATATCGATCTCGATTGAGGGATGCCGCGAGGGGGTCAGGGCTGCGCCAGAAGAATGAGTCGACCAATAACTTGGGTTTGTTCTGCGGCGGGCGCATATGATCCGGTCGCTGCACGGGGCGCGTCCGGACGCGCTGCCGCGGTCGCGGCGATCCCCGAGCCGCAGGCCGGATCCCGCGATCGCGTCGTCAGGCCGAGTGGCTGTTGTGGATCTGGTCGAAGTCGAGGGACGCCGTGTCGATCACGATCTGCGTGCGGCTGATGACCTCGAGCTTGCGCAGGATCTCCGAGACGTGCGCCTTCACGGTCGAATCGCCGACCTGGAGCTCGTGGGCGATCTGCTTGTTGAGCTTGCCCTGACGGATCATCATCAGGACCCGCAATTGCTGCGGCGTCAGCCGGGCGAGGCGCTCGGCCAGCGGCGCCTTCTTGGACCGGGGCGCGGGCGCGCCCGCCTCGGCGAGCCCGGGCGGCAGGAACAGTGCCCCGCTCATCACCTCGGTGATCGCCCGGGTGAGCGTCGCCTTGTCCATGGCCTTGGGGACGAAGCCCGCCGCCCCGTGCTGCAGGGTCTCGCGGACGATGCGCGGATCCTCGTGGCCGGAGACGATCAGGATCGGGATGCGCGGGAAGCTCGCCCGGATGGTGATCAGCCCGTCGAAGCCGGTCACGCCGCGCATGGACAGGTCGAGGAGCGTCAGGTCGATGCCGCGGTTCGCGGCGAGCACCGCGCAGGCCGCCTCGATCCCGTCGGCCTCGTGCAGCACCGCGTCCGGGTTTGCGAGCCGGATCGTGGCCGCCAGGGCGTCGCGGAACAGCGGGTGGTCATCGACGATCAGGAGATGCACGGAGACCTCGGTCCTTCGCTCGAGATCCTCACAGGATCCGCCGAATACGCGGGCGGGAGGTCCGAAGGTGATCGATGCGGCCCCGGGGCGCAAGCGGGTGTTGAGACGACAGCCCGGCCCCGGGACCTGGGCGTGCCGGCCCGCGGGGGCCGGCACGCTTTCGGTTGCGGGCCCTCAGCGCGACGCCACCGTCTTCGGCAGCTTGAACGCCCAGAAGCTGCCGCCCTGGTTGATGCCGGCCGTCGACTTGGCGACCTCGCCGCCCCAGAGCGGGACCGCGCCGCCCCAGCCGGCCGCGACGCCGACCCACTGCTCGCCGTCCTGCTCCCAGGTGATCGGCGAGGAGACCACGCCGGTCCCGACCTGGAACTTCCAGACCTCCTCGCCGGTCTTGGCGTCGAAGGCCTTCAGGAAGCCCTCCGGTGTGCCGGTGAAGACGAGGTTGCCCGCCGTGGTGAGCACGCCGGCCCAGAGCGGGGCCTTGTTCTTGTACTCCCACACGACCTTGCCGGAGGCCGGGTCGATCGCCTTGAGCGAGCCGATATGGTCGTCGAAGACCGGCTTGATGGTGAAGCCGGCGCCGAGGTAGGCGGCACCCTTCTTGTAGTTCACCGGCTCGTTCCAGATATCCATGCCCCACTCGTTGGAGGGCACGTAGAACAGCTTGGTGTCGGGGCTGTAGCCGATCGGCATCCAGTTCTTGCCGCCGAGGAAGCTCGGCACCGCGAAGACCGACTTGCCCTTCTTGTCGTCGCCGGTCGCCTTGCTCGGGTCGCCGGGGCGGTTCTCCTCGTTGTAGATCGGGCGGCCGTTCTCATCGATGCCCTTGGCCCAGTTGATCTTCTCGACGAACGGCGTCGCCGAGATGAACTTCCCGTTGGTCCGGTCGAGGACGTAGAAGAAGCCGTTGCGGTCGGCGGTGGCGCCGGCCTTGATGGTCTTGCCGCCCTTGTTCAGGTCGAACGGCACGAACTCGTTGACGCCGTCGAAGTCCCAGCCGTCGTGCGGGGTGGTCTGGAAGCCCCAGACGATTTCGCCGTTGTCGGGGTTGAGGGCGAGTCGCGAGGAGGTCCACTTGTTGTCGCCCGGCCGGAGCCAGGAGTTCCACGGGCCGGGGTTGCCGGTGCCGAAGTAGATCAGGTTGGTCTCGGGATCGTAGGTGCCGCCGAGCCACGTGGCGCCGCCGCCGAACTTCCACATGTCGCCAGGCCAGCTCTCGTTGACCTTGCCGGTCATGGTCGAGGGCTTGCCGTTGAGCTCGCCCATGTGGCCCTCTATGACGGGCCGCTTCCACACGACCTCGCCGGTCTCGGCGTCGCGGGCCTCGATGCGCCCGATCACGCCGAACTCGCCGCCCGACACGCCGGTGATGATCTTGCCCTTCACGATGATCGGGGCGGCCGTGTAGCTGTAGCCGGCCTTGAAGTCGTCGATCTCCTTCCGCCAGACCACCTTGCCGGTCTTGGTGTTGAGCGCGACGAGCTTGGCGTCGAGCGTGCCGAAATAGACGTTGTCCTTGTAGAGCGCGGCGCCGCGGTTCACGACGTCGCAGCAGGGCAGGATGCCCTCCGGCAGGCGGGCGTCGTACTCCCACTTCTTCTCGCCGCTGCGGGAATCGATCGCGTACATGCGCGAGTACGAGCCCGTGACGTAGATGATGCCGTCCTTGACCAGCGCCTGGCTCTCCTGGCCGCGCTGCTTCTCGCCGCCGAACGAGAACGACCACGCCGGGACGAGGCCCTTGATGTTGTCGCGGTTGAGCGTCTTCAGCGGGCTGAAGCGCTGGGCCTGCGGGCCGAGGCCGTAGGTGACCACGTCGCCGGGCGTCTTGGCGTCGTTGATGATGTCCTGCTCGGTGACCCCCTGGGCCATGGCCGGCAGGGCGCCGCCCGCCACGAGGGCGGCGACGCCCACCGCGGCGAGGAACCGGGTCCGCATTCTCATGACGTGTCCTCCGTGGTCGGCCCCGGTCCGTGTGGCCGGGGCATCCGGGTTTCGACGCGGGCCGCACGAGTCGCGGGGCGCCCCCTTGGAGGACGAAGCTATCGAGCTTCTCAGGAAAGTCTTATTGGCCATTGGTCCAATAAGGCCACTCTGCGGACCGGTGAATTCAATGTATTCGTCGAGATCGGCGCTCGGATTTGCGCGAATCCGAGGGAGGTCTCGTTCGGGAGGTCTCGTTCGGGAGGTCTGATGTTCGCTGTTACCGTCATCGCGAGCGCAGCGAAGCGACCCAGGGCAGCACAGCATCCCACGATGGCGCGCTGTCTGGATCGCTTCGCTGCGCTCGCGATGACGGATGCGCTCAATACCCCTTCGGCGGCGCGTAGGTGACGCCGTAGCTCTCGCAGATCGCCCTGAGCCGACCCTCCGCGTTCAGTGCCGTGATCGCGTCCCCGACCGCGTAGGCGAGGTCGCGGGAATCGATCCTCACCGCGCCGCCGATCTCCCAGCGGGTCTTCACCAGCCCCGTCGACGGGACCGTGGCGATCGGGTTGTCGTCCTTCGGGGCCTTCGCGGCGGACAGCGCCGCCTCGATCGCCGCGCGGCTCCCGGCCAGGATCGGCGCCTCGCCGGCGAGGTAGGCCTTCGCGGCCTCCTCGAAGCTCCTGTAATGCTTCAGGTTCGGGCGGAAGCGGCCGCCCTGGGCGGTCAGCAGCATCAGGTCGGCGGCGCCCGTGCCCTCCAGCGCGACGCTCCGGTCGCCGATGTCGTCGAGACTGTCGAAGCCGTCCAGCGCGCCCTTGCGGTACGCGAAGGCGATCTCCTGCTCGAAATACGGCGCCGTGAAGAACACCTGCTCGTTGCGCAGGGCGAGCTGCCGGTCGGTCGGCACGTGCAGCATCAGGTCGGCGAGCGGCGTGCCGGCGAGGTCGCCGCGCCAGAGGGTCAGGCGCAGGTCGCCGTCGACGTTCTCGCCGGCGTCGACCACCCGCAGGTCGAGCTTCACCTTGAGCCTGTCGGCGATCGCGCGGGCGAGATCGACGTCGATCCCGCGGGGCTTGCCGGTCTCCTCCCCGGAGAACGGCGCGTTGTCGCCGTAGACCGCCACCCGCAGGGTGCCGTCGGCCACGACCTGGTCCAGGGGGCGCGCGACCGCCTCCGGCTGGAACCGGAGGGCCGCGAGCAGGCCGCAGGCGAGGAGGAGCCGCGCGCTACTCCTCATGCTTCGACTCGATGTAGCTCCGGATCGCCCACAGGCCCTCCTGCGAGATCACACCCTCGAAGGCCGGCATCTTGGTCACGCCGTTGATGACGGCGCCGTGCTTCATGCGCTCGACGAAGTACTCGTCGCCCTCCTTGCCCTGCGGCAGGTAGCGCAGGTCCGGGGCGAGTCCGCCGGAGATCATCTCCAGGCCGTGGCAGCGGGCGCAGTTCTGGTTGAAGCCCGAGGCGCCGATCGCGATGGCGTGCTTGTCGTCCTTGTAGGGGTTCTCGGCGACCCACTCGGCGCCCAGCGGCTTGAGGCCGTCGGTGTTGACCGGCTGGGGCTGGACATCGCCGTGCCCGAGGGCGCCGCCGGCGGCCAGGGCCAGTCCCAGCGCCGCGAGCACGCCGCCCGCCGCCGTCTTCATCGTGCGCATCCGCCCCTCCCGTCGTCGTTGCACGACGGTTAGCAAGTACCGGGCGGCGGACCCATTATGCTTTGGTACGGATCGGCCAGATTAGCGCCATCGACGACTTGTGTTGCACTGCATCAAACCCGGTTTGTGCACCTTGGTCTAATATCGGAGGGCGCAACTCCGCTCCTAGACTCCCGGCCAAAGACGAGCGCCGCGGGGCTGGAGGAGACGGGCGGGGATGGTGTCCTCCGGTGCGCGGCGGCCCGGGATGCGCGGCGGGCCATGGGCCGGCCTGCCGCGCGCCGTCGTGCTGGCGGCCGTGGCGGCCATGGCGACCCTGGCGCCGGTCGCGCAGGGGCGGGCCGCGCCCGCGCCGGCAGGCCCGCCCCTGACGATCCGCTACCTGGAGCGGCGGGTCGAGCGGCCGGCGCCGCTGAACAACGAGGACCCGATCCCCGACGACGAGGGCGCCAAGGGCGCGGAACTCGGCCTGCGCGATTCCAACGCCACCGGCCGGTTCCTCGGCCTCGGCTTCGACCTCGGCACCACGATCGTCGAGCCGGGCGCCGACATCCGCCAAGCTTTCCGGGACCTCGCCGACCGGCGCTTCGTGGTGCTCAACGCCCCGGCCGCCGACGTCCTCGCCCTGGCCGACCTGCCGGAGGCGAAGGGCAGCGTGCTCCTCAACATCGGCGCCCCGGACACGCGCCTGCGCGACGCCGATTGCCGAAGGAACCTGCTCCACGTCCTGCCGTCCCGCGCCATGCTGGCCGACGCGCTGGTGCAGTTCCTGGCGTTCAAGCGCTGGTCCCGGATCCTGCTGGTCACCGGTCCGGCGCCGGGCGACGCGCTCTTCGCCGAGGCGTTGCGGCGCAGCGCGAGGAAGTTCGGCGCGCGGATCGTCGCCGAGTCGCGCTACGACCCGCAGGGCGGCGACGTCCGCGACACGGCCCTGCGCGAGTTCGCCCTGCCGACCCGCGGGCCCGAGCACGACGTGGTCGCGGTGGCCGACGAGGCCGGCGCGTTCGGCGCGAGCCTCAACTACAACACCGCCTCGCCCCGGCCCCTCGTCGGCACGCAGGGCCTCGCGCCGGCCGCCTGGGGGCGGCCCGTCGAGGCCTGGGCCGCCGTCCAGCTCCAGGGGCGGTTCCGGAAGCTCGCCGGCCGCGCCATGCGGCCCGTCGACTGGGCCGGCTGGATGGCGGTGCACGCCGTCGGCGAGGCGGCCGTGAAGGCGCGCAGCACCGACCCCGCGACGGTCCGCGCCGCCCTGACGGCGCCCGGCTTCGAGATCGGCGGCTTCAAGGGCCGCCCCCTGAGCTTCCGCGCCTGGGACGGGCAGCTGCGCCAGCCGGTCTTCCTGCTCTGGCCCGGGGCCGTCACCGCGACGGCGCCGATCGAGGGCTTCCTCCACCACCGCACGGAACTCGACACGCTCGGCCTCGACGCGCCCGAGAGTGCCTGCCGCGCCTTCTCGGGGACGTCAGAATGACCCGGCTCGCCGCCCTCGCGCTGCTGCTCTGCCTCGCGGGCCCCGCGCGGGCCGAGGAGATCTTCGTCTCGAACGAGCGCGACAACACCGTCTCAGTGATCGACGGCGACAGCCTGGAGGTGCTGCGCACCTTCCCGGTCGGCCGTCGGCCCCGCGGGCTGACCTTCTCGCGCGACGGGCGGTCGCTCTACGTCTGCGCCAGCGATTCCGACGCCGTGCAGGTGATCGACCCGGAGACCGGGCAGGTCCGGCACGACCTGCCCTCGGGCGAGGATCCGGAGCAGTTCGCCCTGGCGCCGGACGGGCGCACCCTGTTCATCGCCAACGAGGAGAACGCCACCACCACGGTGGTGGACGCGCAGACGCGCAAGGTTCTGGCGCAGATCGACGTCGGCATCGAGCCGGAGGGCGTCGCGGTCAGCCCGGACGGGCGCACGGCCGTCACGACCTCCGAGACGACCAACATGGTCCACTGGATCGACACGCAGACCCTCGCGGCCGTGGACGCGACGCCGGTCGGGCAGCGACCGCGCTTCGCCGCCTTCACGGCCGACGGGTCCCGGCTGTGGGCGTCCTCGGAGATCGGCGGCACCGTGTCGGTGATCGACGTCGCCACCCGCGCGGTGATCGCGACGATCGAGTTCGCCGTGAAGGGGATCGCGGCCGACCGGATCCAGCCGGTGGGCATCCAGATGGCCAAGGACGGGCGCCACGCCTTCGTGGCGCTGGGGCCGTCCGACCGGGTCGCCGTGGTGGATACCGCGACCTACCGGGTGGAGAGCTACATCCTGGTCGGCCGCCGGGTCTGGCAGCTCGCGCTCAACGCCGCGGGCACGCGGCTCTTCACCACCAACGGCGTCTCCGGCGACGTGACGGTGATCGACGCCGCGACGTTCCGGCCGATCAAGACCGTGAAGGTCGGCCGCTTCCCCTGGGGCGCGGCGGCGCGGCCGATGCCTTCGGCGCAGGCGACGGACGAGCGCGCCGCCGGTGCGGTGCCGTGACTCGTCCGCAGTCCGGAGCGCGGGTCCCCTCTCCCGTTCGGGAGAGGGACAGGGTGAGGGATCAGGGCGGGTCGGACGAGGCGCGAGGCGACCGCGGGTCGAGACCCTGCTCCATCCTGAAACTCCTCGTCCCTCACCCCGACCCTCTCCCGCACGGGAGAGGGGGCCCGTCGCGCACTGCCGCCGGCGTCCGTGCTCGGTCCGGATGGGTGAACGACGCGGCCGGGGGCGGAGGGAGGGATAAGGCGCGGCCGCTGCGGAGCGCAGCGTCTCCCAGCCCATCCGCGCTCCGAACCGCGGTGGGCCTGGGCGCAGGCCTGCTCCTGCGCGCCGCGCTGCTCCTTCTCGCCCTGCTCCTGCCGACCCTTCCGGCCCGGGCCGGCCAGCTCGATCGCGCGGGCGTCGAACGCCACTTCCCGCCCCCGCTGGTGGTCGGCGAGAAGGACGACAGGCTCCCGGTCTGGCCGATCCTGAAGCAGCAGGCCGGGTCCTACGAGGTCTTCGCCTACGCGTTCGAATCCGTCGACCTCGCGCCGATCCCGGGCTTCGGGGGCACGCCCCCCGACCTGCTGATCGCGCTCGCCCCCGACGGGACCTTCCGGGACGTGACGGTGCTCTCGCACCACGAGCCGGTCTTCCTCGAGGGGCTCGGCTCGGAGCCGCTCCTCGCCTTCGTCGAGCAGTATGCCGGCCTGTCGGCCCGGCAGGCGATCCGGGTCGGGCGGCCCAACGCGCGGGCCGCCGGCGCCGCGCCGCAGACCACCGTCGACGGCATCTCCATGGCCACCGCCTCGACCCGGGTGATCAACCAGTCCGTCCTGGCTTCGGCGCTGGCGGTCGCCCGCGCGAAGCTCGGCTTCGGGGCGGCCAATGTCGGCCTGAAGGTCGAGGCGAAGCTCGACCTCTATGAGCCGCTGACCCTGGCCGACCTGCTCGCCCGGGGCTGGGTCCGGCGGCTGACGGTGACGAACGCGGACGCCGCCGCGGCCTTCCGGGGCACCGGCGTGGCGGACCCGTCCGAGGGGCCGGCCGACGCCGTGCTGACCGACCTCTTCGTCGCCGCCCTGGACCCGCCCTCGATCGGCCGCAACCTGCTGGGCCCGTTGCGCTACGACGCGCTGATGCGCGAGCTCGGCGCCGGCAACCACGCCGTGATGGTCGTCAGCGCCGGGCCGGAGGACGCGCCCGAGAACCCGGTCGGCGACCGGTTCGTGCTGGGCGCCGTCCCCGACCGGCTGGCGATCGGCCAGGCCGGCCTGATCGTGAACGCCCGCGACATGGCGGTGGAGCGCCGCGACGCCGGCCTCGCCGAGGGGCTGCCGCCAGGCCCCTGGACGATCCTGCGGATCGACCAGGCCGCCGGCTTCGACCCGTCCGCGCCCTGGGTGCTGACCGAGACGATCGTCCGCGAGCGCGGGCAGATCCTGTCGGAGAAGATCGCCCGGACCTTCACGGTCGAGACCGCCTTGCCCGCCGACCTGTTCACGCGGGTCCGGCCCGATGACGGGCCGAGCTGGACCGACCCCTGGCGGGCCCGGGCGCCCGAACTCGCGCTGATCGGGCCGATGCTCGCGGTGCTGGTGCCGGTCCTGAGCCGCCAGCGCGCGCTGGTGGCGGACCAGCGCCGCTTCCCCCTCTTCCGCCTCGGCTTCCTGGCGCTGACCCTCGGCTTCGTCGGCTGGTACGCGCAGGCGCAACTCTCGATCGTGACCCTCGTCGGCCTCGTGCGGGCCGCGACGGTAACCCACGACCTCGCCTTCCTGCTCTACGACCCGCCCTCGCTGGTGCTCTGGGCCTTCGCGCTGGCCGCCCTGGTCGCCTGGGGGCGCGGCACGTTCTGCGGCTGGCTCTGCCCCTTCGGCGCGCTGCAGGAACTCGTCGCGCTGCTCGCCCGGCCGCTGCGCATCCGCCCGGTCGCGGTGCCGCCCGGCCTCGACCGGCCGCTGCGGTCGCTGAAATACGTCGTGCTCGCCGGCATCCTCGGTGCCGCCGCCGCGGGGTCGCCCCTCGCCGACACCCTGTCCGAGGTCGAGCCGTTCAAGACCGCCATCACCCTGTACTTCGTCCGGGCGTGGCCGTTCGTCGCCTACGCGGCCGGGCTGCTGGTGCTCAACCTGCTCGTCTACAAGGGCTTCTGCCGCTACCTGTGCCCGCTCGGCGCCGCCCTCGCCCTCCTCGGGCGGGTCCGCGTCCTCGACTGGATCCCACGCCGGGCGGAGTGCGGCTCGCCGTGCCAGCTCTGCAAGGTCCGCTGCCGCTACGGCGCCATCGCGCCCTCCGGCCGGGTCGACTACGCCGAGTGCTTCCAGTGCATGGAGTGCGTGACGATCATCCACGATCCCGGGCAGTGCGTGCCGCAGGTCGTGGCGCGCAAGCGGGGCCGCCGCGCCGCGCCCCGGCCGGTGACCGTCGGATGAGCGCGCCGCCGCCCTTCGCGCCGGCCCGGCGCCGGCTCCTCATCGGGGCCGCGGGGCTGGCCGCGCTCGGCGGCGTCGCGGCGTTCCGCGCCGCCGCGGCGTCGCGCGGGCTGGCGCTGCGCACCCGCGCCGGCCTCGCCTTCGGCACCACCGTGGCCCTGACCGCCGCCGGGCCCGACCCGTCCGCGGTCGAGGCCGCGCTCGACGACGGGTTCGCGGCGATGCGCGCCGTGGAGGCGGCCGCCAGCCTGTTCCGGGCCGACAGCGCCCTGGCCCGCCTCAACCGGGACGGGTCCCTCGAGGCGCCCGGCCCGCACCTGCTCGCCCTGCTGCGCTTCGCCCTCGCCCTCGCGGCCGAGACCGGCGGCGCCTTCGACCCGACCGTCCAGCCGCTCTGGCCGGTCTGGGCCGGCGCGGCCGCCCGCGGCGAGCGCCCCGGGGCGGAGGCCCTGCGGGGGGCCCTGTCGCGGGTCGGCTGGCGGCGCGTGCGGGTCGCGACGGACCGGATCGTCCTGGAGCCCGGGACGGCCCTGACCCTGAACGCCTTGATCCAGGGCTACGCGGCCGACCAGGTCATGGCGGCTTTCCGGGCGCGCGGCATCGACGACGCCTTCGTGGATACCGGCGAGTTCGGTGCTGCCGGCGCGCATCCGGACGGCACGCCCTGGCGCCTCGGGCTGGCCGATCCGCGCGATCCCGGGGCGGTCGCCGCGGTCATCGCGCCGTTCACGGGCTTCGCCGCGACCTCGGGCGACTACAACATGAGCTTCTCGGACGACCGCACCGACCACCACATCTTCGATCCGGCCACCGGCCGGTCGCCGCGCGGCCTGTCGTCGGTGACGGTCACCGCGCCGACGGGGCTCGTCGCCGACGGGCTGTCGACCGCCTGCATGGTCCTGGGCCGCGCGCGCGGCGCGGACCTCGTCGCGGCCCGTCCGGGCTGCGCCGTGCGCTTCACCGGGAAGGGCTGACACATCCGGCCCCGTCGTGCGGGGCGAGGCCTGAACCCACCCGCGCGCCCTGCCCTCGCGGGGCCGATGGCTCTACGGAGGGTCCGATCCGCGGCGCAGGCCCTGCATGCGCCCGGACCGGAGAGGACCGTCAGGAGACGCGCGTGACCGAAGCGACCGGGCCGTACTGGCCGACGGATGACTGGGCGGAGCAGGACCCGGGTGCGGCGGGGCTCGATGCCGGGCGGCTCGCGGACGCGGTGGCGTTCGCGCAGGCCCACGAGAGCGCGTGGCCGCGCAGCCTGTACTATCCCGACGGGCGCTACGTCGGGATCGTCGAGTGGAACGAGACGGGGCCCTGGAGCACCGTCGACGGGCCGGTGCGCCCGCGCGGCGGCCCGGCGGGCGTAATCCTGAAGGGCGGCCGGCGCGTCGCCGCCTGGGGCGACACGGCCCGCCCGGACATGACCTTCTCGATCGCCAAGAGCTACCTCGCGGTGCTGGCCGGCCTCGCCCACGACGACGGCCTGATCCCCGACGTCGACGCGCCGGTGCGCGACAGCGTACCCGACCCGCTCCTCGACGGCCCGCACAACGGCGCGATCACGTGGCGCCACCTCCTGCAGCAGTCGAGCGAGTGGCAGGGGACCCTGTTCGGCAAGTCCGATCAGGTCGATCATTTCCGGCAGATCGGCCCGGGCGCCGACAACAGCCGCAAGGGCGAGGCGCGGGCGCTGCGGCGCCCCGGCACCTACTACGAGTACAACGACGTCCGGGTGAACCTGCTGTCGTACTGCCTGATGCGCCGCTTCGGCCGGGCCCTCCCGGACGTGCTCCGCGAGCGGATCATGGATCCGATCGGCGCCTCCCGCGACTGGGCATGGCACGGCTACGACACGGCCTGGGTCGCGGTCGACGGCGCGCGGGTCCAGTCGGTCCCCGGCGGCGGCCACTGGGGCGGCGGCCTGTTCATCGGGGCCGACGACCACGCCCGCTTCGGCCTCCTTGTCGCCCGCGGCGGCGCTTGGAACGGGCGGCAGCTGCTCTCGGAGCGCTGGATCCGCGCCATGCTGACGCCCTCTCCGACCCTCGACAGCTACGGCTACCTCTGGTGGCTGAACCGCGGCGCGGCCGCCAAGCCGGAACTGCCGGCCTCGGCCTTCAGCGCCCTCGGGGCGGGCAACAACGTGATCTGGTGCGACCCCGAGCACGACCTCGTCGCGATCCTGCGCTGGATCGACAAGGCGGCCCTGGACGGCTTCCTGCTGCGCCTCGTGGCGGCCCTGCGCCCCTAGGCGGGCCGGCGGCGCTAGCCGCCCCGGACGTGATCGACGAAGCTCCGGAGGACCGGCCGCATCAGGCGGCGGCTCGGGTAGTAGAGGAAGAAGCCCGGGAAGGGCGGGCACCACGCGTCGAGGACCCGGATCAGGCGGCCCGCCGCGATGTCGGCCGCCACCTGCGCCTCGAAGAGGTAGGCGAGGCCTGCGCCGCCGCGCGCAGCTTCGGCCACCAGCCCGTCATCGTCGAGGACGAGGGTGCCGGTGACCGGGATCGACTGGGCGATCCCGTCCTTCTCGAGTTCCCAGAGGTAGAGGCCGCCGCTCGGGAAGCGGCGCCGGACGCAGACATGCCGGTGCAGGTCCTGCGGGTCCGCGGGCGTCCCGTGGCGGGCGAGATAGTCCGGCGCGGCGACGATCGCGCCGCGCTGCGGCGGGCCGAGCGGCACCGCGATCATGTCCTGGTCCAGGCTCTCGGCGAAGCGGACGCCTGCATCGAATCCCTCGGCGACGATGTCGCGGAAGCCGTCCTGCGCGCGGATCTCGATCTCGACGCCCGGATGCGCGCGGGTGAACGTGACGGCGAGCGGCACCAGCAGCATCTCGGCGGCCGACCGCGGCACCGAGATCCGCAGCGTCCCGGTGAGCCGCCGCTCCGCGGCGGTCGCCGCCTCGACCGCGTCGGCGATCGCCGAGAGGGCGGGCTCGAGACCGTCGAGCAGGCGCTGGCCCGCCTCGGTCGGGGCGACGCTGCGGGTCGTCCGCGCGAGGAGGCGCACGCCGAGGCTCGCCTCCAGGCCGTTGATCGCGTGGCTCACCGCCGAGACCGAGAGCCCGAGATCGCGCGCGGCGCCGCGGAAACTCCGGCGTGCCGCGACCGCGGCGAAGAGCGACAGGGCGGGGAGGTCGGCGCGTCTCACTGTTGAGCCGCATAGAACAGCCTGCGCCGCAGGTCACGGATTATCGCCGCCGTCGGCCCGTGCGAAGTCCGGGCCGCATCACGGGAGGCCCGCATGAATCACCGCCGACTCGGAACCGAACTCACCGTCTCCGCCCTCGGCCTCGGCTGCATGGGCATGAGCTACGCCTATGGCGGCCAGCCCGAGGGCGAGGCCACCGCCACCCTGCGCCGCGCCGTCGACCTCGGCATCACCCTCTTCGACACGGCCGAGATGTACGGCCCCTACGAGAACGAGAAGCTGGTGGGCAAGGCCCTGGCGCCGGTCCGCGACCGGGTGATCATCGCCAGCAAGTTCGGCTTCAAGATCTCCGAGACCGGCCAGGGTCCCGACCGGATCATCGGCGTCGACAGCCGGCCCGAGCACGTCCGGGCGGTCTGCGAGGCCTCGCTCCGGCGCCTCGGCGTCGACGTCATCGACCTGTTCTACCAGCACCGGGTGGATCCGGCGGTGCCGATCGAGGACACGGTCGGCGCCATGGCCGATCTGGTGCGGGCCGGCAAGGTCCGGGCGCTCGGCCTGTCCGAGGCCGGCGCTGCCACGATCCGGCGGGCCCACGCGGTCCACCCCATCGCCGCCGTGCAGAGCGAGTACTCCCTCTGGAGCCGCGATCCCGAGGCCGAGGTGCTGCCGACCTGCCGCGAACTCGGGATCGGCTTCGTGCCGTACAGCCCCCTGGGGCGCGGACTCCTGACCGGCGCGATCCGCGACCGCGACAGCCTCGCCGCCGACGATTACCGCCGCACGATGCCGCGCTTCGCGGCGGAGAACCTCGCGGCCAACCAGCGGCTGCTCGACACGCTCGCCGCCCTGGCGCGCGACAAGGGCGTCACGCCGGCCCAGCTCGCCATCGCCTGGGTGCTGAACCAGGGCGACTTCGTCGTGCCGATCCCGGGCGCCCGCAAGATCCGGAACCTCGAGGAGAACGCGGCGGCGGCCGGTCTCGTCCTGGCCGAGACCGACCTGCGGGCCATCGCGGACGCGATGCCCGCCGAGGCGGTGACCGGCGACCGCTACGGCGCGGCCGGGCTGGCGATGGTCGGTCTCTGAGCCGTCAGAGCGCCGCGATGGTCTCGGCCACCGCGCGCGCCCGCGGCACGAGGCTTCCCACCTCCAGGTACTCCTCGGGCGAGTGGGCCTTGCCGCCCACCGGGCCCACGGCGCAGAGCGTGGGGCAGCCGACGCTGGCGGTGAAGCCCGAATCGGCGCAGCCGCCGGCGAACTCGCCGGTGACGGGGTTGCCGCCCTCCGCGCTCACCCTTGCGTAGGTCTCGAACAGGGCCCGCGAGGCCTCGTCCTGCACCAGCGGCAGGAACTCGCCCTTGATGGTGAGATGCGCGGTCGTGTCCGGCACCGTCGATCCGGCCACGATCGCGGCGATCCGGTCCATGGCGGCCTCGCGGTCGGGCGGGGTCACGTAGCGCAGGTCGATCTCGCAGGTCACCCGGGGCGCCACGGTGTTCACCGACTGGCCGCCGGAGACCAGGCCGACATTCACCGTGGTGCCGCGGTCGAGGTCGGTGAGCGCGTGGAGCGCGACGGTCTTGTGGGCGAGCTCCAGGATGGCGCTGCGCCCGTCGGCGTAGTTGCCGCCGGAATGGGCCGCCCTGCCGAGCACCTCGAGGTGCATGAACACCCCGCCCTTGCGGCCGGTGACGACGTTGCCGGTCGGCCGCCCCGGCTCGGAATTCAGCACCGCGCGGGCGCCCCGGGCGGTCTCCTCGATGATCGGCCGGCAGGCCGGCGAGCCGATCTCCTCGTCGCTGGTGAACAGGCCGACGAGCGGCACCGGCGCGCCGCCGGCGCGGTGATAGGCGGCCAGAACGAAGGCGTTCATCACGAGGCCCGCCTTCATGTCGGCGACGCCCGGCCCGTAGGCGCGGCCGTCGGCGACCCGGAACGGCCGGCGGGCCGGCTCCCCCTTCGGGAAGACGGTGTCGCGGTGGCCCATGAGCACCACCGGCCGGTTGCCGCCGCCCGATCCGGCCACGCTCGCCTTCAGCGCGTCGCCGTAGCCGTCGACCGGGATCGTGGTCACCGGGATGCCGTGGCCGGCGAGGAACTCCGCGATGCGGATGCCGACCGCGTCGACGCCCGGCTTGTCGTAGGAGCCGGAATCGATGTTCACCAATTCCTCGAGGAGCGCCAGCATCGCGCCCTCCTGCCCGTCGAGCCAGCGGAGGACGTCGGTGTCATGGGCGGTCATGGGGGCCTCGTACCGGGGTCAGCAGGATTGCGCAGACCGTCTTTGCGAGCGCAGCGAAGCAACCCAGCGTCGCGCAACCTCTGGCAGCATAGCGCGGACTGGATTGCTTCGCTCCGCTCGCAAAGACGGCGCCGCTTCCGAACCGGACGTGGGTGCGATCGGCGGCGGCTATTCCACAGTGACCGACTTGGCGAGATTGCGGGGCTGGTCGACGTCTTTCCCCATGAACACCGCCGTGTGGTAGGCGAGCAGCTGGATCGGCACCGCGTACACGATCGGCGCCACTGTCGGGTCGAGCGCCGGCATGGTGAAGGTCGCGAGCGTGTCGAGCCCGTGCTCGGCCGCGCCCTTGGCGTCGCCGATCAGCACGATGCGCCCGCCGCGGGCGGCCACCTCCTGCATGTTCGAGACGGTCTTCTCGAACACCGCGTCGTGCGGCGCGATCACGATCACCGGCACGCTCTCGTCGATCAGCGCGATCGGCCCGTGCTTCAGCTCGCCCGCTGCGTAGCCCTCGGCGTGGATGTAGCTGATCTCCTTGAGCTTCAGCGCGCCTTCCAGCGCCATCGGGTAGCTGGTGCCGCGGCCGAGATAGAGCACGTCCCGCGCCTTCGCGACCTCCCGGGCCAGACCCTCGATCGCCGCCTCGTGGGTGAGCGCCTCGGCCATCAGGCCCGGCGCCTTGATCAGGCCGTCGATCAGCCGCCGCTCGCCCGCCGCGTCGAGGGTGCCGCGCGCGCGGCCCGCCGCGATGGCGAGGCAGAGCAGCACGGTGAGCTGGCACGAGAACGCCTTGGTGGAGGCGACGCCGATCTCCGGCCCGGCCAGCGTCGGCATCACCACGGAGGATTCCCGCGCGATCGTCGAGGTCGGCACGTTGACCACGCTCAGCGTGTGCTGGCCCTTCGACTTCGCGTAGCGCAGGGAGGCCAGCGTGTCGGCGGTCTCGCCCGACTGCGAAATGACCAGCGTCAGCCCGTCCTTCTCCAGCGGCGCCTCGCGGTAGCGGGCCTCGGAGGCGACGTCGATCTCCACCGGCAGGCGGGCCACCTGCTCGAACCAGTACCGGGCGACGAGCCCCGCGTAGTAGGCCGTGCCGCAGGCGGTGATGTAGACGCGGCTGAGCTTGGCGAAGTCGAAGGGCAGCGCCTCGGGCAGCGCCACCCGCCCCTGCGCCATGTCGACGTAGTGGGCGAGCGTGCGGCCCACCACCTCGGGCTGCTCGTGGATCTCCTTGGCCATGAAGTGGCGGTACTCGCCCTTGTCGATCCGGTAGGCCTGCGTGGCGATCGTCTGCCGGGCGCGCTCGACCGTGGCGCCCGACGCGTCGCGGATCTCGGCGCCGCCGCGGGACAGGATCGCCCAGTCGCCCTCGTCGAGATACGTGATGGCGTCGGTGAACGGGGCGAGCGCCAGGGCGTCGGAGCCCAGGTAGGTCTCGCCCTCGCCGAAGCCGATGGCCAGCGGCGCGCCGTGGCGGGCCCCGATCAGCAGGTTCTCCTCGCCGGAGAACAGGAAGCCCAGCGCGAAGGCGCCGCGCAGCCGCGGCAGGGCGGCGGCCACGGCCTCCACCGGCCCCATCTGCCGATCCATGTTGCGGCTGACGAGCTGGGCGACGACCTCGGTGTCGGTCTCGGTCTCGAAGACGACGCCGTCGGCCTCCAGCTCCTGCTTGAGCTCGCGGAAGTTCTCGATGATGCCGTTGTGCACGACCGCCAGCCGCTTGGTGGCGTGCGGGTGGGCGTTGGTCTCGTTGGGCCGGCCGTGGGTGGCCCAGCGGGTGTGGCCGATGCCGATCGTGCCGGTGAGCGGCTCCTGTGCGAGCCTGGCCTCCAGGTTGACCAGCTTGCCCGAGGCCCGGCGCCGCGCCAGCCGGCCGTGCTCCAGGGTGGCGATGCCGGCGGAATCGTAGCCGCGGTACTCGAGCCGCCGCAGGGCCTCGATCACCTGCCCCGCCACCGCGTCGCGCCCGACGATGCCGACGATGCCGCACATAGGAGTGTCTCTCGCTGTCGCGCCCGGATGGCCGCGCGCAGGTCGTGCGCAAGGTCCGGGCCGCCCCGCGCCGTGCGGGGCCGAGCGGGACTTCTACCGGATCGGCACGGCGCAGGGCCAGCCCCGCCCGCGCGGCGTGCCCGGCCTCACGCCTTGCCGCGCCGCGCCTTCTCGGCCTGCAGCGCCGCGCGCTTCTCCCCGGCCCAGCCCGGCTTCACCGCCTGCCGGCCCCGGGCCACCGCCATGGCGTCCGCCGGCACGTCGTCGGTGATCACCGAGCCCGAGGCGACGTAGGCGCCCTCCCCCACCGAGACGGGGGCGACCAGGGCCGAGTTCGAGCCGATGAACGCGCCCGCGCCGATCGTGGTCCGGTGCTTCAGCACGCCGTCGTAATTGCAGGTGATCGTGCCGGCGCCGATATTGGCCTTGGCGCCGACCTCCGCGTCGCCGAGATAGGTGAGGTGCGCGGCCTTGGCGCCGGCCCCCATCCGGGCGTTCTTCAGCTCGACGAAATTGCCGAGCTCCGCGCCGGCCTCCAGCACGGCGTGGCCGCGCAGCCGCACGAACGGCCCGATCTTCACGCCCGCCTCCAGGCTGGTCTCGGTGAGATGCGCGAAGGCCCGCACGGTGCAGCCCTCCGCGACCCGCACGCCGGGGCCGAACACCACGTTGGGCTCCACGATCACGTCGCGTCCCAGCACCGTGTCGTGGCTGAGGAACACCGTCTCGGGGGCGATCAGCGTGGCGCCCCCCAGCATGGCGCTGCGGCGCAGCTGCGCCTGGATCGCGGCCTCCGCGACGCTGAGCTGCACCCGGTCGTTGACGCCCTGCGCCTCGGCCTCGTCCACCGGCACGACCGTGACGGGCAGCCCGTCGGCGACGGCGAGCGCCACCGCGTCGGGCAGGTAGTACTCGCCGGCGGCGTTGTCGTTGCCGATGCGGGTGAGCAGGGCCAGGGCGTGCCGTCCGGCGAGCGCCATCAGCCCGGCATTGCACAGGGTCACGGCCCGCTCGGCCGCGCTCGCGTCCTTCTCCTCGCGGATGGCGAGCACGCGGTCGCCCTCGGTCAGCACCCGCCCGTAGCCGGTGGGCGTCGCCGTCTCGAAGGCCAGCACGGCCACCGCGGCGCCGTCGGCCAGGGGCGCGCGGAGGCGCAGGAAGGTGTCGGCCGAGACCAGCGGCGTGTCGCCGAAGGCGATCACCACGTCGTCGTCGGGGTCGGCCAGGATCTCCCGGGCCGCCAGGACCGCGTGGGCGGTGCCGAGGCGCTCGGCCTGCGGGAAGACCCGGGCGCCGGGGGCGGCCCGCGCGATCTCGGCGGCGACGTCGTCGCGGCCGGGCTCGGCCACCACGGCGATCCGGCCCGCGCCCGCCGCCTGGACGGCGGCCAGGACGTGGCCGAGCATGCTGCGCCCGGCGATCCGGTGCAGCACCTTCGGCAGGTCCGAGCGCATCCGCGTGCCCTTCCCGGCCGCGAGCACGATGGCGGTGAGGCTGCGCGAGGGCGTTCCGGTCGGGGTCATCGCAGATCCAAGCGTCGATCGAGGGCCGAGACGGATGGGCCGGACGGGCGCCCGGCGCAACCCCGTCCGGGCCGATCAGCGCAGCGCCAGGGCGACGTGCTGGCCCGACCCGTGGGCGAAGCGCTCCCGGCGGCGCTCGATCGAGCTCGGGATCCGCAGGGATTCCCGGTACTTCGCCACTGTGCGCCGCGCGATGTCGACGCCCTCCCCGCGCAGCTTCTGCACCAGGGCGTCGTCGGACAGCACGTCGTCCGGCGTCTCGCCGTCGACGAGCTGCTTGATGCGGTGGCGCACCGCCTCGGAGGAGTGTGCGGCGGCGCCGGCCGCCCCGGGGATCGCGGCGGTGAAGAAGTACTTCATCTCCAGGGTCCCGCGGCTCGTGCCGATGGCCTTGTTGGAGGTGACCCGCGAGACGGTCGATTCGTGCATGCCGATCGCCTCGGCCACGGTCTTGAGGTTCAGCGGCCGCAGATGGGTGACGCCGTGGACGAAGAATCCGTCCTGCTGGCGGACGATCTCGGTGGCGACCTTCAGGATGGTGCGGGCGCGCTGCTCCAGCGAGCGGGTCAGCCAGTTGGCGTTCTGCAGCGCTTCCGACAGGAAGGCCTTGTCGCCCTCCGCGGCGGCGTTGCGCGAGACGCGGGCGTAGTAGCTCTGGTTCACCAGGACCCGGGGCAGCGCCTCGCTGTTCAGCTCGACCAGCCAGGAACCGTCCGGCGCCGCGCGCACGAACACGTCCGGGACCAGGACCTCGACGGCGCTCGACCCGAAGGCCCGGCCGGGCTTCGGATCCAGGCGGCGGATCTCGCCCAGCATGTCGACGAGGTCCTCGTCGTCGACGCCGCAGAGCCGGCGCAGGGCCGCGAAGTCGCGCTTGGCCACGAGGTCGAGCCGCGAGACCAGCGCCTGCATCGCCGGGTCGAACCGGTCGCGCTCGCGCAACTGGATCGCGAGGCACTCGGCGAGGTCGCGGGCCGCGATCCCGGGCGGGTCGAAGGTCTGGACCAGCGCCAGCATCCGGCTGACGAGGGCCGGGTCGGCGCCGAGCCGCTCGGCCACGCCCTCCACCGTCTCACGCAGGTAGCCAGCCTCGTCGACGGCGTCGATCAGGAAGCCGCCGATCAGCCGTTCGGCCGGCTCCCGGGTCGCGAGGTCGAGCTGGCCCGCGAGGTGCTCGCGCAGCGAGGTCTCGGCCGTGAGGGTCGCCTCGAAATCGGGCGCCTCGGCGTCGAAGCTGCCGCCGGTGCTGCCGTAGGGCGGCGGCGTCAGCGAGAGCATGTCGCCCCCGCCCGCCTCGCGCGCCTGGACGGGGCTCTCGTCGGGAAAGACGTTGTCGAGGCGTGTGTCGAAGTCGCTCTCGATCTCGCCGCGGCTCGGGTTGAGGTCGGCCGAGAGCCACGAGTCGGGCTCCGGCGCGTCGAAGCCGTCGGTCCCCGCCTCCTCGGCATGGCTGCCCGATTCGGCGGATTCGCCCGCACCCGGCAGGTCCGGCTCGGCGCGCTCCAGCAGCGGGTTGCGTTCCAGCTCGGCCTCGACGTAGGCCGAGAGATCGAGGTGCGAGAGTTGGAGAAGCTTGATCGCCTGCAGGAGCTGCGGCGTCATCACCAGGGCCTGGCCCTGACGCACTTCCAGCCGTTGCACCAAACTCATGCGAGGCCCCGATGCCCTTCCGGCGCGGTTCGCCAGCCGGAGCCACGCTGCTCACGGCATGGTTCTTGCTTGCTCCGTCGCACTTTCTGTAACGCGATCCGACCCGCGCGTCAAAGCGCGACCGTGCAGGCCGCTGTTGGCAAGTGCTCGTGGCAAGTGCTCGGCGCTTCGGGACTCGCCGCACCCCCATCACATCCCGATCACATCGCGATCCGGCACCCGGCAGTCTGCGGGCAGATCTTAAAGGAAGGTTTGCGCATTCATCCGCGCGCGGTTGCCAGGACATCCGAAATCCGTCCCTAAAGCTTTGTCTGATTGCAGACGCTTCCCCTGCTAGATGCAATATCCGCTCGCTATTGCGTGGTGATCCGAGCATGGCTCGGGGATGCGCCGCGGTTCCCGCACGAGAGTCGGAGCGCGGCGATCGATCTCTGCGTACGCGTTTGCCGATGCCGCATCAGAACCGCCTTCTGGCCGCCCTATCCGAGGCGGACGGCGCACTGCTCGGGCCTCATCTGGAGGCGATCGACCTGCCCCTCGGCAAAGTGCTCGTCGAGCCGGCCGCCGCGATTCCGCACGCGGTCTTCATCGACACCGGCCTGTGCTCGGTGGTGTCGACCCTCGCAGAGGGCGGCCGCATCGAGATCGGCCTGTTCGGACGCGACGGCATGGCCGCGCCGGCGCTGCTGCTCGGAACCGACACGATCCCGTACCAGATCTTCATGCAGGTCGCCGGCCGGGGGCGCCGGATCTCCGTGCCGGCCCTGCGCGACGCGCTGAAATCCAGCCCGTCGCTGCGCAACCTGCTGCTGCGCTACGTCCAGACCTTCCTGGTCCAGGTCGCCCAGACCGCGATCGCCAACGCGGGCGCGCCCGCCGAGGAGCGGCTCGCGCGGTGGCTCCTCATGTACCACGACCGGCAGGACGGCGACGACCTGTCGGTGACGCACGAGTTCCTGTCGATCATGCTCGGCGTGCGCCGGCCGACCGTCACGGTCGCGATCCACACCCTGGAGGGCGCCGGCCTGATCCGGGCCCGGCGCGGCCGGATCCGGGTCCTGAGCCGCACCCGCCTGGAAGAGGCCGCCGGCCAGACCTACGGCCCGGCCGAGGCCGAGTACGAGCGCCTGATCGGCCCGCTGCGGCGGCCTCAGAGCACGCTGGCGTAGGGGACTTCGGCCACCACCGCGCCGGCCTCGTCGGTGATCACGAAGGTGTCGGCGCGCCAGCCGCGCGGCGCGCCGTAGACATGCGGCAGGCGGCGCATCTCGCGCAGGATGTCGCGGGCGAGGTGCTCGGCCGCCGTCCGATCGGGCAGCTCGTCGCCCTCCCGATCGGCGATCAGCGTGCCGTGCCGCCGGACGTTGAGGAAGAAGCGGGGCAGGTCACATCCCCTTCGAGGATCGGCCAGCGGGGCCTTCGGGGCGCCCGCCGAAGACTGCGTGCCGCGCTATCGGGAGCGGCGCCGCGGGCCTGAGCGGCGTGTCGGATCGGCGCGAACCACGCCGCGCGGCTTACCGGCCGCCGAGTGTCCGCCGAGACGGGCGGCCCGCGCAAGGGCAGCCCGAGCGAGGGCAACCCGCGCGAGGGCGGCTGCGGCAGCTCGCGCACCGAGGGGTACCGGGCCGACCGCGCCGGCCATATCGTACTTTCGTGCAGAGGGTTCGGGGCCGGATCAGTCCGGCCGCACGCGCGGCGTCTGTCCACACTCATACATTTTTCTGAGGGCGGGTGGATCGCAGCCCGCGCGACCGCGTTCTCCGCGCGGTCGCCGCGGCGCGAGGATCCGGCGGCCCGTCGCGCGAGGCCGTGCGGCGCCCACACACAGGTTAACGACACCGCTCAGGTCGCGGCGCACGCTCCTCAGCTGGCCGTGAGGTTCTGCGCCATGCGCTACTTCACCGATTTCACCGACGACCGCGGCCTGTCCCTCGACGAAGAGGGGCTGCCCTTCGCCGATCGTCACGAGGCGTGCCTGTCGGCGACCGAGGCCCTGATCGAGGCCGTGCATGACCGGCTCCGCGTCCGGGCGGACCGGCCGGCCCCCGGAGATGCGGGCCTGGTGCTGGAGGCGCGGGTCCGCGACGCGACCGGCAGCACGGTCTTCCGCGCCCGCCTCGCCCTCGACCTGGACTGGCAGCCCGCCGACGGCTGAGCGCGGGCCCTACCAGCCGCAATTGGGGATCGGCGGCTGCGCCTTGGCCATGGCCGACTTCTCGATCGGCACCATCGCGCCCCAGGCGTATTTCTGGGCGTGGGGCGTGACGTTGGCGAAGAGGCAGCCGAGCTGGAAGTGGGTCGCGCCCATCTCGCCCGCGAAGCCCATGCAGTCCAGGAAGGTCCAGGTCTTCGGCACCGGGGTCATGGACCGCCAGCGCGGCATCGCCACGGGCGAGCAGACTTTGACCGCCCCGGTTCCGTCGTCGGCATTGAGCGCGTCCCCCTGGCTCTGCGCCGCGGAGGGGGCGAGGCCGAGCAGGAGGATTGCCGCGAGAAGCGCTCGGCCGGGGATCAGGGCGTGTCGGCTCATCGGGTCAGCGCATCGTCCACCACAGGGCCGCGAGGATCGCGAAGCCGAGAACGTTGTAGAGGATCGCCCAGATCCAGACACCCAGGACGGCGCGGCTCGGTTGCCGCGGTCTTGACCGGCCGGGCCGCAGGCGATTCCGGTCCTCCGGAGTCGGCCAGATCGCCGCCCGGGGCGCCTTGAGGAGCCGCGTCAGCACCTCCGGGAGGTGCGGGCCGGGCGGTGTCTCGCCGGTCATGGCGGTCTCCGATGCGACGATGGCCCGGGCCGGGTCGCGCCCGCCCGGCGCCGAACCTGTCCGGGTGACCCGAGATCCGGCGGCAGTGCCGCTCACAGCACCGTGCCGGGTGCCTGCGGGTAGTACTGGTAGGCCCAGGTCTCGGACAGCAGCCGATCCCCGGATCTCAGCTGTAGACGCATCTCCACCGGATCCGGACCCTCGGCGTAGACCTTGAGAAAGACCCGCCAGGGGCTCGGCTTGCCGTAGGGCGCCCAGGTGGCGCCGACTTCCTCGACGCTGCCGCGCGACAGGGTGAGCGCGACCGTGGCTTTCTCGGGATCGAGGCCCGACAGGGCCGCGCCCTCGAATTCCAGCACGAGCTGCCGCATGAGGTTGGCCCGGCCCGGGCGTCTGTCGGCATCCGCGAGCCACGCGGCCTTGGTGGCCCGGGTCGCGACGCACCGGGCGAGGTCGGTGGCGACCGGTTCCTTGACGGTCCAGCGCAGCCGGTAGGCGAAGCTGCGGTCTGACCCGGCCTGCGGCGCGTCGTCCGGCACCCAGAGGGCGACGATGTTGTCGTCGGTCTCCTGATGGGTCGGGATCTCCACGAGCTGGACGCTGCCGCGGCCCCAGTCGCCCTGCGGCTCGACCCAGATGTCGGGACGGTTCTCCTCGAAGCCGTCATCGATGTAGTTCTCGTAGGCGCGGTCGCGCTGGAGCAGGCCGAAGCCCTTCGGCGACCGGTCGGCGAAGGCGCTGACGCTGAGGCGGGGCGGGTTGTTGAGCGGCCGCCAGATTAGCTCGCCGGCGCCGGTCTGCATCAGCAGCCCGTCGGAATCGTGCACCTCGGGCCGCCAGTCGCTCGCGAGGAAGCGGCTCATGCCCTCCGAGTACCACAGCATCGAGGTCAGGGGCGCCATGCCGAACCGCTCGACCGCCTCGCGCATGTAGACCGTGCAGGCGACGTCGATGACGACGTGCGGCTCCTTCCGGGCGACGAACCGGTAGGCGCCGGTGAGGCTCCGACCCTCGAGGAGCGCCAGCACGGTCACGGCGCCGTCCGCGGCCGGGCTGACGTAGAAGCGCGTGAAGACCGGGAATTCCTCGGTCTTCCCGGGCCCGGGCGCCGTGTCGATCGCGATGCCTCGGGCCGAGGCCCCGTACTGGGCGCCGTCCCCGGCGGCGCGGAAATACGAAGCGCCCAGGAAGGCCAGCCAGTCGCCGTCGTCGCCCGGCTGCCCGGCAGGCGCCTTCTGGAACCGGAACCCCGCGAAGCCCGCCCCGTCCGGAACGTCCTTGGCCGGGTTGCCCGGCGGGTAGGTGAACAGGTCGTGGCTGTAGAGCACCTCGCGGGCCTGCCCGCCCTCCAGGGCGTAGACCTTCACGGGATGGCGGAAGAAGTTTCCGAGGTGGAAGAAGGTCACCGGGTACGGGCTGTCGGCGAACAGGGCGTGGCCCGGCGGGTAGCGGATCTCCTGGAGCGGCCCGTAGGTCAGGGCGTCGAGGGCCGCCGAGGCGGGCGCCTCCGGGGGCGGCGCGTAGGGCCGGTCCCGCAGCGTCCGGGCGAGATCCTTCAGCCGGTCGAGGTCCATGGGCTCGGGCGGTGCGAGGCGCGGCCCGCCGCCGGCGGCCCGGGCGAGGCCGGGATACGGCGCGAGGGCGAGGAGCCCGATGGCGGTCAGGACGCGGCGCGTGATCAAGCTGGAACCCCCGGATTCGGTCGGGCCTCGCGACCCGCGCCGCCCTCTAGCCACGCCGGCGCGGCGGCGCAATTTCCCGGCCGCGGCTCAGCTCCGCGGACCGCAGTTGCCGGTGCTGCCGTCGGTCGTCCAGAGGTTGGCGCCGCCCCCCGGCGGGCACTGCCCCGGCAGCGCCAGGGTGATCAGCTTCGCGAAGGTGTTGGCCTCGTCCTCGCCGTAGCCGATCTCGCCGACCATGCGGCCGGTCCTGTCGAACAGCGCCACGGTGGCGGAATGCTCCATCGTGTAGTCGCCGTCCTTAGTCGGCACGCGCTTGTAGGCGACGTGGTAGGCATCGGCCATGCGGGCGACCTGCTGCGGCGTGCCGACGAAGCCGCGGATCCGCGGGTCGAACGAGGCCAGGTACGCCCGCAGGGTGTCGGGCGTGTCCCGCTCCGGGTCGAGGGTGACGAAGACGACGTTGAGGCGGTCCGCGTCGCGGCCCATCCGGCCGAGGGCCGACGCCAGGGTCGCGAGCGTGGTCGGGCAGACATCCGGGCAGTGGGTGAAGCCGAAGAACAGGACGGACGGCTTGCCGCGGAGATCGGCCTGGGTCACCGGGCGGCCGTCGAGATCCGCCATCGTGAACGGGCCGCCGACCTTCCGGGAATGGCTGAACCGCGATCCCTGCTGGAGGACGATCGCCCCGGTGCCGGTAGCGATCACGGCGACGAGGGCGGCGGAGGCGATGAGGGCGAGAGGGCTCGGTGCCATGCTGTGACCTGCGACGGCGCGTCGGGGTGGCCGGTATCGATGCCGCCAATATGGGGTCCGTGTCGACAGGCGTGAGGCCGCGGCCTCCCGTGCGGGGCCGGACCTGGAGAGGCGACGACGTCAGGAACACGCCCGGGAGCGGCCGGTTGGCCAGGGTACGGGCGCTCGCGCCATCCGGCGCCGGGACACCCGGGCCGCGGGCCCGACCGTCCCCTCCGCGACCGTGCACGGGAGCCGCCCCAGATGGCCCAGCAGATCCCCGTCGACCCGCAGGCCCGGGCCGACGATCCCCGCCGCGACGCCGAGCGGGACGACGCCACCCACGCCATCGCCGACGACGTCGCCTATCAGCGCCACGTCCTGGTCAACGTCGTGTTCGTGGGGCCCCCCGGCGCGGGCGACCGGGGCTGGGTCCTGATCGATGCCGGCGTGATCGGCGCCAAGCGCGGGATCGAGGCCGCGGCCCGGGCCCGCTTCGGCGAAGGCGCCCGGCCGGCCGCGATCGTCCTGACCCATGGCCATTTCGACCATGTCGGCGTCCTGGAGGACCTCGCGGAGGACTGGGACGTCCCGGTCTACGTGCACGCCCTGGAGCGGCCCTATCTCGACGGCAGCGCCGCCTACCCGACGCCGGATCCGAGCGTCGGCGGCGGACTCCTCGGCCGCCTGTCGCCGCTGTTCCCGACGAGCCCGGTCGACGTCTCCGGGCGGCTCCGCCTCCTGCCGGAGGACGGTTCGGTGCCGCCCCTGCCCGGCTGGCGCTGGATCCACACGCCCGGCCACGCGCCGGGCCATGTCTCGCTCTGGCGCGAATCCGACCGGACGCTGATCGCGGGCGACGCCTTCATCACCACGGCGCAGGAATCCGCCTACGCGGTCGCGACGCAGGCGCCGGAGCTGCACGGGCCGCCGATGTACCTGACGATCGACTGGCCGGCGGCGCGCGCTTCGGTGCGGGCGCTCGCCGCGCTCGCCCCGGAGCGGGTCATCACCGGACACGGCCGGCCGCTGCAGGGGCCCGAGATGCGCCGCGCCCTCGACGCCCTGGCGGCGGACTTCGACCGGGTCGCGGTTCCAGAGACGGGCCGGTTCGTGGAGAACCCGCTCGGGGCCGCCGACGGCTCCGCCTACAGGGCGCCGCGCTGACCGGCGCGATGCGGCCGCGCGGGCGGAATCCCGCGCCTCACGAGGCCCGCGCGAGATCCTGGAACGGGGCCGGGGATCGCGCGGCGGCGAGCACGCCGTCCATCTCGGCCTTCGGCATGGCGTGGCCGAACAGGTAGCCCTGGCCGAAATGGCAGCCCTGTTCGGAGAGCCAGTCGAGGCTGGCGTCGGTCTCGATCCCCTCGGCGGTGGTGGAGAGGCCGAGGCTCGCCCCGAGCTTGATGATGGCGTCGACGAGCTTCGCCCGCTCGTCGCTCATCGTGATGGCGTCGACGTAGCTGCGGTCGATCTTCAGCTTGTCGAACTTCAGTTCGCGCAGGTGGTACAGGCTGGAATAGCCGGTTCCGAAATCGTCCAGCGCGATGCGCACGCCGAGTTCGCGCAGCGACAGCAGGGTCGTCCGGGTCGCCTCCAGGTCCTGGATCAGGGCGCTCTCGGTGATCTCGACCTCCAGGCGCTGCGGCGGGAAGCCGGTCTCGGTCAGGATCCCGAGGATGCGCTGGGCGAGCCACGCGTCCTGGAACTGCTGCGGGGCGATGTTCACCGCGAGGATCAGGTGCGGCGGCCAAGCCCGGGCATCCAGGCAGGCGCGGCGGATCAGGCTGTAGCTGAGATCCGCGATCATCCCGGTTTCCTCGGCCACCGGGATGAACTCGCTCGGGCCCACCACCCCGCGCGTCGGGTGGCGCCAGCGCGCCAGGACCTCGACCCCGACGATCTCCTTCTCGGGGAGCGACACCACCGGCTGGTAGAAGGGCTCGATCGCGCCCGTCTCGATGGCGAGGCGAAGTTCCGTCTCCATGCGGGCGCGGGCGCGCAGCTCCGCGTCCATGGCGCTGCGGAAGAAGCGGACATTGCCGCGCCCGTCCTTCTTGCCCTGGTACATGGCGAGGTCGGCCGCGTGCAGGATCGCGTCGGCGTCCCCGTGCTCGGCCGACACCGCGGCGACGCCGACCGTGGCCCCGACCTTCAGGTCGTTCTGGTTCCACGTCACCGGCTCGGCGATGCGCGCGATGACCGCCTGGGCGAGGCGCCGCAGCGCCTCGCTCTCGTAGCGGAGCGGGACCAGCATGGCGAACTCGTCGCCGCCCAGACGGGCCGCCAGGCCGCCCGACGGCACGAGCCGCTGGAGACGCTCGGCCACGGCGCACAGGACCGCGTTCCCGGCCGCGTGGCCGTAGAGGTCGTTGACCGGCTTGAACCGGTCGAGGTCGATGAGGAGCACCGCCGCGTCCGCGGCGCCCGGCGCGTGCGCCCGCTCCACGGCGTCGATGAAGCGGCGACGGTTCGCCAGACCGGTCAGCCCGTCGTGCCGGGCGATCGCCTCGGCCTGCGCGGCGGCGGCGGCGCGCTCGAGCATGAGCCGCCGGAGGATGATCGATTTGCGGATGCTGGCGCCCCACTGCGCCACGCCCATGCAGGCGGCGAGCAGCAGCAGGTCCGTGAGGTTGTAGGTGGCGACGACGCTGTTCAGATACGCGAAGGTCCCGAGCGTGACGCCGACGAACCAGATCCCGACGCCGATCACGAGGAGGCACAGGGTCTCGTACAGCTCGCCGCGGCCCCAGGCTCTCGACGTCTCGATCGGCATGGTCAGGACCCGGTTTCCAACGTCAGAGCGAAGCATGCCGTCCGCTCATGCGCTGTAGATCAGCTCCGGACGCGGCAGCTTCTCTACATCTTTACGGGTCTTTGTCTTGGTTTAATTTGGATTAAATCGCGCCGCCACGCTGCGCGCGGCTCGGGGGCGCCGGTATGTCCCGTCGCGGGAAGAGATGGACAGGGCCGCGCCGTCACGCCTCGTCGACGGCGTCCGGACGCTGCGCGGCCGCGCGGCTCTCCTGGAGGGTGGCGGCGGCCTTGACGATCGACAGGATCCCGCCGCGGGTCGTCTCGTCGGTGATGCTGGTGAAGGCCAGGACGAGTTCCATGACCTTCGGATCCTCGAACAGGGCCGCGGGTCCGACGCGTCCGCCGCCGTTGTCCCGCGGATCCGCGAAGAACGTGTCCACCGGCACCCTCAGCAGGTCGGCGATGGCCTGAAGACGCCCTGCGCCGATGCGGTTGCGCCCCTTCTCGTACTTCTGAACCTGCTGGAAGCTGACGCCGATGGCCTGACCGAGATCGGTCTGGCTCAGGCCCTGTGCCACGCGGAGCGCCGCGATGCGGCCGCCGATCGAGCGATCGGTCTCGGTGGCGGACTTGGGCTTCGGGGAGGACGACATCGAACGGAAACCTTCAGCATGCTGGATGAGTGGCACTTACCCAGAGTCGCGGAAAAAAACACAACCGAAAACTGCTTAGCGCACCAATAAGTTGCGCAATTCCTAGTTGCACTGGACGCATGGCTTGGCTGTTGGTTGTACGCCCAGGGACGGTGTAACCGCAATGGTCAACTGTATCCGTCACGCAGCGCACAGACGGTTTCCCTCCTGCGCCTGTCTTCGCCGGCTACGGCAGCCTCTCAGTCGCCGTGCGCGACGATACATCGGAGATCGGTCGAAGGGGTGGTAAAGTACCGAGGCCTCCGATCGTCGTGGCGGACGATGACGGATATGTGATGCGGCCGGCATTGTGGTGGGACTGCGGCCGCGGGTCTCCATCAAGACATCGGCGATGCAATTCACCGGCGCGAATGTCGCGGCCGGCGGGACACACACCCCTGTTTCCGACATCGGGTCGCGTCTATCGCCGGCCTAAACACTTTAAGTCCCGGTCGAGAAAATCTATGAAATGATGTATTCACCGGCCAGGCTCGACGGTAGAGTCGGTCTCCCATCACAGCGCCCTCGTCGATGACCGACCTTCTCGTCACCCTCCAGGAGCCAGCCGAACCCGCCGGGCAGGCCGGGCCGGAATCCGAGACGTCGGCCCTGCGCGCGCACATCGCGCGGATTTTGCGCAGGCTGCCTCCCGCCAAGGCGACGAAGACGACCTGACCTCGACCGCCGGGAACGGCGCCGCGACCTGCCCGGACGGATCATCCGCTCGGGACGGGCACCCGGTCCGGACACCCCTCCTAGGCGACGGCCTCCAGCGGCTGCGGCCGGGCGCGGACGCGATCGAGGATGTCGAGGGTGCGGATGCTGTCCGCGAGCGGCATGATCGGGCTCTCGCGGGCGCCGGCGAGCAGGCAGCGATGCACCTCGTCGATCTGATGCCGCAGCCCGAACCCGAGGTACGGCGTCGGGATCAGCGCGACGCGGCGGAAGTCCAGCGGCTGCAGGAGGCGTTTCGCGAAGGCCAGTCGGCCGATGGCCTGGCGGCGCGGCGGGGCACGGTCGGCGGGCGCCGGCGCGGCCGCGGTGCGCACGCGCGTGAGGAAGGGCGGGCACAGGAACTGCCGGTGCAGGTGGATGCGGCCGCGCGTGCCGACGATCACGGCGGCGTTGTCGGCCTCTCCGGTCGAGCCGCAGCTCAGGGTCGCGGTCCTGGCGTTCCAGCCGAGCGCGAGCGCGGCCTGCTGCGGCGCCGCACCGCCCCGATCGAGGCCGACGCCCGAGACCTCGGTGGGTGCGCCGAACAGGTGGAGCGCCAGCGACACGGGGTAGACCCCGAGATCGAGGATCACCCCGCCTTCGGCCGGAACGTCCGTCCGTCCGGGCGGGTTCGGCGCGCGGGGGAAGAACAGGCGGGCGTCGAGATGCAGGGGATCGCCGATCTCGCCCGCCTCCAGCATCGCCTTGGCCCGCACGACGCCGGGCGTGAAGCGCATCCACATCGCCTCCATGCAGAAGACGCCCTTCCGCCGCGCCGCCTCCGCGATGCGCCGCGCCTGCCCGCCCGAGAGCGCGATCGGCTTCTCGATCAGGACCGACTTGCCGGCCTCGATGCAGGCCAGCGCGCTGTCCATGTGGTCGCTGTTAAGCGTGGCGATGTAGACGACGTCGATATCCGGCCGCGCGGCCAGGGCCTCGACGCCGGCGACGGCGGCCGGCGCGCCGGACGCCTGGGGGAAGGCCGCGGCGAAGGCCTGGGCGCTCCCGGTGCTCCGCGCCCCGACGGCGGTGAGGCGCGCGTCCGGCCGCCCGAGAAGGTCGCTGACGAAGCGCTGGGCGATGACCCCGGTGCCGAGGACGCCCCACGAGACGGTCTGTGCCATGGCTAGAACCTGGATCTCAGCTGGATCACGGCGCCGCCGCCGGCATTCTGCATGGCGAGCGCGATCTCGGTGATGTGCAGCACGAACCGCGCCGGGAGCGGCGCCGGAACGCCCGCCCGGATCGCCGCGGCCTGGGCCGCGGGTCCGCGGGCGAAATCCATCTGCGACGGGTAGCTGGGCAGCTTGCCGCCGAAGCGGGGAGTCGGCAGCTTCCGACCGAGGAAGATCCGCCCGGGCAGGTAGCGCTGGATCCGGTGCAGCAGCCGGCCGAGCCGCCCGGGCGCCTCGCCGCTCGGCGAACGGAGATAGACCGGGCCCTGGCTGGCCCACGAATCGGTCACGGTCAGGACGCCCCGGTCGCCGATGATGTGCAGGGATCGGTCCTGCGGCGCGACGAGGCCGCAGGTGATCCGCGCGACGACGCCGGATCGGAACTCCAGGCACGCCGTCGAGAAGTCGTTGGCGACCGAGTCCGGGGGCTGGCCGGTGCCCTTGTCCGGGTACAGGCGCGACGCGAAGGCGGTCATGCGCTCGACCGGGCCGAACATCAGGCTCATCCAGGTCAGGTAGTAGCCGGCGTGCTCCAGGGTGCAGCCGACCCGGTACTCGTCCTCGGCCGGCCAGGGGGCGCCGGTCACGCTCCGCCATTCATGCACCGGCTCCCGGAACACCGGCCCGTCCTCCAGTTCGGCGTAGACGAGCCGGACCGACCCGACCTGGCCGGACGCGACGGCCTCCCGCACGGTCGCGCCCGCCTCGCCCAGGATGCTCGCGGGCGCGCCGCTCAGCGAGAGGCCCTTCGCCTCGGCGAGTTCCACCAGCGCTTCGGCCTGGGCGTACTCCATGGCGAGCGGCTTCTCGGAGTAGACGTGCTTGCCGGCCTCCAGGGCGGCCTTGGTCACGACGTAGTGACTGTGCGGATTGGTCAGATTCAGGATGAGGCCGATCTCCGGCTCGGCGAGCAGGGCCTCGAGGCTGTCGAACGCGCGGGCGTTGTAGTGACGGCAGAAGACGGCGCGCCGCTCCGGGTCCCGGTCGTAGACGCCGGCGAGGCGCAGTTCGGGGTGGTTCACGAGGGTCGTCATGTAGAAGTCGGCGACGTAACCGCAGCCGACGATCCCGATCTGCATCTCTGTCCCTGAAGGTCATCCGCACCGGATTCGGGTCGTAGCGGCAGCGCTCCGTTCCGCGCCTTCATCAATTGGGCGTAGGATCGACGCGCCGAGAGCTCAGCGACGCTCTCCGGCGCCCGAATTCGGCGCCCATGTCTCGGCAGTACACGGCGCTCGGGCCGCAGGCGCTTACGCTATTCGGTCGAACGCGCGTTTAACGCTCCGTTTACCGTACGGTCCGACAGTTCCGGTGCAACCGGAGCCCCGTGGACAGCCATGCTCGATGTCGCCTTCTGGTGGTGTGTGGCCGTGGCTTTGACAGGATCGGTCGGCCTCGTCGGCCTGGCCGTCGTCGCCGGCCGGAGCGGCCGCTCGCAGCCGCGCGGCCTCAAGCTTACCCGGACCGAGCCCCTCGTGCTCCGTCACTTCGGGCGCGCGTAGGTCGGCATTCGACCGGCACCGGCCGAGTGTCCGGCGTCTCAGATCTTTAAGTTCGCGGTCGGGTCGGGTTGCCGCCGGGAAGATCCGTCGTGCCCAGGTCGCGCGAGGATCCCCGACCCTCAACCGGTTCACCCCGGTCGACGTGGCCGTCGGGAACCACCGCCTGGGATCCCTACGATGTAAGGCGGATCGGGATCGGGCCGGTCGCGGTCACCGGAACGGACGTAACCGAGGTCGTCGACGGCAGGATCGCGTGCCTCCGGGTGCCGCTCGACCCGCCGACCGGTCGGGCTTGCCACGGTGCGACATCACGGTTTCCGCGGGTTCGATCTCAGGTGAGCCGCTTCCCTTCGCGGCGCCGGACGCTGCCGGTGTCAGGTCAGGGACAGCGATCGAGGTCCGGCCGCCTCACGATCTCACCCGGAGCACGATCTTGCCTCCGAGCCGACCCTCCTCGGAGCGCGCGTGGGCGCTGGCGACCTCGTCGAGGGGAAACTCCAGGCCGACTCGCGGCATCACGAGGCCGCGCTCGAGGAGGCGCGTCACGGCGTCGAGCTTCCGGCCGTCCTGGCGTGAGAAGACGAAGTGGTAGGTGGCGTTCCGGCCCCAGGCGCCGATGAGGTTCTGAGGCGTCGCGGTGTCGACCAGGGTGACGACGCGCCCGTCCTCGCGGAGGATGTGCGGGGAGCGCGCGAGCGTGTCGCGGCCGATCGTGTCCAGGACGACGTCGACGCCCCTGCCCTCGGTCAGGCGATCGACGGCGTCTACATAGTCCGCGCGCTCGAAATCGATGACGGCGGAGGCGCCGAGCCGCTCGACGCGCGCCACGTCGCTGCCGCGCGCCGTCGCCAGGACCCGTGCCCCAATGGCCTTCGCGACCTGGACGGCGATCGCCCCGACGCCCCCGGCACCGCCGTGGACGAGGACGGTCTCTGTGACCTGCAATCGGGCCCGCTCGACCAGCCCTTCCCAGACGGTCACGCCGACGAGGCTGACGCTCGCGGCCTCGGAATGGGTGAGGTTGACCGGCTTGCGCGCGACGATGCCGGCATCCGCCACGTGGTACTCGGCGTACGATCCCGGACCGTCGAAGATCCGCGGCGTGTAATAGACCTCATCCCCCGCGCGGAACTCGGTCACGTCGGATCCGACCTGGTCGACGACGCCGGACACGTCGTGCCCGATGATGGCCGGCAGCGCGACCTGATCGGCGTAGTCGCCGCGGCGGATCTGGCAGTCGAGCGGGTTGATCGACGTGGCATGCACGGCCACGCGGACCTGCCGGGGTCCCGGCCGAGGGTCCGGCAGCTCCCGGAGCTCGAAGCTGTCCGGCCCCCCGAACTTCGTCAACACCATCGCCTTCAAGAGGGCCTCCCGTCCTGACCGGCCAACCTTGTGTCAGCCGGGCTGCGGGATGACGAACGCGTTCTCCTCACGGGGTCGATGAGCTACGTTCAGCCATGACGATGCGGAGATCGCTTCCCCCCCTCGCGGCGCTCCGGGCCTTCGAGGCGGCCGGGCGCCGCCTGAGCTTCCGCGCTGCCGCCGACGAGCTGGGTGTCACGGCGACCGCCATCAGTCATCAGATCCGGCTTCTCGAGCAGATCCTGGGGCTGCGTCTCTTCCACCGCGAGACGCGCCGGGTCCGGCTGACCGCCGAGGGCACCGTTCTGCTGCCCGTGCTGCGCGACGGTTTCGACGCGTTCGCCCGAGCCATCGAAGAGATCCGCGGCCGGCACGCGGCCGGCGTTCTCACGCTCTCGGCCCCGACCGCCTTCGTGGCGAAGTGGCTCGTGCCTCGGCTTGCCGACTTCCGGGCCGCGCATCCCGATTGCGATCTGCGACTGCACGCGTCCGACAGCCTGTTCGACTTCGCCCGCGACGGCGTGGACGTCGCCGTCCGATACGGGCCCGGTCCCTATCCCGGCCTCGACGCGCACAGGCTGGTGGTCGACCGAGTCGCACCCGCTTGCAGTCCGCGTCTCGCCATTCGATCCAAGAGCGATCTGGCCCGCCACCCCCTGCTGCACTTCGAGTGGCCCGACCTGACCGACGAGACGCCGACCTGGCCGGCTTGGCTGCGGAAGGCCGGGATCACCGATATCGATGGCGGTGCGGGCATTCGCTTCAGCGACGAAGGCCACGTCATCCAGGCCGCGATCGCCGGTCAGGGTATAGCGCTGGTCTCGGTCGTACTGACCGCCGACGACCTGGCGAGCGGCACGCTGATTCAACCCTTCGGGCCCGTCCTCGACGCGCACCCCTACTGGGTCGTCCACCCGCGACATCCGGCCCAGGCGGGACGCATCGGGGTGCTGATCGACTGGCTGCGCAACGCAGCCATCCGGTGACGCGGGACCATGTGGCGAGGTCTGTATGAAGGTTCGCGAGCGGCCATCCGCCGGCGGTTCGGCAATCTTTGTTCGGGGCGGGACCCGGCATCTCGACAATGATGCGGCGACCGTCCGAAGCGTTGGCCCAAACTCCCCGCTCGATCGCAGTGCTCGTCGTGGAGCGAAATTTTCGCCGATCGCCGGTAAATCTCGGCGGCATAGCAAGCCTAAATCCAGTGTCCGGTAAAACCGAAGCTTAAGTCGGAAGGACAGGCGATGCTGTGTCGTAAAGGCTTGCATGAAGACGTTCGACGGGGCCTGTTGCAAGCCCGTCAAGGCAGTCAACGACGAAGGAGTGCGAATCTGAGATCTTTCGCGATCGATCGCCATCGTGGACGGCCGTTGTGAACCGCCCGATAGGTTCCGCCGGCGACACGTGCCGACAGGCCCTGGAGCGCCTCTAGGCGCGTCTCAGTTCGATAGATCGCTTCGCGCTTCTCGAGCTGGTCAAGCGCGCTGCGAAAGAAAGCGGCCGCCCTTGCCCGATCGAAGAGTGGAAAATGCTCAGCCGTCGCTTCCGGAAGCCGTTCGACGATATCGATCATGGCGGTCGTGGCTTCCCTGTAGGGATCCAAGCCCCCAGCTACCGTCCTCCGACCCGCGCTCCGCTCGCGCTCACCGTGTCCGAACAGATTATGGGCGTGCTGCCGATAGCGGACCAGGGGTACATCGATCTCGACGGTCTGACCGACGACTTGCGCCAGGAACATTACCCAACGGTCGTGAGCGATCATCTCGCTGGGGACAATGAAATCGATAAAACGGTCATCGACATCCCACAGATCCAAGAGTTCCCGTCGAAAGACGATCGAAAATCCGAAGAACGTCAACCACGGATCGTAGGTGAGCGGTTTTCTGAGGCCGGTACGATGAATGCCTTGCCGAAAGACGCCAAGCTCGCGATTGCTGGAGTCGATAGTGATGGCCGTATGGGCGATCATCGAGACGCTGCGATCGTCCAGATAGGGCGAGCAAAACTCGATCTTCTTCGTGTCCCAGATATCGTCCTGATCGCAGAAGGCGACGAATTTTCCACGCGCCAACCGAGCGGCTCTCAAGAAATTGCTTCGAAAGCCGAGCGCGGGCACGTTCTCATGGATTTTGAACTCGATTGCGCTGCCGCAAGAGAAATTTCGGACAATTTCCAGCGTGTTATCCGTAGATGCGTCGTCGGAAACGATGATCTCAAGAGGATGTACTGTTTGTCCGACGAGAGTTTCGAGCTGTTCGCGGATAAATCTCGATCCGTTATGCGTGGCAAGAACAACAGAAACACCATGTTCATATCGCATGATGATGTCCTGACGAAACGGATTGCTATCTTCTGCGGTCGGAGCAACAATCAGACCATCTCTCGGTCACGGGTGGCCTCTCGAGTTCTTGCTATCGAGTGAGCGCGTATTCATTTGGGGCCACAGTCTTAATCGAACGGACTTGGATGCAAATAAATGAACGGAGCTGTGGCGGCCGAAGCAGATATTTTGCTCCATTCTCTTGGTAAGATGCCGACCAAGAACGTCTTTCTTGAACTCGAGAGTGGCGCTTTGCGCCGACGCGGAGGCTGTTGATTTATCATCTTAGTCGTCGGTACTGTCTATAGCCTTCGCCACAAAAAGCAAGAGCGCTAATGAAGTTCTTGTTCTGCACGTTCCGATCATTGACCTGTACCCGCCGGGGGCCGGAAGGGATATCGACGCGGCCGGATGACGGCGTGCGCTCCGACAGATCTGCGACGCCGAAGCTGACCGGCGGGAATCCACGCCACGTTGCCGACTCGCAAGCTACCCAACCCAGGCGTTCGGAGAGCGGTCGTTGCCTGCCGAAAGCCGCCACTTATCGATCGTCCAGCAACCTCGGATTGAAGGCGCGGTTGGCATCCCACTAAGGAATCCCATTCGCCCCGTGGTCTCGGTAGCCGGATCGAGCGAGAAGGCGATCATGATAGGCCGAGACGGCGGGATAGCTCGGGCGCTCCATTGGCGTCATGCGCCAACGGTTTACGGACAAGCCGAGAACGACATCCGCCAACGTGAAGGCTCCTCCGGTCACATAAGCTCCGGTTGAGGAGAGATGGTGGTCAAGGATCCCCATATTCGCGTTCCAGGCCTCGACCCCCGCCACTATCCGGTCTGGATCGGCGTAGGCCGGATCACGACGAACGAGGCCGAGGAAAGCCGCCCGCCAAGACGCGTTCAACTCGGTCGCTTGCCAGTCCATCCATTGTTCAACCAGAGCGCGTCCACGTGGGTCAGCAGGGAGCAGATCCGTCCGAGTGGCGCTCGCAGCGAGGTAGCGGCAGATCGTATTTGACTCCCACAAGGCCCCTGCCGCGTCTTCAATCACGGGCACGAGGCCGTTCGGGTTGCGAGCCAGAAATTCCGGGGTATCCGTTGCTTGGAAATCGCTGCCGTAGTCCTGGCGATCGTAATCCAATCCGATCTCGGCACAGGTCCAAAGCACCTTGCGAACATTGATCGAACTGGCCTTGCCGAGAATGCGGATCATGGGAGCGGGTTAGCCAACGCTGGAATGATGAAGAGACGACCACAGAGGGCGTGGTTGCATCTTCCACCCGCGGAGTTAACCGCCCTTGTCTCAGGTGCGCAAAGCGGATGCAGCGAGCGACCTCGAGAGGATCTCGAGCGATGTCCACGGCTACGCCCGCTTCGATGCGTCCACAATCCAGATGCGGTCGGGCAGGGAACCATCCATTTAAGACGTTGGGGAGAGCCATGCGCCGCGGCAGAAGCTGGCCGAAAGATGCCGGTCTGCTCCGGAGTGAAACTGCCGGAAAAGTCGACACCTCCTGTCGCGCGTCGTCAGAACACCGCGTGGTCGCCGCGCTCGGCGACCGCCTCGCCACGGACCACGCGCGCATAGTAGTCGAAGAGCGTCTCCGATCCCGTCGACGGAGTGGCCTGGGCATCGTATCGCCCGGTCGCCGGGTCCAGGACGAGCATGGACTCCGTCGCGTAGTAGCGCCCGATCCGCGCGAGTTCGGCCTTGGCGGCCAGGGCCGGTACCCATCGGCCCATCGTCGTCAGAACGGCGACGATCGCGTCCAGCAGCACGACCGGAATGTGCGTGAAGCGCGGTTCGCGCCCCAGAAGGGCGAAGAGCCGCTCGCCCTGCGCGCGCGGCGTGATCGCCTCGCCCGGGCCGCCGATCGGCAGAACGCGATTGCGGCGGTCCCCATCGTCGAGGCAGTCCGCGAGATAGCGGCCAAGGTCGTCGTCGCTGATCGGCTTGCAGGCCGTCAAGGTCCCGTCCCCGAACACCAGAAATGGCTTGCCGCGTTTCACGCGTTCGATCTGTCCCGAGAGCGATTTGAAGAAGGCGGTGGGCCGAACGATCGTGTAGTCGAGCCCCGATGCGATCAGCTCTGCCTCGAAGGCGCGCTTGGCGCGCTGAAAAGCGAGGATCGGCTTCTGGACGCAGATCGCCGACAGAAGCACGACATGCGTGACGCCGGCCGTGCGGCCCGCGTGCAATGCCTCGACCTGCGCGCCGTAATCGATCGCCCAGGCATCGTCGGGCAGCCCCGTGCGCGAGGCGAGGCACGACACCAGGGCGTCGAAGCGTTCGCCGCGGATACCGTCGCGCGCCAGCGACACCGTGTCGGTCAGATCCACGATGCGCGCGGTAGCGCCTGACGGGATTGCGGTTTCGGCAGGGCGCCTGACGAGGCAGACGACCTCGTGGCCGCGCGAGACCAGTGCCCGAACCGTTGCCCGGCCGATTGTGCCGGTCGCTCCCAGGAAGAGGACACGACGCGGCTTCACACCGTCCGGTCGATCCGGTTTCATGATCGCTTCATCACGACGTTCAACCATCCTAGCGCGACGGCGACGCTTGCGCTGCCCCGTCGAACGGCGAAAGCGTAGATACGACGGGATCCGCAGAATGATCCGCGTCAATCTTGACGTTCAGCTGCGCGAGACCGCCTGTCCAGTGTCGACCCTTGGCCTGAGGTGGCTTCCGCTCTCCACCCCCGGCAGTCGCGAAGCCGGACGGTGCGAACCCTGTAAGTGCGCAACCGGCAGTTCGCTCACTTGCGTCGCGCAACGCGGGGTGCGCAACGCGAACTTGCCGGCGCCCTCCCTGACGAGCCCGCGCTACGCCGCAGGAAGGTGGCGGGCGGGTTCGGCACGCGCCAGCGGGGCAGTTCCAGCGCGCCTTCGAGGAACCGTCGGCCGCGGACAGGACGCCGGCGCGGGCCGGGAGCGGGGTGGCGAAGAAGGCCGAGAATCTGGCCAAGCGGATGCCGGACGCCGGATGCCGGGCGCAGCGGCGCCGAAGGTGGTGGCCGGCGGTGAGACCGGCGAGGCGGAGAGCGTCACGATTTCCGGTCAGTGGGGTACAGATCCCCGACGACGTCGCCGACAGCCTGCATGGCTGATCGTTAGCCGCGCCCCTTGGCCGCGAACCCCCAGACCGGCCGTCTCGAGAACGGTCTCTTCGTCTCGCGATCGGCTTCGAGCCGGTCAACGCGAGGGCGATTCGAACGGCACCACCGTCGCCATAGGCTGAACGATTCCGGTCGTCGCTACACTGACCGGTCGACCAAATGTCTGTGCCCAACTCAACTGAATGACGCTGATTCTTACTTGTCCGACAGATCGTCTCCGAGATATCTCACTACGTCGACGTTTAGAGAAGCCGATCCAGCGCACGACCGGATGCGCGCACTTGTTGCGTGAACCAAGCGATTGCCCGATTTGATACCGAACGCGGGTCGAGCACTTGCACTTTTGTCTCACGATGCACATGGGATGCGGTTCCTTCCGGCGGCAGTGAGGGGCCACTGCAGAATTCAGCCGGACGAGCTGGATCTATATTTCCATACGCTGAGCCTCGATGTCGGCCAGATGATAATTCAGTAATAATTTACCCGTCGATGATGATATAACATTGTTCGATTGAGCTGGAATCGCGGCCAATGCGCGGGCCTGCAACTAAATAACGTCGCGTGGTGATACATTCGAGCGCGAATGGTGGTCTCGCGCAGGCGAAATGCTCGACGGTCCCGCGACGAACTCTTTATTTCTGGACCAGCGAGAAGCCTGCTCAGATCAGTCACCCTCGGGGTGCACCGGGATGCGCACCGCCGTTGCTGCCCCCCTCGATAGCGCTGTCGCCGAGGGAACAGGCTGCGGGTGAGGTCAGGCTGACCGGTTTTCATCGCTGCGGGCTGATCCGAGCGTTTACCGATCAGCCGCGTTTCGGTCACCGACGGCGACACCGGGGTGATCTGCGGGACCCGCATCCGCCGTCGGACTGGAAGCGTGCCGATTGCGCCAGTGGCGTCGAGACCGGCCGGAAATGGAGAAGCCCGCGGCGCCCACGGCAGCGCTCACGCGGGCTGTCTGCGCGATCGAGGGCGACATCCCGCGCAAGGGCGACGAGATCGACCAGCTTCCCGGAAGCAGGGACTACGACCGGACCGTGATCGACACGGGCTCCGGGGAGCGCTTACTCTGCCGCGAGGTGGAGGCCGCGGGCTGGCGAACGGCGCGCGGGTGATGGACGCGCCCGTCCCTGAACTTCCCTCGACATCAACCGTTCCTGTGCCACAGCAATCGCAGGGACGACTTCATGACTCGCACGCTCGCGGCGCTCGCAGGAGCCTTGTCCATCGCCCTGGCCGCGCCGGTCTCAGCGCAAACGGTGACGGGCGGCGCGGGAAACACCGGGGTCGCCCCGCCGGCGACAACCGGAGGTGCCGGCTCGGGTGCCCGGGATCTCGGACCGAGCCCGGTCACCCGTGGAAATGAGGCCAACCCGAGCAACTCGTCGATCCCGGGCACGACGCCGGGCGTCAACATTGGCGGCACCCCCACGAGTGGGCCGCCCGGCACTGGCGGCACGTCGGGCGGCCCGTCGCTCGGTCGGTAAGCCCGCTCGGCCCCGCCCCGATCTGCTCACGGGGCGGGGGAGCGCCTGATCTCACCAGCGTGTGAGCCGAGCCGATACGCAACGCGGCCCGGCGGCAGGTTCGCGGCCCGCGGTTACCGGGCGGTATCCCATGCACCGAAAGCAAGTGTTAAGATTACCGTTCTATATGTCTGACATCGCATTGCGTTCCGATGTTGACCATGACCCTCGCGCTGTTGGCCGTCCTGATTGCCGGGGCGCTGTGTCTCGGAATGATCTCCGCGTTCCTGCCGTTTCAGCGTCCGCGCGAGGAGATCGAGTTGGCAGAGTTCACCGACGACGAATTCTTCGACATCGGCGGCCCAATCATCGATTTGCAGGCGACGCGCTAGGGGCGCTCGACACGGCATCGCCATTCATCGGTCGGCGGGGCATCGAGGCGCGCCACGGCGCGCCGGGCAGGTCAAAGCGAGAGGTGCTTCGTGGACCCCCAGCCATTCACCATCGACACCGAGGCCCTGGCTCAGACGTACCTGATCGATCTCCTCAACAATCCGAAGAACCGGTCGATGAGCGAGATCGCGAGGCACTGTGCCCTGCGGGTCCGCAACCCGAAGATCAAGGCGTTCTTTCTGACCGAGGGCGCGAAGATGCTCGCCGAGATGAAAGCCTAGGGGCGAGACAAGAAGGCTCCGACCGGCGAACCGGGCGGCCCGTCCGGATTCGAGCCCCGGCGGGCGTGCAGCGGCAGCGAGAACGTCCCGCGCGACGGTGCCGTCGGGTCTGAAGGCAGTAGTCTCGAGGGCATGCCGAGGCCCGGTCGACGCGTGGGCAGGCGGGACGGTTTAAACCTCCGACGAGGACGGCGCCCGGCCTGCGTCCAGGCTGACCTGACCGGCCGCCTTCGGACCGAGCTGATCGAGAGGATCTGCCAGGACCGGAGGAGCCGGACAGGCGGCGCGGTCGGACGACGCGCGCGGAGCAGGTCGCGCCGAAGCTGCACCAGATCGAGGTGCAGGCAGCCCGGGGCAAGAACTTGGCGCATGCGTGCGCGGAAGCGGAGATCTCTGAGCAGAGTGCCTCTCGCTGGCGCAAGGCGTACGCCGGTCTCCGAGTCGATCAGGCTCGGAAGATGAAGGATCCAGACCGCGAGAAGGCTCGGCCGCGGCGGCTCGTGGCCGATCTGACCTTGAAGAAGCAGATGTTGGCGGACGTGGCGGCCGGAGCCTCGTAGCATCCGAGCGACGCCGCTAGGCGGTTGCAGATATCCGGGAGAGGTACGGTCTTCCGGAACGCCACGCCTGCCGGACCGTCGACCAGCGCCGCGGCACGCGACGCGATGTACCCTCCGTGTCGGCCGAAGAGGACGCGTTGACCCCTGCCATCATCACCCTGGCATCCGAGTGCGGGCGCTGCGGCTGCTGCCGTGTCACCGCACTGCTGCGAGCGGATTGCTGGCAAGCGGGCCAGGATCGGGTTCAGCGCATCGGGCGTCGCGAAAGGCTCGAGGTTCCGCAGAATCCCTTTGACCAGGGAGGGCGTGACGACCGCGTGTCGCGACGGCCGGGAGATCGGCGCTGACACAGGCAACACCCCGGGCTTCGAGGACCTCGCGTGGGCCCCGGGCCTCGCCGACCGCCGGCTCGGGATGCGCGGCCCGATTGTCCAAGAAAGCCTCGCTTGGCAGACGGGAAGGCCGTTGACGATAGATGACGATCATAATAGATTATGAGCGTCATATCGAACCGTCGAGGGTCCGCGGGGGAGCCGGCGATGGATGCGGGCTGGTCATCGTACGCACCGGCCTGGCCGGCCCGGATTTCCGTGACCCTGAAGCCAGCCTTGGTCCAGGCCACCGAGGTCGTGCCGGCCGCGGGGATGGTCGAGGGTAGCGGCGCCGAGATCGAGGGCCTTGGGCAGTTCGGAGGCCCCACCGGCGTGACGATCGTCGACGCCAACATCCGGGTCTCGGATGGCCGGCCGGGGCTCCTGTCCAATCCCCCCGAAGCCGGACGAGGGGGCCCGATCTCCCGAGTTCGCTCCTCGGGCATCGCGTAGCCGGCCGCCGAAGCTGTCACGGACGAGGAAGCCTTCATGGACATCAGGACGCGCCGACTGCTGACGGCCCCTCTCCTGCCGACGCTGGCCCGGATGGCCGTGCCGAATGTCGCGGTCATGGTCGTCCAGACCTCCATCGGCCTGATCGAGACCTACTTCGTCGCTGAGCTCGGCACCGACGCCCTCGCCGGAATGGCGCTCGTCTTCCCGGTGGTCATGCTCGTCCAGATGCTGTCCGCGGGCGGCATGGGCGGCGGCATCCAGTCGGCGGTCTCGCGCACCCTGGGCGCCGGTCGGCAGGACGCGGCGGGTCTGCTCGCGTGGCACGCCGCCGCCATCAGCCTCGGCCTCGGCGCGGTGACCAGCCTGCTCGCCTTGACCCTGGGACCGCGCCTCTACGCGGCGATGGGCGGTACGGGTGCCTCGCTCCGGGCCGCGACGGCCTACGCGACCGTCGTGTTCGGCGCCGCGATCCTGATCTGGCTGTTCAACGCGCTGGCGGCGGTGATCCGTGGGACCGGCAACATGGCGCTCCCGGCCGGCGTGACCTGCGCCGGGGCCGTCCTGCTGATCCCGCTCTCGCCCGCGCTGATCTTCGGGTGGGGGCCGTTCCCCCGCCTCGGGGTCGTGGGCGGCGGTGTCGCCTTCGCCGCCTACTACGCCGTCGGCGCCACCCTCTTCGCCGCCTACATCTGGTCCGGCCGGGGTGTCCTGCGCCCGAGCCCTCGTCCGCCGAGGCTGACCTGGGCGCCGTCCCGCGAGATCCTGCGCGTCGGCCTGCTCTCCGGCATCGCCAGCATGACCTCCAACGTCACCGTCATCGCCGCGACCGGCTTCGTCGGGACGGCGGGACCGGCGGCAGTGGCGGGGTACGGGACCGGCGCGAGGCTTGAGTACCTGCTGGTCCCCCTGGTGTTCGGGCTCGGCTCGCCGATCGCCGCCCTCGTCGGGACCGCCCTCGGGGCCGGGATGCACGCACGCGCCCGTCAGGCCGCGCTGACCGGCGCCCTCGTGGCGGGTGTCCTGACGGAGGCCATCGGCCTCACGGCCGCCCTCCATCCTGCCGGGTGGCTCAGCCTGTTCGGGCACGATCCGGCGATGCTCGCCACCGGCTCGACCTACCTGCGCGTCGTCGCACCCTTCTACGGATTCTTCGGGGCCGGCCTCGCCCTCTACTTCGCGGCCCAGGGGGCCGGGCGTGTCGGCTGGCCGCTCGCCGCGAGCGTCCTTCGGATGGCCGTGGCCCTGGGGGGAACCTGGATCGCGGCGAGGCTCGGGCTGGGCTTGACCGGGATGTTCGTCGCCCTCTCGGCCGGCTTCGTCGCCATGGGCCTCGTCAACGCGACCGCCTTCGCGACCGGCCGGATGTTCCTGGCGGAGCCCGCGCCGAGCACATCCCCTGTTCCGCCAAGCCTCACGGCGGCCGCCAATTCGGGACGCTGAGACGGGGCCTGCGACGCGGACGAGGCCGATGGGTGCCGGCGCCTCCGAGGCGAACGGCGTCCGCGTCCCGGGGCCGCGTCTCCTTCGGGATGAGCGGGGCGCCCGCCCATCTCGAGGCGACGGTGCTGGGAGCACCCGAGGAGCAGTTCGGCAGGATCCTCGAACCGACCGACCCGCGCTCGCGATCCGTGACGGAGATCGCCGATGAGTCCTCCGAGACCCTGGACCGGATTGGCGAGGCCCTCGGATCTGGCTTGCTTTCAAAAATGATGATCATAATTTATATTGGGTTGCAGCGGGCAAGGTGCCGCGTGGATCGGAGGGCGATATGAGCAAGGGCAGCATCAAGACCGCGGTGGTCACAGGCGCCTCGTCCGGCATCGGGCTGGAGACGGCGAAGGCCCTTCAGGCTGCGGGCTACCGCGTATTCGGGACCAGCCGGAGGGCGTCTCCGGCCGTGGACGGCGGGATGGCCACCATCGTCTGTGACGTCACCGATGAGAGATCGGTCACTGAGATGGTCGAGACCGTCTTCGGCGAGACGGGGAGGATCGACCTCCTCGTCAACAACGCCGGCTTCGGCATCAGCGGCGCGGCCGAGGAATCGTCGGTCTCGCAGGCTCAGGCCATGTTCGACGTGAACCTGTTCGGCGTCATCCGGACGACCCGCGCCGTGCTTCCCCTGATGCGCGCGCAGAAGGGCGGCCGGATCGTCAACGTCAGCTCTGTTCAGGGCCTGATCCCGGCCCCCTACATGGCGCTCTACGGCGCCAGCAAGCACGCCGTCGAAGGCTACTCCGAGTCGCTGGACCACGAGGTTCGTGGGCAAGGGATCCGGATCGTGCTCGTCGAGCCCGCCTTCACCCGGACGGCCTTCGACCGGAACCTCGTGCGCCCCGACGCGCCGCTCGGCATCTACGAGGCGGAGCGCGCCGGTCGAGACCGGTTCCTGAGCGAGGTCATGAAGTCCGCCGATGCGCCCGAGGTCGTGGCGAAGGTCATCGTCGAAGCCGCCACCGCGACGAGCCCGAAGCGCCGTTACACGGCGGGCCCCAAGGCGAGGCAGGTCAGCCTGCTGCGCCGCTTCGTGCCGGCCACCGCCTTCGACAAGAGCTTCCGCAAGGAGATGCGCCTCCCGCAGGTCCCGTGATGACGAGTCCGGAGAGGTCGCGGATGCGGCGCGTGTCGGCGTGCAGGGGTTGAGATCGGCCGGGCGCCAGCGCCGTCGATCCTGACCCTCCGCGCTGCGTCGCGCGATGGCGAGTTTGGGCAGCGCGGAAGGGAGTTCTCACCAGGCACACCGACAGCACCCGCAGTTCCGCACCGCTTCGTCGACGTGTGGTGGGATGATCCGATCTGGCCGAGGCAGGGCGAAGCCTGGACGGCCGCGCCTACCTGCGGGCGCTGAAAGTCGGGGAGGCGCGCCTCCGCCGCCGGCCGCGCTGCTGGGGATCCAAGTCGATCGCTTCGTCAGAGAGCTCGGCGGCCTCGTGAAGCGCCGAGACGGTCGGGTTCGAGGCCATGGGCTTCGGCGACCCTGCGCCGCCAAGAATGCACCGACCGAGAACAGACCGTGGGTGGCTCTGGTGGTCCATAGTGCCCACGTGAACCGCGCGTTCCGCCTTTGCTCGCGGACTGACCAGCGATCGTTCCAGGACAGAGCCTTGTTGCCCAAAGGCTTGAATGGTCGGAGTGGCGGGATTCGAACCCACGACCCCTAGTCCCCCAGACTAGTGCGCTAACCGGGCTGCGCTACACTCCGACGCCGCTAGGGCTCGCGGCTCTTAGCCTCCGCGCCGCGCCCGCGCAAGCCCTTCGGCGCGCGCGGGCCGCGCGGATGTGCTGGCTCTCGCGGGTCAGGCCCGCTACGGGGAGGCCTCGCCCCCGCGATTGCCAGAGGATCATGACGGACCGACCGATCGCCTTCGATCTCACGCGCCTCGTCACGCGGCTGCGCCACGCGAGCCCGTCGGGCATCGACCGCGTCGACCTCGCCTACGCGCGCGCCTATCTCGGCCGGGCGGAGACGGGCGTCGGCGTCGTCTCCACGGCGTTCGGGCCGCGCATCCTCGACCGCGCGCAGGCGCTGGAGATCGTCGAGGCCGTGGCGGCCGGCTGGGTCGAGGATCGGGACGCCGCGTCGGACCCGGTCTACCGGCGGCTCGCGTCCCGCTGCGGCGATCCCGCCGCCGCGCCGCCGCCCGTCACCGCACCACAGGCCGGGTCCACCGACCGGCGGCGGATCCAGGCGCGCAAGACCGTCGACATCGCGCTGCGCGGCCGGTCGGTCGCGATCCTGCCCCGGGACGCGCTCTATTTGCACACCTCGCACCTGCGCCTCGACGACCCGCGGCGGTTCGACTGGCTCTATACCCGGCGGGACGTGCGGGCGGCGTTCTTCGTCCACGACCTCATCCCGATCACCCACCCGGAATACGGCCGGTCCGGTGAGGCTGACCGGCACCGGGCGCGCCTGCGCACGATCGGGCGGCACGCGTCCGCCATCCTGGTGAACTCGGAGGATACCGGCCGGCGCACCCTCGCGCATCTCGCCGCCGAGGGGTTCGGGCGGCCGCCGGTGGCCGTGGGCCATCTCGGGGTCGAGGCCGCCTTCGGCCACGCCGGGCCCCGATTCACCCCCGACCGGCCGACCTTCCTGGTCTGCGGCACCATCGAGTCGCGCAAGAACCACCTGCTGCTGTTCCAGATCTGGCGGCTCCTGGCCGAGCGCCACGGGGCGGCGGCACCCCGGCTCGTCGTGGTCGGGCGCCGGGGCTGGGAGGCGGAGAGCGCCATCGACATGCTGGAGCGCTGCCCCGGCGTGCGCGCCCACGTCATCGAGGCCTCGGGATTGTCGACCCACGGTCTGGCGGCGCTGATGCGCAGCTGCACCGCCCTGCTGATGCCGTCCTTCACCGAGGGCTACGGCATCCCCGTCGTCGAGGCCGCGGCCTCGGGGCTGCCGGTGATCGCCTCCGACATCGCCGTCCACCGCGAGATCGCCGACGGCTTCGCGCTGTTCCGCGATCCCCTGGACGGTCCGGGCTGGATCGAGGCGATCGAGGCGCTCGCGCGGCCCGACGGGTCGCTCCGCGCCGAACTGGCCGGCCGTCTGGCCGGGTACCGGCCGCCGGACTGGCCCGCGCATTTCGCGGCCGTGGCGCCGACCCTCGCGGCGCTCTGACAGGGCCCCCGATCCGCGCCGGGCCGGGCCTCCTCGGCCGCCTGCCCGCCGGCCGACGGTCGCGGGCGACGGTCGCGGGACGACGACGCACGTTGCGCCGCCGGGGTCTGACGAATAAGGAAAAGCGTCAGTCAGCCAGCCTGGCCGAGAGCGGGCGGAACGGAGATCCTGCCGATGCGGGTGGTCGACCTCGATCGCGAGACGGTCAAGCAGGGGCTCGATGACGGCTCGATGCTGATCATCGACGTCCGTGAGCCGCACGAGTACGAGGCCGGGCACATCCCCGGCGCCGTCTCGCACCCGCTCTCCGGCTTCGACCCGCAGGCGGTCGCGGCCCTCGTCGCCGAGGACGGCCGGCGGGCGGTGTTCTCGTGCGCCTCGGGCGTCCGCTCGGTCCATGCGCTCATGGCGGCGCAGAATGCCGGGCTCGACCTCGCCGAACACTACAAGGGCGGTTTCAAGGACTGGTACAGCGCGGGCGAAACGGTCGCCTGATCTGCCGTTTCAATCCGGCTCGCGGGACCGTGATGTGCGTTCGCGCACAAGCAACACCGTCGACCGCGGGTTACGGCGCACCCGCGGCGGAACAATCGTCAAGCTCGGCGCGACCGGACGGTCGGCCAACGGACAGCAGGACCCGATGCGCAGCCGGCTTCCCAGCCTACTCACCGTCTTGTCAGGCCTGATCGCGGCTCTCGCGGCAGGCCCCCTCGCGACTCCGGCCCGCGCGCAGGCGCCGGGCGGCCCGCCGCCCAAGGTCACCGTGGCCAAGCCCGTGGTGCGCCAGATCGTCGAGCAGGATCAGTATACCGGCCGCTTCGACGCGATCGATTACGTCGAGGTCCGCGCCCGCGTCACCGGCTACCTTGAGAAGATCAACTTCGTCGACGGCCAGACGGTGAAGAAGGGCGACGTCCTGTTCGTGATCGACCGGCGCCCCTACAAGGCGGCGCTCGAGCAGGCCCAGGCGGCCCTGGCCTCCGCCAAGGCGCGCCAGTCCTTCTCGCAGACGGACCTGGAGCGCGCGCAGACCCTGTCCCGCAGCGGCAACATCTCCGAGCAGGTCACCGACCAGCGCCGGCAGGCCTCGCAGACCGCCCAGGCCGACGTCGACAGCGCCCAGGCCGCCCTCAACAACGCCCAGCTGAACTACGACTTCAGCGAGGTGAAGGCACCGATCAACGGCCGCATCAGCCGCCGCCTGGTGACCGAGGGCAACATCGTCAGCGCCGACCAGACCATGCTGACGACGATCGTGTCCCTCGACCCGATCTATTTCAGCTACACCGTCGATGAGAAGTCGTTCCTCAAGTACCAGAACAGCCTCGGCATCGGCATGGGCCAGACCCAGCAGGGCAAGGGCGTGCCGATCCTGATCGCCCTGTCCGGCGAGGCGAAGCCCACCCGCAAGGGCACGCTCGACTTCGTCGACAACCGCGTCGACAACGCCACCGGTACGATCCTGCTGCGCGCGACCGTCCCGAACCCCGACCTGTTCATCAAGCCCGGCCTGTTCGGCATCGTCTCGATGCCGGCGACCAAGCCGTTCCAGGGCATCCTGCTGCCCGACGACGCCGTGGCGGCCAATCAGGACAAGCGGATCGTCTACATCGTCGGGCCCGAGAACGTGATCCAGCAGAAGGACGTCGTGCTGGGACCGAAGGTCGACGGCTACCGGGTGATCCAGTCAGGGCTGAAGGGCGACGAGACCGTGGTGGTCAACGGCCTGTCCCGTGTCCGTCCGGGCGCGAAGGTCACCCCCGAGACGATCGAATTGCCCCCGAGCAAGACCTGAGCCCCCGGGGCTCGACACGAACGCCTTCGTGCGCGCCGCGCGGCGCGCCCCGCACCGACGACGCAGGGCCCTGTCCGGGAGACCGGCGGGCCTCAGAGGTTTGACCGATGCGTTTCGCCCATTTCTTCGTCGACAGACCGATCTTCGCGTCCGTCACGTCGATCGTCTTCCTGATCCTCGGCTTCGTGGCCTACGAGAGCCTGCCGGTCTCGCAGTACCCCGAGATCGTGCCGCCGACCGTGACGGTGCGCGCCTCCTATCCGGGTGCCAACGCCGAGACCGTGGCCGCCACGATCGCGACGCCGATCGAGCAGGAGGTCAACGGCGTCGACAACATGCTCTACATGACGTCGTTGTCGACCAACGACGGCAACATGCTGCTGACCGTGACCTTCAAGGTCGGCACCAACCTCGATATCGCGAACGTGCTGGTGCAGAACCGGCTGTCGGTGGCGCAGCCGCGCCTGCCGCCGGACGTGCGCAACCTCGGCGTCACGGTCCGCAAGGCCTCGCCCGACCTGATGCTGGTCGTGCACCTGCTCTCGCCGAACCGGACCTACGACCAGAACTACCTCGCCAACTACATCTACCTGAACATCCGCGACGAGCTGCTGCGCCTCGACGGCGTCGGCGACATCACGATCTTCGGCGGTAACGAGTACGCCGAGCGCGTCTGGGTCGATCCCAACAAGCTCGCCGCCTACGGCCTCTCGGTCACCGACGTCACCGCGGCCCTTCAGGAGCAGAACGTGCAGGTGGCCGCCGGCCAGCTGAACGGCCCGCCGGCGGCCAAGGGCGAGGCGTTCCAACTCGTCGTGCAGTCGCAGGCGCGGTTCAAGACGCCCGAGCAGTTCGCCGAGGTCATCATCAAGGCGCAGGACGGGCGCCTCGTCCGGGTCAAGGACATCGCCCGCGTCGAGATGGGCCAGAAGGACTACACGACCAACTCGTTCCTCAACGACACGCCCGCGGTGGGTATCGGCGCCTTCCAGAGGCCAGGCACCAACGCCCTCGACGCGGCGGCGTCGGTCAAGAAGGTGATGGAGGAGGTCAAGAAGAACTTCCCGCCGGACGTCGAGTACCGCATCGCCTACAACCCGACGGAGTTCATCGAGGAATCGATCCACGAGGTCTACAAGACGCTGTTCGAGGCGGTCGGCCTCGTCGTCATCGTGGTCCTGGTGTTCCTGCAGAGCTGGCGCACCGCGATCATCCCGGTGATCGCGATCCCGGTCTCGCTGATCGGCACCTTCGCGGCGATGGCGGCCTTCGGCTTCTCGCTGAACAACCTGACCCTGTTCGGGCTCGTGCTCGCCATCGGCATCGTGGTCGACGACGCCATCGTGGTGGTGGAGAACGTCGAGCGCAACATGGCCGAGGGCCTGTCGCCGGGCGACGCCGCCCACAAGACCATGGACGAGGTCGGCGGCGCGGTCATCGCCATCGCGCTGGTGCTCGCCGCGGTGTTCGTGCCGACGGCGTTCATCCCGGGCATCTCGGGCCAGTTCTACAAGCAGTTCGCGCTCACCATCGCGGCCTCGACCCTGATCTCGGCCTTCAACTCGCTGACCCTGTCGCCGGCGCTCTGCAAGCTGCTGCTGGTGCCCCACCACGCCCGCAAGGAGCCGAAGTTCTTCCTGACCCGGTTCGTGAACTGGCTGGCGAACGGCTTCAATCGCGCCTTCGACGCCACGTCGAACGCCTACGGCCGGACGATCCGGGTGCTCACCGGCGGGATCGTGGGCTTGGGCGTGATGCTGCTGGTCTACGCCGCGGTGATCGCTGGCACGCTCCACCTCGCGCAGACGACCCCCACGGGCTTCATCCCGGACCAGGACCAGGGCTACCTGATCGGCGTCGTCCAGCTCCCCTCCGGCTCCTCCCTCGACCGCACCACGGAGGTGTGCCTGCGCGCCGCCAAGCAGGCCCGGACGGTCGACGGCGTGGCCAACGCGGTGATCATCGCGGGCTTCGACGGCGCGACCTTCACCAACACGACCAATGCCGGCGTGATGTTCCTGACCCTCAAGGGGGCGAAGGAGCGCGCGGAAGTGGGTCGGAGCGCGGCCGTCATCACCGGCGACGTGCTGAAGGCCACCTCGGACATCCAGGAGGCGCGGGTCATCGTCATCCCGCCCCCGCCCGTGCGCGGTCTCGGCAACGGCGGCGGCTTCAAGATGCAGATCGAGAGCCGCCAGTCCTCGGATATCGGCCCGCTCATGGCCGCCGCCGGCGAGGTGATCGCCCAGGCGAACCAGAGCGCGGACGTGCAGCGCGTCTTCACGACCTTCGACAACTCGACGCCGCAGCTCTTCCTCGACATCGACCGCACCATCGCGCGGATGCTGAACGTGCCGCTGGCCAACGTGTTCTCGTCGGTCCAGGCGGATCTCGGCGGCACCTACGTCAACGACTTCAACACCCTGGGCCGCATCTACCAGGTGCGCCTGCAGGGCGACGCGGCGTTCCGCACGTCGGTGCAGGACATCTCGCAGATCAAGGTGCGCTCCTCCACCGGCGCCCTGGTGCCGATGGGCACCCTCGCCTCGGTGCGGGACGTGACCGGTCCGCAGATCGTGCAGCGGTTCAACCTGTACTACTCGGTCCCGGTGCAGGGCGTGGCCAAGCCCGGCGTCTCCACCGGACAGGCGCTCACCGCCATGGAGGAGATCGCCAAGAAGGCGCTGCCCGACGGCTACTCGTACGACTGGACCGAGATCGCCTACCAGCAGAAGGCGGCGAGCGGCACGGCCGGCGCGGTCTTCGCCCTCGGCGTGCTGCTGGTCTTCCTCGTGCTGGCCGCGCAGTACGAATCCTGGGCGCTGCCGCTCGCGATCCTGCTGGTGGTGCCGACCGGCGTGCTCGCCGCGCTCGCGGGCGTGCAGTTCCGGGGGCAGGACAACAACATCCTGACCCAGATCGGCCTGATCGTGCTCATCGGCCTCGCGGCGAAGAACGCGATCCTGATCGTCGAGTTCGCGCACGACATCGAGCAGCGGGAGCATCGCGGCCCGGTCGAGGCGGCGGTCGAGGCCTGCCGTCTCCGCCTGCGACCGATCCTGATGACCGCCTTCGCGTTCATCCTCGGCACCCTGCCGCTGGTCGTGGCGACCGGCCCCGGCGCCGAGATGCGCCAGGCGCTCGGCACCGCGGTGTTCTTCGGGATGATCGGCGCGACCTTCTTCGGCCTGTTCCTGACCCCGGTCTTCTACGTGGTGATCCGCCACTTCTCGATCTGGCTCGGCCGGTTCCGGAAGAAGCACACGCACGGCGATCCCGGCGGCGCGGCCCCGGCCCACGGCTGACGGCACACGCCCCCCGGGTCGCGGAACGATGGAAGCCGCGCCGGATCCGCGAGGATCGGGCGCGGCTTCCGCGCGACGGGCGGGGGCGCCCGGTGTAGAGGCTCGCGGCATGCACGCCCTCGGTCGCCTGATTCTCGGGGCCTTCGCCCTCCTGCTCGCCGTCCCGACGGGTCTCGCGGTCCTGGTCCTGGCGCTGCTCGTCGACCCGGCCGCGCAGGCCTGGCTGTCCGGCGGGGCGCTCGCCGGACTCGACATGGCCCTGTCGGACCTCTCGGCCGGGCTGCCGCCGGAGGGGCTCGCCCTGCTCCTCGCCGGCCTCGCCAAGGCGCTGTTCGCGCTGCTGTTCGTGCCCCCGGCCGTGATCGGCCTCGGTGGTGAGATCCTCGGGCGCCGCGGCCTGCTGTGGTACGGCGCCGGCTGCGGGCTGCTCACCGCCGCCCTCCCCTGGCTGGCGCGCGGCGCGCTCCGGTCCGGCGGCGCCCGCGACGCCGCCCTCCTCGCGGGCGAGGCGCGCCTGACGCTGATCCTGTTCGCGGTCGGTGCCAGCGCCGGCCTGGTCTACTGGCTGGTCGCCGGGCGCGGCGCGGGGCTCGTCCGGGGCGGGCATCGCCCCGAGGGGACCTGACGCCGCCCGGCACGTCGCCCTTGGCCGCGGACACGCGGGCGCGCTACAGGGGAGCCGCCACGACACGGTTCCCGATGCTCGCCCTCCGCTCTCTCGCCTTCAACGTCTGCTTCTACGCCGTCACGACGGTCCTGGCCTTCGCCGGCCTGCCCATGCTGGTCTCCGGCCGGTCGGTGCTGCGGCTCGCCCGCGCCTGGGGGCGGATCACCCTGTGGCTCCTGCGGGTCGTCGCGGGAACGCGGGTCGAGTTCCGCGGGCTGGAGAACATCCCGGCTGGCCCCCTGCTGGTGGCGGCCAAGCACCAGTCGGCCCTGGAGACGCTGGCCCTCTGCACGGTGCTGCCGAACTTCGCCTACATCCTGAAGAAGGAGCTGCTGCTCATCCCGCTGATCGGCTGGTACCTGTCGCGCAGCGGCATGGTGGCGATCGACCGGTCGAAGGGCAGCCGGGCCATGAGCCTGATGAACGCCGCCGCCGGCGCGGCGATCCGGGACGGCCGCCAGCTCATCATCTTCCCCGAGGGCACCCGGCGTCCGGTCGGGGCGCCGCCCGCCTACAAGCAGGGGCTCTCGCACCTCTACACTGCCCTGAACGTGCCCTGCCTGCCCGTGGCGCTGAACACCGGCCTGTTCTGGTCGCGCAACAGCCTCGTGCGCCGGCCGGGCCGGGCGGTGATCGAGTTCCTGCCGCCCATCCCGCCGGGCCTGCCCCGCCAGGAGTTCCAGGCGCTGGCCCAGGAGCGGCTCGAGACGGCCTCGAACGCCCTCGTCGAGGGCGGCCTCCAGGGCCTCGCGGCCGAGGGGCACGCTGTGCCGGCCGACGAGGCGCCGGCCGCCGCAGACGCCCGACGCTGAGCCGTTCGCGAGCGCGGTTTTCCGCGTCGGACCGGCGCCCGGCGGCTTGTGGATAACGGGCATCGTCGCCACATCTCGCTCTAGGAACGTCGCCCTTGACGCCTGTGGATATCGCGCGTTAGGTTAGAACAAATGGCGAACAGAAGAGCCCTGTCCTGGTCGGCCGCGCTCCGCGACCTGAAGGACGATCGCACCCGGAGGCAGGATGTGCGTGAAGAACGCCTCAAGACGACCGCGGGTCTGCGCGGCTCCCCCGCGCTCCCGCTCTCGGCCTGGCGCGGCCGCTCCGGCCGGCGCTACGTGGTCGGTGTCCACCCGGCCGGCGGCTTCGACCTCGACGAGATGGCGCAGGCCGTGGTGATCGCTGTCCGCCGGGACAACGCCGGCATCGCCGAGATGGTCTCGGTGGCGAGTTCCAGCGAGAGCCCGCGCGACCATCTGCGCCGGACCTGGCTCGACCGTGTCCGCCGCCGGGGCGCCACCGAGATGCACGTCCACCGCCTCGCCGAGAACGAGGCCGAGCGGACGGCGATCGTCGAGGATCTGCAGGTCGACACCGTCGAGCCGGCGCAGGTCTGATCGGGAACGCGCCGCGCGCGGACGGATCGCGTCCGCGGCGGTCGACCCGTGGCGGTGCTGCCCCAGTTTCGCCCCTTGCGTGGCCACAAGCCGGGGTCACGATGTCCCCGCGGGGACGGGTCGGGGAGCGGAACGCATGGTGCAGGATCGGACGCGGCCGGAGGGTGCCGCTGAGACAGCTCCGGTACGGGGCGCGCGGCGATCCCGGCGGGGGCTGTTCCTGCCCTACATCCTGCTCGCCCTCGTGGTCGTGGGCTGGTCGGCCGGCTGGCTGTGGATGCGGGAGCGCGCGGCCAGCGAGATCGACGGCTGGATCGCCCGCGAGGCGACCGCCGGACGCACCTGGACCTGCGCGGACCGATCCCTCGGCGGCTACCCGTTCCGCCTGGAGCTGCGCTGCAGCGCCGTGACCCTCGAGCGCGCCGACGGGCGCTTCCGGCTCGGCCCGAGCACGGCGGTGGCGCAGATCTACCAGCCCCGCCTGGTCGTCTTCGAGAGCGCGGGCCCGTTCCACGTCGAGCAGGGCCCGCTGACCGGCGACGCGTCCTGGACCGCGTTCCAGGGCAGCTTCCACGGCGCCGCGGGGGGCTTCAGCCGCGCGTCCCTGGTCGTCGACAAGCCCGACATCACCGTGAAGGGCGCCGAGCCCGGCCCGATCGCGGTCTCGGGGCGGCATCTCGAGCTGCATGCCCGGCCGAGCCCGGGCCGCTTCGACTCCGACGGCGCCGTGGATGTCAGCCTGCGCCTGAACCAGGCGGCGGTACCGCAGCTCGACGCCGTCACTGGAACGCAGGATCCGGCCGATCTGGCCCTGGACGCGACCCTGACGCAGGCGACCGTGCTGCGCACCGGGACGGTGGCGCGCGAGCTGGAGCGCTGGCGTCAGGCGGGCGGCGCCCTGGACCTGACGGCCCTGTCGCTGGCCAAGGGGGCGCAGCGCGTCCAGGCGAAGGGCAGGCTCGCCCTCGACGCCGCCCACCGGCCCGCCGGGCAGATCGACCTGCGGGCGGCCGGCGTCGACGCGCTGGTCGGCAGCATCGTCGGCCAGCGCTTCGGCTCGGACCGGGGCGCCCTGGTAGGCCAGCTGGTCGGCGGGCTCCTGGGGCTGGCCCAGCGCCCCGGCCCGGACGCGCCGGCCGACGGGACGCCGCTGAAGGCGCTCCCGCCCCTGCGGCTCGTCGACGGCAAGCTCGTCTTCAGCGGCTTCCCGATCCCGAACGTCTACGTGCCGGCCCTGTACTAGGCGAGCGGCCCTGCCGGCCGGCACTGCCGGGTGGGCGGTGCGGGCGCGACCGGTATGACCGCTCGGCGCGCCGCGGGCCTGCTCGTCGGTGCGGGATCGGCTATAGGAGGCCGATGGCCTCCTCCCCGTCCCCGACCCGCGTGAAGATCTGCGGGCTCAGCACCGAAGCGACCCTGACCGCCGCTCTGGAGGCCGGGGCGGACTGGATCGGCCTCGTGCACTTCCCCCGCAGTCCCCGGCACGTGGCGCTGGCGGGGGCCGCCGCGCTGTCGGCCCTGGCCCGCGGCCGGGCCGAGCGGGTCATCCTGCTCGTCGATCCGGACGACGCGCTTCTCGCCGCGTCCGTCGAGGCGGTGGATCCGGATCTGGTCCAGCTCCACGGCCGGGAGAGCCCGGAGCGCGTCGCGGCGATCCGTGCCCGGACCGGGCGGCCGGTGATGAAGGCGCTCGGCATCGCGACGTCGGCGGATCTCGCGGCCCTGCCGGCCTACGCGGCGGTCGCCGACCGGATCCTGCTGGACGCCAAGGCGCCGCCGGACGCCGCCCTGCCGGGCGGCAACGGCCGGCGCTTCGATTGGGAGATCCTGCGCGGCGCCGCGCTCCCGCCCGGGACCATGCTGTCGGGCGGACTGGATGCCGGAAACGTGGCCGACGCCCTCGCACGCACGGGGATCGGCGCCGTCGACGTCTCGTCGGGGGTCGAGACGGCGCCCGGGGTGAAGGATCCGGCGAAGATCGCGGCCTTCGTGGCGGCCGCGCGCGGCCGGCGCTGAGGGGGCCGCCTCAGCGCGGGGCCGGCAGGGCCGTCCGGCCGGTATTCGGGACCGTGTAGACGCCCGAGGTCTCGGTCTCCGGCGCGTAGGCCCGCAGGCGGGTCGCCTCGCGCTCGTGCCGGACGGCCTCGCGGCGGTGATAGCGCGCCCGCGCGCGGGTCTTGCCCTGGCCGAGCCACGTGAAGATGCCGCCCACCACGATGCCCAGGGCCACCGCGCCGAACAGGATCGCGTAGAGCGGGAGATCGACGCTGAAGACCGGCGCGTCCACGTTGAACGGATCGAAGGAGAGCCGCACCGGCGCGCGATTGGCCACCGCCAGGAGGATCACCAGGGCGGCGATCGGCAGCAGCACGAGGCTCTTCAGGAAACGGATCATCGCGCTCACAGGTCCTTCCTACTCGGCGGCCGAGGCATTCTCGCCGATCCCGGCGGCGTTCAGGCGCTGGCGCATCTCCTTGCCGGTCTTGAACACGGGGATCGCCTTCTCGGACACGGCAACGGCGGCACCCGTGCGCGGGTTGCGTCCCCGGCGCGCCTCCCGGCGCTTGACCGAGAAGGCGCCGAAGCCGCGCAACTCGACCCGGTCGCCGCGGGCCAGCGCGTCGGAAATGGTGTCGAGGATCGCGTTGACCAGGATCTCCACGTCGCGCTGGTAGAGATGCGGGTTCTGCTCGGCGATCTTGAGGACGAGCTCCGACTTGATCATGGCGTGGGATCTTCTCGCGGGATCGGGGCGGGCTGCGCGGCGGCGGTCGTTCAGGGTTCCGGGCGCCAGAGGGCGAGCATCCCGCCCCGGGCGGCCTCGGCCTCGGCGCCGACGGACCGCAGCCGCGCCGCGAGGCCTTCCAGGCCGAGGAGGTCGGCGCCGATCCCGGCGGCCGACCACAGGGAGAACCGGCTCTCCGAGGCGGGCTTCCAGTCCTTGATCGGCAGGTTCGTCTGGACGCCGCGGGCGCTCTCCAGCCACGCCACCGCCTGCCGCTCGCCGCCGAGCTCGTCGACGAGCTTCAGCGGCACGCTCTGGCGCCCGCTGAACACCCGTCCGTCCGAGACGGTGCTGAGCTGGGCCGGATCCATGCCGCGGCGCTCAGCGACGAGGCCCTTGAACCACGCGTAGGTGTCGCCCACCACGGAGGCCAGCGCGGCGCGCGCCTCCGGCGAGGTCGGGGTGAAGCCCGAGGGCTCGGCCTTGAGCGGCGACGACTTCACCGACTCGACCTTGACGCCGACCTTGTCCAGCAGGCCCGAGAAGTCGGGGTACTGGAACAGCACGCCGATCGAGCCGACCAGGCTGGTCTCGCGCGCGACGATGTGATCGGCCGCGATCGCGGTGATGTAGGCGCCGGACGCGGCGGTGCCGTCCACGAAGGCCACGATCGGCTTCTTGGCGGCGAGCGCTCGGAGGTTGCGGAAGATCTCCTCCGAGCCCGTAGTCGTGCCGCCCGGCGAGTTGATCGAGACGATCACGCCCTTCACGGCGTCCGAATCGCCGACCCGCTTCATCAGCTTGGCGGTGGCCTCGCTCCCGGCGATGAAGCCCGAGACGGAGATGCGGGCGATCTGGGGCTGCACCGCGAAGGCGCCGTCCGCGCCCGTCCGCACCCGGTACCCGAGGGCCCCGACCGCCACGATGAGGCCGCCGACGCCGAGCACGCGCCAGAGGGACAACCTGCGGCGCAGGCGCCGCCGGTCAATCAGCAGTTCGGCATCGGCTGCCATGCTGTCGCTTCCCCTAAAGCACCCCGACCGGCCCCTCGACGGGGTGCGGGAGGCGTACCCCCGCGCCGGGCAAGTCCTTGGTTTCCTTCGGCTCGCCCGGCCCGAGCCGAGCGAGGCCGGTGTTCTAGAGCATTTTCCGCGGGCCTGGATACGGGGCGCGCGAAGAAAATGACGGGGCCGCCCGTCGCTGTCGCGTCGGGCGGCACGACCGGACCGGCCGCGCGCTCCTGGCAACCTTGGATTGCCGGCGCCCAAAGAAAAACCCGCGCGGGACCGGGGTCCCGCGCGGGTCTCAACCGTCGGCTCCGCCGCCCGGACAGGCTGGGCGGCAGAGCCGGTGTCTCACTCGTCGTCGGAGCGCTTCTTGTTGAAGGCGGCACCGAGGATGTCGCCGAGGGAGGCACCCGAATCGGCGGAGCCGAACTGGGCCATGGCCTCCTTCTCCTCGGCGACCTCGAGGGCCTTGATCGAGACCTGCACGCGGCGGGCCTTCCGGTCGAACTGGACGACGCGGGCGTCGAACTTCTCGCCGGTGGCGAAGCGCTCGGGGCGCTGGTCGCCGCGGTCGCGGGCGAGTTCAGCCCGGCGGATGAAGGTCTGCATGTCGGTGTCGACGATCTTCACCTCGACGCCGGCATCCTTCACCTCGACCACCTCACAGGTGACGATCTGACCCTTCTTGATCTCGCCGGCCTCGGCGAAGGGGTCACCGCCGAGCTGCTTCACGCCCAGCGAGATCCGCTCCTTCTCGACGTCGACGTCGAGAACCTGGGCGCGGACCATGTCGCCCTTCTTGAACTCCTCGATGACCTGCTCGCCGGGACGGTTCCAGTCGAGATCCGACAGGTGGACCATGCCGTCGACGTCGCCCTCGAGGCCGATGAACAGGCCGAACTCGGTCTTGTTCTTGACCTCGCCCTCGACCTCGGAACCGACCGGGTGCTTCTCGGCGAAGGCCTCCCAGGGGTTCTGCAGGGTCTGCTTGAGGCCCAGCGAGATGCGGCGCTTGACCGGATCGACCTCCAGGATCTGAACCTCGACCTCCTGGGAGGTGGAGACGATCTTGCCCGGATGGACGTTCTTCTTGGTCCAGCTCATCTCGGAGACGTGGATCAGGCCCTCGATCCCCGGCTCCAGCTCCACGAAGGCGCCGTAATCGGTGATGTTGGTCACGCGGCCCTTGAGCTTGGCGCCCTCCGGGTAGCGGGCGGCGATGCCCTCCCACGGATCGGCGAGCAGCTGCTTGATGCCGAGCGAGATGCGGTGCGTCTCGTGGTTGATCTTGATGATCTTGACCTTCACGGTCTGACCGATCGTGACCACCTCGGACGGGTGGTTCACGCGGCGCCACGCCATGTCGGTGACGTGCAGCAGGCCGTCGATCCCGCCGAGGTCGACGAACGCGCCGTACTCGGTGATGTTCTTGACGACGCCGTCGATGACCTGACCTTCCTCGAGGTTGGCCACCAGCTCGGAGCGCTGCTCGGCGCGGCTCTCCTCGAGGACGGTCCGGCGCGACACGACGATGTTGCCGCGGCGGCGATCCATCTTGAGGATCTGGAACGGCTGCGGGGTGCCCAGCAGCGGGGTGACGTCGCGGACCGGGCGGATGTCGACCTGCGAGCGCGGCAGGAACGCCACGGCGCCGTCGAGGTCGACCGTGTAGCCGCCCTTGACCTGGTTGAAGATCGTGCCGGTGACGCGGTCGTTGTTCTCGAACGACTTCTCGAGCTTGACCCAGCTCTCCTCGCGGCGCGCCTTGTCGCGCGAGATGACGGCCTCGCCGAGCGCGTTCTCGATCCGGTCGACGTAGACCTCGACCTCGTCGCCGACCTTCAGCTCGCCCTCGCGGCCGGGACCGGTGAATTCCTTGAGCGCGACACGGCCTTCCGTCTTGGCGCCGATGTCGATGACGGCCACGTCCTTCTCGATCGCGACGACGCGACCCTTGACGACGGAGCCTTCGGTGATCTCGTGTTCGAGGAAGCTCTCCTCGAGGAGGGCTGCGAAATCCTCGCGGCTCGGGCCACGCCCCAGAGCGGTACCTGCGGTCATTCTGTCTCCTGAACGGCCCCCGGCGGAGGCCCGTTGCGTCGGCGGCTCGCGTTGCAGGCGCCCCCGTTCGCCGCGGCCTTCCCGGAGTCTTTCGGGAGAGGCGACCGGTCCCGCGGGACCCGGTTTGCCGACGCGTCGATACGGATGACGAGGGCGGTCCGTCCGGCGGCCCGGCGGGCGCGCCAGAAGACGAGCGCGCGAGGGCGGATCCGGGAGGACGCGCGTCCCTTACAGCATCGGCCTTGCGACTTCAACCGATTAGGGTTTTAGGCTCGCGGGGCGGAGGACGGTCCGCGGGGGCCGGGTGATATCGGTGGTCTTGCCGCTGGCCGCAGATCCGGCAAACTTGTCCGCCGTCGAACGTTTGCGGTCGCGCTTCCGCCGGCCGACGGGGCAATCCCGCTCGACCGAGGTCCGCGCCGGTCGGCGATCCGGGGCGTAAGGGGGGATGAAGCGTGGGTTGTCCTGATCTCGACTCTCGGGCTGCCGGCCGTCGGCGCGGCGGCACCGCGCGCTCCGCGCGATCCGGGGCCTGAGCCCCCGATGCCGAACGGGTACAACACCCCGATGGAGATGCTGGCGCGCAAGCTCGAAAGCATCGCGCGGCTCGCCGATTCCGACCGCGCGGCGCTCCTTGATCTGCCGCACACGGTCCGGAACCTGCCGGCCCGCCACGACATCGTCCGGTTCGGCGACCGGCCGACCCAAAGCTGCCTCGTCCTGCAGGGATGGGTCTACCGCTACGCCGCCCTCGCCGAGGGCGGGCGGCAGATCCTGTCGTTCTACATCGCGGGCGACGTGCCGGATCTTCAGAGCCTTCATCTGCACCGGATGGATCACAACCTCGCCACCCTGACGTCCTGCGTGGTAGCGCTGATCGCGCACGACGACCTGCGCGCGGTCCTCCTGCGCAATCCGGGGCTCGCCGGCACCCTCTGGCGCGACAGCCTCATCGACGCCGCCCATTACCGCGAGCGGATCACCAGCCTTGGGCGGCGGCAGGCGCTGGGCCGCGTGGCCCACCTGTTCTGCGAGCTGTACCTGCGGCAGAGGGCGGTCGGGCTCGCGCGCGGCCTGAGCTGCCCGCTGGTGCCCAAGCAGTCCGAACTCGCCGACGCGCTCGGCCTGACCAGCGTCCATCTCAACCGGGTCCTGCGCACTCTGCGTGGACGCGGGCTCGTCACGCTGAGCGGCGGCATCCTGACCATCGAGGATTGGGACGCGCTGACGGAGGTCGCCGAGTTCGACCAGACGTTCCTGCACCTGGCGAACAACCCGGCGCCGGCCCGAGAGACCGCCGAGGCGATGTAGCGGGTGGGGCCGGGTGACGCGGCGGGCGCGCGCCTCAGGCGGCCCGGGCCAGGGTCTCCGGCGCCTCGGTCACCGCGTCGGTGTGGACGTCGAACCGGACCAGATGGGCGGCACCGAAGCTCGTCGTCAGGGCGCAGTCGGTGGCGTCGCGGCCGCGGGCCATGACGATGCGGCCGATGCGGGGCCGGTTGTGGCGGGCGTCGAACGTGTACCAGCGCGGCCCCTCGGGCCCTTCGAGGAAGACCTCGAACCACGCCGAGAAGTCCATCGGCGCCGGGTCCTTCGGCACGCCGATATCGCCGAGGTATCCGGTGGCGTAGCGCGCCGGGATGTTCATGCACCGGCACAGGGTGATCGCCAGATGCGCGAAGTCCCGGCACACGCCGACGCCCTGCGTGTAGCCGTCGAAGGCGGTGCGGGTCGCGTCGGCCTGCTGGTAGTCGAAGCTAAGGCGGGTATGGGCGAAGTCGACGATCGCCTGGACGCGGGCCCAGCCCTCCCGCGTGCCGCCGAACAGGGACCACGCGATGCCCGACAGCTTGTCGGTGTCGCAGTAGCGGGAGCCGAGCAGGTACGGCACGACCTCGTCGGGCAGGTCCTGAACGGCGATCTGCCGGGCGCCGGGGGCCTGATCGTCCGGCAGCCCGCTGTCGGCGATCGTGAAATCGGCCGCCATGGTGATCCGGCCGCCCGGCGCGACGATGCGCGTGCAGACATTGCCGAAGGCGTCGACGTGCTGGGACGCCGCGACCGGCGGATCGAAGGCGATCACCTCCGGCGTCAGGAGGTCGCCCCGCCGCTCCGGGCGCACGTTGAGGAGCAGGTTCATCGGCGTGGGGCCGAACGTGTCGAAGGCGATCGAGAAGCCGGTGCGGATATGCATCGTCGGGGACCGTGAGGAAGGACGCCGGCCGATGGAGCGGCAGGCGGGTCGTTACAGTACAGGGCCCAATAAGCCGCGAGCCGGGGTCGAGTTCCGTCGATCAGGTCAGTTCAAGCCGGTTTGAACTGCCCGAATATTTGGCAGAGTGGTGCCCGCGCCGTTCGTGCCGCGCCTGGACCGGCCGGTATTCCATGACCCATGCGGGAGCCATGCGGCAGGCAGCGGGCGGGGCTGCGGTCAAGCGGGGCAGTCCGTCACCGCGTCATGTTGCAACGCACACGGCGCCCTCTTATCCCAGGCCGCTCGACTCCAGGGCCTGCCGGCACCGCCCGGCCCGGCCTGCTGCCAGACGATCGACGCCCATGACGCCCGACAAGCTTTCCCTGCCGAAGGACAAGATCCGCGTCCTGCTGCTCGAGGGCATCAACGACAGCGCCGTGGCGCTGATGCGGGCGGCCGGCTACACCAACCTGACCCGCCTGCCGAAGGCGCTGGACCGGGAGGCCCTGCATAAGGCGCTCCAGGGCGTGCACATGGTGGGCATCCGCTCGCGCACGCAGCTCGACGCGGCCGCCTTCGAGGCGGCGGACCGGCTCCTGGCCGTGGGCTGCTTCTCGGTCGGCACCAACCAGGTCGACCTGGACGCGGCGCGCCACCGGGGCATCCCCGTCTTCAACGCGCCCTTCTCCAACACCCGCTCGGTGGCGGAGCTGACGATCGGCGAGATCGTGATGCTGCTGCGCCGGATCGTTCCGCGCTCGGTGGGCGCCCACGCGGGCCGCTGGGACAAGTCGGCGGTGGGCTCGCTGGAGGTGCGCGGCAAGACGCTGGGCATCGTCGGCTACGGCAACATCGGCACGCAACTCTCGACCCTGGCCGAGGCCATGGGCATGCGGGTGCTGTTCTACGACCACACCGACAAGCTGCGCCACGGCAACACCGAGCCGGTCGAGACGCTGCACGCCCTGCTGGCGCAGAGCGACGTCGTCTCGCTGCACGTGCCGGAGACCGACGCCACCGCCAACATGATCGGCGCCGCCGAGATCCGGGCGATGAAGCCCGGCGCCTTCCTGATCAACAACGCCCGGGGCACCGTGGTCGATCTCGAGGCGCTGGCCGCGGCCCTGCGCGACGGCCATCTCAAGGGCGCGGCCGTCGACGTCTTCCCGGTGGAGCCCGGCTCGAACGCCGAAGCGTTCGTGAGCCCGCTCCAGGGCCTCGAGAACGTGATCCTCACCCCGCATATCGGCGGGTCCACCGAGGAGGCGCAGGAGCGGATCGGCTCCGAAGTGGCGCGCAAGCTCGTGGACTATTCCGATATCGGCTCGACGGTTGGCGCGGTGAACTTCCCGCAGGTGCAGCTCCCGGCCCGTCCGACCGGGACGCGGTTCATCCACGTCCAGCGCAACCTGCCCGGCATGCTCGGGCGGCTCAACGACGTGTTCTCCCGCGGCCACGTCAACATCGCCGCGCAGTTCTACCAGACCGACGGCGAGGTCGGTTACGTGGTGCTGGAGACCGACGCCACCGACGCGGATGCCGAGGCGCTGCTCACCGAGATCCGCGCCATCCCGGGCACGATCCGGGCCCGCCTCCTCTACGAGCGCCGCTGATCCCGAGGCGCGCGCGGGAATTTACGATGCGCGCGTGAACGCGGCGGGTCTTGCCGCGTTCGTCTTGCGCGGCCAAGCTGGCCGCTGTTCAAGTCATGGACGGCACCATCGACGGCCTCGGCCGGTCGAGCGCCCGGCCGGCGGAGGAATTGCGGTGACGAAGCGTGTAGCGTGCGCATGGGCCGGCCTCGTGCTCGGCATCGTCGGGTCGGTCTCGGTCGTCTCCGGCGCGTCGGCGGATTGCCTGCGCCGGGTCTACAACCGGTCGAACCTCGTTCTGGTCGCCCGTCAGGACGGCGGCCCGCCCGCCACGCTGCTGCCCGGCCAGTCGCTCCCGGTGCGGCTGGCGCGGCCGGGCCAGATCGACATCGCGGCCTATTGCGGTGCGCCGGGCGCAGGCGGAACCCCGGTCACCCAGCGGACCTTCGATTACGAGGCGGTGCTCGACCGCTGCTTCGTCCGGTTCGGGGGCGACCTGTTCGTGCCGCAGATCGGGCGCGGCTTCATCGGTCTCCAGGAGACGGCCCCGTTCACCGTCAACAACCCGCGCCAGGGCGACATCATCCTCGGGCCCGCGGCCGGCGCGTCTTGCCCGCTACCGGCCGCCGCTCCCGTGCTGAGCCGCCGGGGTTGAGCGTCAGAAATAGTGCCGGAAGACGACGCCCGCGTCGTCGGTCGCGCCCGGTTGCGCGGGCGACACCGGCCCGATGAACGGGCTCGCGAGGCGCAGGGCCACGAGGCCGAGGGCCGCGAGCGCCGGGGCGAACAGGCGGAACGGGCGAGCGAGCATGGACGCCTCCGTCGCGCCGCCGATCCCGCCCGCGTCGTGCGGACAGACTGGGTGCGCCTGTGAAGGATCGCACCTTACGGCCGAGCTGGACGTGCCGAAGCGCACATGGGTAACGTTAAGGTCGTGCCCGGATCGCGGGGCCGGCGGGGACGACGTGACGGTCGGGCGCTTGCGTCCGTCACCTCGCTGGCAAGTCCGCCGATGCCCTCCTATGCTGCTCACATCGGGGGCTGCCTGGGATCGCGCTGCACGGGCCGCGGCGGCGCTTCCCGGGTAGAACCGACTGCGTGAACGAGGACGCGCGTATGCTGACCCAGACAGGCAACTCGATTCTCCGAGGCGATCTCGGCGTCGAGGAGACCACCGAGTCCGACAACATCGTCCGCTGGGACGGCGAGCGGCTCTACGTGGAGCAGGACGTCTACCACAACGGGCAACTGGTTCACCGCAAGTACCGTCGCACCGTCACCGAGCCCGTCGCCCACGCGCTCTGGGCGATCATCAACCGCGCCAAGCAGTGAGCTGGCAGTGAGCTGGCGGGCGCGTCGCGGACGCGCCCGCCCGATCCGGGCTTCCGCCAGCCCCGGCCGTGCCGGAGCGGAGCCTCGCGGACGTGTTCGGTGAGCCACGGCGAGTCGGGGACCGGATCTTCGAGCGGTGCGGCAGGAGACGCCGCCTGTATCGGTTGCGCGGTGGGACGTTCGGTCCCGGATTCCGGTCTCTGCGTTCCAGATCCCCGCTGTCCTCGACGATCCGGCGGCGGTGCGTCTCAGCCCGAGGCGCGGCCGCACCGACATCCCGTCCGCGCCGGGCGCTCCGGGCTCAGCCCGAGACCGCGCGCAGCTAGGCGGCGACGGCCGCAGTCGGCGCGACGAGGGTGAGGTGGGCCGGCCGCAGCGCCTCGAGGCGGTCATGGGCGTTGTCGAACGCGGCCCGGATCGTCGTGCCCGCATCCTCGACGGCGACCAGCACCGCCAGTTTCTGGGCGGTGGCCCGATCGGCGAGGCCGCGCGCGGCCGTGACGAGCGACTGCTCCAGGCTCAGGAACTCCGTCTCGGCGTCCTTCCCCGCTTCGCGCGCCACAGACGCGAGGCGGTCCAAAACGGCTTCCAGGGCGTGGCGCAGGACAAGCGTCCGCACGCGCTCCTGCAGGAGCGCCCTCTCGTCGATCTTCATCGGAATCGGTCCGGGTTCGGGAACACGGCCAAGCTCTCATACTTTGGACCTGTGTGCAGCCACCTTTTTGCAACAGCGCAATACTGTCTCGCGACATGAGCGCTCCGCGGGTTCAACGTCTCGCGGGCCCGATCCGGCACAGTTGTTCTACAATCGTGTGCCGAGTATTTGGGCATTTCCAGAATCGAATGCGCCGTCTCGACAGATTCAGCGCACAGAAACGCCCGCGTGGAGGCCCGGTTCGCCGTCCGAATACCTCCGCTCCGGCAGGGGCGATGCTGGGGGCCGCACCGCTCGAGCCACCGTCCGACCCGGGGCGGCGGCGTCCGGAGGGTGTTCCGCGGGTCAGTACGGCGTGCCGCCCCGGCGCCGGTCCCGCAGGGCCTCGGCGTGCCATTCCAGCTCGTCGAGGAAGCGGCCGGCCGCCGCCGAGAGCCAGGGCTCGGCGGGGACGCCCTGCGGGTCGATGACCTTCTGGAGTCGCGGGATCGGCAGAAGGGAGGGGATGCTGGACATGCCCATCTCGGCGAGCATGGCCCGCAGCGGCATCGCGGCCCGGACGCCGCCGAACTGGCCGGCCGAGTAGCAGCAGATGGCCGAGGGCCGCCAGAAATACTCCTTGAGGAAGTGATCGAGCGTGTTGGACAGTGCCGGCGGCACACCGTGGTTGTACTCCGCCGTGACGACCAGGAAGGCGTCGGCGCGGCGGAAGAGGTCGGCGCAGCGCTGCAGGGGCTCCGGCGCCGTCCCGGCCGGGTATTCCTTGTACATCCTATCGAGGAGCGGGAGCGCCAGCTCGGCCGGATCGACCAGGGGGGCGGCGTGGCCGCGGGACTCCAGCTGCGCGATCAGGAAGCGCGCGGCGCGGATGCCGATGCGGTCGGTCCGAACGCTGCCGAGGATCACGGGGACGGTCAGGGCCATGGCGCTCTCCGGTTGCCCCGATCATGCCAGAGGCGGCCGCGCCGCTCCAGCCGCGGGCCAAGCCCGGGATCGTCAGACCTTGGTGGTGCTGGTCAGCGCGGCCGCGATGCCGAGCGGTCCGCCGGCCGCGTAGGCGGTCACCGCCTTGGTCACCTGCTGCAGGAAGGATTGCAGGTCGCTGCCGCTGCCGCTGCCGGTCGCCGTCGCGGGATCGGCGGTCGCGGTGGCGGACGTGCTGGTGGACGTGCTCGCGGACGAGACCGCGGATGAGGCCGCGGACGCGTCGGTCGCGGTGCCGGCCTGGGCCGCACCCTCGCTCTGCTCGGCATCCGACACCGGCCGGTGGCCGTGATGGCCGCGATGGTGATGGACGGCGGACGTGCCGCCCGCGGCCTGACCGGGCGCCGTACCGGAGGCGGTGCCGGTCGTCGACGTGTCGTCGGCGTTGGCCGCGGCTTCCGCGGGCGCCGTGACGCCGTTCTGCAGCCCCATCTGGCTGAAGTCCGACTGCAGCTGGAGGAGCGACGCCATCAGGTCGTTCGACAGGGTCGGAGTCGAGGTCGTCCCGGTCGACGGCGCGGTATCGTCCGCGGCCGCCTGCTTGCCGGTCTCCTGGTTCGCCGTCGCGGCGGTGCCGACATCGAGGCGGGCGGCGTTCGCCGCCCGCGCCTGTCTGAGGGCGCTGACGAGATCCCGCTGGAGTGAACTGCCCGAAACCGTGTTGACCGACATGGTACGCCTCCGCGACCGCCCTCACGGTGGTCAGGCACGGGTCGTTCCAGAATTTTCCCAATGATTTCAGCGGCGGGTCCGGGCTCTCGGCCGGCAGGATCGGCCGAGCGGCAGAATCTGCCGGCCGCGCCGGCCGACAGATTCCGCATCGGCACGGATCCGGTCGGGTCGCGCGCCGGTCGTCGCGACGGCGCGGTTCTCGGGCGGTGTCGCCGTCGCCGCCACGGAGATCCGGGCCCGTTCGCATCGTCTCGTGCGGTTCCCGAACAGCCGCGACGTGCCGCCGTCGTCGCGCGATTGTCTGAAGTAGAACAGTAGACCAATTGCTCCATCGCGGTCGCGATGAGCGGAGGTGCGTCTGTTGTTCTATTCGCGCGCCACGGCTCAGCTCTCGAGCGTGGCCGGAACAACTGCGCCCGGAACGATGAGGACCCTGTCGGGTTGGCTCCGTACTGGTCACCACGAGGTGCACATGACGACCAAGCCACCGCCCGTTCCGCCGGCCAACCGGTCCGACAAGGGCCCCGGCAGCGCCACGGAAGCGCCGCTCACGCAGGGGCGCGCCGGATCCCAGACCAAGGATCCGGATAAGGTCGGCCAAGCCGGAAACTCCAAGGTGAACACCACCAACCAGGGCTATCAGCAGGATCGCTGACCGCCCGATCCGCGCGGGCACCGCGAGCCGCCGTGCCCGAGACGTGATGATCCGCATCGGAGAATGATCATGGCGAATGCCAGTCGGCACAAAGTCGGTCCCGGCGCTCAGGGCAAGGGAACCGGATCCGGGGCCATGTCGGACCTGCCCGAAGGCGTGCTGCCGGAGAACATGGTGCTCAGCAACCGCGACAAGTCGCGGCACAGCGACGAGCGCGGTCTGGACAGCAAGAACGTCCAGACCGAGCAGTACCGGGACCACGCCGGCAACCGGCAGGTGGTTGCCGAGACGGGCGCCGACACCGACGGCAACACGAGCGGCCTCGCGAACCCGACGACGGACGAGTCCGGGGCGCGGAGTAGCCTCAAGGCCCAGCAGCACTCGTAGGTCTCCGGCTCACGAGCGGCGCGGCGCGCCGCTCTCCGATCTGTCGCGGGACAAAAGGAAGCGGGATTGGCCGTCTCGGGCGCGACGTTGATCACAGTAGACGCAACACAGCCTGAGTGGCGACCATGAACACGACAGTCACAGCGATCGCGTCGGCAATCCTTGCCGGCGCTCTTCTCGGGGCGCCGACCGGAGCCCAGGCGCAGGCGGGCAGCTTCGCCAACCACGGCTTCGGCAACCACAATTTCGGAGCCGCGGCCGTCGGCGGCGGCGGCTTCAGCAGTCCCGGTGTCGGGGCTGGCGCCGCGGGCGGCGGCTTCGCCAACCGGGGCTTCGGCAATCACGCCTTCGGGCCGGCTGCCGGTGCCGGAGGGGGTAGCTTCGCCAATAACGGCTTCGGCAACCACAATTTCGGCCGACCGGCTGTCGGCGGCGGATTCGCCAATCCCGGGTTCGGGCACGGACTCGGCGCCCACCGGGGCTACGGTCATCATCGCCATTACGGCTACAACCGCGGCTACTACGGCCGCCCCTATGGCTACGGCTACGGACGGGGCGGATACGGGCTCGGCGGCCTCGGCCTCGGCGTCGCCGTGGGCGGTCTGTACGGCGGCTACGGTTATCCGGGATACGGCTACGACACCGGGTACTACGGCGGTTACGCGCCCGTCACGTACGGCTACGCCGACACCGAGACCTACCGCGTCGCGGACGACGACCGTTACTGCGCGCGCCGGTTCCGATCCTACGACCCGCAGAGCGGAACCTATCTCGGCCGGGATGGACGTCGCCACCGCTGCCGGTGAGCCGCGACCGTCCTGACGACGGCCGCATCCGGCTCGGACCATCCCCGCCGACGCCACGGCGTCGGCGGGGATGAAGGTGCCATCATCACGACCGGCCGGATCGGCGCGGCGTATCGCCGGCGCTAGGCGTCCGCCTCGCTCGCGTCATCCCCACCGGTCGCACCCAGTGCGGGCCCAGGCCGATACGCGTCGAGCGTCGCATAAGCATCGGTGTCGGTGAGCCCGAGCCGTTCCATGTCGGTCAGGAAAGACAGGATATCGGCGTCGACCGGCTCGCCGCTCTCCTTGCGCTCGATCAGGGTATTGACCAGCTCGAGGGCGCTGATCGACGTGGCGCTGGGTTCGTTCGCATCGGGGAAAGCCATGGCCGGTCTCTCGCAGGAGGGCTCCGGGAACTAGGTCACCGCGAGGCCATCGGCCACACGTGACGGCCGTCGCGGTCAATCGAGGTCGATGTCGCCGCGCGCTCCGACAGCGCCATGCCGCATCCGTCACATCGTCGGATGCGACGTCGGCGCGCTCTCGCGGTACAGGGCCTCGTGCTGCCACGTGGGATGGTGCGCGTCCGGTCCGACGTGCCGGCCGACATACAGGGACGCGAGCAGGCCGAGCAGGAGGAACAGGCCGATGGTCACCGCGTCCGGATGCCGGCGCGCGCTGTGGATGCCGAAGCACCCCAGCGTGAAGACGGCCGCCAGGGCCAGGGAACCGAGCATGCCGCCCGACATCGGGATCACCGCCTTGCCTGTCGTCGTGGCTCAGCGCGCCGCGCCGCATCGGGGCGGGCGGCGCGGGCGCACGACGTAGACGTTCGAAAGCGCGCGAAACATCCCGCCATCCGTCGGCGCCACCGCGCGCCGGATCCCGCGGGGAGTGTGGAGGATCGATCTGCGACGGCACCGGTCGGCAGAGGCGCCGGCACGCCCGCATCGCGCCAGTCGAACACGGCACGTCGCACGTATTGACGGATGCCGGAACGGCAACGCTGTTCCCGAACCTCAGAACCCGAGACGGGTGAGAGAGCCGAAAACTCAGTTCGATCAAGATGTTGGTAAGTGGATGGCTCCCCGAGCAGGACTCGAACCTGCGACAAGGCGATTAACAGTCGCCTGCTCTACCAACTGAGCTATCGGGGATCACGAGGGGGTCTCTACACACCGGGATGGCGGGACGCAAGGGCCTCGATGCACGATCCGCGTCCAAACCGACGCGCTGCGCCCCCCGACACAGCGCGTGGCGCCTCCCGCGGAGGTCGGGAAGCCCGGAATGTGACTGATCGGCAACATCGTCGCCGAGGCCCGTCGCCGGCTCTGCCGGTCCGCGGCCGGTGGAAGTCATCCGTCTGTCGTCTCCCGCTCCTACGGGAACCGCCTGCCGGCGCGCCGGTGTGACGACCCTGCCGCTATGCCGACCCATCGCTGCCTCGACCCACAGGACCCCTACGCCGAACGCGAGGTGCGCGTCGCCTTCGAGTGGAGCGCCGACCATCCCCGCCTGATCGCGGCCCTGGACGAGCACGAGGCCGATATCCTCCCCGACCTCGTGGAGGCCCAGCGCGACGATCTCCGTCGCGAGATCGTGGCCGCCCTACCGCTTCCGGAGCCGTGCATCCCAGGTCGGACCGAGATCCGCCTGCCGTGATCGCCGACCCGTGTCCCGCGCGGTCGGGCGCGCGGCGATCCAGCTTCGTCCGGGCGAAACAGTCCTCCTGCCTGCCGGCGAATCTGCCGACAGCGCTCGCGAGACTGAACTGACAATCCGGCACCGGCCGAGATCCGCGAATTCTTCCTCCGATGTGCCCCTGGATGCTGAGGTTGAGCCGGGCTGCGCGATGGCAAAAATCTCGGAGCTTCGGAGTATAAGATAAATGTTTTTGCCGGCTATATTTACCTGTTCAAAAAGATTTGCTTCGATATAGCTGCGGTCACACGAATCTCCGGCCAGAAGCGGCTCGTCGCCATGCGCATCTCACTCGGCCTGAAGCTCTCCGCGGTGATCGGGCTGCTGGCCCTGGTGGCGATCGGCATCGCTGCCTTCGCGGTTCGACAATCGAACTGGGAGCAGGAGCGGGCGGCCGCCACCGACCGGATCTGGAACGCCGGCCTTCAGGCGGGCGCCCTGGGGCAGGCGATCGAGCACGCGGTGGTGCAGGCCACGGCCCTCTACACCGCGGAGGACACGACGGAGGCGCGCACACGGCTGTCGGCGCTCCACGACGCCCTCGCCACCGTGGAGCAGGTGCGGGCGCCCTTCCTCAAGGCCATGGAGGATCAGCTCCCCGCCGATCGACGGCGGCGGTTCGACCTCTTCGTCAAGGAATTCATCGCCTACCAGACCGATACGGCCGAACTCGGCCTCACGGTCTCGCCCAAGGCCGCGCTGATCCAGGCGACCGACGAGGCGACCGTGAAGAACCGCGAGCGCATGGTCGCCGAGATCGGCATTCTCGGACGGGAGGTACTGAACCGCCTGAACGCCCGCCGCGCCGCGGACGCGGCCGACCGCCGTCGGGCGCGGATCACCCTTGTGGCCGTGCCGGCCGCGGCACTGGCGTTCGGCCTCCTCGCGGCGATCTGGATCATCGTGAGCCAGGTGCGGCGGCCGCTGCATCGGCTCAAGGACGGGATGACGGCGCTCGCCGCCAACGATCTCGGCCGCGCGATCCCGTTCACGCATCGCCGGGACGAGATCGGCGAGATGGCCGCCGCCATCGCGGCGTTCCAGACGGCGCTGATCGAGAAGCGCGACCTCGACGCCGAGGCGCAGGCGCGGCGCGACCGCGACCGCAGCCGGGCGGAGGCCCTGGCTGCGGCCACCCGCACCTTCGAGGCCGAGACGCACCGCGCCGTCACCGATCTCGCCGACTCGGCCGAGGCGATGCAGGCGGCGGCCGACACGCTCTCGGGCAACGCGGGCGCGATGGCGGCCGAGTCGGCCGTCGTCGCCGGAGCGTCGCAGCAGAGCGCGGGCCTCGTCGACAGCATCGCCAGCGCGGCCGAGGAGCTCTCGGCCTCGGCGCGGGAGATCGAGGCGCGGGTCCGTCACACCAGCGCGATCGCCACCTCGGCCCTCTCCGACACGCAGGGGCTCAAGGAGACGGTGATGAGCCTCTCGCAGGCGGCCGAGGAGATCGGCGCCGTGGTCACGCTGATCCGCGAGGTGGCCGAGCAGACGAACCTCCTCGCGCTCAACGCCACGATCGAGGCGGCCCGGGCGGGCGCCGCGGGGCGGGGCTTCGCGGTGGTCGCCGCGGAGGTGAAGGCGCTGGCCGGCCAGACGGCGCTCGCCACCGACCGCATCACCGGGCAGGTCGGGGCGATCCAGGGGGCCGCCGGGCGCACGGTCGGCGCCATCGGCACGATCGGCGAGACCATCGCCCGGATGAGCCTGATCGCCTCCGAGGTCGCGGACGCCACCGACCAGCAGGGGCAGGCCAGCCAGGAGATCGCGCGGGCGATCTTCGGCGCGGCCGCGGAGGCCCGGCAGGTCTCCGAGAGCGTGGCGGGCGTTCAGGCCGCGGCCGCGTCCAACGAGGCGCAGGCCGGGCAGGTGCGCGGCAGTGCCGCCCGGGTCAATGCCGGGACCCACAGCCTGCAGCGGGCGATCGAGACCTTCATGGTGGAGGTCCACGGCGCCTGACGGGCGCGCACCGGCCCGTCACGGCCGGCACAATCTGTCTGGGAAGGATGGAGGCCTCGCCCGGAATCGAACCGGGGTGCAAGGATTTGCAGTCCTCTGCGTAACCACTCCGCCACGAGGCCTTCCCGAACGGCGCTGCCGTCCCGTCCGGAGCTTGGCGGACAGCTCCGGGTGCGCGTCTCTAGCAGAGGTCGGCGGTCGCAGGCAACGGCCCCGAGGCCCGGATCGCGCGGACCGCGTCAGCTCTGCCAGACCCGCGGCATCGGCAGGCCGCGGTAGCCCGCGAGGAAGCGGGCGACGAGCCCGCGCAGGGGCCCGACCGCGTCGCCCAGCGCGCGGACCGCCAGATGGCCGTTCCAGGCGCTCGCCGCCGCCGTCGTCCCGGGCGACGCGGCCTCGGCCAGCCTGGTCCGCGCCTCCTCGAGGCGCGCCTCCGCCCCGGCGGAGAGGTCGAGGATCGTCGCGCAGGCGCGGGCGCCGCCGCCGATGGCCGGGCGGGCGAGGTGGTCGCTGATCGGCCCCTCCAGCAGGAGGTCGTCCGCGTAGGCGAGGCGCCCGCCCCGGCGGATCCGCCAGGAATCCGCGAACAGCCCGTCGGCGATCCGCTCGCCCCGGGCGGCGCGGCCGAACGCCACGACCTCCACGGCGAGCAGCGCGGCCCCCTCGGCGAGATCTGCCACGAAGCGCCGCCGCACCCGGGCCCGATCGAACAGGATCGTCTCCTGCGGCAACCAGGCGAGGCCGGCCCCCTCCCCCAGATGCAGCGTGTTGACGATGCGGCTCACGGGGCCGTCCGAGCGATAGATCTTCTCGGCCGCCGTCGTGGTCAGAACCAGCTCGGCCCCCGGTTCGAGCGTGAGGTCGATGGCGAAGGTGTCGCCGCAGGCGACGCCGCCCGCCGTGTTGACGAGGACCGCCTCCGGCGCGCCGGTCCCCCGGGGGAAGCGCAGCCGCGACGGCCCGGCTTCCGCCAGATCCAGGATGCGCGTCCCGCCACCCGGACGGGCCAGTCCGACACGCAGGTGGACGCGCCCGTCCGAGCGCTGGCGCGCGGGCGCGGTCATCTCGGGCGCGGATGAGGGCGCGAGAGGGCAGTGCATCAGGCGCGCCCGGCCGGCTCTGCCGGCACGGCCTCGATCGGCAGGGTCGGCCGGTCGAGGATGCGCCGGCCGAACAGGCTGGCCACCAGCTCGACCAGCACCCGGGCGCTGCGGCCGCGCTCGTCGAGGAAGGGGTTGAGCTCCACCACGTCGAGGGAGCGGACCAGACCGGAATCGTGGAGCATCTCCATGATCAGATGGGCCTCCCGGAAGGTGGCGCCGCCCGGAACGGTGGTGCCCACGGCCGGGGCGATCGACGGATCGAGGAAGTCGATGTCGAGGCTGACATGGAGGTGCGCGCCCCGCGCGGCGACGCGGTCGAGCACCCGCCGCAGGGGCGCCACGACGCCGAACTCGTCGATCGTGCGCATGTCGGTGACGCCGACCCGGCGCGCCGTCACGAGGGCGCGCTCGCCGGCATCGATCGACCGGAGGCCGAACAGGTGGACGTCGGCGGGCGGCAGGGGCGCCGGCGCTGGCTCGGCGAAGAGCGGCGGGAAGCCCGGCTCGCCGCACAGGGCGGCGAGCGGCATGCCGTGGACGTTTCCGGAGGGCGAGGTCGCCGGCGTGTTGAAGTCGGCGTGGGCGTCGAGCCAGAGGACGAAGACGGGCTGGCCGCGCCGCGCGCAGTGCCGCATCACCCCGTCGACGGAGCCCAGGGACAGGCTGTGGTCGCCGCCGGCGGTCAGCGGCAGCGCCCCCGCGTCGAGGGCGTCCTCCACGGCGCGGGACAGGGCGCGCGTCCAGGCGGCGACACCGTCCAGCCCGCGCGTCCCGGCGGGCCCGTCCGGGGCGACGTCGCCGCGATCCGCGATCGCGTGGCCGAGTTCGGCGAGCGCCCGCACCAGCCCGGCCGTGCGCAGGGCCGCCGGGCCCATGAGGGCGCCGGCCTCGCTGGTCCCGACCTCGATCGGGGCCCCGATCAGCGCGATGCTGCGCGCCCGGTCCGGCTGGTCTTCGCCGCTCATCCCACCTCCATCGCCGTCGCGAAGCGCCCGTGCTCCGCGGTCGCTCTACCACCCGGACTCATAAACGGCCGATGACGCCGACCGCGAGACGGGATCGGCCAGCAAGATCCGTGACGGTGTGTCCGGGGCGGCCGCGGGACGACGGGCTGCCCGAAACGGGCTGGCCGAAACTTGGCCGGATGCCGCGCATCCCTCAATGCCGCGCGGGCGTCCGTGACGACCCGCGCGGCGAAATCTTGCCGGAACGGGCGCTCGACCATTCACAACTTGGAATCATGGTGCCAAGACTGTTCTTTAAGTTGTATGTTCCGCATGCGCTCAAGTTTTGAGCGGTGTATCGGTGTTTACGAGATTTTTATAAGGATTGGACGATTGGTTCACGTCAAACCAATCTACCAAAGAATACAGGGGCATCATGATCTCGCTATCGCGGCTGAGCACGCGCCTTCCCGCGACGACCGTCGGCCTGGCGCTCCTGAGCGCCACCGCCATGGGCGGATTCAGCTGGTACTCGGCGCGGGCGGGCCTGATGACCGCGGCCCACGAGCGCCTCGAACTCGCCGCGGCGGCGCGCCGGGACGCGATCGAGCTGGTGGCGGATCGGGCGCAGGCCGACTTCCTGGCGGTGGCGGCCCACCCGCAGATCGTCTCGAACTTCCCCGACCTGCTCGAGAACCTCGACCCGGCGAAGCCCGACACCGAGAGCGTCATCGCGGCGTTCCGCGCGCCGCAGACCGCCGAGGCGCGGGTCGCCCTCGACGGCAGCGGCATGTCGTCGATGTATGCCCGCCGGCACGTCAAGGTTCAGGAGGTGGCGCGCAAGCTCGTCGCCCAGCCGGGCTACGCCGACCTGATGTTCATCGATGACAACGGCCGGATCGACTACACCACGACGAAGGGCGCCGATTTCGGCAAAGCGGTCACGGAGGACGGCTTGGCGGGGACGGCGCTCGCGCGCCTCGTCGAGCGCCTGAAATCCGCCGACCCGGGCGCGGTCCTGTACGAGGATTTCGCCGCCTACCCGGTGGACGGGGTCCCGGCCGCCTTCCTCGGCCGCGCCATGATCAAGCGGGCCAACGTCGCCATGGGCACCGCGCAGGCGGCCGAGCGGATCGGCTTCATCGTCATGCGGGTCACGCCGGCCCTGTTCGACCAGACGCTGTCGAAGCGGACCGGGCTCGGCGACACGGGCCAGATCCTGGCGGTCGGCGCGGACGGCCTTCTGCGCAGTAACCCGCCGCTGAACCCCGGCATGCGTGCCGGCGCGGGCCTCGCCGGGATCGGCCTCGCCGCCGACCGGGTCAAGGCCGGCGGTCCCGTCGACTTCGCGGCGGAGAACGGCACCCACATGGCGGCCGCCTCGCCGGTGACTGTCCTGGGCGCGCCCTGGACGGTGGTGGCGGAGCAGACCCAGGCGGAGGCGATCGACGCGGTCCAGGCCCTGTCGCGCACGCTGATCCTGACCGGCCTGTTCGTGCTCGCCGGAACGGCCCTGCTCGGCCTGCTGCTCGCCCGCTCGATCGTGGCGCCGCTCGGTGCCCTCACCCGCGCCCTCAAGGCCCTCGCCGATCGCCAAGCGCTGACCGACGTGCCGGGCAGCGCGCGGCGGGACGAGATCGGCGACATCGCCCGCGCCGTGGTCACGATCCGCGACATGTCGCTGGAGGAGGCCACCCAGCAGCTCCAGACCACCGAGGCCGCGCGCCTGCGCGAGGAGCAGAGCCGGCGCGCCATGCTCAAGCAGCTGGCCGACGGCTTCGAGCACTCGGTCGGCGGCATCGTCGAGGGCCTGACCGGCGCCGTCACGGAGCTCCAGGGCGCCTCGGACACGATGCGCGCCGCGGTCTCCAGCACCTCCGAGCGCTCGACCAGCGTCGCCGGGGCCGCGCAGCAGACCTCCGACAACGTCAACACCGTGGCGGCCGCGGCCGAGGAACTCGGCGCGACCGTCCAGGAGATCGGCCGGCAGGTCGAGCAGGCCGCCGGCATGTCCGCCACCGCCGTCGGCGAGGCCCGCCGGGCCGAGCAGACCATGACCGACCTCGCCGCCGCCGCGACGCGCATCGGCGACGTGGTCGGCATGGTCTCGACCATCGCCGGGCAGACGAACCTGCTGGCGCTCAACGCCACGATCGAGGCCGCCCGCGCCGGCGAGGCGGGCCGCGGCTTCGCGGTGGTCGCCGCCGAGGTCAAGGAGCTCGCCGCCCAGACCACCCGCGCCACCGAGGAGATCAGCCGTCAGGTCGCCTCGATCCAGACGGTCACGGGCGACGCGGCCGGGGCGATCCAGGGCATCACCGCCCAAATTGAGGCGATGAACCAAGTGTCGACCAGCATCGCCGCCGCGGTGGACCAGCAGGGCGTCACCACGCAGGACATCGTGCGCAGCATGGGGCAGGCGTCGGCCGGCACCGGCACGATGACCCTCGAGATCGCCGAGGTCGCGCGGGTCGCTGGCGATGCCGGCGAGGCCGCGGACTCGGTCGCGCAGGCGTCCGACTCGCTGGCGACCCGCTCGGAGCAGCTGCGCGCCGAGGTGGCGCAGTTCCTCCGCAACGTGCGGGCGGCGTAGAAGCGGACGGGACTCGAGGCGGCCTCAGGCCGCCTCGGCCGGGAGCGGCACGGGCTTCTGCGCCGCGCGCCCCGCGAAGGCCTGGGCGGCCAGGGGCAGCTCGATCGCCGCGCAGAGGCCGCCCTCGGGGCGGTTCTCCAGCCGCAGGCGCCCGTTATGGGCCTCGACGATGGCCTGCACGATCGAGAGGCCCAGGCCGAAGCCGCTGGCCTCGTTGAGATTGCGCGCCCGGTCGCCGCGCACGAAGGGCTGGAGCATCGCCTCGCGCTCCGCCTCCGGGATCCCCGGGCCGTTGTCCAGGATGCAGACCCGGACGCCGCGCTCGGAGGCCTCCATCTGCACGTCGGCCCGGCCGCCGTACTTCACGGCGTTGTCCACGAGGTTGGTCACCGCCCGCTGGAGTTCCTCGGGCCGGCCCTGGACCAGGACGTGCCGGCTGCGGCTGACGCTGACCGGGGCGCCGAAATCCGAGAAGTCGTCGCAGACCGTCTGCACCACCGAGGCGAGATCCACGAGGCTGTGGCTGTTCGCGTCGCGGATCTGGCCGTCGCGCACGAAGGAGAGCGCCGCCTCGACGAGGCCGTTCATCTGGTCGAGGTCGCGCAGGGTCGAGGCCCGGGCGTTCTCGTCCTCGATGAACTCGGCGCGCAGGCGCAGCCGGGTGATCGGCGTCCGCAGGTCGTGGCTGATCGCCGCCAGCATCTGCGTCCGGTCGTCGATCAGGCGGCGGACGCGCGACCGCATCCGGTCCAGCGCCCGCGACACGGCGAGCACCTCGCGCGGCCCCGCCTCCGGCAGCGCCACGTGGTCGTCGCGGGCGCCGAAGGCTTCCGCCGCGCCTGCGAGCCGCTTCAGCGGCGCCGTGAGGGCGCGCGTGGCCCAGACGCAGAGCAGCGCCAGCGTCAGCGCCAGGAACACCACGGTGAAGATCAGCGCCCCCTGGCGGGGTCCCCGCAGAGGATCGTTCGGCAGCGTCGCCTGGACCCGCACACCCGCCGGCGTGACGATGCCGATATGGAGGCGGCCGTCCGACTTGTCGCGCGCCGGGTCGGCCGCGGCGAGGTCGGTGATCGTCACCGGCCGGCCGGCGCCGTAGCGCAGCTTGCGGATCACCGGCAGGTCAGGAGCCGGCTTCGCCCCCGACGGCACCGTCCCGTCCCAGGGCTCGACTTGGATCAGCGGCAGGCTGCGGCCGCTCGCCAGCAGCGCCGGTCGCGCCGCCGGGTCGGCGGCGTCCATGAGTCTCACCAGAACGCCGAGGCGGCTCGCGGCCACGCCCGGCAGCGTGTCGGGATTCTGCGACTCGTGCAGCATCAGGAACGCCGCGGTGGCGACCACGTGCGCCACGGCGATGCCGGCGACCACGAGGAGCGCGATCTGGCCCGCGATGGTCTTCGGACGCAGCCGCGCGCGGAGGCGCCCCAGACCGCTCATGACCGCGTGACCTCGGGCGTGAACAGGTAGCCCCCGGACCGGATCGTGCGGATGAACTCGGGGTTGCGGGTGTCGCGCTCGATCTTCTGGCGGATCCGGGAGATCAGCACGTCGATGCTCCGCTCGAACGGGCCCGCGGCCCGGCCCTGGGTGAGGTCGAGGAGCTGGTCCCGCGACAGCACCCGCCCCGGCCGGAGGCAGAGGGCGTGGAGGAGGTCGAACTCCGCACCGGTGATCGAGATCCGCGCACCCTCGGGCGAGAGAACCTGACGCAGGGAGACGTCCAGCGTCCAGCCCGAGAAGTGCAGGCGCCGCCGCTCGTCGGCGTCCGGCGCCTCGGCGGCGACCCGGCGCAGGATGGCACGGATGCGGGCGAGCAGTTCCCGCGGGTTGAACGGCTTGGCGAGGTAGTCGTCGGCGCCGAGTTCGAGGCCGAGGATCCGGTCCACGTCCTCGGATTTCGCGGTCAGGATCAGGATCGGGATCTGCGAGGTGCCGCGCAGGCGCCTGCACAGGCTCAGGCCGTCCTCGCCGGGAAGCATCAGGTCGAGCACGATGAGGTCGATCCGCGCTTCCGCCAGGACCCGGTCCATGTCGGCGCCGTCGCCGGCCAGCGTGACGCGACAATCGTTGCCGCGCAGGTAGCGCGCGATCAGCGCCGAGATCTCCCGATCGTCCTCGACGACGAGGATGTGGGGTGTTGCGGGTGCGCTCATCGCGAAGGAGTCGGTCTGCGGTTCGGCCTGCATCATCAAGCTATTATGACCCCGTCCGCCGATTATTCGAAGATGGGGCACGGAACCATTTTGTAAGCGCGTGTTTCCCGCACGGACCTGAACTGAGTTGCCGCACGGCGTCACATCACAGGGGGGAACGATGACCGGAACCGAGGATCGGAAGGACCTGATCGCGCCGCGGCCGCCGGAACTCGCCTCGCCCTGGCACACCGAGGCGCGGGCAGCGCTGCAGGACGAGGCCCGCGCCTTCGCCCGCGACACCGTCCTGCCGCTCGCCGACGAGCTCGACCGTCACAAGGCCGAGATGCCGCGTTCGCTCATCGACGCCATGGCGGAGAAGGGCTGGTTCGGCATCACGATCCCGGCGGAGCACGGCGGCCTCGGGCTCGGCGTGTTCGAGTACTGCCTCGTCTCGGAGGAGCTGGCCCGGGCCTGGCTCTCGGTGGGCAGCATCCTGGCCCGCGGCCAGGGCCTCGGCACCCAGACCCTCGACCCGGACCGCCGGGCGGAGCTGATCCGGCGCTCGGCCCGGGGGCAGTGGATCGGCTCGATCTCGCTGTCGGAACCCGATGCCGGGTCCGACCTCGCCGGCGTGCAGACCCGGGCGGTGCGCGACGGCGACCGGTGGCGGATCACCGGGACCAAGCGCTGGGCGGGGTTCGCCAAGGGCGCCGACTTCATCGAGGTCCTGGCCCGGACCCGCGACCCGGAGCCGGGCGAGTCGCGCTCGGCCGGCCTCGAGCCGTTCCTCGTGCTCAAGGAGCGCGACAGCTTCCCGCCCGGCGTGACCGGCCGGGTGATCGACAAGATCGGCTATCACGGCTTCCAGACCTTCGAGCTGAGCCTGGAGGACGTGTGCGTGCCCGAGAGCGACCGGCTCACCGGGCTCTACGGCGACCAGGGGGCGGACGCGGATTCCGGCGGGTTCGCCGCCGTCCAGCGCGGCCTCAACATCGCCCGGGTGCACACGGCGGCGCGGGCCGTCGGGGTCGCCCGCGCGGCGGTCGAGGATTGCCAGAGCTACCTGCAGGAGCGCGTCCAGTTCGGACACCCGATCGGCGACTTCCAGGCGCTGCGCTTCGCGCTGGCCGACATGGCCGCCGAGGTCGCGCAGGCGCGGGCCTTCTGGCATCAGGTCGCCCACCTCCTCGACCAGGGCGAGGCCGCCGAAAGCGAGTCGGCGATGGTGAAGCTCTTGGCCACCGAGATGGCGGTGCGGGTCACCAACCAGGCGATGCAACTCCACGGCGGCAACGGCTACACCACCGAGCGCCGGGTCGAGCGCTACTGGCGCGACGCGCGGCTGACGACGATCTTCGAGGGCACGAGCGAGATCCAGCGGCGGATCATCAGCGACCGTATGCTGCCGCGGCCCGGGGCCTGACCGACCGGGAGCGATCGCGCGCGGCCGTGCGGCGAATCGTCGATCGGGACTCCCCGCCCGGCGCCGCCCTGCTACCTCAGGACTCTGTCCTGCCCGGCGGACCGGGTGCCGCCATCCGGAAGCCCCGTGTCGAAGCCCATCAGCGATTACGCCCTCATCGGTGACACCCATTCCTGCGCGCTGATCGCCCGGGACGGCTCCATCGACTGGCTGTGCTGGCCGCGCCACGATTCGCCGGCGCTGTTCGTGAAGCTCCTCGACGACGAGAAGGGCGGATCGTGCAGCCTCGCCCTCGACGGCCCGACCGGGAGCGCGCGCCGCTACCTGCCCGACACCAACATCCTGGAGACGACCTTCACCACGGAGACCGGCCGGGCGCGCCTCGTCGACCTGATGCCCGTCAACCCGCCGAGCCCGGAGCCCGACGAGGGGCCGGACGGCGAGAGCGAGAGCCGCCTGATCCGGCTGCTGACCTGCGAGCAGGGCCGGGTCTCGGGCGTGTTCCGGGTCCGTCCGACTTTCGACTACGCCCGTCGCCCCTGCACGCCGCTGGTCGAGGGCGGGTCGGTCCTGTTCGAGGCCGGGGACTGGCGCGTCCGGGTCAACGCGCACGCGTGCCCGACCCTCGCGGGCGACGCGGCCGAGGTCCACTTCGACCTCGCGGAGGGCGAGACCGCCTACCTGGTCCTGACCCACGGCGAGGATCAGGACGAGGCCTGCATCGAGGATTTCGCCGGCGCTCAAAGGCGGCTGGAGTCGACCGCCGATTACTGGCGCCGCTGGTGCGCCCGGAGCACCTATCGCGGCGCCTACCGGGACGCGGTGATGCGGTCCGCCCTGTGCCTGAAGCTGCTGACCTACTCGCCCTCGGGCGGGATCGTCGCGGCGGCCACGGCCGGCCTGCCCGAGGCGGTTCCGGGCAACCGCAACTACGATTACCGCTTCACCTGGATGCGGGACGCCGCCTTCACGGTCACCGCCTTCGTGATGCTGGGCTACGTCCGCGAGGCGTCCGAGTTCCTGCGCTTCCTGCGGGAGCGCGACGGCACCTTCGGGCGGGAGACTCGGCTCATGTACGGCATCGCCGGCGACATGCCGCCGGAGGAGGCCTTGAGCCACCTCGCCGGCTGGAACGGGGTGGGGCCGGTGGTGATCGGCAACATCGCCGAGTGCCAGGACCAGCACGACATCTACGGCGAGCTGATCCGGGCGCTGTGCGTCTTCCTCGAGGCGGTCGATTACGACCCGCCCGAGAAGGTCAACGATCGGCTGCCGGAGGTGCTGGACAATCTCACCGCCCGCGCCATCCGCCACCGCCACGACGCGGATAACGGCATCTGGGAGCTGCGCACCGGGCCGCGCCAGCAGGTCCACACCAAGGCGATGATCTGGGTCGCCCTGCGGGACGCGGCCCGGATCGCCCGCAACATCGCGGGCGTGCCGGAGGCGACGATCGCCGAGTGGGATCGGATCGCCGCCGAGATCCGGTCGGAATACCTGGAGAAGGGCTGGAACGCCGAGAAGCGGGCCTATGTCGGCGCCTACGATTCGCACCACCTCGACGCCGCGGTCCTGCGCGTCGCCCTGTTCGGGGCCCTCGACCCGCGGGAGCCGCGCATGCGCGCGACCCTGGCGGCGGTCGAGCGCGAACTGGGCGTCGGCGACCTGATCTACCGCTACCGCATGGAGGACGGGCTGGAGGGCGACGAGGGCACGTTCACGGCCTGCGCGTTCTGGCGGGTCGGCTGCCTCGCCCTCGACGGGCGGACCAGCGAGGCCAGGGCCGCCTTCGAGCGCCTGATCGCCCGGTGCAACGATGTCGGGCTGCTCGCCGAGGAGATCGACCCGGCCACCGGGGCGCAGCGTGGGAACACGCCGCAGGGCTTCTCCCACATGGCCCTGATCAACGCCGCGCTGCGGCTGGAGGACAGCATCGCGCGCTTCGGCGTGGACGACGGGGCGGAGACCGTCACGCGGTCGGCCGCCGAGTAGCGGCGCCCCGGCCCCCGGCACGGGCCGGTCCACGCCACGTCGCCGTTGACCAAGCGAGTGTCGCTGGCGTGGCAGCGGGCGGCCGGTCCGGCGACGATAGTTTCGGGGCCTGAATGGCTCCGGAGGTCCCATGCTCGACGTGACGCCGACCCCTCTGCAGCGTCTCTGGTGCGAGCGCCGTCGCGGCTACAGCCTGCCGGCCGAGTTCTACCTGAGCCCCGAAGTCTTCAAGGCCGACATGGCGGTCATCTTCGGCCGCCACTGGATCTACGTCGGCGTCGAGCCCGACGTGCCGGAGGCCGGCGACGTCATGGTCGTCGACATCGGCAAGACCTCGGTGGCGATCGTCCGGGACGACGACGGCGCCGTGCGGGCCTTCCACGATAGCGCCTACGATCCCGCCGGCCGGGCCGCCCGGATCGCCGCGGCCCTGACGGCGCTCGATCCGCGGCACGTCCTGTTCCCGGAATCCATCGACGGCGGCGACGTCGCCCGCCGGGTCGCGGTCCGGCTCGGCGCGCTGCTGTTCACCCAGGCCGAGGGCGTCTCCGCCTCCGGGCTGGTCCGCCCGGCGCGGGGCCGCAGCGTCGAGCAGCGGGCCGCGCCGGGCCTGCTCGCCACCGTCGCCCCAGACGCGGTGGCCGAGTATGCTGGGCCGCCCTGGGAGGCTCGGCCGCTGGCGGTCGCGGTGGCGAAGCCCGCGCTCGCCGGGACGGCGGTCCTCTCGGTGCGGCACGTCCAGGCCGATCCGGCCAGGGTGCCGCTCGCGCTCGCCGCGTTCGTCACCGCCGCGGGGAACGGGGTGACCGACCTCGACGCGTTCCGGCAGCTCGTCGCGGCGCTCCGCGCGACCCCGGGCGCAAGCCGGGTCCTGTGCGATTCCGGGCAGATGCCGCGCCGAACCCAGGTCGGCGCCTCCGGCATCGTCCTGGCGGCGACCTGCTACCTCGCCCTCGGCATCACGGGGGCGCCGCAGCACCTGCAGGGTATCGCGGGCTGCGAGCACGTCGTGGCGATCAACACCGACCTGCACGCGGCGATGATCGAGCGGGCGGGCCTCGCCATCGTGCAGGACGCGCAGGCGGTCATGCCCGCCCTGCTGCGGCTCCTGGCCGAGGAAGCCGCGTGCCCGGTGGGCAGCCCGTGACCAGCGTCGTGCTCCTCTCCGCGGGACGGCATCCGGTCTCGGGCGCGACGGCCCTGCCGCGGCTGGAGGCCCAGGCGATCCGTCTCGCGACGGGCCTCGGCGAGGCCGTGGGCCTCCACGCCGGGCCGGCCGCGGCCGCCGTCGCGGACGCGCTGGGCCACGGCCTGTCCCGGATCGTCCACGTCCGCGTGCCGGCGGGGGCAGATCCGGTGCCGGCCCTCTCCGCGCGCCTCGCGGGGATGGCGCCCGGCCTGATCCTCGCGGGCCGTCGCGGCCAGGGGGCGACGAGACCGGGATGGTTCCCTACGCGGTCGCGGAGGCCCTCGACTGCCTCCTGATCCCCGATATCGTCGCCCTCGCGCCCGGCGACGCGGGCGAATTGTCCCTCGACCAGACCCTCGGCCGCGGTGCCCGCCGCCGCGTGCGCCTGCGCGGTCCGGTCCTGGCCACGATCCATCCCGACGCGCCCGCGCCGCTCCCCTTCGCCTACGGGCAGGCGCCGCACGGCGTGATCGAGACCGTTGCGGGCGACCCGGCCGCGGCGGCGGCCCCCGTCCCGGTCTTCGAGGAGCGCCCCTATCGCCGCCGGCCGAAAATCGTGAAAGGTGCGCCGTCCGGCGGCTCGGCGGCGGAGCGGCTGAGGGCGGCGACCGGAGAGGCCGCCCGGGAGATTCTGGCTCACCTGCGCCGGATCGGCGTCCTCGGTCCGCCGGCCCGCGAATCCCGATGAGGAACCCGATGGCTATGACCTCCGACGATCTCCTGGCCCGGCTGCGCGCGCTCGGGGTCACCTACAAGCTCAACGAGCACGCGCCGGTCCTGACCGTCGAGGCGATGATGGCGGCCTGCGGCGACATCGTCGGCGCGCACACCAAGAACCTGTTCCTTCGCGACGGCAAGAAGACGTACTTCCTCGTCACGCTCCGTCACGACGCCCAGGTGGACCTGAAGGCGTTCCGGGCCGTCCTCGGCGCGCGGGGCGGCCTGTCCTTCGCCAGTGCCGAGGCGCTCGGCGAGCAGCTCGGCGTCGCGAGCGGCGCGGTCTCGCCGCTCGCCGCCCTGAATGCCGCGCCGGACAGCGTGCGGATCTTCGTCCAGGACAGCCTGCTCGCGGAGGCGCGGATCAACGTCCATCCCCTGGTGAGCACGCGCACCCTCAACCTCGCGCCCGACGACCTGCTGGCCGCGCTCCGCGCGGAGGGTCACGCGCCGGAGCCGTTCGCGCTGCCGGGGGCGTCGCAGGTGGCCTGACACGGTCCCCTGCGAGGCCGCGCGGGACGTCGCGCTCAGCAGGCGGCCACGTTGACCGCAAGGCCGCCGAGGGAGGTTTCCTTGTACTTGGCCTGCATGTCGTGGCCGGTCTGGCGCATCGTCTCGATGACCTGATCGAGGCTGACGAAATGCACCCCGTCGCCGTGGAGGGCGAGGGATGCGGCCGCCACCGCCTTGTTGGCGCCGAAGGCGTTGCGCTCGATGCAGGGGATCTGGACGAGCCCGCCGATCGGGTCGCAGGTCATGCCCAGATGGTGCTCCATGGCGATCTCGGCGGCGTTGGCGACCTGCCGCGCGTCGCCCCCGAGGACGGACGCGAGCCCGGCGGCCGCCATGGCGGCCGCGGAGCCGACCTCCCCCTGGCAGCCGACCTCGGCGCCCGAGATCGAGGCCCGGCGCTTGATCAGGCCGCCGATCGCCGCGGCGGCGAGGAGGTAATCGCGGCCGCGCGCCTCGCTCCAGCCGGGATAGAAGTCGACGATGTAGCGCAGCACCGCCGGCACGATCCCGGCCGCGCCGTTGGTCGGCGCCGTGACGATCCGGCCGCCGGACGCGTTCTCCTCGTTCACCGCCAGGGCGAACAGGCTGATCCAGTCCATGATCTCGTGGGCCGGCCGGCTGTTCGTGAGGCGGGTCGCCTCGAGGGTCTCGTGCAGGCGCTTCGCGCGCCGCCGGACCCTGAGGCCGCCGGGCAGCTCGCCGTCCATGCGCAGGCCACGACTGATGCAGGCCAGCATGGCGTCGCGGACGGCGTCGAGCCCGGCCTCGATCTCCGCCTCGGTGCGCAGGGCACGCTCGTTGGCCATCTGGACCTGCGGGATGGTGAGGCCGGTCTCGGCGCAGATCTGCAGCAGGTCGGCACCGCTCTCGAACGGGTGGGGCACCGCGACGGCGCCGGGGCCGCCGGTCTCCCCCGCCCCCTCCTCCTCGACGAAGCCGCCGCCGACCGAGTAGCAGACCACCTCGTCCAGCACGGCGCCGTCGGCGTCATGGGCGCGGAAGCGCATGCCGTTCGTGTGGCGGGGCAGCACCTCGGTGAAGTTGAAGACCAGGTCCTTCGTCGGGTCGAAGGCGACGCTCGGCAGGCCGATGGCGCCGGTCTCGGCCAGGTCCCGCGTGTAGCCCGCCACGGCGTCCGGATCGACGGTCGCGGGCTCGTGGCCGAGCAGGCCGAGGAAGATCGCCACGTCGGTGCCGTGGCCGCGCCCGGTCCAGGCGAGGGAGCCGAAGATCTCCGCGGACACCCGCGCGACGCCGGACCGGCCGGCGATGCGGTCGCGGAAGCGGCGCGCGGCCACCATGGGCCCGATCGTGTGGGAACTCGACGGGCCGATCCCGATCTTGAACAGATCGAAGGCGCTGATCATCGCGCGGCGGCTCTCTCCAGCGGGCCGGCCCCGAAGGCGGCTTCCTTCAGCAAGCCATACACGTAGGTCGCGAAGGACCGCCAGCACGCAACCCGGTATATCGGGACCGGGCCGGGGCGACGGATCAGCACGATCTCGGCCTTGGCGAGGAGCGTGCGGGTGGCGCTGCCCGCCGGGAAGGCGGCGTCGCCGAGGTCGAGGGGGCATCCGGCGTTGAGGGCGATCGCGGCCGCGTCCCCGCGGACGTCGATTTCGACGTTGCGGTGCGACACGTCCACGAGGGCGTGCGCCCGGCCGGCGAGGTCGGCGGTCGCGGCGGCGGCCAGGATGTCGGCATCGGTCTCGGGCGCGCCGATCCGCCACTCGTCGGGGCCGAGGCGGGCGATCCACCGGGTCTCGTCGCCCGACAGGGTGTTGATCGGGCGGTCGAGGGGGAAACCGGCCGCCAACCCGAGGGAACCGCGCAGGCGCAGGGAGAAGCGCGCCTCGGCCGCGGCCGGCCGGATCAGGAGGCCGGCGCCGACCGGCGCGGGCGCTTCGGTGCGGCCGAGCGGGAGCGCCCGGGCGGTGCGGTAGCGTGCCTCAAGCATGGATGCGCTCCCCCTTGGGATCGAAGGACACCGGCTCGGCCACGGTGGCGGTGGTGAAGCCGTCCGGGGTCGTGACGTGGAGGGTCTGGCCAAGCAGGTCGCGCCCGCCCGCCACGAGGGCCAGCGCGATGGAGCGCTCGCAATTCGTGCTCCAGTAGCTTGAGGTGACGTGGCCGAGCATCCGCATCGGGATCGGCTGGTTCGGGTCGGCGACGACCTGGGCGCCCTCGTCGAGGACGCATCGCGGGTCGTCGGTGACGAGCCCGATCAGCTGCTTGCGGCCGGAGGCGACCCCGTCGGGCCGGGCGAGCGAGCGCTTGCCGACGAAATCCGTCTTCGCCTTGGCGATCATGCCGGCCAGCCCGACAGCATCCGGGGTGACGGTCCCGTCCGTCTCCTGACTGACGATGATGTAGCCCTTCTCGGCCCGGAAGACGTGCATCATCTCGGTCCCGGGTCGCGAGGCCCTCGCGCAGCTCCAGCCGAAGATCTAGCTCACGACCGCTAAGGTAATACGACCCATGTGGTTACGATCTCTGCGATCTATTGCATTTTACAGTCGTCGATTATTACCCTGAGCTGAGCGAGCCTTATATCAATGACAATGAAAAGCTACCGGCGGGCCCCTCACGGGCTTGCCTTTCTGCGACGCTTTCTGGCGGGAAGACGACACGTCCGGAATTTTACCGTCATGAATTCACAATGCACTGCAGCATTGGTACCGATTTAGACAGCGATGAGAACATATTGTGCAGGAACGGCCGCGTTCCTTTGCAGGCCCATCGTTCGCGGCGCCGCCGCTTGTTCTTACGCTCCCGCGATCATCGACTCGGTCACGCCGACGGCACGGTTCGCGCCCGGGCACGACGTCGCCGGATCGACGGCGATCCGAGAGGCTGACGATCGTTCTGCCGTAACGGTGAGCGGCACATCTGCGTCGAGGCCGAGTCCCGTTCCCGCGCGTCCGCACCGGATGCCCCAGTCCGCCTGACTCGGCGGCCCCGATGGGCTACGAGGCGTCCGGCCGAAGCAATGGACGCGTGAATGCGGTTAGAGATCGAGCGGAAGTTCCTCGTGGCAGGCGCGGGCTGGCGCGACGCGGCCACATCCATTCGGCACCTGAAGGACGGCTTGGTCGGTCATTTCGCGCGCGGGAAGGTCCGGGTGCGGCTCGACGGCGAGCGTGCCTGGCTGACGGTCAAGGGCGCGCGCGAAGGCATCGCCCGCGCGGAGTTCGAGTACGAGATCCCGCATGCCGACGGCGCCGCCATGGTCGATCAGGTGTGCACCGGCAACGTGATCGAGAAGATCCGCTACTGCGTGCCGCACGACGGACTGACCTGGGAGGTCGACGTCTTCCAGGGTTCGCTGGCCGGGATGGTCCTGGCCGAGGTCGAGCTCGCGCGGGCCGATCAGTCCTTCAGCAAGCCCGCTTGGCTCGGCGAGGAGGTGACCGGCGACCTGCGGTTCCGCCAGTCCACACTGCTCCATCTCTGCTGCGAGGCCGGCCGGCCGATCACGATGGACGACGTGCTGCGGCTGCCGGTGGCCGCTTAGCGACGCGGCCGCGCTCAGCCCGTGCTGCGCAGGGCGCGGTCGAACAAGGCGCCCATCGCCGCCAAGCCGCGCTCCGCGGCCGCGCGATCGTGGACGGGGAAGTCCGGCATCATCCAGCCGTGCGCGGCGGGATAGGTCTCCGCCGCATACCGGACACCGGCTCGCGAAAGCGCCGTCTCCAGCCGCTCGGCCATCGCGGACGGGTAGCTTCCGTCGTTCTCGGCGGCCGCGATATACACCTCGGCCCTCAGCGCGGGCGCCAGATGATGCGGGCTCGCGGGTTCCTCGGTCGCGAGATTGCCGCCGTGGAAGCTGGCGACGGCGGCGAACCGGTCCGGATACGTGCCGGCCGCCGTGATAGCCATGCGGCCGCCCATGCAGAAGCCTACCGCCCCAACCGCACGCCCCGCGACGTCGTCGCGCGTGTCGATATAGGCGAGGAGCGCCGCTGTATCGGTCGCGGCCTTGAGATTGTCCGTCGTCGCCATCAGCGGGCCGAGGATCGCTCGGAAATCGCCTTTGAACACGTCCGCGGGGACGAAGGGGCCATAGGGCCCGTAGCGGTAGAAGAGGTCCGGTAACAGAACGAGATAGCCGCCGGTCGCGAGCCGCCGCGCCATGTCGACGAGGGCCGGTCGGATACCGCCGGCATCCATGTACAGGATCACGGCCGGCCAGGGCCCCGCGCCGTCCGGCGCGACGACGTGCGTCCCGCATACGCCGTCCTCGGTCCGGATCGCGACGTGCTCGTTGACCATGCTCGGTTCCTCGACGGGGCGCCCACACGTTCTGCGCCCGCCTTCGGAAAATCGCCAGGCCGTCGACCGCACCCCACGTCTCGGGCCGCCGATCGCCAGGAGCGAGGAGAAGGCCCGTGACCTGATCCGGTCCGGTGGTGCTGCGGCGACGGTCCACGCCTGCGACCGTGCTATCCCGGTCGCTCCGCCGCGAAGCCAGCTGTCTGACGCGTTCCCGGCGCGGTCCGGCTTCGGTTTGTGGGCCGGACGGTATACGGGTCGCCACGGCGGCCCGCGCGGTGACGGCCCCGTCGCCCGCGCCGGTCTCCGGTCTCCGGTCTCCCGATTTCACGATCCGCGGGGGCGCCGGCCTCCTTCGAGAAGGCTGCTCATGGACCAAGCGAAACCCCGGCGCGACACGACGATCGCGCGGGCGGGTGCGGGGCGGACGGGCTACGTCACGGTCCGGGGCGCGCGGGAGCACAACCTGCGCGACATCGACGTGGAGATGCCGCGCGACGCGCTCGTCGTGTTCACGGGCGTCTCCGGATCCGGCAAGTCCTCGCTGGCCTTCGGCACCCTCTACGCGGAGGCGCAGCGCCGCTACTTCGAATCGGTCGCGCCCTACGCGCGGCGGATGATCGACCAGGTCGGCGTCCCCGACGTCGACGCGATCGAGGGCCTCCCGCCCGCTGTCGCGCTCCAGCAGCAGCGCGGCACCCCAAGCGCGCGTTCCTCGGTCGGCAGCGTCACGACCCTGTCGAGCCTCGTGCGCCTGATGTACTCGCGCGCCGGCACCTACCCGCCCGGCCAGCCGATGCTCTACGCCGAGGACTTCTCGCCCAACACGCCGCAGGGCGCCTGCCCATCCTGCGGCGGCCTCGGGCGGGTCTACCAGGCGACGGAAGCCTCGATGGTGCCGGACCCGTCCCTGACGATCCGCGAGCGGGCCGTCGCGGCCTGGCCGCAGGCCTGGGGCGGCCAGAACCTGCGGGACATCCTTGTCAGCCGGGGCGTCGACGTCGACACGCCCTGGAAAGCGCTGCCCCGGACGCTCCGGGACTGGATCCTGTTCACGGACGAGCAGCCGCAGGAGCCGGTCTATGCCGGCCTCACCCCGGAGCAGACGCGGCTCGCCCGCCGCCGCGGCCTGGAGCCGAGTTACATGGGCACCTTCACCAGCGCCCGCCGCCACGTGCTCGGCACCTTCACCAACTCGCAGAGCGCGCTGATGCGCCGCCGCGCCGCGCGCTACCTCGTGAGCGAGGATTGCCCGGCCTGCCACGGCAAGCGGCTGAAGCCCGAGGCGCTCTCGGTCACGTTCGCCGGGCTGGATATCGGCGCGCTCTCACGCATGCCGCTCTCGGCGCTCGCCGAGGCCCTGAGGCCGGCGGCCGAGGACCGGCAGCCCGAGGCCGACGCCGCACCCGCCACCCTCGACCGCGCGGTGGGCCGGAAGGACCGCGCCGAGCGTGCCGCGTCCGGTGGCTCGGCCCATGCGGGCGCGCCGGACGTGCGCGTCACGCCGAACCTGTCGATCGAGAAGCGCCTCGCCGCCCAGCGCCTGGCCTCGGACCTCATCGCGCGCATCGGGACGCTCGCGGATCTGGGCCTGGGCTACCTCTCGCTGGACCGTGTCACCACGACCCTGTCGTCGGGTGAGCTGCAGCGCCTCCGCCTCGCGACCCAGCTGCGCTCACAGCTGTTCGGCGTCGTCTACGTGCTCGACGAGCCCACGGCCGGTCTGCACCCCGCCGACGGGGACGCCATGCACGACGCGCTGGCCGAGCTGCGCGCCGCGGGCAATTCGCTCTTCGTCGTCGAGCACGACATCGGCACCATGCGCCGCGCCGACTGGCTGGTCGACGTCGGGCCGGAAGCGGGCGAGAACGGCGGCACGATCCTCTACAGCGGGCCGCCGGAGGGCCTGCGTGACGTCGCGGCGTCCCGGACGCGGCTCTACCTGTTCGGGCTGGTGGAGGCGCCCCCGCGGCCGTCGCGGGAGCCCGCGGGGTGGCTGCGCCTCGAAGGCATCGTTCGCAACAACCTGAAGGGCGTCTCGGTCCCCTTCCCGATCGGGTGTCTCACCGCCGTGACCGGCGTCTCGGGCTCCGGGAAGTCGAGCTTGGTCAGTCAGGCCCTGCTCGAGCTGGTCGGCGAGCGTCTCGGCCGGCCGGTGAAGACCGAGGACGAGCCGGACGATCCCCTGGACGAGGTGCCGGGCCCGTCGGAGGGCCGCATCGCCGGCGGCATGGACGGGATCGGGCGCCTGGTGCAGGTCGACCAGAAGCCCATCGGGCGCACGCCGCGCTCGAACCTCGCCACCTACACAGGACTGTTCGACGCCGTCCGCAAGCTGTTCGCCGCGACCCCGGAGGCTCGGCGGCGCCGCTACGATGCGGGCCGCTTCTCCTTCAACGTGGCCAAGGGGCGCTGCCCGGCCTGCGAGGGCGAGGGCTTCGTCAGCGTCGAGCTGCTGTTCATGCCGAGCGTCTACGCCCCCTGCCCGACCTGCCACGGCACGCGCTACGCGCCGGAGACGCTGGCGGTGACGTGGAACGGGCTGAGCATCGCGGACGTGCTCGCGCTAACCGTCGACCGGGCCTGCGCGGCCTTCGCGGACGAGCCGTCCGTGCTGCGGCCGCTCACCGTGCTGCGCGATCTCGGCCTCGGCTACCTGCGGCTCGGCCAGCCGGCGACCGAACTCTCCGGTGGAGAGGCCCAGCGCATCAAGCTCGCCACCGAGCTGCAGCGCGGGCAACGCGGCGGCACGCTCTACGTCCTCGACGAGCCGACGACCGGCCTGCACCCGACCGACGTCGACCGCCTCATGGTCCAGCTCAACGGTCTGGTCGACGCGGGCAACACCGTCGTCATGGTCGAGCACGACATGCGCGTCGTCGCCCGGGCCGACCACGTGATCGACATGGGCCCCGGCGGCGGCGACCAGGGCGGCACCGTCGTGGCCGCCGGCCGGCCCGAGATCGTCGCCGCGGCCGCGGCCGGCCGCACGTCGCCCTATCTGCGCGAGGAACTCGCGACGGTCCGCACGCGGCCGCCGGGCTGAGGTCACCCACCGCGGCCGGCACAGGGCTCGGAGGACGAAGGCGTGCCGCGCGCACGCGTCACGCGCCGGGTTGCCGGCACTGGTCCGACGGTCTGACGGGTCGATCGTGTTCCGCGTCTTGCGCGCCGGAGAACGCGCTGCGGTGCAGTATCGATTAAAGTGAGGTCTGCGGGATCAGTACTGAGCTGCCGGAGTTTCAACCGTTACTGCTGAATTCTCCGGAGAGTCGCCATGGGCCTCACCGCGTTCGCCGTGTTCGTCATTCCGTGGGTGCTGCTCGCGGTGTTCCTCACGCGGTCCCCTTCAACGCTTCGCCTGGGAACCGCTTCGGCGCCGTGGCGGTCCATCCCGACCCACAAGGAGATGGCCCGCGCCGACCGTCACGCGCTGCACCCGCATGGGCAGCGGGCGGGCGAGACGGACGGAGTCTCGGGCCGGGACCAGCGCGGTCGGACCGATCCGCCCGCGGGCGGTGCGCTGGGCACGAGCGTGGAGCCCACGGAGCCCGACGACAAGCTCAGCTAAGGGATCCACGCCGGGCATTCCGGCCGGACGTCGCCGGCCGATCCAGCGCCGTCGGCGTGCCGCGCGGCGGACGGTTGGTCAGGCCCTGACCCGTATGCGCCGCCGCGGACCCGACTTTCAGGGTGGCCCCCCCGTGCGGGCCACAGCGCCCCGCCGAGCCCGGAGAAGCGCCGGTCACGCGCCCACGGTCGCGTGCGGCCTGCAGTAGCTGTCGCGCACCGCGGGAATGTCGTCGTAGCCGTCGACGGTGCAGAAATACGTGCACACCAACCAAGCAGCCAGGGCGAGGCAGAGAACGCCGTTGTAGACCCACAGGCCGATCACGCGCCGGCTCGGCAGGTTCGGCAATCCAACGACGGAGCCCGGTACCCAGTCGACCGCGAACACGATCGTGCAGAAGGCCCCCAGCACGCCGGCCATCATCACGGCGAGAGCGGTGGACGTCATGTCCCCTCCCGATCCCGCTCTCCGCCGGACATGCAGGGCTTTACGCCGACGCGACCGGCGCGGGCACGACACCTTGGGGCGGACACGCGCAGCCGAACTCCTGTCACAGCTCCCTCCTGACCCTCCGATCCGTGCCACACCAGCTAACCGGGACGGCGCCCCCACGTCGAGATCGGAAAACGCGCCGCACCTTCGTAGGACGCGCCGAAGGCAAGAAAGGTTGGCGGAGCACGCTGCCGAGCGGTTCGGCCATGGTCCTCGAAGGCTCGGTGGGCGCGCTGGGGTTCGAACCTGGGACCCGCTGCGTAAGAGGACGACGCTCCGGGCGCCGAGACGCGCATGTTCTGCTTGCCGGCGTCGCCGACAGCTTGAGCGCGCTCTTGAAATCGATGGACCCGCCGATTGTCCAACGCGGGGCACCGCTGAAGACGCTCTGCCTGCTTGCCGGAAGTCGCCTCGCCGAACAGACCGCTGCCGCCGCGAACTCGCGGTCGGAAAAGATCGCCTCGTGGTGTTCGACGACCTCCCTGTCTTCGGCCTGCGCACCGGCGCGGGCGGCTCGCGGCAGCGGATCGTCCAGTACCGCAGCGCCATCGGTCAGACCAAACGGGACACCTTCGGCCGGGGCGTGCTGCTCTCGCCGACGAATGCCCGGCGAGCGGCGAGCGAGCGGTTGGTGCTGGCTTAGCTCGGGTAGGATCCGCACGACGAGGAGCATTTCGCCGAGGCGCGGGCCGTCGTGACGTTCGGATCGAAGACCGAGCAGCCACTTGGAAGCCGCTGCACAATGAGGCGCTTCTCTCTTTGACCCGGGTGACAGTCGCCAAGCCCCTCGGGGTGATCTCGAAGGCGAGCGGGCCTGACGCGGCGAATCGGGCGCGGGCCACGCTCTGGCCTTCTATGCGTAGCTGATCGGGAACGGCATGGCCGAGCCCAATTCGGAAATCGGCGCGATCGAGACATAGGAAGGAGAGGCGCCGCCCGCGCGCAGACTAAGCTCCCGACCCTGAGCCGACCTCAGCCCCGCCGGCATTCGTCGCGCGGGGCTTCGCCGAATCCATTCTGAGATATGTCGCACTGCGGACGGGCCACATCTGGATCGACCCCTGCGCTGGGGCGCAAGAGTGGCGTGCGAACCAACCTGTCGACTTGTTGATAACTATTCTTCCCAGCAGAGGGGCATGAAAGGCCATCAAATCAGTTTCCGTGCCAGATCAGTCTGACCTCCTGTCGCGGAGAGAGCACAACGGATCAAAAAGCGCTGTCTCGAGCCCGGCGATCACCGATTAGGCGACGCTGCATCCTCGACTCCGAGGGCCTACAGGCGTCACGCTGACGGCAAGCACCCGCCCGCGCAAGATTGCGGATGGCGGGTCGATACGGATGGTTGGGAACGCGGCGATGTCGGGCGGTCAGGGCGGGAGCGGCGCAGATCCGGTCAACGGCACCGGCGGTCAGCCCGGGGCGGACGAGGTGGCGAACGGCACCGGCGCGGCCGGTGGAAACGGCGGCGCTTCTGCCCAGGGGAGCGGCGGAGGTGCGGGCGGTGCCGCGGGCTCGGTCGGAGGCGCCGGCGGCAACGGGGGCGCGGCGGCTGGTGGAACTGTCACCAACACGTCGGGAACGGGTGGCGCCTACTCGACCAACACGGGCTCCAGCTTTTTCGGGGGGGCTGGCGGGGCTGGCCTCGCCGGTCCGAATCCCGGCGACGGCGGCGGCGGCGGCGGCGGCGGCAGCCACGGCCAGTACCTCTCCAACACCGGGAATGGCGTAGGCTTCACCTTTTCGCGGACAGGCGGCACCGGTGGAGCGGGGGGTGCCGGCAACGGGACGGGCGGAGGTGGTGGCGGCGGCAGCGGTGGTTACGGCTTCGTGGAGCCCGGCCCCGGATCCTTCATCGCGAGCGCTCAGATCACCGGCGGGAACGGCGGTGCCGGCGGTGCCGCCGGCGGTCCCGGCGCTTCCGGCGGTTCCGGCGGTGACGGCGGCATCGGACTTTTCCTCTACGGGAGCACGGGCACCAACACCGGCCAGATCACGGGCGGAAACGGCGGCCTGGGCGGAGCCGCGAACGGCGGGACGGCGGGCGTCGCGGGCCAGGGGGGAGCCGGTCTGTCCGGCGCGAACATCGCCATCACCAACACCGGCACGATCTCGGGCGGCTTCACCGGCGGCAGCACAACCGTCCGGGCCGTCGCTATCAACGTCACGGGCGGCACCAACAGCCTGACCCCCAGCACGGGAACGCTGAACGGCGGCCTCGGGATCGCCGGCGGCGCCACGACATTGCGCGTCCTCGGCAACGCTCCCAACAATCTCGGGTCCGTAGCCAACGCCGGCACGTTCGACATCTCGGGGACGACGGCCGGTGCCTCGATCACCACGCTCTCGGGCACCGGCGGGACGACGCTCGGTGCGCAGGCCCTGACCATCACCAACGGTTCGACCAGCTACAGCGGCGCGATCTCCGGTACTGGCGGCGTGGCGGTCACCGGTGGCACGCAGACGCTGACAGGGGTCAGCACCTACTCCGGCGACACCTCGATCGGTTCGAACGGCGGCGCGGTGTCGAGCACCCTTCAGCTCGGCGGTCCGACCTCGGCCGGCACGGGGACGATCACCTTCGGCACGATGTCGGGCACGGCGACAGCGCGCCTCGGGCTCAACGTGGCGGCTCAGCCGACCAATGGTGGCACCTTCGCCAACACCATCTCCAATTTCGGTTCGGGCAACGAGATCGCGCTCGCCGGCCTGACCAACTCCAGCGTCAGCTACAACAGTGCGAACAGCTCGATCACCATCACCGGCACCCGCTCCGGTGGCGGGCAGGTGAGCGAGAACTTCGTGCTGTCGGCCCCCCGCACGACCAGCTTCGCGGCGGTTTCGGACGGCCAAGGCGGCACGATCGTGCGCGCCGCTACGGCCCCGAACCCCACGAACCCATCTCAGCCGGCCAACCCTGCACCCTGCTACGTGACCGGGACGCGGATCCGTGTCCTGCGCGATCGGGTCATCTCGGACGTGCCGGTGGAGCAGCTCGCGGTGGGCGATCTCGCCATCACGGCTGCCGGTACGCCGCGCCCGATCCGTTGGATCGGCACCCGCGCGTACCGGGGATCGATGGTTCCCCCGGCCGAGCGCCCCGTCCGCATCCGGGCCGACGCGCTGGGCGAGGGCGTGCCCGCCCGCGACCTGTTTGTCTCTCCAGATCACTGCCTGTGGCTGGACGGGCTGCTCGCGGCCGCGGGACATCTGGTCAACGGCTCGAGCATCACGCGTGGCGAGGCGGTGGCGGATCTCACATACTGGCACGTCGAGTTGGACACCCACGACCTGCTGCTCGCGGAGAATGCTCCGGCGGAGAGCTTCCTGGCGGCGCCCGGCGTGCGCGGGGGCTTCGATGGCGCGCAGGCCCTCGACGTCGGCACCGGGCGCATGCCCTACGCTCCCCGCGCCGAACTCGGCCCCGACTTGGCCGCGCTGCGCGGGCGCTTAGCCCTCCGCGCTGTCTCGTTCGACGGTGCTGCAGAGCCGGGCCCGGTGCGAGCGTGGCTGGACCGATGCGGCGTGACGGGCGATGGCCTGCTGCACGTCGGGGGCTGGGCGCGCGACGAGGCGCATCCCGACATCCCGCTGTGCCTGGACGTGTTGGTGGACGGTGCCGTCGTCGCGTTCGCGGTGACGGCCGAGTTCCGGTCGGACCTGGCCGCGGCCGGCTTCGGCGACGGGCGATGCGGCTTCGACCTCGGTGTGCATGTACGCCTCGCTCCACACGTTCATCATCGTGTCGAAGTGCGTCGCTCGGCCGATGGCCTCTTGATGTGCGCCAAGCGGATGGATGCGGCAGGGGCTTGGATTGCGCTGTTGGCCGCGTAGCGTCGATCGGGACATCCGGAGCCCACCCTCAGCCCCACCGGCACCGCCGCGCGGGGCTTTTTCGGCGGCTTGCGCGGACGGAGGGGAATGTGGGCGAGGCGCAATCGTGCGACGGTGACGATCGTGAGCCAGTCCCCTCCATCGACGCGTATTTTCGAAGCCGACCGTCAGAACTCAATCTCGAAGCGCTGCGATGGCTTGGCGAACCGAATCGTAGCCCTCGGCCATGAAGCGAGGCTTCCGCGGACTTGGCTCGCCCGTCGCAGTTCGGCGAACGCAGAGCGGTTCAACGCTGCAATGAAGATTGTTGGTCGCTTCGCCTTCTTACCCTTCGCTCACCGGGATTGAGATCCGGTCCGCAGGAAGTAGGCTAAGTCTTGGTGGGCGCACTAGGGTTCGAACCTAGGACCCGCTGATTAAGAGTCAGCTGCTCTACCAACTGAGCTATGCGCCCGATCGCTTCTGCGACCGCCCGGTGGCCACCAAGTCCGTCCGGGGTGGCGGGCTGATACCAACGCGGCCGGGGCCTGTCCACCCCCGGCCGCCGCTTTTTCTCATTCCGCCGCCGCATGCTGTGCATGCACGCGCACGGAATGAGCCGACAGCTTGTTCAGCGCCGACAGATACGCCTTCGCCGATGCCACGAGCGTGTCCGGATCGGCGCCGCGCGCGGTGACGCTGCGCTCGCCGTCCCGTAGGCGCACCGAGACCTCGGCCTGCGCGTCCGTCCCGCCGGTCACGGCATGGACCTGATAGAGTTCCAGCTGCGCCTGATGCGGGACCAGCGCCGAGATCGCGTTGAACACCGCGTCCACCGGCCCGTTGCCGTCCGCCTCCTCGATCCGCGTTCCGGTCTCGTCGGCGATCCGCAGCGTGGCGCGCTGCGGTCCGCGGGTGCCGGCGATGACCGACAGCGAGACCAGCCGGATGCGGTCGTGGGCCGTGGCGAGGTTCTCGTCGACCAGCGCCTCGATATCCTCGTCGTAGACGTGCTTCTTCCGGTCGGCCAAGGCCTTGAACCGGTCGAAGGCGTCCTGGAACTGGTTGTCCGACAGGTGCAGGCCGAGGTCCTCCAGCTTGGAGCGGAACGCCGCCCGGCCGGAATGTTTGCCCATGACCAAGGAGGTCTTGGTCAGCCCCACGGAGGCCGGCGTCATGATCTCGTAGGTCTCGGCGTTCTTCAGCATGCCGTCCTGGTGAATCCCGCTCTCGTGCGCGAAGGCGTTGCGGCCGACGATTGCCTTGTTGAACTGCACCGGGAAGTTGGTGGCGTGGCTCACGAGCTTGGAGGCGCGGGTCAGCATCGTCGACTCCACGCCGGTCTCGTAGGGCAGCACGTCGGCGCGGGTGCGCAGCGCCATCACGATCTCCTCGAGCGCCGCGTTGCCGGCCCGCTCGCCGATGCCGTTGATCGTGCACTCGACCTGCCGGGCGCCACCCTCGATGCCCGCCAGGGAATTGGCGATCGCGAGGCCCAGGTCGTTGTGGCAATGGACCGAGAACACGGCCTTGTCGGCGTTCGGCACGCGCGCGCGGACGTTCGCGAACATGTCGCGGTACTCCGAAGGCGTGGCGTAGCCGACTGTATCGGGGAGGTTGATGGTCGTGGCGCCGGCCTTGATCGCCGCCTCGACGCAGCGGCACAGGTAGTCGAGCGGCGTGCGGGTCGCGTCCATGGCCGACCACTCCACGTCCTTGACGAGGTCGCGGGCCTGGGCCACGGTCTTGAGGATGATCTCGACGACCTCGTCCTGGCTCTTGCGCATCTGGTGCGCGAGATGGATCGGCGAGGTCGACACGAAGGTGTGGATCCGCGCGCGCTTGGCGTGGCGCACGGCCTCGCCGGCCCGGGCGATGTCGGCGGGGATCGCGCGGGCGAGTCCGGCGATGGTCGCGCGCTTGGTCCTCCGGGCGATCTCCGAGACCGCCTCGAAATCGCCGTTCGACGCGATGGGGAACCCGGCCTCGATGATGTCGACGCCCATCGTGTCGAGTAACTCGGCGACCGCGAGCTTCTCGTCGAAGGTCATGGTGGCGCCGGGGCACTGCTCGCCGTCGCGGAGCGTCGTGTCGAAGATCAGGATCCGGTCGCGGGCGGAAGCGGTGCTGGTCGTAGTCATGGCATTACCCTGTCGCGGGCCGCCCGGCACGTGATGGCGCGGCGCGGCGTGGTGCCCTCGCGGGCGGATTCGCGAATGAAAGAACTCCCCTGAAGGCCCAGGCGCACGCCCGGACGGCCCTCAGGGGCGGGTAAGCAGAAGCGGAAGAAGGAGCCCGGAGCGGCGCGCACGGGACCGAAGCGCCGTAGAGGCGGCGCGGGCGGTCTCGATCGCTGAGCCGGCGCTGGCCAAGGCTCGTCTCTCCTGTCGGCGACCCGCGCGGGACGTTCTCACGGCGCGGTGCCGCCCGTAGGTATCCCCGGATCGACCGGAACACAAGCGAGACCGGCGCGTTCGGAGGAGCGGACCGGGGCGGGCGCGGCCGGCGCCTCCGCGAGGATCGCCGCCGCGAGATCGTCGTAGAACAGCATCTGCCCGGCGGCCCAGACCTCGAACTCCGCCAGCAGCGTCGGGTCGAAGGCGGTCAGGTGGCCGCCGGCGATCCGGATCCATCCCGCGGTCTCGGCCTCGCCGAGCAGGTTGCCGACATGGGCCCGCGACACGTCCAGCCGCTCGGCGAGACTGCGCAGGCTGAGCGACACCGCCGCCGGCGCGCCGGGCACCGTGGCGGCATAGTGGGCCCCGACCAGGGCCGTGAGCAGCGGGTAGCCGCAGTCCCGTCCGGCGAAATGGAGCACCCGCGGGAACGGCGCGATGAGCGTGCCGTGCCGCAGCACGTGGGCGGCCGAAAGGCGCACCAACTCCCCGAGCCGGTCGGGGCCGTCGAGCATCCCGGCGTGGCCCGGGTCGCGACGGGTCACCGCGTCCATGGCGGCGACGAACAGGCGCCCGCTCCGCGCGATCTCGGTCACCAGGGGCGGCGCCGCCTGCAGGCATTTCACGCGCCCGTCGCCCCGATCCGCCACCGCGGTGACGAATCGCCCGGCCTTCAGGGCCGACACGAAGCCGGCCGTCTGCCTCGGGCTCGATCCCACCATCGCCTGGAGGACCGTCAGGGTGGGACGCGGGCCCCCGTGTTGGCGCCACGCGTAGTCGTTGTGGATCAGCATGAACGAGACCACGTAGCGCCCGATCTGATTGAGCAGCTTGTGGCTCGGCCAAACAATCTGCGCCGGTTCGATCATGCCCTGGCAGTAACCGGCGACCGCCAGGCGGAAATCGCGCTCGGATCGAAGCAGAGTGATCCGCGCCCGGAAATGATCGTCCAACATCCGCGCCCCGACTCAGCTGGATCCCGGCCGAAGGGATGCCGCGCACCCGGCCTTCGGTCCAGGATTCCCTGCAAAGTTTGGACTCGGTGGTGAAGAACGCGCCGGGATACGACTCGCAGTGCTTGTCTCAGCGCTGCCGGAGCGAGCGGTCCGCCGGGCCTGGCCGGCGTCAGATGCGAAGGGGACCGTCCACCGTGTGCGATCTGCATCGACCCTCTCTCTCCCGGCGCGGCCTGCTGGCCGCGGCCGCGGCCGGTACCGTGATGGGGGCTTCCGCCGGGATCCGGCGGGCCGAGGCGGCCCCCGACGGCGCGCGATCGAACGCCATCACGCCCGAGGCGGCCCTCACGCGGCTGCGCGACGGCAACGGCCGCTACGTCGCCAACACGTCGACGAACCGGGACTTCTCGGCCGGTCGCGCCGCGCGGGCCGCGGCGCAGTATCCGATCGCGTGTATCGTCGGCTGCGCCGATGCCCGGGTCGCCCCGGATTTCATCTTCGACCAGGGACCGGGCGATCTGTTCGTCGTCCGCGTCGCCGGCAACTTCGTCACCACCGACGGTCTCGCCAGCCTCGAATACGGCGTGTCGGTCCTGGGCGCGCCGCTGATCCTCGTCCTCGGCCATTCCGATTGCGGGGCCGTGAAGGCGACGATCGACGTCATGAAGACCAACGCGTCGCTCCCCGGTCATCTCCCCGTGCTGATCGAGGCGATTCGCCCGGCGGTGGATCTGGCCGAAAAGGCGCGTGCGCAGGATCCCCTCGCAGAGGCCATCGCCCAGAATGTCCGGCACAGCGTCCAGCGCCTCGAGCAGGCCGGCCCCATCATCGCGGAGGCCGTCGCCGCCGAGCGGGTGAAGGTCGTGGGCGGCTTCTACGACATCGGCACCGGCCGGGTCGTGATCCTCTGACCGCGGTGCCCGATCCGTCCCGGCCTCCGGGCCGGCGCTTTGCCGAAGCTTGCCAATGACGGTGCAGCCTCGATAAAGCCCGCCGGCACGTCGAGACCGAACCCGCGAGACCGTCATGGCCAGCTACAAGCTCCTGCTCCTCCCCGGCGACGGGATCGGCCCGGAGGTCGCCGGCGGTATGCAGGTGGTGCTCGACACCCTCAAGGAGACCGGTCTCGCGACCTTCGAGACCGAGACGGACCTCGTCGGCGGCAGCGCCCTCGACGCGCACGGCGTCCCGCTCGCGGACGCGACCCTGCAGCGCGCGAGGGACGCGGACGCCATCCTGCTCGGCGCGGTCGGCGGTCCCAAATGGGCCGGCGTCGCCTACGAGAACCGCCCCGAGGCCGGCCTGCTGCGCCTGCGCAAGGAACTCGACCTCTTCGCCAACCTGCGCCCGGCGATCTGCTACCCGGCGCTGGCCGAGGCCTCGGCTTTGAAGCGCGAGCTGGTCGAGGGGCTCGACATCATGATCGTGCGGGAGCTCACCGGCGGCGTCTATTTCGGCGAGCCGAAGGAGATCACCGCGCTGGAGGACGGCTCCAAGCGCGCAGTCGACACCCAGGTTTACACGACGGCGGAGATCGAGCGGATCGCCCACGTGGCCTTCGACCTCGCGGGCAAGCGCTCGGGCCGGGTCGCTTCGGCCGAGAAGCACAACGTGATGAAGTCGGGCGTTCTCTGGAAGGAGGTCGTCACCAAAGTGCACGCCGAGCACTACGCCGACCTGCAGCTCGAGCATATCCTCGCCGACAACTGCGCCATGCAGCTGGTGCGCCGGCCCAAGCAGTTCGACGTGCTGGTGACCGACAACCTGTTCGGCGACGTGCTCTCCGACATCGCCGCCATGCTTACCGGCTCGCTGGGCATGCTGCCGTCGGCCTCCCTCGGCGCGGTCGACGCGAGCGGCCTGCGCCGCGCGCTCTACGAGCCGGTCCACGGCTCGGCGCCCGACATCGCCGGCCAGGACAAGGCCAACCCGATCGCCATGATCGGCTCGCTCGCCATGTGCCTGCGCTACTCCTTCGGCCTCGGCGACGCGGCCGACGCCCTCGACGGCGCCATCACGGACGCCCTCGCGGGCGGCGCGCGCACCGCCGACATCGCCGGCGAGGGCACGAACCCGATGGGCACGCGCGCCATGGCCAGCGCGGTGGCGGACGCGCTCCGCACCCGGGTCGGCTGAGACACGTCTTCGGCGCGTCGCAGCACCGGGGTCGGTCCCCAGCCGCGTGTTTCGACGCATGGCGGTCGGGCGCGACCTTCGCTATGACGCGCCCATCGAGGATTGGGAGCGTCATGAAGGCCGGAAACGGGGCGTCTGAGCGCGCGAGCGCGGATTTCGGCTTCGAGCGCGTGGCGCTCGACGAGAAGCAGGGGCGCGTCGACAGCGTCTTCCACTCGGTCGCCCGCCGCTACGACATCATGAACGACCTGATGTCGGCGGGCCTGCACCGGGCCTGGAAGGCGCAGCTCGTCTCGATGCTGCGGCCGCCGCAGAACCGCGCCTTCGCGCATCTCGACGTCGCCGGCGGCACCGGCGACGTGGCCTTCCGGGTGCTGGCCGCGGGCGGTCCGCGCACCCGAGTCACCGTCCTCGACATCAACGAGTCGATGCTGCGGGTCGGCGCCGAGCGGGCGCGGGAGCGCAAGGTCGACGAGGCCGGCGACCGGATCGCCTTCGTGACCGGCAACGCCGAGGCGCTGCCGCTGCCGGACGCGTCCTTCGACGCCTACACGATCGCCTTCGGCATCCGGAACGTGCCGCGGATCGAGACGGCGCTGGCCGAGGCGCGGCGGGTGCTGAAGCCCGGTGGGCGCTTCCTCTGCCTGGAATTCTCGGCCGTCGACATCCCGCTGCTCGACCGCATCTACGACGCCTACTCGTTCAACGTGATCCCGCGCATCGGCGCCCGGGTGGCCGGGGACGCCGAGTCCTACCGCTACCTCGTGGAGTCGATCCGGAAGTTCCCGACGCGCGGCGCCTTCGCGGGCATGATCGAATGCGCGGGCTTCCGGCACGTCACCGACCGGGCGCTGACGGGCGGGATCGTGGCCATCCATTCGGGCTGGAAGGTCTCTTGACCGCCGCCGCGCGCGACGGGAGCCAGCACCGGTGATCAGCGCCGCCGTCAATTTGTTCCGCGGCGCGCGGGTCGGCTTCGTGCTGGCCCGCGAGGGCGCCCTCGCCCTCGTCGACCCCTCCGAGCTGCCCCCGCACCTGCGCCTCGCCCTGCGGATCGGCCGCTCCCTCGAGCGGCCCGGCCTCGACGACGGGGCGGCCCGGCTCTCTGCGGCGATGACGCGCCTCGGCCCGTCCTACGTGAAATTCGGCCAGTTCCTGGCGACGCGGCCCGACATCGTCGGCATGCGCGCGGCCTTCGACTTGGAGAAACTGCAGGACCGGGTGCCGCCCTTCCCGCAGGCGGTCGCGCTTCGCACCGTCGAGGCCGCCCTCGGCAAGCCCGTGAGCGCCCTGTTCGTCTCGTTCAGCGAGCCGATCGCCGCCGCCTCGATCGCGCAGGTCCACAAGGCGATCGTGCAGGATCCCGACGGCACGCAGCGCGCCCTCGCCGTGAAGGTGATGCGGCCTGGCGTCCGCGAGCGCTTCATGCGCGACCTCGAGGTCATGCGCTTCATGGCGCGGGTGGTGAACGCCCTGTCGCCGCAGGCGGAGCGGCTGCGCCCGCGCGAGGTGGTGGAGATCCTCGCACGCTCGGTGCTGATGGAGATGGATTTCCGCCTGGAGGCGGCGGCCGCCTCCGAGCTCGCCGAGAACACCAAGGACGATCCGGACTTCCGTGTGCCGAGGCCGGAATGGGAGCTGACCGCCCGCGAGGTGTTGTCGGCCGAGTGGATCGAGGGGACCCGCCTGCACAGCGCCGCGGAGCTCGCCGCCCGGGGGCACGATCCGCAGACAATCGGCCGGACCGTCATCCAGAGCTTCCTGCGGCACGCGATCCGCGACGGCTTCTTCCATGCGGACATGCACCAGGGGAACCTGCTGGTCGATGCCGAGGGCCGGCTGGTCGCGGTCGATTTCGGCATCATGGGCCGCCTCGGCCCGAACGAGCGCCGGTTTCTCGCCGAGATCCTGCTGGGCTTCATCCTGCGCGATTACCGCCGGGTGGCGAAGGTCCATTTCGAGGCGGGCTACGTGCCGGCCCACCACTCCGTGGAGGATTTCGCTCAGGCGATCCGCGCCATCGGCGAGCCGATCCACCAGCGCCGGGCCGACGAGATCTCGATGGCCAAGGTCCTGACCCTGCTGTTCGACGTCACGGCCCTGTTCGACATGAGCACCCGCACCGAGCTGGTGATGCTCCAGAAGACCATGGTGGTGGTGGAGGGCGTCGCCCGCTCCCTCGACCCGCGCCTCGATATGTGGACCACGGCCGAGCCGGTCGTGCGCGCCTGGATCGCCCGCAACATGGGGCCGGTCGGCCGGGCGCAGAGCGGCCTGGACGCCCTCAAGGTCGTCTCCGACGTCGTCGGCGACATCCCGGACCTTGCCATGCGGTTGAAGCGCGTGCTGGTCCGCCTCGACGAGGCCGGCACCGGCGATGCCCGCCGGCTGGAGCGCTTCGCCCGCAACGAACGCTACCGCGCGATCTGGTCGACGCTGGCCCTGTGGGGCATCGCCGTCGGCGCGCTGATACTGGCGTTCCGGGGTCTCTGACGCGGCACCATCCCCGATCCGGGACCGGGACCGCGCGTCGTCCGCGGGCGCTCAGCCGGGCTCGGGTCCCTGGGCGGGCGCGTCCTCCGTCGCGGGGACCAGGGCACGCAGCTCGCGGGCCAGCTCCTTGAGCCCGGTCGAGCCCTTGGCGAGCACCCGGTCGGCCTGACCGGCCAGACGGCGCCGGTCCTCGGCCGTGACGTCCTTGGCGGTGAGCACCACCACCGGCACGTCGCGGCTGTCAGGCCGGGCCCGCAGCGCCCGGAGGAACGCGAAGCCGTCCATCTCGGGCATCATCAGGTCGAGCAGGATGAGGGACGGACGCTCCGTCTCCAGGGCTGCCAGGGCACGCAGGCCGTTCTCGGCCTCGCGGACCGGGAAGCCCTCGCGCGCGAGATAGGCGCAGACGTGCTCGCGGACGTCGGCCTCGTCCTCGACGACGAGGATCGCGCCGTCGCCCGAGGCGAGGCGGAAGCGGTCGACGATCTGGCGCAGGCTTCCCCAGTCGATCGGCTTCTGCAGGTAGTCGGTGGCGCCGAGGGAGAAGGCGAGGTTCTGCTCGTCCAGGACCGTTACCATCACGATCGGCGTCGCGCCGATCTCGGGATCGGCCCGGATGGCCCGCAGCACCGCCCATCCGTCCATCTGCGGCATGGTGACGTCGAGGAGCACGGCCCGCGGATGCAGGCTGCGAGCGAGATCGAGCCCGCGCCGCCCGTCCTCGGCGACCGTCACCGAGAAGCCCTCGCGCTCCAGGAAGCGCGCCAGCAGATCGCGGGTCGCGGCGTCGTCGTCGACCACCAGGATCGTCCCGCGGTCGCCGCCTCCCGATGCGGCCGGGTCCGCGTCCTCGGCCGCGGCGGCCTCGAAACGGTCCGGCAGCGTCAGCGTGAAGGTGGTGCCCTGCCCCTCGCGGCTGTCCACGGTGATCGAGCCGCCCAGCATCTCGGCGAAGGCCCGGGTGATCGCGAGGCCGAGCCCGGTGCCGCCGAACCGGCGCGTCGTGGAGGCGTCGGCCTGGGTGAACCGCTCGAACAGCTTGCCGACCTGCTCCCGCGTCATGCCGATGCCGGTGTCGGCCACGCAGAAGCGCAGCGCACCGTCCGCCCGGGCGACCGCCAGGGTGATCCGGCCATCCTCGGTGAACTTCGCGGCGTTGCTCAGGAGATTGATCAGGCACTGCCGCAGCTTGGTCACGTCGGTATGCGCGCTGCCCAGGCCCGGCTCCAGCTCCAGCGCCAGGGTGTTGCCCTTCTTGGCGACGAGACCCTCGACCGTGACCGCGACCTCCTGCACCACGGCGGCGACCTCGAAATCCTCCGCGTAGATCTCGACCCGGTCGGCCTCGATCTTCGAGATGTCGAGCACGTCGTTGATCAGGCCGAGGAGGTGGCGGGCGTTGGTCTCGATCTTCTTCATGTCGGTGACGAGATCGGCCTCGCCGATATCCTCCAGCTCCTCCTGCACCATCTCGGAATAGCCGATCACCGCCGAGAGCGGGGTGCGCAGCTCGTGGCTCATATTGGCCAGGAACTGGCTCTTGGCCGCGTTGGCGGCCTCGGCCGCCGCACGCGCCGCCTCGATCGCGGCCTCGGCCTCCTTGCGCTCGGTGATGTCCGTGTGGGTCCCGACCCACTCCCGCAGGGTGCCGTCGGGTTCGAGGATCGGGACGGCGCGCACGCTCATGTGCCGGTAGGTCCCGGAGGCGGCGCGGATCCGGTGCTCGGTGGCGTAGGGTTCCAGGCTGGTGACAGCGCGGGTCCACGCGGCGCGGGTATGCGCACGGTCCTCCGGGTGGACCGCGTCAAGGAAGCCGAGTCCCGCGTAGGCGGCCTCGTCCTGGCCGGTGAAGCGGGTCCAGGCCGTCTGGCGGCGATGGAGGCTCCCTTCCGGGTTGGCGGTCCAGACGATGGCGGCGCTCGCCTCGATCAGCGAGCGGAAGCGCTCCTCGCTCCGGCGCAGCCGGGCCTCCGCGAGGTGGCGGATGGTCTCGTCGACCACCACGAGGCCGACGCCCTCGACGCTCTGGTCGGCCGCCGCGCTCTCCTCGCCCCGGAGCGGATAGAAGCTCATCGAGAAATGCCGCACGCCGCCCGGCGCCGAGGGGGTCGGCACCGCCACCGGCACGTTCGGCGAGACCAGGCCTTCCGTTAGGGCCGCGGCCAGCTTCGGGGCCAGCTCCTCCCGCAGCGTCGGGAGCATGGCCCAGATCGGCGCGCCGAGATCGGCCCCGAAGCCGCGCTCGCTCATGGTGGCGAGCGCCCGGTTCATGTGCCGGATCTTCAGGTCACGGTCGAGGAAGCCGAGCCCCACCGGCGCGTTGGCCAGCACCCCGTCGAGGAGGCGGGACATCCGCAGGGATTCCTGCCGTCGCACCAGGGCGAGGCGCGCCAGCAGCACGATCGCTCCGAGGGCCGCCGCCGCGGAGAGGAGGAACAGAAGGAGTCCGCGCCACGCTTCGCGCGCCTGGATGGTCGCGAGCTGCTCCAGGGTCGCGGCCTGCCGGGCCGCCGACTCGGCGCGGATCGCGTCCATCAGCTGCTTGCCCTCGCCGGTGCGGACGAGGTCGATGGCGGCGTCGAAGCCCCGGTTCCGCCGCGCCTCCACCACCCGGGCGGCGAAGTCGCGCTTCTGCGCGATCAGCCCGGCGAGCGACGGGCCGCCGGCCCGGACCGACTCCTGCGCGGCGGCGCCGAGGCCGGTCAGCTCCGTGTCGATCTTGGTGAGGGCGGTCGTGTAGGGTCGGAGGTAATCCTCGCTGCCGACCAGAACGAAGCCGCGCTCCCCGGTCTCCAGGTCCTTGACCTCGGAGATCAGGCGCTCGATCCCGGCGATCGTCGCGTTCGCACGGGCGGTCGCGGCCCGGTCGGTCTCGCCGGTCACGTAATTGGCCGTGCCGCTGCCCAGGGCGACGATCAGCAGGATGAAGGCGACGGGCGAGCCGAGGAGCCAGCCCAGCGGGCCGGCGCCGCGCCAATTGCGCCGGCGCAGGCCGAAGATCGATCCGGCGCGCGACGGGGCGCTCACGTCTCCACCAGCCCGGTGGTGGCGCCCGACGCCTCGGAATCCGGCCGGCCGTGCGGCTGGCCGAGATATTCCCGCGACCGCATCTCGATGAGGCGCGAGACGGTCCGGTCGAACTCGAAGGCCTCGCGGCCGGTCCGGGCGGTGTAGAGGTCCTGCGCTTCGGCGGCCGCGGAGGCCACGAGCTTCACGTGCCGGTCGTAGAGCGTGTCGACCAGCGTGATGAAGCGCTTGGCCTCGTTCCGCTCCGCCTCGCCCATCACTGGGATCCCGTCGAGGATCACCGTGTGGTAGGCGCGGGCGAGTGCCATGTAGTCGGAGGCGCCGAGGGGCTGGCGACAGAGATCGTCGAAGCCGAACCGGGCCACGCCGGTCGCCTGCTCGGGAACCGCCACGGCCCGGCCGTGGACCGTGACCGTCGCCGGGAGGCCGCGAGCCTTGCCGGTCAGGGCCTTGAAGGCGGCGTCGAGGGCCGCGCGCGCCGCCGCGTCGGCGGGGACATGGTAGACCGCCGCGCCGCCGAGCTTCTCGAGCCGGAAATCCGTCCGGGAGTCGAGCCGGACGACGGTCACGCGTTCCTGGAGGTTCGCCACGAAGGGCAGGAACAGCGCCCGATTGAGGCCGCCCTCGTAGAGTCGGTCTGGCTCGACGTTCGAGGTCGCGACGACGGTGACGCCGCGCCGGAACAGATGGTTGAACAGGCGACCCAGGATCATCGCGTCGGCGATGTCGGTGACGGTGAACTCGTCGAAGCACAGCAGGGTCGCCTCGTCGGCCAGCTGGTCGGCCACCGGTCCGATCGGGTCGTCGCCCTTGACGGTGCCGGCCTTCAGCGCCTGACGGTAGGCGTGGATCCGCTCGTGCGCGTCGGCCAGGAAACCGTGGAAATGGACGCGCCGCTTCGGCTCCGGCGCCGCCTCGTGGAAGAGGTCCATCAGCATGGTCTTCCCGCGCCCGACCGAGCCCCAGATGTACAGGCCCTTGATCGTCTCGGCCTCGTCCTTGCGACGGAACAGCCACCCCAGAGCGCTCGTCTTGCTGGCCCGCTTGCGGCGCTGGAGGTCGACGACCAGCCGGTCGAGGGCGCGCACGAGGTGCGCCTGGGCGGGATCGCGCTCGATGGCGCCGGTGGCGACCAGCGCCTCGTAGCGCTCGTGGACCGGGCCGGGCGAGACCGCACCGGCGAGCGCCGCCGGCGACGGGGCGATGGGCTTGCCGGATCTGTCGTTCACGCCGCCGGTTCCTCGCTGCTGATCGCGGTACCGGTTCGGCACCCCCTGCACCCGCATCGGCGGTCAACGACCCGGGGCCTGTTCCAGTGCCGCGCAAGCTCGGCCTGAATCAAGCCCGCGGCCGAACAGCCGCGGGCAAGCGTCCCATCGAGGCGTCCCATCGAGGCGTCCCATCGAGGCGTCCCATCGAAGCGTCCCATCGAGGCGTCCCATCGAAGCCTCCCATCGGTCCCACGCATGGCAGGCCCGCGGCCGGCCGGCCCCGCACTCTGCTGCATTGCACAATGAATTCGGGGATGCGACATCCCGGCGGTCTCTTGGGAGGAGCGTCCGGATCACCCCGCGCGGCAGCGCGCACGAACCGGAGCTTCATCATGGCGGTACAAGCCCTCGATGGGCCGACCCACACCATCCGGCGTCTCTGGCCGGCGGACCGCGCTGCGGTCCTCGACTATTTCCTGCGGCTGGATCCGGAGACCCGGGCGAGCCGCTTCATGGGCAATGTCAGCGAGGCCGGAGTCCGGGCCTACGCCGCGCAGGCGCTGACCGCGGAGGGCGTGATGTACGGCGCCTTCGTGGGCGGCGTGTTGCGCGGTCTCGCCGAGTTGCGGCCGATGGGGCCGGGGGCGTCCCGCTACGCCCTGGGGCCGCACGCTGAGGCGGCCTTCGCGGTCGAGCAGACCTTCCGCCGCAAGGGGATCGGGGCCGCCCTGTTCGCCCGGATCGCCCGCGCGGCGCGGCATCGCGGCGTCAAGGATCTCCACGTCCGCTGCCTGTCGGGAAACGGGCCCATGCTGCGGCTCGCGGCCAAGCACGGGGCGGCCCTCCAGCACGAGGGGCGCGAGACCGAGGGCGCCCTGCACCTCGCGCGTCCGACGCCGTTCTCGCTCTGGTACGAGGGGATCGCGGAGGCGTTCGACTTCACCCTGGCGGCGGGCTTCCCGGAGCGGGTGCAGGCCGGGCGCTGAAAGCAGGCTTCAGCCGGCGATGTCGCCGACGAGGGCGAAGGTCAGGAGATCCACGGACGTCGCCCCGCCGCGCAGGAGCGCGCGGGCGGCGGCGTTGCCGGTGGCGCCGGTGGTCATGACGTCGTCCACGAGAAGGACCCGGCGCCCGCGGACGCGGTGCTGCTCGGCGGAAGCGACCCGGAAGGCGCCGCTCAGGTTCTCGGCCCGCGCCGCGCGGCTCAGGCCGACCTGGGATCGCGTGGCCCGCACGCGCACGAGGGCCGTGGCGACGCACGGCCGCCCCGCCGCATCCGCGATCGCCCGCGCCAGCAGGGCGGACTGGTTGAAGCGCCGCCGCCACAGGCGTCCGCGATGGAGCGGTACCGGCACGAGGCACTCGGCCTCGGCGATCAGGGTCCGGCCGCTCGCGGCCATCATCCGGGCCATCACGCCGGCGAGATCGAGCCGGTCCTCATACTTCAGGCGATGGACGAGCCGCCGCGCCACGGAATCGTAGAGGGCGACCGCCCGGGCGCGGCCGAAGACCGGCGGTTCCGCGATGGCCCGGGGCGACACCAGCGGGCCGACCCCGAGGTCGACCGCGAAGGGCGTACCGTAGCGCTGGCACACCGGTTCCTCGATCAGGCGCAGGCTCGACCAGCAGGACGGACAGAGGGCGCCCGGATCGGCGGTGGCGCCGCCGCAGCCCGCGCAGGTGGGCGGGTAGATCAGGGAGACGACCCCGCGCGGCAGACCGCGCAGGGCCGTGGCGACGGCCTGGAAGGCCGTCATGCGCGCGACGCGCTCCCGCAGACCCGGCTTACTGGGCCGAGACGGGGCGCGCCTGCGGCGCCATCTGCTGCCGCTCGACCTGACGGTCGCGAGCGTTGGCGCGGTGGCGGCCGATGGCGCAGCCGGCCGCGGCGCCGACGAGGCCGTGATGGCCGGCGTAGTGACCCGCGATGCCGCCGACGATGGCGCCCTTGATGCAGCCCTTCGCCTCGGCGCCGCCCGCGGCGGCCAGGGTGGTGAGGGCCACGGCGGCCCCGACGAGCATGCGCTTCATGATGTGTGCTCCCTGAGGAATCTCGGCCGTTGGGCCGGTTGCAGCAGGAACAGCGACGCTCCCGAGTCGTTCCAGCATCCTAGCGCAGCTCACGAGACCGTGCGCGGCGACGGTGGCGCGACGCGACCGCAGATGCCATCTGCCCCCCGATGGATGCTCCCGCCGCCCTGTTCGACACGCGCCTCGCCCGCCGCCGCCTCGCCCGTGCCGGGCGCCTCGGCTACCCGGGCTTCCTCCTCGACCGCCTCGCCGAGGATCTCGACGACCGGCTCGGCGCCGTCCTGCGCAGCTTCGTCTCTGTTCTCGACCTCGCCACGCCGCGTCCCGTGGCGACCCGGCTGCTCGCCGCCCGCTATCCGGCGGCGCGGCATGTCCGCCTCGCGGCCCTGCCGGAGCCGGGCGGCGACCTGATCGTCGGAGATCCCGAAGCGCTGCCGCTGGCGACCGGGAGCCTGGACCTCGCCGTGTCGCTGCTGGCCCTCCACGCCGTGAACGACCTCCCCGGCACGCTGATCCAGCTGCGCCGCGCCCTCCGTCCGGATGGGCTGTTCGTCGGCTGCCTGCTCGGCGGCGCGACGCTGACGGAGCTGCGCCAGAGCTTCGCCCAGGCCGAGAGCGAGGTCGAGGGTGGGGTCAGCCCCCGCGTGGCGCCCTTCGCGGCGGTGCGCGAGGCCGGCGGCCTGCTGCAGCGGGCGGGCTTCGCGCTGCCGGTGGCCGATACCGACACGCTGACGGTCCGCTACGCCGACCCGTTCGGCCTGATGCGCGACCTGCGGGCCATGGGCATGACCAACGTGCTCACCGAGCGGCGGCGGACGCCGCTGCGGCGGGCGACGTTGCTGCGCATGGCCGAGATCTACGCCGAGAGATTCTCGGACCCGGACGGTCGCGTGCGGGCGACCTTCGAGGTGCTGTGGCTCTCGGGCTGGGCGCCGCACGAGACCCAGCAGAAGCCCCTGCGGCCCGGGACCGCGAAGACGCGCCTCGCCGACGCGCTCGGGACCGTCGAGTTGAAGCCCGAGGGAGGGAACACGCCATGAAGCTGCCCGGACCGGACCACCCGATCACCGTCGAGCCCGAGTCCCGCCGCGTCCGCGTCGTCGTGGCGGGCGCCGCGGTCGCCGAGACCCGGAACGCCCTGCGGCTGCAGGAGGCTCGGTACCCACCGGTCTTCTACGTGCCGCGAAGCGACATCCGCGCCGATTGTTTCGTCGCCTCGGCGCGGACGAGCCACTGCCCGTACAAGGGCGACGCCCACTATTTCGACCTCGTCGTCGACGGCGATCGGCGCCCCGACGCGGTCTGGAGCTACGGCGACCCGTACCCGGCCGTCGCGGCAATCCGCGACCACGTGGCTTTCTACCCGGACCGGGTCGACGCCATCGTGCTGGAGGACTGAGCCGGCCGCGCGTCCGGTTCAGTCGCGCACGAGGCTCCAGAACCCGTGCTTGCGGCCGTGCGCCCGCCGCAGAGCAGCGCGGTAGGCCTGCGGATCCGGATCGACGTCGCCGGTCGCGAGGCGCCCCGCCAGGGCGTCGAGCTCCGCGAGGTAGCGCGCGCCGTGCGGGTAGGCGGCGCTGCGGCCGGTCTCGAGGATCGAGTCGAGGAGCCGGCGATACAGGATCGTCGCGGCCTGGGGGTGATCCTGCGCCAGCGCCTCGGCGACCGGCGCCAGCACCGCGTACTGGTCGCCCTGCCAGGTCTCAGGCCGCGCGACGACCAGCGCGGCCGCACGGCGCAGATCCGGCCAAGCCGCCAGGAAGGCGAGCGCCCGATGCGGCTGCGGGAAGGCCTCGGCGTGGTCGAGGGCGCGCCGGAGCGCCTCCTCGTCCTCGAAATCCGGAAGCTTGGCGAGGAAGGTGCGCAGCATCGGCGCGTCGAGTTCGCGCTCGAACCGCCCCCAGCGCAGGGCCTGCGCCTCATCGCCCTGGCCGAGCGCGTCGAGGATCTCGATCTCCAGCGCCTGCCGCTCCCGTTCCGGTCCGCGCAGGTCGAAGCCGGCGATCAGGTCGGCCCGGGTGGCGATGCGCAGACCCGGATCCTGCATGCGTCGGATCCAGTCCAGCGCCTCGGTGGCGCGCCCGGCGTCGAGGAGCAGCCGGGCGATCGCCACGCGGTTCTCCCGCCCCGGCAAGGTCGCCCGCTCCAGGGCGATGAAGGTGTCGGTGTCGCCGCGCCGGTCGGCGACGGCTTGGCGCAGGCGCAGGATCTGGATCCGGGCCGCCTGCCGGTGATGGGTCGCGTCGCGGCGGGGATCCCCACCCTGCGGCAGGGCCGCCTCGGCGGCGGCGAGCCGGTCGTCGATCTCCGCGAGGGATGGCTCGGGCAGCGCCGGGATCATCTCGCCGAGGACGGTTCTGAGGGGGCCGAACGGATCCGCCGCGAACGGCTCGACGAGGCGCGCCGCTACCCGGGCGGCGTCCTCCGGCGGCAGGGCGCCGGCGATCTCCACGAAGGCTGCTGAGGCGCGGTCGAACACGCCCTGCACGGCGCCGGTGCTGTCGTCCACGCGGTTCAGGACCGCGTCGGCGCCGTCGAGAAAGCGCCGGAGCCGGTCGAGCGCAGCCCCCGCATCGAGGGGCCGCAGTTCGTTGAGGATCACCGTCACGGTCGTGTTAAGATCGGCCGCGAAGGTCCGGCGCTTCTGCCAGTCGATGTAGCCCTGGGCGCCCTCGAGGGCCGTCAGCCGCCGGTCGACGATCGCCGCGACGGCCTCGGGGCCCTGGAGCGAGGCGAGCGCGGCGCTCACCAGCTTCTTGAAGGCCGGGTTGCGCCCGGTCTCGCCGAGGATCAGCGCGATCAGCCGGTCCGGGCCGAGCGCCGCCAGCGTCTCCGGCGACGGGGTCGTCCGCCGCGCGCCCTTCGGCAGGGCGGGCGCCCTGCGACCGGCCGGCGCCGCGGCCGGGGTTACGCGCCGCGCACGCGCCACGAGATTTCCCGCCGTTGCGGACGATCGCGCATGTCCGTCCCGTCCGCCGCGGCTACTCCACGACCCGGGCGCGGGGCCGGTCGCTGCCCTGCGCGGTCTCATCGTGCCAGCCGCCGGCCTGATCCTGATAGCGGATCCCCTCGGTCGACCCGGGGACCTGCTGTTCCGCCGCCGCGGCCTGCGCCGCCTGCAGCGCCTCCTCGCGGCTCGGGAACGTCTCGGAGAACACGTCGCCGACCTTGTAGGCGAAGCCGCCGTCGTGCTCGACGATGCGATAGGTTACCTCGGACATCACGCCTCCTGTACGCGCCCTCATCGTTGACCGCGAACCCGCCGGACGCGCCGGGGTTCCAGGCGACGGGGACTCGGCCTCCGATCCGCCGGAAAGTGGCCCTAACCCGGCACGGTCCCGGCACGCAGACGACGACGATGCAGCTTCGCCCGATCCTCGCCCTCGCCCTTCTCTTGGTCGCCCGACCCGCGAGCGCCGAGGAGGGCTTCCTCGACAAGCTGTTCGGCGGCTCCGGGCGCGGGGCGCCGCCCAACCCCTTCGCGTCGAACTATCCCTCGGCGCCGCCGACCGCGGAGGAGGCGCGCGCCGCCCGGGAGCGGCGCTCGGTCCGCGGCGAGCGCGGTTCGCCGGCCGGTCCCCTGCCCCCGGGGCGTATCCCGGAGGAGTGAGGCGCCTCAGGCGTCCCCGACGACGCCGGCCTCGTCCTGCGCCTGCAGCACGTCCGGGCGCGGCATCGAGATGATGTTGTAGCCGGCATCCACGAAGTGGACCTCGCCGGTGACGCCGCCCGAGAGCGGCGACAGCAGGTAGAGGGCCGAACCGCCGACATCCTCCAGGCTAACCGTGCGCCGCAGCGGCGCGTGCGCCCGCTGGTGGTTGAACATCAGCCGCGCGTCGGCGATCCCGGCGCCCGCCAGCGTCCGCATCGGGCCGGCGGAGAGCGCGTTCACCCGGATCCCGTCCGGGCCCAGGTCGCTCGCCAGGTAGCGCACCGAGGCCTCGAGCGCCGCCTTGGCGACGCCCATGACGTTGTAGTTCGGCATGACCCGAGTCGCGCCGCCGTAGGTCAGGGTCAGCAACGAGCCGCCCTGGTTCATCCGCTTGGCCGCGCGCTGCGCAATCTCGGTGAACGAGAAGCACGAGATCGTCATCGTGCGCACGAAATTCTCGCGCGTCGTCACGTCGACGTAGCGGCCCTTGAGCTGCGCCTTGTCGGAGAAGCCGATGGCGTGGACCACGAAGTCGAGGCCGCCATCGAATCGAGCGTCCAGGGCCTCGAAGGTCGCGTCGACCGAGGCCAGATCCTCGACGTCGCAGGGCAGGACGATGTCCGAATCGAGCTTGGCGGCGAGGGGCGCCACCCGGCGGCCCAGGGCCTCGCCCTGGTACGTGAAGGCCAGTCGCGCGCCCTGGGCGTGCAGCGCCTTGGCGATTCCCCAGGCGATCGAGTGATCGTTCGCGACGCCCATGATCAGGCCGCGCTTGCCCGCCATCAAACCCGTCATGCCGACTCACATCCTGACCGAGCACGCCGGACCCGCGAAGCGGGTCCGGATCGCGGTCGCGACCAGCGAACCGCGGCAGGCTGCCTTAACGCGGCTCGCGCCGCGATCCAAACGCGACACCGGCAGACGGCGGGCAAAAAAAAGCCCCGCCGGCGGGCGGGGCGTTCGTGGCGTCGTGGGTCGGGCTCAGAAATGCCCGTCCGTGTGGGAATCCGCTTCTTCCAGCGCGGCCTGCTTCGCGTAGATCGCCGCGACACCGGCGATCATGAGGCCGCCCAATGTTCCGAAGATGAAAGTCCCCATCGCCACCACCAGATCTCAACAGCGGGTAAACGCCGGCCCGCGGCCGGCGGTTCCGCGCCGGGCGATCAGGCGTCGACGTGCTTCAGGACCAGGGTGGCGTTGGTGCCGCCGAAGCCGAAGGAATTGGTCAGCACGTGGCCGAGCTGCGCGTTGTCCCGGCGCTGCTGCAGGATCGGCATGTCGGCGAAGGCCGGGTCGAGCGTGTCGATGTGCGCGCTCTCGCAGATGAAGCCGTTGTTCATCATCAGCAGGCTGTAGATCGCCTCCTGCACGCCGGTGGCGCCCAGGGAATGGCCGGTCAGCGACTTGGTGGCCGAGATCGGCGGGCAATCCTCGCCGCGGCCGAACACCTCGCGGATCGCCTCGATCTCCTTGTCGTCGCCGACCGGCGTCGAGGTGGCGTGCGGGTTGATGTAGTCGATCCGCGCGCCCTTCAGCCCGTCCAGCGCCTGGCGCATGCAGCGCACGGCGCCCTCGCCCGACGGCGCGACCATGTCGTGGCCGTCCGAGGTGGCGCCGTAGCCCGCGACCTCGCCGTAGATCCGGGCGCCGCGCGCCTTGGCGTGCTCCAGCTCCTCGAGGACCAGCACGCCGGCGCCGCCCGCGATGACGAAGCCGTCGCGGTTGGCGTCGTAGGCGCGGGAGGCACGGGACGGCGTGTCGTTGTACTTCGACGACATGGCGCCCATGGCGTCGAACAGCACCGAGAGCGTCCAGTCGAGATCCTCGCAGCCGCCCGCGAAGATGATGTCCTGCCGGCCGCCCTGGATGATCTCGGCGGCGTTGCCGATGCAGTGATTCGAGGTCGCGCAGGCGGAAGAGATCGAGTAGTTCACGCCGCGGATCTTGAACCACGTCGCGAGCGTCGCCGAGGCGGTCGACGACATCGCCTTCGGCACGGCGAACGGGCCGATGCGCTTGGGACCCTTGTCCCGCGCGATGCCGGCGGCCTCGACGATCACGCGGGTCGAGGGACCGCCCGAGCCCATGATGATGCCGGTGCGCTCGTTCGAGATGTCGCCCTGATCCAGGCCGGCATCCTGGATCGCCTGATCCATGGCGACGTGATTCCAGGCGGTCCCGCCGCCGTGGAAGCGCATGGCGCGCCGGTCCACCACGCCCTCGGGATCGAGGGTGGGCGCGCCGGAGACCTGGCTGCGGAAGCCGTGCTCCGCGTAGCTGGCGTCGCGCGCGATGCCCGAGCGGGCCTCGCGCAGGGAGGCGAGCACCTCCTGCGTGTTGTTGCCGATGGACGAGACGATGCCCATCCCGGTGATGACGACACGGCGCATGATGGTGACACTACCTCCGTCGCGGTCCCGGTCGCCCGGGCCGCGTCACGGTCAGCTAAGGTGACGCGGACACAATCTCAACCGCCGAGACCGTCCGGCGTTGCGGCCAAGCCGCGAACCGGACGCGCGGCGGCTGCGGCTCAGCTCTGGAACAGGCCGACCCGCATGTCCTGGACCTGATAGACGCGCTCGCCGTCGGCCTCGAGCCAGCCGTCGCCGATGCCGAGCACGAGCTTGCCCTGACGGACCCGCTTCACGTCGACATTGTAGACGACCTTCTTGATCGTCGGCAGCACCTGGCCGGCGAGCTTCACCTCGCCGACGCCCAGGGCGCGCCCGCGGCCCGGCGAGCCGAGCCAGCCGAGATGGAAGCCCAGCATCTGCCAGAGGGCGTCGAGGCCGAGGCAGCCCGGCATCACCGGGTCGCCCTGGAAATGGCAGGGGAAGAACCAGAGGTCCGGCCGGATGTCGAGCTCGGCCGTCACGTGCCCCTTGCCGTGGGCGCCGCCCTCGGTCCCGATGGACGTGATCCGGTCGAACATCAGCATCGGCGGCAGCGGCAACTGCGCGTTGCCGGATCCGAAGAGTTCGCCGCGCCCGCAGGCCAGAAGATCCTCGTAGGAATAGTGCGACCGGCGGTTCGCACCCTGCGCTTGTGTCTCGGCGTCTGGCGGCATTGCGTTGGCTGTTTCCTCGGATGTGCGCGATCTTCGCGTCGCGGGCGACTATACTCGGCCCATCGGCTGGCGCGCGGGTTAGCACGGGGCGCCGCGCCTTCAAAGCCTGCAGCCGCGGGTATGCGGCAACGCTCGGGTTGCGACTGTCCGACCACTTCAATATACTGAGGAGACATCCGTTCCTTCAGGCCCCTCGTCGAGCGTTCAGTCCAGCGATGTCCGAACCGGTGCCATTCCAGGCCGTCTTCAACGGCCGGGTCCCCGCCCCCCAGTTGGAGGCCAACGGGACTCCGCGCCGCGGCTGTCCGCTGTCCGACCTGCGCGACCGTTTGCGTCGGGCCGGCCTGCGCCCGACGCGGCAGCGCCTGTCCCTGGGCTGGCTGCTCTTCGGCCGCGGCGACCGCCACCTGACGGCGGAGATGCTTTACGACGAGGCGATGCGCGCCAAGGTGCCGGTCTCGCTGGCGACCGTCTACAACACGCTGCACCAGTTCACCGAGGCCGGGCTCCTGCGCCAGCTCGCGCTCGACGGGTCGAAGGCCTATTTCGACACGAACCCGACCGAGCACCACCATTTCTACCTGGAGGACGAGAGCCAGGTGATCGACATGCCGGATTGCGGCATCACGGTCGATTCGCTGCCCGAGGCGCCCGAGGGCATGGAGATCGCCGGGGTCGAGGTGATCGTGCGCCTGCGCCGCAGCCGTCCGGCGGGCCGCCGCCAGGGCTGAGGCCCGCGTCCAACGCAGTACGCAAGCGACGCGAGGCCCGGCATCGTCCGGGCCTTCGTTTTTTCGGGCGGCGGCGGCGTGCCGGGAGCTGGCGCGCCGCCGCCGCCCGGAATGACGGACGGGCGCCGTCGGGGCGCCCGGACCGCTATTCCACGACCTCGTTCGGGTAGACGCCCCACAGGCGATTCTGGCGAATGTAGCCGTCGACGTCCCGCTTGTTGGGCAGCGCGACGATCATGCGGCACCACGTGCCGGTGCAGCTCTTGACGCTGCCGATCACGCCGGTCTGGAGCTTGGCCTCGTCGTCGGCGCCGTCGTCGGCCTTGGCCCGCAGCGACACGGCCGCCTTCTCGACACCCTTGTCGGGGCCGGCATTCACGATGGCGGTGCGGCGCCCGGACAGCAGCGAATGCAGCACCCAGCCCTCGGTGCCCTCCGAATCGCGGATCCTGCGCCAGGTTTCGAACTCGCCCACGATCTCGACCGGCAGGCCGGCCCGCTGGAACACCCAGAGCGTCCGGTGATCCTTCGAGGGGCCTTCGCGGAGGTTGACGCGATCGGTCTTCAGGCTCGCGTAGCGCGGCAGCGGCAGCTTGGTCACCGGCCCGACCCCGGCCTCGGGGCCGGTCGGCGGCGCCGCGCGGGCACCGGTCGCGAGGCCGCCGGCCAGCACCGCCGCGACGGCGAGGCTGAGGCATGACACGCGCATGGTCGTCTCCCTATCCAGACGTGGCGTTGCTCGGCGCCGGACATGTCGAAAGCGGGGCCGGTTCGACACGCGGACCGGCCCGCATCCGATTGTGTTCCGGCCCACCTCTGGTAGAGAGGCCGATGGGTCGGAACAGGCTCCGGAACCGGCGCCCGTGACCGATCCTGTCTGGCCGAGTTCGGTTAACGGACGCTTGCGGGACGCGGTCCGGGCGGGAATCACCGGGCGCGAGCCGTGATCAAGGCCGCTGGGCTGACGGGGAGAGAGACGTGTCGAAGCGCAAGCCGCTGGTGGTCGTGACGCGGCGCCTGCCGGATGCCGTCGAGACGCGGATGCGCGAGCTGTTCGACGTCCGGCTCAATTCCGAGGACGCGCCGATGGCGCCGGACGCCATGGCGTCGGCCCTGCGCGAGGCCGACGTGCTCGTCCCCACCGTGACCGACGAGATCGATGCCGGGCTGATCGCCCAGGCCGGCCCGAACCTCCGCCTGATCGCCAATTTCGGCAACGGCGTCGACCATATCGACGTGGCGGCGGCGCTGGAGCGCGGCATCACGGTCACCAACACGCCCGGCGTGCTGACCGAGGACACCGCCGACATGACCATGGCGCTGATCCTCGCGGTGGCCCGCCGGGTCACCGAGGGCGCGCGGATCATCCCGGACGACGAGTGGACCACCGGCTGGTCGCCGACCTGGATGCTCGGCCGGCGCATCACCGGCAAGCGCCTCGGCATCGTCGGCATGGGCCGGATCGGCCAGGCGCTCGCCAAGCGCGCCCGCGCCTTCGGCCTGCAGGTGCACTACCACAACCGCCGCCGGGTGCCGGCCGCCATCGAGAGCGCGCTGGACGCGACCTACTGGGAATCCCTCGACCAGATGCTGGCGCGCGTCGACATCGTGTCGGTGAACTGCCCGCACACGCCCGCCACGTACCATCTGCTCTCGGCGCGGCGCCTCAAGCTGCTCAAGCCCGAGGCGGTCGTGGTCAACACGGCCCGCGGCGAGGTGATCGACGAGAACGCCCTGGCGCGGCTGATCGAGGGCGGCGAGATCTCGGCGGCCGGCCTCGACGTGTTCGAGCAGGAGCCCGCCGTCAGCCCGCGTCTCGTCAAGCTCGCCCGCCAGGGCAAGGTCGTCCTCCTGCCCCACATGGGCTCGGCGACCTACGAGAGCCGCACCGACATGGGCGAGAAGGTCATCATCAACATCAAGACCTTCATGGACGGACACCGGCCGCCGGACCGCATCCTGCCGAGCATGCTCTGAGCGGCGGACACTGAGCGGCGGACACTGAGCAGCGGACGGCGGCGCCTCACAGGGCGTCGCCGGCCACCGCCTGGGGCTTGGACATGCCCTGCACACCCTGGAAGAGCCGCTCGCTGGTCAGCTTGAGGAAGTAGAACCCGAATTCGGGGTTCTGGTAGTAGAGCTGCTTCACGTCCGAGTAGGACACGCACAGCGCGTGTCCCGCCTCGACGCAGACCAGCGAGGCGGTGCGGGCGTTGCCGGGCGACAGGAGCCCGAGCTCGCCGACGATCCCGCCCTGGCGGACCTCGAGGTCGACCTCCGGGATCCGGAACACGCCGCTCTCGATGTAGTACATCTCGGTGGCGAGTTCCCCCTTGCGGAACACCACCTCGCCGATGCCGAACGGGCGTCGGGAGCCGAAGGGTCGGAGCCATTCCAGGGACAGGTCGTTCTCGGCGGCCGTCTCCACGTCCCGGACGAGGCGCAGCATCTGCCAGAGCCGGTAGGCGTTGAACGGCATCTGGATCAATTCGGTCAGCACCACCGGCATGCTGCCGATCATGATGCCGTAGGTGATCACGGCGCAGCTCGCGCAGAGCGAGATGATCCGCAGCGGGATCATCGTGCTCATGGCCGTCGCCGTGATGGTCAGCGCCGTCCCGAGATAGCCGATGCCCTCGACCCAATCCATCGCCGCCCCCTGTCGCGTTTCGGCCGGGGGATGCCTGTCTTGTCCGGCTGCGGCAAGCGTTCCGGTAGGTTCCGCGCCGCGCGCGCTTCAGCCTGTGCCCGCCCGGATACGCTCGCCGGCGCCCGTCTGTACGACGGCGGACACGGCCTCGGCGGCCCGGACGCCCTCCGCGTAGGCGCCCCCGACCGTGCCCCACTGCTCCCGGGATAGCGCCTCGCCGGCGAACCAGACGGTGTCGGCGACGGCGGCGCGGAGGGCCTGTCGCGCCGGCGCGTGGCCCGGCGGGACCACGGCCCACGAGCCGCGCGACCACCGGTCGTGGCGCCACGCGCTCACAGCGGGGATCGTCAGGTCGCGCAGCCGCGCCCGGCCGAAATGCTCGCCCAGGACCGCGCGGACATGGCGGCGCACGCCGTCCGCACCGGATCCTGCCGCGTCGATCGCCGCCGCCTCGTGCAGGTCGAGCTCGTAGTAGTGGAACGGCGTGTCGTCGATGCGGGTGAGGAGGCCCGGCGGGGCGCGCCGCCCGCCGTGGATCGCCGCCAGCCGGTCGCGGCCGCGGAACGGGCTCGATGGCCAGTGCAGCACCGCGTGCTCGTAGATGCCGGTGGTGAAGCCGTCGATGGCGGCGCGGACCGCGTTCGGCAGCGGCGGCGTGAAGGTCGGCCCGTCCCGGAGCACCATCATCGGCACCGTCACGATCACCGCGCGGGCGGCGTAGACGGTCCCGTCGGCGCCTGTCGCGCGGACGCGGCCATCCGACCAGTCGATCCGCGTCACCGGCGTCGCGAGCGCCACCGGCAGGCCGTCCGCCAGGCGGGCGACGTAGCTGCCGTAGCCGTCGGCCAGGAAGTAGTTGTCGCCGTACTCCATGCTGGGGAAGTCGTGGAGCGAGACCGCCTCCAGCGGCCGGCCCGAGACGAGGCCGTGGACCTGCGCGACCCGGTCGCCCCAGGCACCGAGCCCGGGCGGCAGCGCGCTGGCGGCCGGCCGGTCGGGACCGGGCTGCGCGGCGCCACGGGTCATGGCGCGGTCCGCGCGGTCGAAGGCGCGCGCGTTGGCCCGGACGGCGTCGGCGCGGCCCGGCCGGCCCCCGACCCAGACATGGCTCTCCTGCGCGGCCCGGCGGAGCCGCTCGCCGCGCGCCCGGCCGAGCGCCACCAGGGGATTGATCGGCCCGGCATGGAGCCAGTGGGCACCGAGATCGAGGGCGTGGCCGCGGAGGGCCACCGTCACGGCCCGGCCTCCGACGCGGTCCCGCGCCTCCAGAACCGCGACGGGCACGCCCCGGGCCGCGAGGGTGCGGGCCGCGCCGATGCCGGCGGCGCCCGCGCCGATTACCAGCACCTCCGGCCTCTCTGGCAGCGGCGCGAGGCGCGGCCTGTAGGCGGGCCGGACGACCGGGTCGCTCCACGGGTGATCGGGCGCCCGCGGCGCCGAGATCTGTCCTGTCGTGTCCTGCACGCGTGCTCCCCGCACCCTGCCGCCCCTGCGACGGAGCCCGATCTTGCACCGGTCGCCGCACCGCTCCACAACGCGCCAGCGCCGCTTCCGGCGCAGGCCGGAACTCTCGCCCGATGCTCGTCGAGTCCGCCGCGGCGGCTTTGCGCCAGACCTTCTCGCCGCCGCTGCGCGCGATCCTGTGGAAGTCCCTCGGCCTGACGGTCGGGCTCCTGCTCCTGATCTGGCTCGGCCTGACCCGGCTGATCCAGGCCTTCCAGGCGAGCCACCACATCTCCGCCCAGTACCCGATCCTCGACAGCCTCGCCTACTACCTCGCGGGTTTCGGTCTGGTCGTGGCCCTCGCCTACCTGATGCCGGCGGTCTCGATCCTGGTGGCGGGCTTCTTCCTCGACGACGCGGCCGAGATCGTCGAGCGCACCGATTTCCCGAACGAGCCGCCCGGACGCGCCATGCCATTCGGGACCGCCATGCTCTACGCCCTGCGCTTCGCCGGTGTGACGCTGCTGGTGAACCTCGCGGCCCTGGTGATCTTCTTCGTCCCTGTCATCGGGATCGCGGCTTTCTTCGCCGCCAACGCCTACCTGCTGTCCCGCGAGTACTTCGAGATGGCGGCGGCCCGGTTCCGGCCCCTCCCCGAGGCCGCCGAGATGCGCCGCGCCTTCTCGGTCCGGACGCTCGGCGCCGGGTGCCTGCTGGCCGGCCTGATGATCGTCCCGGTCCTCAACCTGCTGACGCCCCTCTTCGGCATCGCCCTGATGGTCCACCTGCACAAGCGCCTCAGCCGGCGACTGCTGGTGGCCGGGCCGGCGCGTTAGGCCGGCGCGCCGATGCGGCCAATGCACACGCTGGCCGGCCGGCCCGCCGGGCGCTACCCTCACCGTGGCCCTGCGGGATGTCCGGGGCGGAGAGCCGATCGATGAAGGCGCACGACGCGGGCGCGGAAGTCCCTCCGCCGCCCGGCAAGGCCCCGTTCCTGCTGGTCGGCCTCGCCGGACTCGGCCTGCTCGCCTGGGGTGCCTACGGTCACTGGCAGCGCGACGTGGAGGCGACCGCGACGCTGGAGCGGATCAAGACCCTCGTGCCGCAGGTGCGCACCGTGGCCGCCGAGCGGGCCGAGGGCCCCCTCGATCTCGTGCTTCCCGGCGAGATCCAGGCCTTCACCACGGCGGCGATCGCCGCGCGCGCCACCGGCTACATCGCGGAGCGCCGGGTCGATATCGGATCCCGGGTCAAGGCGGGCGACCTCCTTCTGCGCATCGCCGCACCGGATCTCGACCAGCAGCTCGCGCAGGCCGAGGCGCAGGTCGGCCAGCTGAAGGCGCAGCTGCTCCAGGCGCAGGCGCAGGTCGAGCAGGCCCGCGCGAACGTGAACCTCGCCAACCTCACCAACAACCGCACCAGCACCCTGGCCGTGCAGGGCTGGGCCTCGCGGCAGAACGCCGACAACACCAAGGCGGGCGTGCTGAGCCAGGCCGCCGCGCTCGCCGCCGCCGAGGCCGGCGTGAAGGTCGCCACCGCCAACATCAAGGCGCAGGAGGCTGTGGTCGACCGCCTGAAGGCGCTCACCGCCTTCGAGCGTGTCGTGGCGCCGTTCGACGGGGTCGTGACCGTGCGCAACGTCGATGTCGGCGACCTCGTCCGCGCCGACAACGGGGGCACGCCGCTGCTGACCATGGATCAGGACAGCCTGCTGCGCATCACCGTCAACGTGCCGCAGAAGGATGCCGTCGGCGTCAAGCCCGGCGTCCGTGCCGAGATCACCGTGCCGCAGATGCCGGGCCGGCGCTTCGAAGGCTACGTGGAGCGCAGCTCCGTCGCGCTGAACGCGGCGTCGCGCACGCTGACCACCCAGGTGGACGTCCCCAACGCCGACCGGGCGCTGCGGGCCGGGCTGTACGCCTACGTCACCCTCAAGATCCCCCGGGCCGAGCCCGGCGTGTCGATCCCCGCCGAGGCGACGGTGTTCGACGGCAACGACCTCAGGGTCGCCACCCTCAGCGACGACGACCGGGTGACGTGGCGGACGATCCGCGTCCGGCGCGATCTCGGGCGCACGCTGGAGCTCGACTCGGGGCTGCCCGCCGACAGCCGGATCATCTACAGCCCCGCCCCGGATCTGCGGGACGGCCAGTCCGTCGAGCCCCTGAAGTCACCGCCTCCGCCCGGGCCGCTCCGCTCGGCGCAGCGGTGAACGCGGGAAACACTCGACCGCGGGAATCATTCGGGCGCGCCGGCCGCGGACCGCGTCGCGACGGCGCGGCCGGCGCGCGGATACCGCCTCTGAGCTGTCGGAAACCGGTCGGTATATCGGTGCCGAGCTGGCGACATGAGCATCGCGCCGGTCGGATCCGTTGCTCAAATGCGCGCCACTCGTAATGAAAGGTTGCGTTCAATCGACGGGATCCGCTCGCCGGCACAAGCACGGTGCCGAAGATTTCACCGATCGTGCGGTCGACTGTGCACGATCCGCCGATTGCTCCGTGTCGGTCGCGCGCAGCTGATCCGTGATCTGAGACAAGCCAGCTAATTGCCTCTTAACAAGTGACATTTATCGCTGGCCGGACGTGTGACCCAGCGACCTGTGCGATGCGAGATCCCGAGACACCGACGGCGTGCGCGGACCGAGCCGGGCACACCCGCGCGGCCGCGACGCGGACGGGCCGTATCACGTCGATCCGCGCCGCGGTCAGCGTCGCCTTCCTCTGTGTCGGTCTTCTCCTGGGCGCGCTCGCGCTCTCGGCTGGCTTGGCGATCACGCAGGTCGGGACGCTCGTCACACGGACCTACGACGAATCCCTGACCTCGATCAGCTTCGCCCGCGCGGTGGCGGCCGATTTCGCGAAGATGCGCGCTGCCCTCGTCCGGCGGATGCAGACCGGCGACGCTGCCGAGGTGGCGAAGCGGGATGCGGACATCACCGACCTCTCGGCGATCCTGGCCGAGGATCTCACCATCGCGGCCGAGCGGGCCCAGTCCGAGCGGGCGGCGCGGACGGCCGAGGCCGTCCAGACCAGCGTGGCGTCCTGGGAGAGCCTGCGCCGCGCTTTCGATCCCGTGACGGTTCGGCCGGATCAGAAGGCGGCTCTCGAACGGCAGGCCGACGCAATCGAAGGCCAGATCGATCTCCTGATCAACGTCATGGCCGGCGACGGCTTCACCTTCCGACAGGCTGCGCGGCAGCGCGTGCGGGGCTTCGTCCGGTGGCACGCCATCGCGGCGGCCCTCGTGATCATCGCCTGCGGGCTGATCGCCTGGCTGCTCACCCGCCACATCGGCGGATCGGTCGGCGCGGCGGCCGAGGCGGCCGAACGGATCGCGGGCAGCCAGCGCGACGATCGGATCCCCACCGGCGGCCGCGACCGGTTGAGCCGGCTGCTGAACGCCGTCGCGGCGATGCGGTCGACCATCCGGGCTCTCTCGCTCCGCGAGGGCAGCCAGCGCCGGGGCACCGAGACGCAGGTGACGGACGCGCTGCAGACAGCACGGGAAGGCGTCGTCGTGGTCGATGCCGACGGCCGTATCACCCTGGCCAACGCGCAGGCCCTGCGCTTCTTCGACGGGCTCGACGCTGCCATCGAGGCCGGTCTGTCGCTGACGAAGGTTGCGCACGAGCCGCAGGACTACCGCTCGGATGTCCCGGAGGATCGCTTCGGAGCCCTGGCCCGGGACGGCGACGTCCGGTTGGCCGACGGCCGCTGGCTGCGGGTGAGCCGCACCGCGACCCGGCAGGGCGGCTTCATCGCGGTGTGCAGCGATATCAGCCTGCTCAAGGAGCAGGCGCATTTCCTGACCCGGACCAACCTGCGCCTCGATGCGGCCCTCGACACCATGTCCCAGGGGCTCTGCCTGTACGACGCGCAGCATCGGTTGATGGTGGTCAACCGGCGCTACGGCGAGATCTACGGCCTGCCGCCCGGCACGGTCGTACCCGGCATGACGGCCCTCGAGGTCCTGAGCGCCAGTCTCGCGGCCGGCAACCATCCCGGCTGCGATCTCGAAGCGCTGCTGCGCCAGCAGCGGGACGCCTTCAGCAACGGCGTTTGGCAGACGCATTTCCAGGAGCTGAGCAACGGCCGCATCGTCGCCATCGACCGGCGCGAGGCCGCCGATGGCGGCTTCGTGGCCACCTACGAGGACGTCACGGAGCGCCGCCGGGCCGAGGCTCGCATCGCCTTCCTGGCGCATCACGACCTGCTGACCGGCCTGCCCAACCGGGTGGCGGTGGGGCAGCAGATCGACGTGGCCGTGGCGCAGGCCGGGCGCGACCAGGGCTTCGCGGTCTTCGCCATCGACCTCGACGACTTCCGGCCGGTCAACGAGACCCTGGGCCACGGGATCGGCGACGAGCTGCTCGTCGCGGTCGCGAATCGGCTCACCGCCTGCGTGCGCGAGATCGACTGCGTCGCGCGCCTCGGAGCCGACGAGTTCATCGTGGTCCAGCGCGGCGTCGACCGGCCCGAGGACGCCGCCATCCTCGCCCGGCGCATCATCGAGGTCGTCGGCGCGCCCTACAGCCTGACCCATCACACGATCTGCGTCGGGCTCACCATCGGCATCACCCTCGCGCCGAGCGACGGGTCCGACGCGGACAAGCTCCTGAAGAACGCCGAAGTCGCCCTCGACCGGGGCAAGGCCGAGGCGCGCGGAGCGTTCCGCTTCTTCGAACCGGCCATGGATGCCCGCCTCATGGCCCGGCGGATCATGGAGCGCGACCTGCGTGACGCCCTCGCCCGGGAGGCGTTCGAGGTCTACTACCAGCCGATCTACAGCCTCGAGACGGACCGGATCTGCGGCTTCGAGGCGCTGCTGCGCTGGAACCACGCGGTCCGCGGCTCCGTCTCGCCGGCCGAATTCATCCCGATCGCCGAGGAGCTCGGGCTGATCGTGCCGCTCGGCGAGTGGGTGCTGCGCCGCGCCTGCGAGGAGGCCGCTCGCTGGCCGGACGAGCTCAAGGTCGCCGTCAACGTCTCGGCCGTGCAGTTCACCTCGGCGAGTCTCGTCACCGCCGTGCGCGAGGCGCTGCGGCGGACCGGGTTGCCGGGCCGGCGCCTGGAGCTGGAGATCACCGAGACGGTCCTGGTGGCCAATCCCGGTGCGACGACGGCGATCCTGCATAGCCTGCGCGCGCTGGGCGTGCGCGTGGCGATGGACGATTTCGGCACCGGCTACTCGTCGCTCAGCTACCTGCGCTCCTTCCCGTTCGACAAGATCAAGATCGACCAGTCCTTCGTGCGCGACCTGTGCGTGAAGGACGGGACCGATTTCATCGTTCGGGCGGTGATCGGCCTCGGTGCCAGCCTCGGCATGACGACGACCGCCGAGGGCGTCGAGACGGAGGCACAACTCGCGCATCTGCGCGCCGAGGGCTGCGACGAGGTCCAGGGCTACCTGTTCAGCCGCGCCGTCCCCGTCTCGGAGGTCGCCTCGGTCATCCGCCGCTGGAACGGCACGCTCCGGGCGATCGCCTGACCATCGCGGTGTCCGGCGGTGCGCGCCGCCCCCGCGAGGGGACAGCGCGCGTCGTTGGCCGGTCGGATGACCGGTCGGAGATCCGCCCTACTCGGCCGCGTCGAGGCGCGGGCGCTCGATGTGGCTGCGCTCGGCCTTGACCAGCTCGGCCGTGCGGAACGCCACCTCCAGCGCCTGCTCCGCGTTGAGACGCGGGTCGCAGTAGGTGTGGTAGCGGTCCTGCAGGTCGTCTGCCGTCAGGGCCCGGGCGCCGCCCGTGCACTCGGTCACGTCCTTGCCGGTCATCTCCAGGTGGATGCCGCCCGCGAAGGTGCCCTCGGCGCGGTGGACGCCGAAGAAGCCCTCGATCTCCTGCATCACCCGCTCGAACGGCCGGGTCTTGTAGCGGCCGGCCGGGATCGTGTTGCCGTGCATCGGATCGCAGATCCACACGACCGAGCGCCCTTCCCGCTCGACCGCCCGGATCAGCGCCGGCAGGTGGTCGCCGACCTTGTCGGCGCCGAAGCGGCAGATCAGGCTGAGGCGCCCCGGCTCGTTCTCCGGGTTGAGCAGGTCGATGAGCCGGATCAGGCCCTCCGCCTTCATGGACGGGCCGCACTTGAGGCCGATCGGGTTCTTGATGCCGCGGGCGTACTCGACGTGGGCGTGGTCCGGCTGCCGGGTCCGGTCGCCGATCCACAGCATGTGGCCGGAGGTCGCGTACCAGTCGCCGGTCGTCGAATCGACGCGGGTCAGCGCCTCCTCGTAGCCGAGCAGCAGGGCCTCGTGACTGGTGTAGAAGTCGGTGGTCCGCACCTCCGGATGGGTCTCCGGATTGATGCCGATCGCCCGCATGAAGTCGAGCGCGTCGGTCATGCGGCCGGCCACGTCCTGGTAACGCGAGGATTGCGGCGAATCCTTCACGAAGCCCAGCATCCAGCGATGCGCATTCTCGAGGTTCGCGTAACCGCCGGTTGCGAAGGCGCGCAGCAGGTTCAGCGTCGCGGCCGATTGCCGGTACGCCTCGAGCTGGCGGCGCGGATCCGGCACCCGCGACTCCTCGGTGAAGCCGATGCCGTTGATAATGTCGCCCCGGTAGCTCGGCAGGCTCACGCCCTCGAGGGTCTCGGTCGGCGACGAGCGCGGCTTGGCGAACTGCCCGGCGATGCGCCCGACCTTCACCACGGGCGAACCGCCCGCGAAGGTCAGCACCATCGCCATCTGCAGGAACACCCGGAAGAAGTCGCGGATGTTGTCGGCAGAGTGCTCGTCGAAGCTCTCGGCGCAGTCGCCGCCCTGGAGCAGGAAGGCCTGGCCCGCGGCGACGCGCCCGAGCGCGGCCTTCAGCTTGCGGGCCTCACCGGCAAAGACCAGCGGCGGAAAGCTCGCGATCTGCGACTCGACGGCACCGAGGCTGGCGGCGTCCGGATAGGTGGGGACCTGCTCGATCGGCAGATGTCTCCAGCTCTTCGGTGTCCAACGCTCGCCCATGGTCTCTCTCCGCGCACCTCTTCGTGCGATCGCGCCTACGCGCGAAGCGCGGCTTATAGAGAGGTTCCTCTACACTGGCGAGTGCCGTGAACCGGGGGGCAGGCGCGTCCCGGATTCAGGTCTCGGGTCAGGCCTCGCCGTCCTCGACCTCGATCCCGTGCTCGGCCAGAATCCAGAAGATCGCCTCCAGATCCTCGGCCGAGACGTCCCGGGGCGGCAGCGCCTCCTCCAGGTCGTCGTAGGTCAGGTTGCGGCTGCGCTGCGCCTCAGCTTTGGCGAGGAGGCGGTCGATCGCATGCCGGATGTCGGGGGAGAGGGCCTCGTGGCTCGGCGGCCGGTGGAAGGCCGGCCGCAGGGCGTCCTCCAGCAGGCCGTCGATGATCGCCTGCCGCCGCGCGTGCGCGTCGTCCTCGCGTCGTCCCTTGCCGGTGCCCTGCTTGCCCATGACCCTGATATGGCTCGGTCGCGCACCGCGTCGAGCCCCGGCCGCGGCGGAGGTCTCAGCCGACGCCGACCGGGTGCTTTGTGACCTCCGGGACGCGCATGGTCACCAGCTCCTCGGCGGCTGTCGGGTGGACCGCGATGGTCCGGTCGAAATCAGCCTTCGTGGCGCCCATGGTCACGGCGATGCCCACCGCCTGGATCACCTCCCCGGCATCGTGGCCGAAGATGTGGACGCCGACCACGCGGTCGCTGGCGCAGTCGACCAGCACCTTCATGAAGATCCGCTCCTCGCGGCCGGACAGGGTCGCCTTCATCGGGCGGAAGCGCGCCTTGTAGGCGTCGATCTTGCCGTAGATCGCCCGGGCGGCCGCCTCGTTGTGGCCGACGACGCCGATCTCGGGGGTCGAGAACACCGCGGTCGGGATCAGGCGATGGTCGACGCAGGCCGGCTTGCCGCCGTAGACCGTGTCGGCGAAGGCGTGACCCTCGCGGATCGCCACCGGCGTCAGGTTGGCGCGGTTGGTCACGTCGCCCACCGCGTAGATCGACGGCACCTTGGTCTGCGAGTAGGCGTCGACCGGGATCGCGCCGGCGGCGTCGGTCTCTATGCCGACCCGGTCGAGGCCGAGGCCCTCGACGTTCGGCCGCCGCCCCGTGGCGACGAGCACCTCGTCCACCAGGATCTCGCCGCCGTCGTCGAGCTGCGCGCAGAGGCCGCCGTCCCGGCGCTCGATGCGCTGCAGCGTGCGCCCGAGCCGCAGGTCCATGCGCTGGGCGTAGGCTTCGGCCAGGGCGTCGCGGATCTCGTCGTCGAACCCGCGCAGCAACCTGTCGCCCCGGTGCAGCAGCGTCGTGCGGCTACCGAGCGCCGCGAAGACGCCTGCGAACTCCACCGCGATGTAGCCGCCGCCGATCACCAGGATACGGTCCGGCAGGCGCTCCAGCTCGAACACCTCGTTGGAGGTGATCGCCAGGTCGATGCCCGGCACCGCCGGCTCCTTCACGGGGTGCGCGCCGACCGCCACCAGGATCCGCTCGGCCCGGATGGTGCGGCCGGACGCGACGAGGCGGATCGTGTGGGGATCCTCGATCACCGCCCGCTCGGGCACGATCTCGACGCCGGCGCGGATCAGGTTGGTGTCGTAGATGCCTTCGAGCCGGGTCACCTCCGCGTCGCGCCGCGTCTTGAGCGTGCCCCAGTCGAAGCGGGGCTTCTCCACCGTCCACCCGAAGCCCGCGGCGTCCTCGAACTCGTCGGCGAAGCGGCCGGCATAGACCATCAGCTTCTTCGGGACGCAGCCGCGGATCACGCAGGTTCCGCCCACCCGGTACTCCTCGGCCAGCATCACCCGCGCGCCGTACCCGGCCGCGATCCGCGCCGCGCGGACACCACCGGACCCGCCGCCGATGACGAAGAGGTCGACGTCGAACGCGCTCATGCCGGACCGTCCCGCTCGGATCTCACGATCGCGCCGCTCTGAGGGGCCGCGCGCATCCAGGTGATGGCAGCGCCGAGCCCCGCCGTCCACCACGCGGCCCAGCCGTTGTGCTCGACGAAGGCGATCGAAGCCGCGCAGGCCACGAGGCCGAGCGCCGCCGCGCGGTCCGGCCGCGGCAGCCGCGCGATCCGGGCGAGCATCAGCATCGCGGTCAGCGCAGCGAGGATCGCGCCGGGCAGGCCGAGTTCGGCCCAGACCTGCAGGAAGCTGTTGTGCGGGTGCCCGACCCCGAGGAGGACGCGCATCTCCGGCGGCACCGTCTGCGCGACGGGCGTCTCGGCGAAGCGCGCGCTGGTGCCGACGCCCGCGCCGCGCCAGGGATCGGCCGCCACCGCGGCCCCGAAGCTGCGCGCGATCGCGACCCGGGCCCGGGACGAGGACTGAACGAGGCGTTCGTGGGCGGCCTCCGGCATGGCGCGGGCGAGGAGGTCGCCCTCGACCGGGGCGAGGATCAGCGCGAGGCCGAGACCGAGTCCGGCGAGGCCTATGCCGACCCGCCTGGGCAGCGAAAGCGCGAGGGTCGCCATCGCGGCGCCCGCCAGGAGACCGAGCTGGGCGGCGCCGCTGATCGAGCGGACCACGCCGAGGCTCGCGAAGGCGAGCGTCGCGGCGGCGAGGCCGCGGGCGCGGTCATTCCAGAGGACGAGGGCCAGCGGGCCGGCCACGAGGTCGAGGGTCAGGGCCGGCCGGTTGTGCACGAAGGCTGCGACCCGGCGCCCGAGGGCCCGCTCCAGGGCCAGATCCGAGGCGAGATCCACGGCGATCAGGAGTCCCGCCAGCGCGACCGCGATCGCGCCGAGCCGCGGCGCGAAGGCCGGGATCCGGCCGGGCGCGAGGCAGGCCAGCAGGTATGCGGCAAGCAGCGTCGGGAGGAACTCGCCCAGCACCCGCAGGGAGGCCGCCGGGAACGGGCTCCAGGCCAGCGAGACCAGCGCCCAGGCCAGGAAGGCGAGCGCCGCCCCGGCCAGCGGCGTCCGCAGCGGGGACAGGAGCGCGCGGCGCAGGGCGGACGCGTCCTCCGCCCATCGTCCGGCCAGGAAGGCGAGCGCCGCCAGCCCGACGACCAGCGGGCTCGACCGGTTGGCCAGCACCATGGCGAGCGGCATGGCCGCGAGGAGCGCGCCGCCCGCCGCGTACATGCGGCCGGCCGCTCTCATGGACGACCTCTCACGGCGATCCGCCCCCGGGAGCGGCTGCCCTCACTGCATCTGGTGTCCGCGCTTGCCCATCTCGGCGCGGACGCGGACCATGACGTATTCGGAGACGTCCTGCGTCCAGTCCTGCATCTCCTGCACCATCTCGTCGAGGAGCTGCGGCTGCGCCTCGACGTAGTGCTTGCCGGCGGGCGAGCGGAAGAAGGTCGCGATCTCCTTCAACTCGGTTTCCGAGAACTTCGACGCGTAGGTGCGCGCCGCGATGTCGATCATGCGCTGCTTCTGCAGTTCCATCTCCGGCTGCAGCGAGGCCAGGACCTCCTCGAGGTCCTTGGACAGCTCGGGACGGGTGACCGCCTGCTTGCGGATCTGGTCGGCGAAGGCCGGCAGCACCGAGTCGAACGACCGGGCGATGCCGGAGCTGAGCATCACCTCGCGGGCCAGGGCGAGGTGGGCCGGCGTGTAGGTGGCCGCGGCCGGGCTGTTGGCCGCGGGGGCGCCGGCGGCCGGCTGCGCCGCCGGCTTGGCCTGCGCGGCCTTCTGCGGCTGCGCGACCGCCGCGTGGGGGAGCGCCGGGAGCGCGAGGCCGAGCGCGAGGCTGAGCGCGAGGCCTGGCACGGCGGTGAGGCGACGGGACATGCTGGACTTTCTTGCGAGGATGGCCGGCGATGGAGGGCGGCGCCTCAGGTGAGGCTGCCGAGAACGGTGACCTCGGCCTGCCCGTCCCGCGCCGCCGCCAGGATCGCGGCGTCGGCGATGCCGAGGAACAGACCGTGCTCGACGACGCCCGGCACGGCCCAGAGGGCGGCGCCGAGGGCCTCCGGATCAGGAATCGCTCCGAGGCGCGCGTCGAGGATGTAATGGCCTCCGTCGGTGACCAGGGGCTTGCCATCCGTCAGGGCGCGCAGCCGGACCTCGCCGGAGCAGCCGGTCCCGGCGATTGCGGCCTCGACGGCCCGGTGCGTGGCCTTGAGGCCGAAGGGATTGACCTCGATCGGGAGCGGGAAGGCGCCCAGCCGCGCCACGTGCTTGGCCGCGTCGGCGATCACCACCATGCGATGGCTCGCGCAGGCGACGATCTTCTCGCGCAGGAGTGCCGCGCCGCCGCCCTTGATCAGGCGCAGCCGGTCGTCGACCTCGTCGGCGCCGTCGATGGTCAGGTCGAGCTCGGGCTGCTCGTCCAGGGTCGCGAGGCGGATGCCCAGGCCCTCGGCCTGCGCGCGCGTGGCCTCGGAGGTCGGGACGCCGACGATGTCGAGGCCGGCGCGGACGCGCTCGCCGAGGAGCGCCACGAAGGCCGCCGCCGTGGAGCCCGTGCCGAGGCCGAGCCGCATGCCCGGTTCGACGAGGTCGAGGGCGCGGGCGGCCGCGGCCCGCCTCAGGTCCGGCCCACTCACCGGGACACGGCCCGGTCGGCGAGGGGGAGCGAGGGAGCGCGGGTCATGGGCAGCCGGTCTTTCCGTGGGCGTCGGGCGGCCCCTAGCACGGGACCGGGCCGACCGGAACGCCCCGCCCGCACGGCCGCGTCACGGACGGCCGCCCTGGGTCGGGGTGGCGCTGGCGCCCGCGCGACCCGGGGCCGGACCGGTCAGCGGCGCGTCGGACGCGCCCTCGGCGCCCGGCTTGCCCTGCTGCGTGCAGACGACCTGCTCCTTCTTCACCAGCACGAAGCAGATGCTCATCTCGCCGGTGCGATAGTTCACCCGGAAGACGCCGGCCTCGCGGGTATGCCGGCTCGCCACCAGCCCGTATTCGGACGGGGTCTGCGGCCCGGCGCCCTCTCCCGATCCGAAGCAGACCGTCTGGCCGATGCCGCCCGCCGATTCCTGGAGGCCGTACTGGCAGGAGGTCACCTCGCCGGTCACCTTGTCGACCCGGTACATCCGGTTCAGGTCGGTCTGCGGGGCGGGCACGAACTCGAAGGAGGTCGCCGCCGCCGGCAGGGCTTGCAGCGCGGCGCAGGCGGCCAGGAGGGGCAGGAAGAGTTTCATCGCGGGTCCCGGGGCTGGTACGCGCTGCGTTTCGCTGCGCTTTCGGGCGAGTCTGGGGCGCCCGGTGAGACGATCCGCGCATCCGCCGTGCCGCGCCGGTCGGCTTGCCCCGGGTGCCCGGTCCCGATAGCGACGCCGTTCGAGATCCCGCCGAGCACGGAACCGCCCAGGCATGTCTACCGAATCGACGCGCAAGCCCCCGATCGCCGTGTTCGACCTGGACGGGACGCTCGCTGAGACCGCGGGCGACCTTATCGGCACCCTCAACGTGCTGATGAAGCGCGAGGGATTGGCCGAGCTGCCCCTCTCGCAGGCGCGCGGGCTGATCGGCGCCGGCGCCCGGGCGCTGATCCGGCGGGGTTTCGAGGCCGAGGGCCGGCCACTCTCGCCGGAGGACCACGACCGGCTGTTCGACGCCTTCATCGCCCATTACGGGGCGCACCTCGCCGACACGTCCCACCTCTTCCCGGGCGTTGTCGAGGCGCTCGACGCCCTCGAGGCGGCGGGTTTCCGGCTCGCGGTCTGCACCAACAAGTACGAGGGGCAGTCGGTCGAGCTGCTGCGCCTCCTCGGCATCGGCCACCGCTTCGCGGCGATCTGCGGTCGGGACACCTTCCCGCAGTCGAAGCCCGACCCGCGCCACCTGACCGGCACCATCGCCCGCGCCGACGGCGATCCGGCCCGCGCGGTGATGGTAGGCGATTCCCGCACCGACATCGACACCGCCAAGGCCGCCGGGATCCCGGTGGTGGCGGTCACCTTCGGCTACACCGACCGCCCGGTCGCCGAGCTCGGGCCCGACCGGGTGATCGAGCACTTCTCTGAGCTGGTCGAGGCGGTCGGCGCCCTCGTGCCGGCTGCCTGACCTGTCAGCGCAGCCACGCCTTCAGGCGCCGCGCCGCCTCGCGGCACTCGGTCTCCGAGCCCGCGAAGGAGAAGCGGACGTGGTGGTTGCCCACGTCCGGATCGAAATCGAGGCCCGGCGTCGCCGCGACGTGCGCCTCGTCAAGCATGCGCCGGCAGAAGTCCGAAGCGTCGTTGGTGAGGTTCGAGACGTCCGCGTAGAGGTAGAAGGCGCCGTCGGCCGGGTGGACGCGGCCGAGGCCGAGGGCCGGCAGCGCGTCCAGGAGGATCGCGCGGTTGCGTGCGTAGCCGTCGCGAACGGCGTCGAGTTCGTCCGTCGCGTCGAAGGCCGCCAGGGCGCCGACCTGCGACAGGTACGGCGCCGAGATGTAGAGGTTCTGGGCCAGCCGCTCGATCGGGCGGACCAGCGCCTCCGGCACGACCATCCAGCCGACGCGCCAGCCGGTCATGCAGTGGTACTTCGAGAACGAGTTGATCACGACTGCGTCGGGGTCGAAGCGCAGGGCCGTGACGGTGGGCTCGCCGTAGCTGAGGCCGTGATAGATCTCGTCGGAGATCAGCGGCAGGCCGAGGCCGCGCGCCGCCGCGCAGAGATCCTGCAGGGCGCCCTCCGTGATGACTGTGCCGGAGGGGTTCGCCGGGCTCATCACCAGTGCCCCGGAGACCGGCGCGCGGGCGTGGGTCTCGCGCAGCAGGGCGGCGGTCGGCGCGAAGCGGTCATCGGCGCGCAGCACCATCGGCGCCGGCAAGAGGTCGAGGGCGGCCAGGATGCTGCGATAGGCGGGATAGCCCGGCTGCGGGACGGCGACCCGGGCGCCGGCGTCGAACAGGCTCATGAATGCGAGGATGAAGCCGGCCGAGGATCCGGTGGTGATCACCACGCGCTCCGGGCTCACCGCGACGCCGTGCCGCTCCGCGTAGTCCCGGGCGATGCGGGCGCGCAGAGACGGCAGGCCCAGGGCCTCGGTGTAGGGCACGCGGCCGGTCGCGAGCGCCCCCTGCGCGGCCGCGATGACTGCCCGGGGCGCCGGTGCCGACGGCTGGCCGACCTCCATCCGCACCACGTCGCTGCCGGCCCGCGCCTTGGCGGCGGCGGCGGCCATGACATCCATCGCGAGGAACGGCTGGACGGCGGCGGCGCGCCGGGAGATCGGGATCATGGGGTCTGCTCTGAGCCGGACGACGCTGGAGCCTCCGGGGGTTAGACGCTCCCCCTTCCCGCCTCAAGCCGGCGCGCACGCCGCCCTCGCCGCGGGAATTGACCGGACGCCGCGAAAACGCCTAACCCAGCCCCTACCGCTCGCGCCACGCGCGGGCCGCCCCGCCGCGCAAGCGAGGATCTATGCCCTTCATCCGCCCCCTGCCCGCGCTGGTCCTGGCGCTCGGCCTCGTCGCCGTCCCGGCCCTCGCGCAGACCGTGACGCCCCCCGCCGCGCCGTTCACCGACGCGCAGCGCGCCGGCATCGAGGCGATCGTCAAGGACTACCTGATCAAGCATCCCGAGGTGCTCCAAGAGGCCCTCGCCGAGGCCGAGAAGCAGCAGGCCGAGACGCAGCGCCTGGCCCAGGCCGCCGCCCTCAAGGAGTCGCGCGAGGCTCTCCACAACGGTCCCCACGACGTCGTTGCCGGCAACCCGTCGGGCGACGTCACGCTGGTCGAGTTCTTCGATTACAATTGCGGCTACTGCCGCAAGGCCCTGGGCGACATCCAGGCGCTGATCAAATCCGACCCGAAGCTGCGGGTGGTCATCAAGGACTTCCCGGTCCTCGGCCCGGAATCGCTGGAGGCCAGCCAGGTCGCCGTCGCGGTGCGCCAGCAGCTGAAGGGCGACAAGCTGTTCGAGTTTCATCAGAAGCTTCTGGAGACCAAGGGCCGGGTGAACGGCGCCCGCGCGATCCAGGTCGCCAAGGACATGGGCGTCGACACGGCCAAGCTGCAGAAGGACATGGCCTCCCCCGAGGTGAAGGCCGCGCTCAGCGAGAACCGCGGCCTCGGCGACCGCCTGGGCCTGTCGGGCACGCCGGCTTTCATCATCGGCGACGAGGTGATCCCGGGCGCCGTCGGCGTCGAGCCGATGCGCAAGACCATCGCCGACGTGCGTCAGTGCGGCCACGCCTCCTGCTGAGCTGACGGATCGGGCCGAGGAACCCCGAAGGCGGTCCGCGCAGCCTTGTCGCGCCGGGGCGCCTTCGTCTAAGAGCCGCCAGCCGCAGGGCCGCGGTGGGGTCCAGGGCCGAGCCCGGATGGACGCACCGACGTGCCGCGAGACGAAGTAGGCCGGATGCCAAAGAACGACGCCATCGATCCCGAGCTCGTGCGCGAGCTCGCCAACCTCGTGACCGAGACCGGCCTGTCCGAGATCGAGGTCGAGAAGGGCGACCTGCGCATCCGCGTGGCGCGGCGGCTCGAGCCCGTGAGCGTGCAGGTCGCGGCGCCCGCGCCGCTCGCGGCCGTCGCCCCGCCTCCGGTGCCCGCGCCTGCCGCGTCGTCTCCCCTCGCCCCGGCCGAGCCGGCCCGCGCGCAGCCCGGCACCGTGCCCTCGCCGATGGTCGGGACCGCCTATCTCCGCCCCTCGCCCGACGCCAAGGCCTTCGTGGATGTCGGCTCGACGGTCGCGGTCGGCGACAAGCTGCTGCTGATCGAGGCGATGAAGACCTTCAACGAGATCGTGGCGCCCCGCGCCGGCACGATCAGCGCCATCTTCGTCGAGGACGGTCAGCCGGTCGAGTTCGGCGAGGCCCTGCTCGTCATCACCTAGGACGTCCGCCGGGCGCCCGCCGCCCAGTCCCGGACGACGCCGCAACACGAGAGGATAGAGCATCCTGCGCGGTCCGGGATCGCCAGGACGCCCTAACGGGTCCGATGTTCGACAAGATCCTGATCGCGAACCGCGGCGAGATCGCCCTGCGCATCCTGCGGGCGGCGAAGGAGCTCGGGATCGCTACCGTGGCGGTCCACTCCACCGCCGACGCGGACGCGATGCACGTGCGCCTCGCCGACGAGAGCGTCTGCATCGGGCCGCCGGCCGCCCGCGACAGCTACCTCAACATCCCGTCGATCATCGCGGCCTGCGAGATCACCGGGGCCGATGCCGTGCATCCCGGCTACGGCTTCCTGTCGGAGAATGCCCGCTTCGCCGAGGTTCTGGCCCATCACCAGATCGGCTTCATCGGACCCAAGGCGCAGCACATCCGCACCATGGGCGACAAGATCGAGGCCAAGCGTACGGCGCTGAAGCTCGGCATTCCCTGCGTGCCGGGCTCCGAGGGCGGCGTCGAGGATGCCGACACCGCCAAGCGCGTGGCCGCCGAGATCGGCTACCCGGTGCTCGTCAAGGCGGCGGCTGGCGGCGGCGGCCGCGGCATGAAGGTCGCGCGCTCCGAGGCCGAGCTCGAGCAGGCGATCGGCATGGCCAAGTCCGAGGCCAAGGCCGCCTTCGGCGACGACGCGGTCTATCTCGAGAAATACCTGGAGAAGCCCCGGCACATCGAGGTGCAGGTGCTCGGCGACGGCCGCGGCGGCGCCGTGCACCTCGCCGAGCGCGACTGCTCCCTCCAGCGCCGACACCAGAAGGTCTGGGAGGAAGGCGGTTCGCCGGCCCTCAACGAGTCGATGCGCGCCGAGATCGGCGGCATCTGCGCCAACGCCATGAAGGAGCTCGGCTACCTCGGCGCCGGGACGATCGAGTTCCTCTACGAGGACGGGCGGTTCTACTTCATCGAGATGAACACCCGCATCCAGGTCGAGCATCCGGTGACCGAGATGATCACCGGGATCGACCTCGTGATCGAGCAGATCCAGGTCGCCTCGGGCGGCCCGCTGTCGGTGAGCCAGGCGGACATCAAGGTCGAGGGCCACGCCATCGAGTGCCGGATCAACGCCGAGCACCCGGAGACCTTCCGGCCGTCGCCCGGTGAGATCACCCACTACCACACCCCCGGCGGCCTCGGCGTCCGCGTCGATTCGGCCGCGTTCCAGGGCTATCGGATCCCGCCGACCTACGATTCGCTGATCGGCAAGCTGATCGTCCACGGCCGGACCCGCAACGAGTGCCTCATGCGGCTGCGGCGCGCCCTGGACGAGTTCGTCATCGACGGGATCGACACGACGCTGCCGCTGTTCCGGACGCTGGTCCGCAACCCGGACGTGCAGAACGGCCTTTACGACATTCACTGGCTGGAGCATTTCCTGGAAGACGGCGGCATGAAAGCCTGACCGGACCTGGGCGGGGCTGCGGCGAGCGCGGCGCGCGCGGGATCTGGTCTTCGCGCCGTCCGCGCGCGACATTCACGGCATGCACGACACCGCCCGCGTGGACATCACCCCTGAGATCCTGCTGAAGGCCTACGCGGCGGGCATCTTCCCGATGGCGGAGGATGCCGACGATCCCACGCTCTACTGGGTCGAACCCAAGGCGCGCGGCGTTCTGCCCCTCGACACGTTCCGCGTTCCCCGGCGCCTCGCCCGGACGGTGCGGTCCGACCAGTTCGTGGTCCGCTGCGACACCGATTTCGACGGGGTGATCGACGGCTGCGCGGCGCCCCGGCGGGACAGCGAGCGCACCTGGATCAACGGGCGGATCCGCGAGCTCTACGGCGCCCTGTTCGACATCGGCCACGTCCACACGGTCGAGGTCTACGCGGGCGCGGACGGCCGGCTCGTCGGCGGCCTGTACGGCGTCTCGCTGGGGGCGGCCTTCTTCGGCGAGAGCATGTTCCACGAGGTCCGCGACGCCTCGAAGGTCGCCCTCGTCCACCTGATGGCCCGCCTGCGCGCCGGGCGCTACCGGCTCGCCGATACCCAGTTCGTCACCGACCACCTGTCGCAGTTCGGTGCCGAGGAGGTGCCGCGCCACGTCTACAAGCGCCGCCTCGCCGAGGCCCTCGATCAGGTCGCCGACTGGAACGTCTGGCCCGGCGACGGTTCGGTTCCGGGTACGCGGGTCCTCGAGGCGCTCGAAGCTCCGGATCGCCGCTAGGGCAGCGACCCGCGCCGGTGGCCGCTAGCGCCGACGCCGGTGGCGGTAGCCGGTCGAGAACGAGGCGTATTGACGGCCGCGCACGGACCGGTAGCGTCGACGCCGGCTGGTGCTGGCCTCGACCGTCTCCTCCACCTGCGGGATCGGCTCGGCCATGGCCGCCGCGGGCGTCGCCGCCATGGCGACCGCCGTATCGGCCGAGGCGTAGCCCCCGGCGACGTTCTTGGCCGCCGGTCCGAACATCGCGAGACACTGGTTGTAGGCGAGGTCGTTCTTGAGACGCTCGCATTCACCGATGGAGCGCGGTGTCCCCTGCGCCAGGGCCGGCAGGGGCGCGAGCAGCACGACGAGAGCGGCCAGTGGCTTGAGGCAGAGAGTCGGGCGGTGCACGGAGGGGGTCTCGAGCGACGACGGCAGGCTTGTGATCCCCGAGTGCGGCAAAATCGAGGGTTGGCCTCAGCGATCGGGTCGCTCCATCCACCGGATCAGCGGCATCAGCGGGAAGATCCACGCGATGCCGAGGATCGAGTAGATCACCGCCTGCACCGCCGCCGGCGTCTCCGAGATGCGGCTATCGGCCAGGGTCATCGCCAGCGGCCCGTAGAGGCAGACGAAGACCAGGATGGCGAGAGTGCCGATCAGGGTCCGGGTGCGGCGGCGCATTGCTGTGTTCCTGGACCGTGCCTTCGGACTGTGCCCCCGGCCCCGCGGAGGGCGCTGCGGGCTCGGACGGGCGACGGCTACCGTCCCGGAACCCGGTTGGCAACGCGCCCGCTGACGCGGGCTGCGGCGCCGGCGCCGTTGATGGGCGACCGGACATCCCCTAACCCGGACACCGCGGGGAGCATCCCGGTCTCCGCGGAAGGGACGTGTATGGACATGAGCGGCGCGGGCGACCGGCGGTCGGGGGCGGTGCGAACCTGGCTCTACGTGGTCGCGGCCCTGGTGGTCGCCATGGTGGCGGTCGGCGGTGCGACGCGGCTGACCGGGTCCGGCCTGTCGATCACCGAGTGGCGCCCCGTCACGGGCGCGATCCCGCCGCTGACGGAGGCAGACTGGGCGGCCGAGTTCGCCAAGTACAGGGACACGCCGCAATACAACATCCTCAACCAGGGGATGGGATTGTCCGCCTTCAAGGTGCTGTACGGCTGGGAATGGGGCCATCGCCTGCTCGGCCGGGTGATTGGCCTCGTGTTCTTCCTGCCGCTGATCGTGTTCTGGTGGCAGGGCCGGATCGGCCGGCGGCTCGGCCTCGGCCTGCTCGGTCTCGGCGCGCTCGGCGGCCTCCAGGGCGCCATCGGCTGGATCATGGTCGCCTCGGGCCTCCAGCCGGGCATGACGGCCGTGGCGCCGCTCAAGCTCGCCCTGCACCTCACCACCGCGAGCCTGATCCTGGCCGGGCTGGTCTGGCTGGCCGCGGGCCAGCGCCCCGGCGTCCTGGCGCCCGCCCCGGCGCGCCTGCGGGCCACGGCCTTGCTGCTGCCAATCCTGGTCCTGGTGCAGATCTTCCTCGGTGGCCTCGTCGCCGGCTCGCATGCCGGCCTCGTCTACAACACATGGCCGACCATGGACGGCCACCTCGTCCCGCCGCTGGACAGCCTGTTCGCGATCCGGCCGTGGATCGAGAATTTCATCGACAACCACGCCCTCGTTCAGTTCGACCACCGGGTGACGGCCTACCTCGTCTTCGTCGTGGCGGTGCTGCACGCCGTCGACGCCCGGCTCACCGGCCCGAAGAGCGCGGCTGGGCGGGCCACGGGGGTCGTCATCCTCGTCCTCGCCCAGATGGCGCTTGGGATCGCGACGCTGCTCCTCGCCGTGCCGCTCTGGGCGGCGCTCGCGCATCAGGTGCTCGCCATGGCGGTGCTCACGATGGCCACCGTCCATGCCCGCCTCGGCCGGGGATCCGGCCTGGTCGAGCCCGCAGCCGCCGAGCCGCCGCTGGGCTTCGAGGGGCTCGCCGCCGGCCGCATCTAGGCTCTCGTGCGGTGCAGCGGTCTTGCTGCGCCGCACGAGACTTTTACCGCTTTCAGTGGAACCTTGGGATAACTCCCCATCAGCAATCTGCACATGGAACGACTAAGACTTCTCAAGCTTTAAGCTGCACGCGTTGCAGGAGGCTTCAAGATGTCTCTCGCGGAGGATGGTCGACCGCTCTCCCTGACCTGGCACTACACGCCGCGGGAGATCATGGCGGATGGCGTGATCCACGGTCTCGGCGTGGTGCTCGGCCTCGCCGGTGCCGTTGCCCTGGTGGCGACCGCGGTCACGGCGCATCTCGGGATCGGCGAACGTGCGGCCGTTGTCGTGTACGCCACGGCCCTCGTCCTGATGCTCGGCGTCTCGGCCGTCTACAATCTCTACCCTGTGAGCCCGCGCAAATGGCTCCTGCGCCGCGCCGATCACGCGCTGATCTACCTGATGATCGCCGGGACCTACACGCCGCTGGTGGCCCTCGTCGGGTCGGGCCCGCGGGCCTACGCGCTCCTTGCGATGATCTGGGTCGTGGCCCTCATCGGGATCGCCGTGAAGCTGTTTCTGCCGGGCCGGTTCGATCGCCTCTCGATCGGGCTCTACCTGTTGCTCGGCTGGAGCGGGTTGTTCGCCTACGAATCAGTGATCGCGGCGCTTCAGCCGACCGCCCTGTGGCTCTTGGGAATGGGCGGAGCGCTCTATTCGATCGGCGTCGTGTTCCACATCTGGCGGACCCTGCCCTTCCAGAACGCGATCTGGCACGGCTTCGTCCTCGCCGCCACGGCCTGCCACTACGGGACGATCTGGGCCAGCCTGAACGGCTCGCCGATGACGTAGCGTTGGGATCGATTGCGACCGTGCGCGTAAAATTCCGGTTACCGTCCTGATGGAAAGGTCGAGACGCGGCGACCTGCATTAAGTTTCCTGCGACCACGGGTGCACCACAACCTAGGGACTGATATTCCCGGGAGCTGGAACGTGGTCCCGAAGACGAACGACTCTGGCATCGCTCAGCGTTATAGGATCCTGCACGTGTTCCGCGCGCCGGTGGGCGGCTTGTTCCGGCACGTGATGGATCTCGCTCGCCTTCAGGCGGCCGCGGGGCACCATGTCGGTCTCGTCTGTGATTCCAGCACCGGCGGCGACCGCGCTGCGGGCGCCCTGGCGGACCTGGTGCCCTGCCTGGACCTCGGCCTTGTCCGGCTGACGATGCGCCGCAATCCGCATCCGTCGGACTGGTCCTGCCTCCGGGCCGTGGCGCAGAGGGCCGCGGAGGTCGGCGCGGAGGTCCTGCACGGACACGGCGCCAAGGGCGGCGCCTATGCCCGGCTCGCCGCGGCGGGTCCGGCGATCCGCGCCTACACGCCGCACGGCGGCAGCTACAATTACCGGCCGGGCAGCCCGCTGCACCGCCTCTACATGGGTGCCGAGGCGGTGCTCGCCCGCCGCACCGACGCGTTCCTGTTCGAGAGCGAGTACGTCGCCGGCCGCCATCGGAGCTTCGTCGGCGGTCCTGAGCGGGTGACGCGGATCGTGCACAACGGCATCGCCGAGGCCGAGTTCGCGCCGCTGGACCGCGTCGCCGAGCCCTTCGACCTGCTCTACGTCGGCGAGCTGCGGGAGGCTAAGGGCCTGCCCTACCTGCTTGAGGCCCTGGTCCGGCTGCGGGCCGAGGGCCGGGCGCTGCGCCTGCTCCTCGTTGGGTCGGGACCGGATGCCGAGATCCTTCGCGACACCGTGGCGCGGCTCGGCCTCGCCGACGCGGTGGCGTTCGAGCCGCCGCAGGCGATCCGCTCCGTGCTCGCCCGCGGGCGGATCCTCGTCGTCCCGTCGCTCGCGGAGTCGCTGCCCTACGTCGTGCTGGAAGCTGCCGCGGCGGCGCAGCCCCTGGTCGCCACCCGGGTCGGCGGAATCCCGGAGATCTTCGGCGCGGCCGCGCGCGACCTCGTGCCGTCGCGCGACCCGGCGGCGCTCGTGGAGGGGATCCGACGGGTCCTCGACGCCGCGCCGGAGGCCCTGGCCGAGCGGACGCAGAGTCTGAGCGCCTCGATCCGGCAGCGCTTCTCCCTGGAACGCATGGGCAGCGAGGTGATCTCCGGCTACGCCGCGGCCTTCGAGGCCCGCGCGGAGCGCCGCGATCCCGCACCGCGCGCGATCGCCGGGGCCCGGACCGCCTGACGACGAGACCAGCAGCAAGAGGAACGGGGGCCTGTGCGCCGCGGTGGAAAAGGCGGCGGCGCCCGCGCTCTTAAATGTTCCCACAACGCCCCGTGCCAGGGTTTCGCCGAGGCAGCGACCGTAAGGCTCGGGGGGAGCCGATCGATGAGCGCGTTCGACATTCGCGATCTTCTCGAGGCCGCCGTCCCGATGGAGGCGTCCTCGACCCCGGCCAAGGGCAGCGTCCCCCTCGCCGAGGCCGCCGTCCCCGGCCCGACGGCGATCTCGCCCGTCGTGGTGGCCGGTCTGGTGCGCGGGCTGGAATGCGCGCTCATCTTCGGCTTGGGCGCATTGCTGCACGTGCTGATGCTCCGCGGCCGCGTCCCGTTCGGGCTGACCTACGCGGGCGCGATCGGCATGATCGCGGTGATCACCGTGACGCTGATCCAGGCGTCCGGCGGCTACCGGGTCGCCGCCTTCCGGAGCTTCTTCAAGACCGCCGTCCGGCTGATCGCGGCGTGGTCGATGACGTTCCTGATGGTCGCCGCCGGCCTCGTGCTGGCCAAGGTCGCCGACCACTACTCGCGCCTCTGGCTCGCGACCTTCTTCGGCACCGGCCTCGCGATGCTGCTGGTCGGCCGCTTCGTCCTGTTCCGCATCATCGATGCCCAGACCCGGGCGGGACGGTTCGACCGGCGCACCGCGATCGTGGGCGGCGGACAGCCCGCGGAGGACCTGATCGCCGCCCTGGAGACGCAGACCGAGAGCGGCATCCGCATCGTCGGGGTGTTCGACGACCGCAACGCCGATCGCTCCTCGGACGTGGTGGCGGGGCACCCGAAGCTCGGCAACGTCGACGACCTCGTCGCCTACGCGCGGCACGCCCGGCTCGACCTGATCGTCTTCACGATCCCGATCACCGCGGAGGCCCGGATCCTCCAGATGCTCGCCAAGCTCTGGGTCCTGCCGATCGACATCCGTCTCTCGGCGCACGCCGCAAAGCTGCGCCTGCGCCCGCGCAGCTACTCGTATCTGGGCTCCGTCCCGGTGCTGGACGTGTTCGACCGTCCGATCGCCGACTGGGACGTCGTGGTGAAGGCGCTGTTCGACCGCTGCGTCGGCCTGATGATGCTGCTAGCGCTATCGCCGCTCATGCTGGTCATCGCCCTCGCGGTCCGGCTGACATCGCGCGGGCCGGTGCTGTTCCGGCAGAAGCGCCACGGGTTTAACAACGAGCTGATCGAGGTCTACAAGTTCCGCTCGATGTACGTGGATCAGTGCGACGCCGGCGCGGCCAAGATGGTGACACGGGGCGATCCCCGGGTCACGCCGGTCGGGCGCTTCATCCGGAAGACCTCGCTCGACGAGCTGCCGCAGCTGTTCAACGTGCTCAAGGGCGACCTGTCGCTGGTCGGCCCGCGCCCGCACGCGTTGCAGGCCAAAGCCGCCAACACGCTCTACGACCAAGTGGTCGACGGCTACTTCGCGCGCCACAAAGTGAAGCCCGGCATCACCGGATGGGCGCAGGTCAATGGCTGGCGCGGCGAGACCGACACCTCAGAGAAGCTGCAGCGGCGCGTCGAGCACGACCTCTACTACATTGAGAACTGGTCGGTGCTGCTCGACCTGCAGATCTTGCTGACCACGCCGTTCGCGCTGTTCAAGACCGAGAACGCCTACTGAGCGGAAGGGCCGGCACCGGAGCGGTGCCGGCCGGAAGCGCGCTACGGCAGCGCGCCGGCCTTCTCCTTGGCCTTCAGGATCGTGTCGCGGCAGCCCTGGGCGTCGCCGCCCTTGTCCTGCTGGCGCGCCTGCGCGACCAGCTTCTTGGCTTCCTCGACGCCCGCGGCGGTGGGCTTCACGGCGGCGTCCGACTTGGTGAGCGCCGGCGGCGTGTCGAGCGCCTTGGGCGAGTTCGAGGACGTGGTGCCGCCGGGCGGCGTCGTGCCGGTCACCGAGGCCGCGCCGGCGCTGTCCAGCCGCCGCTGCAGCGTGTCGACCTCGTCGGCGCACGGGGTCGCCAGGGCCGGCGTGGCGGCCGCCAGGGCCAGGGCTGCAACGGCGAAACGCATGATCATCGGGACGAGGCTCCACGGTGTCGGGATGCGGCCGGCGCCGACCCCTCATGCATGAGCGGACGGTGATGCGCCGGTGCGGCTACCGGGGAGACGCCGGGCGAACGGGCCCGTTCCCGAGACAGGAGGCCGCATGCGGTAGCGCGGAAACGCGACGGGCGCCCCGCGCGGCCTTCTGGCCGCGGGAGGCGCCCGCCTCTCGACGCCGCTGACGGATCAGTACTTCCGGATGATCGGCTCCGGCGACATCGGCACCGGATCGGCGCCGAAGGCGTAGCGGATGCCGGCGTAGACCGAGAAGGGCTGCGCCAGGGTCGTGGTCCGCGGATCGCTGATCCGCAGGTTGCCCGCCACCGCGCCCGGCTCGGCGTAGGTGCCGAACGTGGTGTAGCGGTTGTTGGTCAGGTTGGTGATGAGGCCGAAGACCTCGAGGTTCTTCGTCACCTGATACTTCGTCTGGAAGTTCAGAACGTAGTACGGCGGCAGCTTGCGGTTCAGGTTCGACTCGTCGCCGCGGAAATAGGACGAGGAGAAGGCCTGGAGGTAGAGGCCGAACTGCCAGTTGGGCGTGACGAAGTAGTCGAACCCGGCCTTGATCTGGTGGGTCGGCACCAGCGGCACGACGTTGCCCTTGCGGACCTGGATCGCGCCGTCATCCGCGAGCGGGTTGTTGGGCGACGACAGGGTGCCGTTGAACTGGAAGGTCGCGTCGACCAGCGCGTAGTTGGCGTAGACCCGCAGGTAATCGGCCGTGTACTCGCCGCCGACCTCGATGCCCTGCCGCTGCGTCGACGGCACGTTGACGAAGTAGGCGCGGGCGGTGTTGCCGGGGGTGGCCAGCGACAGGATGTCGTTGGCGAGATCGGTGCGGAAGGCGCCAATCTTGTAGGTGATGATGCCGCCGTCATAGGTGTTCGGCAGCTGGCCGCGGAAGCCGACCTCGTAGGTCCGTCCGGTGACCTGCTTGAGCGGCGGGTCGGCCACCAGCGAGTTCGGCAGCAGGCACGGCCGGTCCGGGTTGGCGCAGGCCAGCTCCAGCGGGGTCGGGGCGCGGTTCGACTCCGAGTAGCTGCCGTAGAGGTTCAGCGCGTCGAAGAACCGGTAGGTCAGGCCGGCGACCGGGTTGATCTTGTTGAAGTAGTGCGTGCCGGTCACGTCCGGCGAGAAGCCGGTCAGGTCCTCGCTCTGGATGCGCGCGAAGTTGAGCCGGGCGCCGGCGGTCAGCGACAGCCGGTCGGTCACGTCGAGCGTGTCGAGGGTGTAGAGACCCATGTAGAGGTTGGAGCCGTTGACCGAGCTCGGCGCGATGCCGAGCGCGCCGGCGGTCCGTAGCTGCGGCGTGCCGAGGCCCGGGACGTTGCCGTAGAACGGGTTGCTCGGGTTGGTTGTGATCGACAGATCCGGGTTGATGACGCCGAGCGTGCTGGACGACTTGAAGCCGTAATTGGCCGCGTCGATGCTGCCGCCGACCACGAAGGTGTTGGACAAGCCGAAGATCCGGTCGCGGTTGGCGGCCTGGAGCGAGCCGCCGAAGCCTGTAGCTTCCGTCCGGGTCGTGTCCAGCGTGCCGTACGGGATGCCCGCCCGGAACGGGATGCGCTGGTTCTGCTGCCCCAGGATCAGGAACTGGTTGCGGAAGGCGAGCTGCGACTGTCCGGCCGCCGGGCTGAACCCGTCATCCTCGAAGCAGAGGTTGCCGCGGAAGCTGGAGCGTGTGCTGCAGTTCTCGAAGTTGCCGTCGTTGCCGTCGACGTAGGTCTGGCTGAAGCGGCGGAAATAGGCGTTGCCGGCGAGGTCCCAGGTCGGCGAGATGTCGACCCGGCCGGTCAGCTGGAGCGTGCCGACCTCGGTGGTGGTGGTCTGCGGGAAGGTGAAGATCGCCCGCGGGTCGCGGTGGGTGAAGTCCACCGGCGTGGCCGCGGCCGCGCCGAAGAAGCTGCGGGCGGCGAGCCCGATCAGGTGGAACTCCGCATCCTGCGAGCGGTAGCCGATGTCACCGTAGAGACGGCCGATCGTGCTCGGGCTCTCGTAGCGCCAGCCGCGGTCGTTCAGGCCGTCGCCGGTGAAGTAGACGCTCCACGGGCCGGAGACCTTGCCGTACTCGAGATAGCCGGCGGTGCGCGCGTCCGAGCCGCCCCAGGCCGAGATCTCGGTGCCCTGCCAGGTGAAGCCGTTCTTCATCTGGATGTTGACCGCGCCGCCGAGCGCGTTGAGGCCGAAGACCGGGTTGCCGGTGACCACGTCGATGCGCTGGATTGCCTGCGGCGGGATCAGGTCGAAGTTGACGATGTCGCCGAAGGCCTCGTTGATGCGCACGCCGTTCTGATACACGGCGAGGCCCTGCGGCACGCCCTGCACGGGCGAGGCCGTGAAGCCGCGGTAGGTGATGTCGACGCGGTTGTTGTTGCCCTGCGAGTCCGAGATGTTGATGCCGGGCGTGCGGCGGGCCAGCGTTGTGGTCAGGTTGTCGCTGGCGCGATCGATCGTGATATCGCTCGCCGTGACCGATTCGACGGTGCTGGGGATCTTGTAGAGCGGCTGCTCGGAGCCGCGCAGCCGCACGCCGGTGCTCGGTCCCAGGGAGCCGGCCGGCGGCACCGGTCCGGGACCGTTGAAGATCTGCGCCTGGCTCGAATTTCCGCCGCCGGACCCGACCGGCGACGTCGAGACGACGCTGATCTCGCCGAGCGTGACCGATTGCTGAGCCTGCACCGCTGCCGGGAGAACCGTCCCGGCGAGCACCGATGCCGACGCGACCAGGCTGCTCCGAAGCGCCCGAAGTGACATCCCCAACCCCCTCAAACCCAAACACGTGCTCGTGACTGCCGAGCTTGGGTCTTTCTTGGAGGGTGCCGGGAACGCGCACAATTGGTTCAAGAACACGTGAGACGCGTTTCGGCCTCATTTCCGGCCCGCGCCGACCGAAGCCGCCGCCACGTGGTTAAACAGCAACAGTTTCGGTAAAGATTTCAGCCACTTAAGGATATTTCGGCAATCTGCCCGGGATAGTTTGGCAATGATCGCTGGCGCGTGGTCAGAGCCGTGCCTGAATCAGGCGCGCGATCTCACCGAGCCGCTGCTCGAGCAACTGCGGAACCTCGCAGACATAGGTCAGCGACTGGCTTCGCTCCTGAAAGATCCGGCGATCCCAGGCGAACTTCGTCTCCAGCTCGGACTGGTCCTTCGGGAGTTCCGTGGCGTCGGAGGCGCTCGGCGCGTCCTTCACCTGACTGATCTTGTCGGCCTCGTCGCGGATTCGCTCGGCCATCCGTCGCTGGCCCTGCGCGTAGCGCGCGATGCCACCCACCACCTTGTTGCGCTCGCCGTTCAGCACCTCGAACACGCCGGCGTAGACGCGGGTCAGGGCCTTGTCCTTCGCGTCCTTGTCGGAGCCGAACTTCTCCGCGAACGTGTCGAGGAGCGGGCCGACCTGCGAGAGGTCGGTGCGGCGCGACGCGATCTTCTGCGCCAGGACGGCGGCGTCGTTGTCGCTGCCCCAGTCGCCGGCGGCCTCCACGTCGGGACCGGTCCAGAACTGGCCGGGACTGAGTGTGGCGACCTTGCGCTGGACGCAGGGCCAATCCGGATCCTGTTTCGGCTGCGCCAGGGCTGGACCGGCGAGGATCGCGAGCCCCAGCGCCGGGCCGACGATGCGGGTCAGGAGGACGTTCATTGGGCGGACTCCATCAGGTGTTGTCGCCGGCCGGGCCGCCGCGCCGGGCCATGATGCCGCGGCCGGGGTCGTAGGCGACCACCGCCATGCCGAAGAAGGCGAGCCCCACGCCCAGCACCACGGCGCAGGCGACCGGCTCGAACTGGAGGTAGAGGGCGTAGCGGACGAGCTGGACCGCGTGGCTGAATGGGTTCAGCTCGCAGATCCAGTAGAGGGTCTCGGAGGATTCCCGGATCCGCCACAGGGGGTACAGGGCCGACGAGGCGAAGAACATCGGGAAGATCACGAAGTTCATCACGCTGGCGAAGTTCTCGAGCTGGCGGACCAGCGAGGACAGGAACAGCCCGATCGCCCCCAGCATCAGCCCCGTGGCCAGGAAGGCCGGCAGGGCCGCGAGGTAGCCCAGCCACGGGATGTCGCTCTCCCAGAAATACGCCACGGCCAGGAACGCGTAGGCCTGCACGATCGACACGGCGACGCCGGCGATCAGCTTGGCGAGCAGGAGCAGCCACCGCGGATAGGGCGAGGTGAGCAGCACCTTCATCGAGCCGACCTCGCGGTCGTAGACCATCGACAGCGACGATTGCATGCCGTTGAACAGCTGGATCATCACGGCGAGGCCCGGGACCACGTAGACCTCGTAGAGCACGTAGGTCTGGTAGGGCGGCTCGATGGACACGCCGAGCGTGTTGCGGAAGCCGGCCGCGAAGATGAACAGCCAGACCAGCGGCCGGACCAGCGCCGAGAAGAACCGCTCCTTCTGATTGAAGAAGCGCAGCAGCTCGCGGCGGACGATGCCGCCGAGGCAGATCAGGTAGCCGACCGCGTCGAGGCGGCCGATCCGCGCGGCCTGGCCGCGCGGCGGGGCGGTGCCGATCCGGGTGGCGAGCGGTGTCGGGTTCGTCATGCCGCCGCCCTCCCCGGCTCGGCGACCAGGCGGCGGAACGCGTCGGCGAGCGCCTCGCCGGGCCTTCCGATCCCGCCGGCCCGGCCCCGGGCGACGATCCGGCCCCGGTGCAGCACCACGGCGTCGTCGTCGTCCGCGATCTCCTCGAAGATGTGGGTCGCCCAGAGCACCGACAACCCCTCCTCGCGCACCAGGGCGCGGACGATCGCCACGATGTCGGCCCGGGATTCTAGGTCGAGGCCGACGGTGGGCTCGTCGAGGAGCAGCAGGTCGGGGCGGTGGATCAGGGAGCGGGCGATCTCGATCCGGCGCGACTGGCCACCCGAGAGTGTGCGCACCTTGTCGTGGCGCCGGTCCGCGAGTCCGACGCGGTCGAGCAGCTCGCCCACACGGACCTTGGCGGCGCCACGGGCGATGCCGTGCAGGCTCGCGTGGTAGAGGAGGTTCTGCTCGACCGTCAGGTCGGTGTCGAGGGTGCGGGCCTGGAACACGACGCCGAGCCGCGCCAGCGCCCGGGACGGCTCGCGATCCAGGGCGTGGCCGAAGATCGAGACCCGCCCGGTCTGGTTGTTGTAGAGCCGGGTGATGACCGAGAACAGCGTCGTCTTGCCGGCGCCGTTCGGCCCCAGCAGCGCGGCGAAGTGGCCACGCTCCACCGTGATCGAGACGTCGTCCAGCGCGGCGCGGGCGCCGAACTTGTGGCCGACATGCTCGATCAGGAGGGCCGCCGGCTCGGTCGCGCTCATCGGCCCAGGACCTTCCGGGCGTCGGAGACGGCGTCGAGGCACTCGTCGAACTCGCCCTCCTTCTGCTCCCGCTCGGCCACCCGCAGGGCCTTCTTGAGCTTCGGCACCGCCGTCTCGGGCGGGTTTAGGGCGAGGGCATCGCGGATCATCGTGATGCCCTCGGCGCAGGACGCGGCGTCGTCGGCCGCGAGGGCCGGGCCGGCGGCGAGGAGGCAGGCGGAGAGGAGGAGGAGGCGCATCACTTCACCGTCAGCGTGCCGGTCATGCCCTTGGACTCCAGGCCGTGCACCGACCACAAGTAGGTGCCGGGCTTGATCGCGACGAACTCGATGGCGATCTCGCCGGGATCGTCGAACTCCAGGTGATCGGGTGGGCCGCCGCCGTGGATCTCCTTGTGCTCGATCACGATCTGGTTGAACCAGATGTAGCGGAAGAACTCCGGCGCGTAGAATTTGTATTCCTGGCGCCCCTTGGCGACGATCCGTAGCCGGTAGGCCTTGCCGGATTCCAGCGTGATGTCCTTGTTCTCGACCACGAAGTCGTTGCCCTGATCGTCGCCCAGGACGAGGTCGGGCAGGTTCTCCCGCTTCTTGGTCAGGTCGAGGGCACTGGCCGGTGCCGCGGCGAGCAGCCCTGCCAGGCTGAGGGCCGCCGTTCGAAACATGCGTGTCATGTCGTGTTCCACCCTAGGGCCGCGTCGCGCGCGGCCGTCCTCGCTCGGCGCCCGGAGGTCGCGCGGATTAGTTCGGCGAGATCGCCACGCCCCAAGGCAGGAGCCCGACCGGGATGCTCTTCACCACCTTCTCGGCGGCCACGTCGATCACCGAGACGTCGTTGGAGGTGCCGTTCGTGGTGAAGAGCTGCTTCTGGTCAGGCGTGAAGGCGAGCTGCCAGACCCGCTGGCCGACCGGCAGGTACTTCTCGACCGCGTAGGTCTTGGCGTCGATCACGGCGACGCGGTTCGCCGGCCCGAGGGCCACGAAGGCCTTGGATCCGTCCTTGGTGATCCGGATGCCCACCGGCTGGATCGCCTCGTCGTTCACGCCCGGGATCTTGAAGGTGATCTTCCTGATCACGCGGCGCTGGGCGACGTCAATCACGCTCACCGTGCCGCCGACCTCCGCCGAGACCCACAGGAACTTGCCGTCGGCGGTGAACTCGGCGAAGCGCGGCCGGGCGTCGACCAGCACGTTGTCGATGACCTGGAATGTCTTCGTATCGATGAAGTGGGCCATGTTGGTCGTCTCGGAGGTGTTGACGAGGATCTTCCCGTCCGGCGACAGGCCCATCCCCTCCGGCTCGACGCCCACCGGTACCTCGGCGAGCACCTTGTTCTTCTCGATGTCGATGATCGTGACCTGGCTGTCGTCCTCGTTGGCCACGTAGAGCGGGTTCCCGGAGGCGTCGAGGATGAACTGCTCCGGATCCGGCCCGGAGCGCAGCGAGCGCACCACCTTTCCGGAACTGGTGTCGAGCACGTCGATCCGGTCGTCGTCGCTCGCGCAGACGAACAGCTCCTTGCCATCCTTGGAGACGGTCACACCGCGCGGGCGCCGCCCGACCTTCCACGTCGCCGTCACCGCCATCGTGTTGGTGTCGATGACGCTGACCGAGTTGCCCTTCTCGTTCGTCACGTAGGCGGTGAAGGCGGCGGCCGGCCCGCACAGGGCGAACCACGCACCGAGGGCGACCCCACGCAGACATGCCTCGACGACGCGGCGGCTCATACGGTTTCCTTCCCTTGTGACGGCCCGGCGCCCTGGGCGGACGTTCTCGGGGGACGTTTGTAGTGCGATTTCCGCGCGTTGCGAGGGCCTTGGCCGCTCGCCATCGCCGCAGGCCGCGGGTTCACTTGAACTTGCAGGTGGTCTCGGGGAGGTCGACGCCCAGCGTGTCGAGGGGCGTGCGCTGGTGCAGGAAACCCTGCTCGGGCGCGACGGAGACCAGCGCCTTCGGCTGTACCACGATGATCGCCTGCCGGAGCTGGTGGTCCCAGGGCCGGAAGCTCAGCGGCACGCCCTTGTAGGCCGGCAGCGTGAAGGCGGGCTCGACGAGGTACGGGGCGATCACGGCCGGGTCGTTGGTCTTCTTGGCCGTCACGGCCTCGCCCACCGTCCGCACCGCGGCCCAGACCTGATAGTCCAGCGGGCGCATCAGCCGGGAGGCGAGCCGCCGGAACCGGTTCTGGGCCTGCGCGGCGCCCCAGGTCTCCAGCACGGGGGACCAGGTCGTCGGCGTCAGCGCCTGCGTGCCGCCGACGGGGCGCGGATCGACCGTGCGGTAGGGCACGTAGTCGCCCCAGTCGCCCTCCTCGTCGGCCACGATGGCCATGTCGTAGTCGAGGCCCCGGGTGAAGACCATCGCCTCGGCGCGGGTCGGCGTGTCGCCGCGCGCCTTGGCGAGGGGGCCGAAGGTCCAGGGCTTCTCGGCGGTGATCTTCAGCGCGAACTTCCGCGCCGAGTTGCGCATCGCGTCGGCGTAGGCCTTGTCGGCGTCGGTCGGGCCGACGATCAGGAAGAGCTTCCGCCAGCGCATCACGGTCAGGTACTGCGCCAGCGCGTCGGTGAGCATCGCCCGCGACGGCAGGATGTGGAACACGTTGACCCGGCACTCGGCTCCGCGCAGACGATCGTCGGGCGCCCCCGCGTTGAGCACGACCGCGCCCGTGTCCTTGACGGCGTCGGCCACGGCCAGAACCGCGTCGGCGGGGAGCGCCAGGACCAGGTAGCGCACGCCCTTGCCGATCAGCTCCTTGGCCGCCGCCACGGCGTCCGGCTTGTCGTCGGTCAGGGCGACTTCGTCCAGGACGTAGGTCTGCTTGGTGAAGCGGCCGGTGGTGTTGTTGTCGGCGATGCCCATCTTGGCACCGGCCAGGCCCTCGTCCTCCGGCGCCGCCTCGGCATCATACGAGGACGGGGCAGGCTGCAGCCGGTAGATCAGGCCGACATGGGTCTCGAGCGCCTGCGGAGCGGCGGCCTGGGCCGGCTGCGCCGCCGCGGCCGGCACCGGGTCCTCGGCCCGCGCCGCCGCCGGGGCCATGGCGAGCGCGACGGCGGCCGCGCGCAGCCAGGACGGGCGCGTCTTGCGCCGGAGGGCCGTGTCGGGTGCAGGATGGTGCATGCGCGCGGCCTCTATCAGCTTCCGCTCAGGCCGCTCAACCGCGGCGTCTCGTCCCGACGTTCACGTTACCGTCGTGGGTTAGGCGGGCGCGGAAGTACATTGCCAAATTGTCCCTTCGCCCGACCTATGGCGGGAACGATGCCGCCGCCTCGGGCGGTCGCACGCCTCGAGAGGAAGCTCCCGCCGATGCGCCACACGTCTCTCCGCGCCGCGCTTGCCTGCGGCGTCGTCCTGTGGACCGCCCTGCCCGGTGCGGCCGGCGCCGCCGAGAAGGCCGCCGTCTTCCCGGTCGAGCTGTTCGATCCCGGTGCCGCCTACGGATCCCGGACGCGGCCGGTGGACGCCCGGAAGCTCGCCCTCGTCACCGACGAGTTGCGCAATGCCCTGCGCGACAAGGCCGGTCTGGAGATCGTCGATACCGCGCCCAAGGCCGACGTCGTGGCCAAGGAGGGGCCGCTCTACAAATGCAACGGCTGCGCTGCCGACATCGCCAAGAGCCTGGGTGCGGATCTCGTCGTGACCGGTTATGTGGAGAAGGGGTCCGGCCAGATCTTCAACCTGAGCGTCGCGATCGCCGAAGCCGATACCGGCAAGGTGGTGCGCGGCGGGCAGGTGACGATCCGGGCCGACACCGACGATACCTGGGCGCACGCGATGCGTTGGGTGGTCAAGAACCGCCTGCTCGCCGAGCCGCTGCCCGGGAAGTCCTGAGACGGCCCGTTCAAGTTCGAGTGTTTCGTGCCCGCGTCCACCATCCAGCAAGACCCCCTGCCCCGGCTCCTCGTCAGCGTTCGCGATCCGGCCGAGGCCGAGGCAGCCCGCCTCGCCGGCGCCGACCTGATCGACGCCAAGGACCCGGAGCGCGGGGCGCTCGGCGCCCTGGACGAGGACGTCGTGCGGGAGATCGTCGCCCGCGTGTCCGGCGGTGCCGCGACGAGCGCGGTGGCCGATCCGGCGGCCGGATCCGTCGCCGCCCTGGCCCGGACCGGCGTCGACTGGGTGAAGGTCGGTCTACGTCCTGCCGAGATCCGGGACGCGGCGACGCTGGCCGATCGCGTCGCGGCCGCGCCGGGCCGGCTGATCGCCGTGCTGTTCGCCGAGGACGGGCCGGCGGCCCCGCATGTGCCCGCCCTGGCGGCGGCTGGCTTCGCGGGCGCTATGATCGACACCGCCGGCAAGACCGGCGCCCGCCTGCCCGACCTCGCCGCGCCCTCGGACCTCTCGGCCTTCACCACCGCCTGCCGGGCGAACGGCCTGATGAGCGGCCTCGCTGGGTCGCTGCGGGTCATCGACATCCCCGGCCTCTGCGCGCACCGGCCGGATTACCTCGGCTTCCGCGGCGGCCTGTGCCGGGACTTCGACCGCCGCAACGGCATCGATCCCCTGCGCGTGACCGAGGCCCTGCGCGCCCTGCGGCCGAGCCGGCAGGACGCGGCGTGACGAGCGTCATCAAGATCGGCGGCAGCCTTGAGGCGGATCCGCATCGCCGCCGCGCCCTGCTGGAGGCGATCGGCGACGGCGCTCACGGGCGCTGCATCGTGGTGCCGGGCGGCGGCGCCTTCGCGGACGCCGTCCGGGCCGCGCAGGCGCGGGAGCGCTTCGGCGACGCCGAGGCCCATCGCCGGGCGCTCGACGCCATGGGCGACGCGGCCGGCATCTTCCGCGGGATCGAGCCGCGGCTGGTGCAGAGCCTGGAGCCCTGGGCTGAGGCCGCGCCCGCGCGGATACGGGTTTGGAACCCGCGCACTCTCCGAGCCGGTCACCCGGACATTTCGGAGACCTGGGACGTAACCTCGGACAGCCTCGCCCTCTGGCTCGCGGCGCGGGTCGGGGCGGAGCGCTGCGTCCTGGTGAAATCCGTCGACGCGCCGCCGGGCCTCGACCCCGCCGCGCTGGCGCGGGACCGGATCGTGGACGCTGCCTTCCCGGGCTTCGCGGCCGGTTTCGGGGGGACGATCGAGGTCTGGGGACCGCACCGCCGCATCGCCGTCGAGACGAGGGCCGCCGCGTGAGCACCGCCGAGCACATCGTCTTCGTCACCGGCCGCCTCGCCCGGGCGCGGCTCGAGAAGGTCGCGGCGGGGCTCCCGCCGACCCTCCACTGGAGCATCGCGGATGCCGGCGTGAAGGTCGCGGCGCTGATGACCGAGGAGATCATCCGCCGGCGGGTCGTGCTGCCCGAGGGCGCCACGCGGATCGTCCTGCCGGGCCGGTGCCGGGCCAATCCCGAGCACCTCGCGGCGCATTTCGGCGTCCCGGTGGAGCGCGGACCCGACGAGGTGGTCGACCTGCCGGCCTGGCTCGGCCTGACCGCCCGCAAGGTCGACCTGTCCCGGCACGACCTCCGGATCTTCTCGGAGATCGTGGACGCGTCGAAGATGAGCGTCGACCAGATCCTCGCCAAGGGGCTCGATCTCGCCGGGCGCGGCGCGGACGTCATCGATCTCGGCGGCCTGCCCGATACCCCGTTCCCGCACCTCGAGGATTCCGTGCGGGCGCTGAAGGGCGCCGGCCTGAGGGTCAGCGTCGATTCCTTCTCCCGCGAGGAACTGGTCCGGGGCGCCGGCGCCGGCGCCGACTTTCTGCTGAGCCTGAACGAGGAGACCCTCGATCTCGCCTTCGAGACCGACGCGATGCCGATCCTCGTGCCGATGCGGCCGGACGACCTGCCCTCCCTCGATCGTGCGATCGAGCGCATGCTCAAGGCGGGGCGGCCGTTCCTGGCCGACCCGATCCTCGAGCCGATCCACCACGGCTTCGTCGACTCGATCGCGCGTTACCGCGACACCCGCGCCCGCTGGCCCGAGATCGACATGATGATGGGTACCGGCAACCTCACCGAGCTGACCGAGGCCGATTCCCTGGGCGTCACGGCGCTGCTCGTCGGGATGTGCTCGGAGCTGTCGATCCGCAACGTGCTGATCGTGCAGGTCTCCAACCACACCCGCCGCACCGTCGAGGAGCACGACGCCGCCCGGCGGGTCATGTACGCGGCCAAGGCCGATTCGGCGCTGCCGAAGGGCTACGGCCGGGCGCTCCTCGCCCTTCACGACAAGCGCCCGTTCGTGCAGACCGCCGACGAGATCGCCCAGGCCGCCGCCGAGGTGCGCGACCCGAATTACCGGATCGTGATCGCCGAGGACGGGATCCACCTCTACAACCGCGACATCCACAGGGTCGGCACCGACGCGATGGCCTTCTTCCCCGACCTCGACGTGGCGAGCGACGGCGCCCACGCCTTCTATCTCGGCGCCGAACTCGCCAAGGCCGAGACGGCGTGGCGCCTCGGCAAGCGCTACGTTCAGGACGAGGCCCTCGACTGGGGCTGCGCGGCCGACGCCGACGTCGAGGATGCTACCGCCTTCAAGAAGGCCGGCCACACCCGCCATTCCGGACCCGACGCGCCCCCGCCCGGGACCCGCGACGCGCGCCTGGCCGGGCCCGAAGCGGACGCGAGCCAGCCCGAGACCGTCCCGGAGGCCGCGGCGCGCGCCGCGGTCGCGCCCGAGCGCCCGCAGGATCCGCCGTCGAAGCTGGTCTGCGGGCGCCTCGTCCCCGCCGACAAGGCGTGAGGCCATGCCGCTGATCCTCGAGACCATCGTCACCACCCTGTCCCCGGCGGGCGAGCTGCACCTCGTCCCGTTCGGGCTGATCGGCGAGGATGAGGGCTACGTCCTCGCGCCGTTCCGGCCATCGCCGACGATCGTCAACCTGGAGGCCAATCCCTGCTTCGCGGCCTCGAGCCCGCGCGACATCCGCGTGATCGCCGGCGCGGTGACGGGCCGGCGCGAGTGGCCGACGCTGCCGTGCGCGGCGATCGAGGGCCGCCGCCTCGCCGACAGTTTCGGCCACGCGGAATTCGCGGTCGCCTCCGTCGAAGCCCACGAGAGCCGGCCGCGCTTCCGGGGCCGGATGGTCCACAGCGCCGCGCACGCGCCGTTCATCGGCTTCAACCGCGCGCAGGCGGCGGTCCTCGAGGCCGCCATTCTTTCGACCCGGCTCCACATGCTGGAGCCCGAGAAGGTGTTGACGGAGATGGCCTACCTCGCCATCGCCATTGGCAAGACCGCGGGACCGCGCGAGCGCGAGGCCTGGGGTTGGATCGAGGACAAGGTCGCGGCGGCCCTCGGCCCCGAGGCGCGCGTCCTCGATCGCGACGACCGCTGAGGGCGGGAGGAGAAGGACAAGATGAAGAAAATCACCCTGGCCCTGGCGGCCACGGCGGCCCTGGTGGCGGCGACCGCGCAGGCCCACGGCCCGACCCGGCGCAAGATCACCGAGTCGATCGAGATCAACGCCCCCGCCGACAAGGTCTGGGCCGTGGTCGGCGACCTGAAGAACGCCGACTGGATGCAGAACGTCACCAAGACGGAACTCAACGGCGACCCGGCCGGCAAGTTCAAGCGCGTGCTGACGCTCAAGAACGGCAATCAGATTTCCGAGACCAGCAACAAGTACAAGCCCGAGGACAAGATGTTCTCCTACTACATCGACAAGGTCGATGTGAAGGATCTTCCGGCGAACGACTACTCGGCGACGATCACGGTCGAGCCCGAGGGCAACGCCAAGTCGAAGGTTGAGTGGAAGGCGGCCTTCTATCGCGGCTACATGAACAACGACCCGCCGCCGGATCTGAACGACGAGGCCTCCGAGAAGGGCGTCGGCGACTGGATCAAGGCGAGCCTCGCCAACCTGAAGGCCAAGGTCGAGAAGGGCTCGTGAGCCCGGCCCGGGGCCGCGCGGCCCTCGCCGCCGGCCTCGTCCTCGTGGCGACGGCCTCCCGTGCCGAACCGGCCCGGGAGGCCGTCGTCACCGCCCAACTCGGCGGCGCGGTCGAGATCGTCGATCTGGCCGCCGGGACGGTGGTGCGCCGCATCCCCGTCGACGGGGCCCCGGCTGGGATCGCCCTGTCGCCCGATCGCCGGCGGGCCTACGTCACGCGCCCGGAGGGGCACGGCCTCGCGATCCTCGACCTCGACGCCGGCAAGGTCCTGTCGGAGGTGCCGCTGCCCGGCGGCCCGCTCGGCGTCGCTTCCGACCCGCGGGGCGGAACGGTCTACGTGGCCGATTGGTACGGGCACCGCCTGTTCGTGCTGATCGAGCGCGACGGCACCCTGGTGCCGGACGGCGTGATCGCGGTCGGCGCCTCACCCTCAGGGATCGCCGTCAGCCCCGACGGAGCGACGCTCTACGTCGCCAATCGCGAGGGCGACACGGTCTCGGTCGTGGACGCCGCGACCCGGCGGGAGACCAAGGTCATCCCGGTGGGGCAGCATCCGTTCGGAATCACGCTCGATGCCGCGGCGGGGCGCGCCTACACAGCCAACGTGACCGGCGACGACGTCTCGGTGCTGGATCTGAAGACGGGGCGCGAGATCGGCCGCATCCCGACCGGCCGCCGGCCCTACGTCATCGCCCTCGCCGGCGGGCGCGGCTTCGTGACGGACCAGTATGCCGGCAGCGTCACGGCGTTCGACCTCGCCACGCTCAAGCCGATCGCCGACGTCGATGTCGGCGACCACCCGGAGGGGATCGCCGCCGATCCCGACGGACGCCTCTACGTCGCCAACTGGGGCGACAACACGCTGAGTGTGCTCGATTCGAAGACGCTCAAGGTGCTGAAGACCATCCCGACGGGCAACGGCCCGCGCTCGTTCGGCGCTTTCCTGCGCTGAGCGTCAGCCCGGTCGGCGCTGGGGCGCGCGCCGGTAGGCCGCCCGGGCCATCAGGAGTGCGCCGCCGACCTGCAGGAAGCCGGTCTCGCCGAGATCCGAGGGGGCGATATGCGCCTGGATCAGCAGCCGTGTCAGCGCGTTCAGCGCGAGCAACGTCAGGCAGAAGGCCGCGGCGGCGAGCAGGCTGGCGACGAACTCGGGCATGATCTCCCTCCGTGTCGAACGGGGAGAGATTAGCAAGCCGCGCGCCAAGGCCAAGCTGTCGCAGCGTCGATCTCAGCGCTTGCGTCCGGTGGGTGCGGGCGCCGGAGTCCCGGCCTGAGCGGCCGGTGTGGGCCGCGGCGTCTCGACGGCGAGCCGCTTCACCGGCCAGCCGTCGCTCCAGCGCTCCATGTCGGCGAGGCGCGGATTGTTCTTCAGCGCCGCCGCATCCGACCCGGCGAAGGCCGCCGCGGCGGCGAGGTCGAAGGTCTTCCAGAAACCGAGATAATCGAGCGCGTCGACCCGGGCGAGGTTGATCTGCGAGACCAGGGTCTGCTGCTCGCCGGACAGCGCCATGTCGGCGGACCAGCGGAATGGCGGCGGCTTCGCCGCGTCCTTGGTCGCGTCCTTCGGCTCCGGTCCCGGTTTGATGGCGCCGCCGTCATAGGCCGTGTCCACCCCCGCCGGGGACGCGAGTGTCGCCGTCAGGGCCGGAAAGCCGTGATCGTCCGACAGGGCCCGCACGAAGAGTTTGCGCTCCAGCGGCACGGCACTCGCCTCGCGCAGGAGGCGCTTAGCCGCGAGATCGGCGGCCCGCGTGTCTTTGTCGCCGACCATGGTCACGATCAGCGTCGCGGGATCGATCGCCGACAGGTCGGTGAGGGCGATGCCGCGGGATTTTGGCCCGCTGGCGATGCCGCCGGGCATCACCGCGAAGATCAGCTTCGGCACCGGCAGGCCCTGGGCCTTGGCCGCGGCAGCCAGATCCATGGCGAGCGGAGCCCCGGCGAGGTGGCCGATCATCGCGACGCGGCCGAGGTCGGGCTTCGCCTCGCCGTCCATCGCGATCTCGGTGAGGGCCGCCTTGACGAGGGATTCCGCGATGGACGGGGCGTCGGCCGGGCGGGTCCGGTTCACCTCCTGAAATCGCGGATACAAGATGAGCCAGCCCTGGCGGGCGAGATGATCGATCCAGCCGCCGTAGCTCTGCGGATTGACCGCGCCCCACCCGTGCAGGACGATCGCGACCGGCCGGCCCGTCTCGGGGGCCGCGCCCGCGGCGTAGAACGCGTAGGTCGAGGCCGTGCCGCGCCCGAGCAGCCGCTTGGTCACCGTCGCCTTGCGGTCACCCACACCGCCCGCGCCGTCGGCGGGCTGGGCCGGCGGGGTCGCCGCCTGAACGCACGCGAGACAGGCCAGGGTCATGATCGCGGCGGCGGTGAGCGATCCGCGAAGAACTGTGAGACGCATCCGGGACTCGACTGAGAGACGCACTGCGTCGGCAGGTCAGAATGCGCTGAATAGCAGATTCTCTCGTCTTGGCGACCCGCTGGCGCAGTCTCCTGTCAAGGTTCCGCGGCAGAAGCTAGGTCGGGCCGCAGCCCGCGGGACCCGGACGGTCGAGCTGCCGCGCCAGCGCCGCCAATTCCGCCGGCAGGTCGCGATCCGCCGTGCCGTAGACACTGAGCAGCCCCTCCCGGACCGTGTCGAGAACGGCGGATTCCGCCGAATCCCGCGAACCGGGGCGTCGGAGTGAATCGGCGTGGTTGGTTGCGACAATCTTCATGGCGGCATCGGGGATCGGTTGTACTGCGGAAGTCCGGGCGCGGCGCGCTCCGGAGTGGCGTACAACTGTGCGGCCGCCTCAGGTTTCCAAGCCGGACGGGATTATTTTGCCGCCCGGTCCGATAACGGACGGTCCCGACCCGGCCGAGGGTCGCCCGGCCGCCTGCTCCACCCAGGCGAGGATGTCTTCGGCGCGCCACGGCTTCGGGATGAATGTCGCCGAGACGCGCAGGTCGCTCGGCTGGTCGCCCGCGTCGCCCGAGGTCAGCAGGACTCGCACGCGCGGCCAAGTCACGCCGATGATCCGCGCGAGCTCGAAGCCGCCGATCGGTCCGGGCGTGCGGACGTCCGAGAAGACGACACTGACCTCGTCCGCGCGATCGTTGAGGATCGCCAGGGCGCGATCGGCGGTCTCGGCCTCGATCACCGTGAAGCCGGTATCCTCCAGCAGCGTGGCCGCGAGGAAGCGCTCGTCGGGCTGGTCCTCCACGACGAGGATCACGGGCTTCTGGCCAGGCTGTACCGAATCGCTCATGGACCAGGACACTCTACAGGGGCTGAACGGCGGTCGCTTCGATCGGTTCAACGCCCGAGCGCCGCGAAGGGCCAGACCCGCGCGGGCACAGATCCTCCTTGGATCCTTGCACGATTGTGAAGTTGTGGCCGTGTCTTGGGTAACACAGCCACCACGGAACGCGCCCGATCGGGCGTCCTGGGCCGACTATTCAGCCGACGCCGTGCGATTTCAGGAAGGCCAGCGCGCGCTTCCAGCCGTCCTCCGCCGCCTCGCGGCGGTAGCTCGGACGATAATCCGCGTGGAAGCCGTGCGGCGCGTCCGGGTAAACCACGAGTTCGACGCTCTTGCCGGCCGCCCTGGCGCGGTCGCGCGCCTCCTCGACCGCCGCCACGGGGATGCCGGTATCGGCCCCGCCGTAGAGGGCGAGGAGCGGCGCGTGGATCTCGGCCGCCACGTCGCCGGCGGTGCGCGGCTGGATGTCGGTCCGCTCGCCACCGACCGGCCCGTACCAAGCGACGGCCGCCTTCAGGTCGCGACGATGCGCCGCGTAGAGCCACGTGGCGCGCCCGCCGCGGCACCATCCCATGACGCCGAGGCGGTTCGGGTCGCCTTTCGCCGCCGAGGCCGCCCAGGCCACCGTCGCGTCGAGATCGCCGATCCACTGCGCGTCCGGCGTCTTCGCGATGACGTCGCGGATGATCTGCTTCGGATCCGACATGGTCGAGAGGTCGCCCTGGCGGGCGTAGAGCTCGGGGGCCACGGCGCAGTAGCCGGCCTTCGCGAGCCTGCGGCAGATGTCCTTGATGTAGTCGTGGACGCCGAAGATCTCCTCGATCACCAGGACGATCGGGAACGGGCCGGCGCCCTCCGGAACCGCGCGGTAGGCCGGCATCGGCCCGTCCGCGGCCGGGATCTTCACCTCGCCGGCCTCGATGCCCGCACTGTCGGTGTGGATCACCTGGGCCTCGACGCGGGTGGTCGCGAGCGTCAGCCCGCTCATCAGGCTCGTCATCACGAAGCCCCGTCGCGACAGGGGCGGCGTGATCAACCCGTCGAGTCCGGCCCGGTCGTGATCCGCCATCGTGCTCTCTCCCTCGTTCCGAGGCTGAGGGCTATCCGCGGGCGGCCGCCCGGGTCAAATCGGCCGCCGTCGCCGGGCCCTCAGGCGCCGGCGGCCGCCAGGGCCCGGACGGGCCGCGGGCTGGCGGCGCGCGCCGGCTCGGCGATCTCGCGGGGCTTCAGCATGTCGCCCAGGCTCACGAAGGTCTCGGCGGCCGGCGAGATCACGGCGCGGATGCCGTAGCCCAGCGCGAAGGAGCGGATCAGCTCGGCGTCCCGCGGGATGCCGAACCGGTCGAGAGCGGCGAGGAACGCCTCGCGGAACAGGCTCGGCCGGCACCAGCGCTTCTCGGCCATCTGCAGCGGCCAGTCCCACAGGCCCTCCGCCCGGCGCGTCGCGAGCGCGGAGCGGGCGATGAAGTAGCCGGTCTGGCGGTGCTCGATTCCGTCCGCCTGCACCGACCAATCGTCGTTGCCGAACAGTTCGACCTCAGCCGCGTCGCCCATCGGGTCCTCCGCCCTGAACCAGCCTTCCGGCGCACCGGAACATTGCCAGAACACTGGAGCGGAAATCGGCGGTGGTCAAGGCGCTTGTTCCCGGTGCGTTCGCGAATCGCGCGGGCGCGCCTCAGCGGGCCTTGAACATGGCGTGCTCGATCCGGTCGCCCGGGGCGATCCCGAGCTTCGCCGCGGTGCCGGCGTTCAGCTCGAGCACCGCCACGACCGGGCCGCCCGACGGGATGATCGCCGTGGAGAGCGGCTCGGTGTCGGCGGCGATCCGGCTGATCGTCCCGTCGGGCCGGATGAACACCATGTCGAGCGGCAGGTAGGTGTTCTTCATCCACATCGTGACGGGCTGGTTCTGCTCGAAGTCGAACAGCATGCCGTGGTCGGCCGCCATGTGCCGACGGAACATGAGGCCGCGGGCGCGGGCGGCGTCGTCGCGCATCACCTCTACGTCGAAGCGCTTCGGCCCGGCCTTCGTGACGATCGTCAGCGGCTCCGACTTGGTCGCTGCGGCCCGGGCGGCCTCCTGCGCCACGACGGCGGGCGCCGGGGCGATCGCGGTCAGGGCGAGGCAGGCGATGGCGGCCGCCCGGGCGGTGCGAAGGAGGGATCTCACAGGCTCATGCCTCTCGTGGGATGGCGCGCGGACCGTGAGGCCCGTCGCCCGGTGATAGACCAGGACATGCCGAAGGGGAATCCGGCTCCGGATTTTCCGAGCTTCGACAAGGAGATAGGACGGGGTACGCCGGGCCGGGGAAACGCGGCCTCAATGGGACGCGGGCATCGTCCCGTCGATCAGCCGCACCTCCGCCGCCATCACGCCCTTCGAGCCATCGCCGTAGCGCACCAGGACGGACTCGCCGGGCTTCAGCTCGGCGATCCCGTAGCGCCGCAGCGTCTCCATGTGCACGAAGATGTCCGGCGTCCCGTCGCCGCGGGTCAGGAATCCGAACCCGCGAAGGCGGTTGAACCACTTCACGACGGCGGTCTCGAGCCCGCTGGTCGGCGTCACGGTGACGTGCGTGCGCGGCATCGGCAGCTCGGAGGGATGCACCGCCGTCGCCTGATCGAGGGAGATGACCCGGAAGGCCTGCCAGCCGCGGGGCCGCTCGACGGCCTCCACGACGATGCGGGCGCCCTCGCTGGCCGCCTGGTAGCCGTCGCGCCGCAGGCACGTGACATGGAGCAGGATGTCGGGCGCACCGTCGTCGGGCACGATGAATCCGAAACCCTTGGAGACGTCGAACCACTTGATGCGGCCGGCCACCTCGACGAGGTCGAGCGCCTCATCCTCGTGCTGACCCAGTTCGCCGGTTCGGGCGACAATCCCCCGCTCGGGGTTCTCCGGCCCGGATCCGCGTTCGTCAGACATGGCCGAGCAACCTACACCGAATCACGCCGCGCGCTCTCCCAGCAAGATTAACGAAGTCCTGATGTCCGGGAAGCCCATTTGGCCGGCAGAACAGTGACGCCAAGTTGCAATCTTGGCGCAAGGAGGCGGGGCCGCAACAGTCGATCGGTCGCAGGCTCGGGCGAAACTGGCGTTTAAGCGTCGGGGCTGCCGAGGGGTTTTCCGGATGCCGGCTCTCCCTCCCGGCACTCCCGCGCACGCCGCGTCGGCGTTCACGTTTCCGAGAGCCGACGCACCCGCTTCGGGCTCGGTCGGAGCGTCCGTCGCACGGCGCGATGGAAAGGGCGGCCCCGACATGGTTTGGGTGCACCATCATGTCCGTTGACGTCACCCTCGACCGTCCCGTCGCCGCCGCCCCGGTCGCGCCCGCCTCGCAGCGGCGCCGCCTGCCGGTCATCGACGCGGCGCGGGCGGCCGCCCTGCTGGCGATGGCGAGCTACCACACGCTCTGGGATCTCGGTCACCTGCGGCTGACCGTGGAGAACTACGCGCTGACGCCGACGGGGCGGCACGCCGCCGAGGCGATCGCCGGCACCTTCCTCGTCCTGGTCGGCATCGGCCTCGTGCTGATGAACGGGCGCGGGGTCCGGTTTCGACCGACGCTGCTGCGGCTCGCGCGGATCGGCGGGGCGGCGCTCCTCGTGACCCTCGGCACCTGGGTCATGTTCCCGGACGCCTTCGTGTTCTTCGGCGTGCTCCACTGCATCGCCGTCTCGAGCCTGCTCGGGCTGCCGTTCCTGTTCCTGCCGGTCCCGGTCACCGCCGTCGCGGCCGCGGCCGTGCTCGCCGCGCCGCACGTGGTGCACGCGCCCGTCCTCGACGCGCCGGCCCTGTTCTTCCTCGGCCTCGGCTCGGTGGTGCCGCGGACGAACGACTACGTGCCGCTCTTTCCCTGGTTCGGGCTGGTGCTGGCCGGCATCGTCCTGGGTCGTCTGGCCCTGCCGCGGCTCGCCCGGTCGCGGCTGGGAGCCTGGGCGCCGCGCACGCGGCTCGGCCGCGCCGCCACCTTCGCGGGCCGGCACAGCCTCGCGATCTACCTCATCCACCAGCCGCTGCTGCTGGCGCTGCTGACCGGGCTCGTCACGGTGGTCGGCGCCAATCCGCGCGCCGGGCTGCGGGCGTTCCGCGCCGATTACGTGACGATCTGCGCGCGCACCGGCGGCGAGCCGCCGCTCTGCCGCATCGCGGCCCGCTGCACCTCGGAGGCGCTGCTCCGCGAGGACCTGTTCCGGGAGGATGGTCGCCCCTTCAGCGGGACGGAGCGCCTGCGCGCGCAGGCGATCTCGCAGGGCTGCTACGCCACCCTGGAGGCCGCCGCGCGATCCGCGCGCTGAACGCGGCGACCGACCTCGCAGGGTTGGTCGCCGGCGCGGACCGGATCAGTCCTTGGCGCGCTCGACGTAGGACCCGTCGGCCGTCATGACGACGACGCGGGTGCCGGCGGCGATGTGGGGCGGCACGGTCGTGCGCACGCCGTTCGACAGGGTCGCGGGCTTGTAGGACGACGAGGCGGTCTGGCCCTTCAGGACCGGCTCGGTCTCGGCGACCTCGAGCGTGACACGCTGGGGCAGCTCGATGGTCAGCGGGACGCCGTTATGGACGGAGAGCATCACCGCCATGCCCTCCTGAAGGTACGGGGCGGCGTCGCCGACCACGTCCTGCGGCACCGCGATCTGCTCGTAGTTCTCCGGGTTCATGAAGTGGAACCCCTCGCCGTCGCTGTAGAGGAAGGTGTGCTCGCGATCCTCCACGAAGGCGCGCTCGACCTGCTCGGTCGTCCGGTAGCGCTCGGACACCTTCACGCCGTCCGTGATCCGGCGCATGTCGAGCTGGGTCACCGGGGTGCCCTTGCCGGGGTGGATGTTCTCGGCGAACAGGATCACGTAGAGCTTGCCGTCCTTCTCGACGACGTTGCCCTTGCGGAGCGTTGAGGCGATCACCTTCACGGAATTGCGTCCTGCATTGACATGGGGGCCGGCACGCGCCAAGCGCGGGCGCTGCATCTCGGACCCCGCCACTATCGCATCTGCGCCGCGGTTGCCAGCGGGCGGGCGCGGACCGTCGATGGCAACCGGCATCGGCCGCGGCGCGTCCCCGCGGTCCGGACCCAGTCAGGGCCGAGGATGAGAGTGCTTAAGAACGCGACGCGTGCCCGTCGGAGCCGGCCGATCCCGCCCCGGCGCGGAAACCGGTCGTGAGCGGATCCGCTTCCCCCTGGTGGTCGGCCGGCCGCCACGCCGACCGGCGCCCGGCGCTGCTCCTGCGCAACCGCGTCCTCGCGGCGTTCCGCGCATGGTTCGCGGACCGCGACTTCGTCGAGGTCGAGGCCGCCTGCCTGCAGGTCTCGCCCGGCAACGAGGCGCACCTGTCCGCCTTCGCCACCGAGGCCGTCGGAGCGAGCGGCGCCCGGACGCCCCTGTACCTGCACACCTCGCCGGAATTCGCCTGCAAGAAGCTGCTGGCGGCGGGCGAGCCACGACTGTTCAGCGTCGCCAGGGTGTTCCGAAACCGCGAGCGCGGGCCGCTGCACCATCCCGAGTTCACGATGCTCGAGTGGTACCGGGCCGGCGCCCCCTACACGGCGCTGATGGCGGATTGCGCCGACCTGCTCGCCGGCGCGGCCGAGACCGCCGGCGCCCGCCGCTTCACCTTCCGCGACCGGGAGACGGACCCCTTCGCCGAGCCGGAGCGCCTGACGCTGGCCGAGGCCTTCGACCGCTTCGCCGGGATCGACCTGCTGGCGAGCGTCGCGCCGGGCGGCGAGACGGACCGCGAGACTCTGGCCGCCGCCGTCGCGGCCTCCGGCCTCCGGGTCGCCCCGGACGATACCTGGGCCGACCTGTTCTCCCGCGTCCTCGTCGCGCGGATCGAGCCGCATCTCGGCCTCGGCCGCCCGACCATCCTGTGCGAGTACCCGATCAGCGAGGCCGCCCTCGCCCGTCCGGCGCCGCACGACCCGCGGGTGGCCGAACGGTTCGAGCTCTACGCCTGCGGCGTCGAGCTGGCCAACGCGTTCGGCGAGCTGACCGACCCGGCGGAGCAGCGCCGCCGGTTCGAGGCCGAGATGGCCGAGAAGCAGCGGGTCTACGGCGAGCGCTACCCGATCGACGACGAGTTCCTCGCGGCGCTGGCCGTCATGCCGGAGGCGTCGGGAGTCGCCCTGGGCTTCGACCGCCTGGCGATGCTGGCCTGCGGGGCTACCCGGGTCGAGGACGTGATCTGGACTCCCGTGGCGGAGACGCGGCCATGAACCGGGTCCTGCGTAGCGCAAACGACCTCCTCACCGCCGGCCTGATCTCGGGGGCGGAGGCCGAGGCCCTCGGCGCCGTCCTCGCGCGCTACGCGGTCTCGGTGACGTCCGACATGGCCGAGCTGATCGACCCGCAGGACCCCGACGACCCGATCGGCCGCCAGTTCGTGCCCCGCGCCGCGGAAGCCGTGGCGACGCCGGAGGAGCGCGCCGACCCGATCGGCGACGCCGCCCACGCCCCGGTGACGGGGATCGTGCACCGCTACCCGGATCGCGTGCTGCTGAAGCCGCTCCACATCTGCCCGGTCTACTGCCGCTTCTGCTTCCGCCGGGAGATGGTCGGACCCGACGGGCTCGGGACCCTCACCGACACCGAACTCGACGCCGCCCTCGCCTACATTGCGCAGGATCCGCGGATCTGGGAGGTGGTGCTCACCGGCGGCGACCCGTTCGCGCTCTCGCCGCGCCGCCTCGGCGCCATCGCGGAGCGCCTCGCCGCCATCCCCCATGTCCGGGTCATGCGGGTCCACACGCGCGTGCCCGTGGTGAAGCCCGATCTCGTCTCCGACGCCCTCGTCGAAGCGCTCAAGCGGTTCGGGCGCGCGGTCTTCGTCGCCGTCCACGCCAACCATCCGCGGGAATTCACCGCCGCCGCCAGCGCCGCCTGCGCCCGCCTGGTCGATGCCGGCATTCCCCTGGTCAGCCAGTCGGTGCTCCTGCGCGGCGTCAACGACGAGGCCGCGACCCTCGAGGCGCTGATGCGGGTCCTCGTCGAGAACCGGATCAAACCGTACTATCTCCACCACGGCGACTTGGCCCCCGGGACGGCCCACCTGCGCACGGACGTGCCCGAGGGGCAGGCGCTGATGCGCGCCCTGCGCGGCCGCCTCTCCGGCCTCGCCCAGCCGACCTACGTGCTCGACATTCCCGGCGGCCACGGCAAGGTGCCGATTGGACCGGGCTACCTGCGCGACACCACCGACGGGGTGCGCGTGACCGATCCGGGCGGGCAGGACCACGCCTACCCGCCGAAGGCGTGACGGAGACTCTTCGATTATGCGCAGGCTTTGGGGTCGCCTCACCTCGGTGAACGTGCAGAAGGCGGTGTGGGGACTCGACGAGACGGGCCTGTCGTATGAGCGGGTCGAGGCCGGCGGCGCCCACGGGGTCGTCGACGACCCCGGCTACCGCGCGATGAACCCGAACGGCCTCGTCCCGACCTTGGAGGAGGACGGCTTCGTCCTGTGGGAATCCAACGCGATCCTCCGCTACCTGGCGGCGGTGAGCCCGGCCCTGGCCCTGCCGGCTGACCCCCGGGCGCGCGCCCACGCGGAGCAGTGGCTCGACTGGCAGGCCACGAGCTTCACGCCGGCCATGCGCGACGCCTTCTGGCAGCTCTACCGCGCGGCCGACCCGGACCGCGGCCTGATCGCCGCATCGCTGAAGAAGAGCGAGGCCATGGCGGAGATCCTCGACCGCCATCTCGCGGACCGGACCTACGCGGTCGGCGACAGCTTCGGCATCGCCGACATCGCCCTCGGCTGCGCGGCGCATCGCTGGCTGAACCTTCCGGCCGAGCGGATCGAGCGCCCGGCGCTGCGGCGCTGGTACGACCGGATCGCCGCCCGGCCCGGCGCCGCCCGGGCGCTCGGTGAGCCCATCGCCTGACGGCCGCCGCGGGCGCCCGGAGCCTTGCCGGCACGCCCGCGCGATCCACCTTCCCCGACCGCGCCGCCCGGACCGGGACCGGCCTTTCACGGAGCCCCCGATGGCGATCGACCCGACCCTGCGCGACGCGCTCTCCGCCGTGACACCGGCGAGCCTCGCCCGCGCCCTGGCGCGGGCCGGGGTGAAGGCCTGCACGCCGCACGGGCTCTCGGCGCGGGGGAGCGGAACCGTGGTCGGGCCCGCCTACACGATGCGGATGATCCCGGCCCGCGACGACGCCGCGGGCGATCTCGCCGCGGCCATCGATGCCGTCCCCGAAGGCGCCGTGGTCGTGATCGATGCCGCGGCCTCCGCCCTCGCCCTGCCCTTCGGAGCGATCCTGGCGGCACGCCTCGCCCAGCGCGGCGCCGTCGGTCTGATCACCGACGCAGCCCTGCCCGAGGAGATCGGCCTCCCCGCCTGGTGCCGGCCGGCCGCGGCCACAGGGGGCCTGGCCCTGGTCGGCACGCAGGAGCGCGTCGCCTGCGGCGGCGCCGCCATCCATCCCGGCGATATCCTGGTCGGCGACTTGAGCGGCCTCGTCGCCGTGCCGGCGGCGCTCGCCGAGCGGGTCGCCCTGGAGGCCGTCGAGCAGCAGCGCCTCGATCTCTGGATCCAGCGCGAGGTCGAGCGCGGCGCCGACCTCGCGAGTCTCCTTCCGCCGGACGCCGCGGCGCTCGCCCGGTTCGAGGCCGAGACGAAGCCGGCCTGAGCACCGTGTTCTTCCCCGTCTCGAAGGTGATCTTCTTCCTGATCACCCCGTCGAACTTCTGCATCTTCGCGATCCTGCTCGGGATCGCCGTCGCGGCGGTGACGCGGTGGCGGAGGGTCGGCCTCGGCCTGGCGCTGCTCGGCACCCTGCTGCTCGGCGCGGCCGGGCTGGCGCCCCTGTCGGACGTGGCCCTGATCCCCCTCGAGCAGCGCTTCCCCGCCTATCCGGAAGACGGGCCGGCCCCGGCCGGGATCATCGTGCTGGGCGGCGGCATCGAGACGGGCCTCTCGGAGGCGCGTCGCCAGATCGTCGTCAACGATGCCGGCGAGCGGCCGATCTATCTCGCCGACCTCGCCCGGCGCTACCCGGCGGCGCGGCTGGTCTTCTCCGGCGGCAGCGGCTTCATCGCGGGCGGCATGGCCGAAGCCGACATCGTGAGCCGGCAGGCGGACGTGATCGGCGTGCCGCGGACGCGCCTCATCCTGGAGAACCGCTCGCGCAATACCCACGAGAACGCCGCCTTCTCGGCGGCCCTGGTCCAGCCGAAGCCCGGCGAGCGCTGGCTGCTCGTGACCTCGGCCTGGCACATGCCCCGGGCGGTCGGCTGCTTCCGCCAGGCCGGATTCGCGGTGGATGCCTTCCCGGTGGATTACCGGACTCGCGGCTGGGGCGACGTCGCGCATTTCCACGGCTTCGCGTCGGACGGGCTGCTCCAGTTCGACCTGGCCGTGAAGGAGTGGATCGGCCTCGTCGCCTACCGCCTGTCCGGCTACACGCCGGACTGGCTGCCGGGCCCGGATCCCGACGGGGCCGCGCCGGAGGCGGGCAGCGACAGGCGGTAGATCCCGCGGAAATCGTCCGGGTCGACGGGCTTCCCCTTCCGCAGGATCGCGATCCGCCCGGCATGGGCGAGCCGCACCGCGACCCGGCGCACCGGCTGCATCAGCGGGCCCCAGCCGTCCGGGTGCGGGCCGCCGAGGGCGCGGGCGACCTCCGAGGGGCAGACGGTCTTGTCGGCGCCGCGCTCGGCCACGAGGCGCAGCATCGCCGTCTCGATCGCGGCGTCGTCGGGTCGTGGGTCGGTCATGTGCGGGCCTCTTCGGCGGGCGACAGGAGCGGCGCCTCGAGCGGTCCCTCGTGGGGCCCCTCCCCGGCTTCGAGGAGCGCCTTGCGGATCTCCGAGGCAAACTGGCGGCGCCACATGATGATCACGACGGCCGTCGTCGAGACGAACAGCACGTAGGGGCTGATGAACCAGCCGAGATAGGCCAGCGCGAAGAAGAACGCGCGCTGACCGCGGGCGAAGTGTCGCCCGGCGCTGACGTTCATGGCCGCGAGCCGCCGCACCGCCCGCAGCATCTCGACGTCGCTCGTGCCGGACCCCTTGTGCGGCACGGCGCCCAGCAGGATCGCCGTGTAATTGAACAGCCTGTAGGCCCAGGCGAACTTGAAGAACGCGTAGACGAAGATCAGCGCGAGGCCGGCGACCTTCAACTCCCAGGTCAGGCGATTGGCCACCGTCCCGAAGGGCAGCGTGGCGAACAGGTTCAGGACGTCGTCCCCGGAGCGCGACAGGGTCAGGACGGAACCCAGCGCGATGAGCGAGGTCGAGGCGAAGAAGGCCGTGCCGTTCTGCAGCGACGCGTTGATCTGCGTGTCGACCACCCGGTTGTCGCGGCCGATGACCTGGCGCGCCCAGTTGGCCCGGTGGCCGTTCATGATCTGGCTGAGGGAGACCATCCTGCCGCGCAGCCGGCCGACGGACAGGCCGTAGGCGATCCAGGCGAGGACGAAGTAGAGCAGCGCCGCGAGATCGAGATGCGAGAAGGCGGCGCTGCCGGCGGACAGGTCGGTCATGGTCTCCGGATGGCGGATACGCGAAGGGGCCGTCCGCCATACCAGTCCGCGGGCGCGCGCTGAACCCGCGGCGGCGATCTCAGTCGCGCAGGATCCGGAATTCGCCGCCGCGCGGCACGTCGCCGCCGTCCCGCGCGGCCACGTCGGTCACGCGCGCACCCGGCGGACCCGACCGGCACAGGGCCGCCATCTCCGCCACGGCCTCCGGCGTGCCGCTGAAGACCGCCTCGACCGTGCCGTCGTCGCGGTTGCGCACGGAGCCGGCGAGGCCGCGGGCGCGGGCCTCGGACTGCGTCCAGGCCCGGTAGGACACGCCCTGGACGCGACCGGTGACGATGACGGAGATCGTCCGGGTCTCGCTCATGCGGGCGCGGTCTCGCCTGGATGGGCCCGCGCCGGCGGCGAGGGCCGGGATGGCCTCACTCGGCCGCGATCGGGCGACGCATGCCGGCGCCGAGGGCCGGGGTCCGCGTCGCGCCGGTGCGGACATGCGTGGAGTAGAGCATCAGGCCCGTGAAGGCGATGCCGCCCACGATGTTCCCAATCAGCGTCGGGATCTCGTTCCAGAGCAGGTAGTCCATCACCGTGAGGTGGCCGCCCATGAGGATCGCCGACGGGAACAGGAACATGTTCACCACCGAGTGCTCGAAGGTCATGAAGAAGAACACCGTGATCGGCATCCACATCGCGATGACCTTGCCGGGCACCGAGGTCGACAGCATGGCGCCGATGACGCCGGTCGAGACCATCCAGTTGCACAGCATGGCGCGGACGAAGAGCGTCAGCATCCCCGAGGCGCCGTACTTCTCGTAGCCGAGGGTGCGCGCCTCGCCGATCCCGGCGATGAGCTTGCCGACGGCGTTCGGCTCGGTGGCGAAGCCGAAGGTGAAGACGATCGACATCATCACCGCGGTGGTCAGGGCCCCCGCGAAGTTGCCGAAGAAGACCAGCACCCAGTTGCGGGCGACGCCGGCCACGGTGACGCCGGGGCGCTTGTCGATGAGGGCGAGCGGCGTGAGCACGCAGACGCCGGTGAACAGATCGTAGCCGAGCAGGTACAGCATCGAGAAGCCGACCGGGAACAGCAGCGCCGCGACCAGCGGCTGGCCGGTCGCCTGGTTGACGCTCACCGCGAAGGCGGCGGCGAGCGCCAGGATCGCGCCGGCCATGTAGGCCCGGATGAACGTGTCCTTGGTAGCCATGAAGACCTTCGCCTCACCGGCATCGACGGCCTTCTTCACGAAATCGGCGGGCGCCAGATACGACATGCACAACTCTCCCTCGCGAACGCACGCCGATCGTCGTTGACCGACGGGCGCGCCGCGCAATCACGGATGGCCGGACGGGCGCGGTGCTGCCGCTCGCCCTCCAGCTCGCTCGTGGGCAAGCATGTCGCGTACCAACTGCGCGACGCTCAGGCGGGCAGGCCGCGGGCCCAGGTGCCGAGTTCCCGTAGATAGGCGGGCGGCAGCTGCGCCGCGCGCGCCGCCGCGACGACCGCCTCCAGGTACCCGGGCCTCGGACGGCCGGGCGCGGTCGAGCATCCGCGATAGATCAGGGCGCGCTTGACGCCCTCCCCTGTGCGGACCGGCAGGGCCGCCTTGGTGTAGAGCCCCCCGGCGACGCCCTCGTAGCGGTCGAGGGCCGGGATGTCGTCGGGAGCGAGTTCCCACAGGACGCCCCAGACGGTGCGCCTTCGATCGGGCACGACGGACGCGTAGCCCTCTCGCATGATGATGAAGCGGTGGTTCGGCAGATGTCCGCCGCCGATCAGCCGCGAAACCGGGCAGCGCAGCGCCATCGCGGCGGCATCCATGTTGGCGCCGTAGGCGAAATAGAGGGGCATGCCGGAGCTGTAAGAGCCTACTCGCCCGCGGGAGGATCGAGGCGCCGCGCGGCCCGCTCGTTCGCGCGCACGGCCGCGTAGGCGATCGCCAGCGTGATCGCCGGAATGCCGAACGTTACGAAGATCCAGTCGTAGTTCACGGCTTCAGGCTCCGGAGGGCACGCCTCGCGCCGTGATGTAGTGCGCAGCCGGTCCCCAGCCAAACGAGCGTGAAGATCGCGTTCTCGACGCGCAGCGCCGGTGCGCTCGGCACACCGAAGCTCGCGGCCGTCATCGGCGTGACGAAGCCGATGACGACGTAGGCAACCGCGATGTTGTTCAGCGCCGTCGCCAGCAACTTGGTCTGCTCGTTGTGAACCGCAGTCACGGCCGCGAGCGCGACGCGTGCCCCGCGATCAGGCGAATTCCAGGATCACCGCGTCGACCGCGAGGCTGTCGCCCTCCTTGGCGTGGATCTTCCCCACCGTCGCGTCGCGCTCGGCGCGGAGGACGTTCTCCATCTTCATGGCCTCGACGACCGCGATCGGCTCGCCGTTCTTCACCTCCTGGCCCTCGGTGACGAGGATCTGCTTCACGAGGCCGGGCATCGGGCAGAGCACCTGCTTGCCCGAGCCGGCCTGCTCCTTCACCGGCATCAGGGCGGCGAGCTGCGCCTCGCGGCGGGTGTAGACCCGGGCCTCGGCGGCCGCGCCGGCGTGCTGCAGGAACACGCCGTTGAGCAAGCTGCGCACCTGGATCGCCACGCGCTCCGAGCCGATCGTGCCGATCCAGACCGGCTCGCCCGGGCGCCAGGCGCTCGCCACCGTGAGCGCCGTGCCGTCGTCGCGGGTGACGAGGATGTCCTCGCCCTCCGGCTCGACCGTCACCGGGAAGGAGTGACCCGCCAGGATCACCACGCGCTCACGCTCGAAGGCGAAGAGGCCGGGCGCGCGCATCTGCCCGGAGATGCCGCGCTTGCGCTGGTTGAGCTTGTGGTCGATCGCCGCCGCCGCCGCCATCATGCGGATCGCCACCGGGCCGGCGGGCTCCGGAGCCGAGAAACCCTCGGGGAACTCCTCGGCGATGAAGCCTGTGGACAGCCGACCCTCCTGCCAGCGCGGATGGGCCATCAGCGCCGAGAGGAACGGGATGTTGTGGCGGATGCCGTCGATGGCGAAGGCGTCGAGGGCCTCGCCCTGCGCGGCGATCGCCTCGGCCCGGGTGGGCGCCCAGGAGACCAGCTTGGCGATCATCGGGTCGTAGTGGATGGCGATCTCGCCGCCCTCCTCCACGCCGGTATCGTTGCGGATGATCGCCGTGCCCTGCTGGCCCTCCTCCGGCGGACGGTAGGTGGTCAGCCGGCCGATCGAGGGCAGGAAGTTGCGGGTCGGGTCCTCGGCGTAGACCCGGCTCTCGACCGCCCAGCCGTTCAGCTTCACGTCGTCCTGGGTGATCGGCAGCTTCTCGCCGGCCGCGACGCGGATCATCAGCTCGACGAGGTCGAGGCCGGTGATCATCTCGGTGACCGGATGCTCGACCTGCAGACGGGTGTTCATCTCCAGGAAGTAGAAGGACTTGTCCTGCCCGGCGACGAACTCGACCGTGCCGGCCGAATCGTAGTTCACCGCCTTGGCGAGCGCGACGGCCTGCTCGCCCATCTTGCGGCGGGTCTTCTTGTCGAGGAGCGGCGACGGCGCCTCCTCGATCACTTTCTGGTTACGGCGCTGGATCGAGCACTCCCGCTCGCCGAGGTAGACGACGTTGCCGTGCTTGTCGCCGATCAGCTGGATCTCGATGTGGCGCGGGTCGGTGATGAACTTCTCGATGAAGACGCGGTCGTCGCCGAAGGAGGAGGCCGCCTCCGACTTGGCGCGGGCGAAGCCCTCCGCCACTTCCTCGCCCGAGTAGGCGATGCGCATCCCCTTGCCGCCGCCGCCCGCGGAGGCCTTGATCATCACCGGGTAGCCGATCTCGTCGGCGATCTTCCTGGCGTGCTCGGGTGATTCGATCACGCCGAGGAAGCCTGGAACCGTCGAGACCTCGGCGGCGGCGGCCGCCTTCTTCGACTCGATCTTGTCGCCCATCGCGGCGATGGCCCCCGGGTTGGGGCCGATGAACACGATGCCGGCGGCCTCGAGCGCCTTCGGGAAGGCCTCGCGCTCGGAGAGGAACCCGTATCCCGGATGGACGGCCTGGGCGCCGGTCTTCTTGCAGGCCTCGACGATCTTCTCGATCACGAGGTACGATTCGGAGGCGGCAGCGGGCCCGATTTGCACGGCCTCGTCGGCCATGGCGACGTGCACGGCGTCGCGATCGGCATCCGAGTAGACCGCTACGGTCTTGATGCCCATCCTCCGGGCCGTCTTGATCACCCGGCAGGCGATCTCACCCCGGTTGGCAATCAGGATCTTGTCGAACATCGCTGGCGCACTGCTTTCGAGATCGCCGGATTGCGCACCGGCTTGACTGTCCCGATAGATCAGTTGCGCCGCGGACGGAAGCTGCGCCTTGGTCTGAGGCTCAGGCGGCCAGGGCGAAGGTCATGCGCGGGGCCTGGACCGTGTCGCGGGCGCGACGGTTGGCCTCGAGGGCGAAGGCCACCAGTGATTCGGCGCTGCTCTCGGCCTCGCGGACGACTTCCATGGCGATCCGGGCACCCACCGCGCTCGGACCGTCGCGGCCGCTGAGCGAGGCGGCGAGCCACGCGGCGACGTCGCGGTCGATGTAGCCGGTCGGGCGCGAGCCCCAAACGGCGAAGTCGACGACCGAGGCGACCAGGAAGTCGGCGAAGGCGTCGGAACCGATCACCGCCCGCTCGAGGGCGATCAGGAGGTCGGCCTCCTCGCGGTTCATGAGGCCGTCCGGGAGGACCTCGCGCTTCAGGACGAGCAGGTCCTCGTCGCTGATCGTGCCGGCCGAGACAGCATGGTTGCAGAACTGTTGAACGGAAATGGTGGTCATGATCGCCTGCCTCCCCGACCTTTGTTGCGGTCGGCTCTAGTCCCTGTGTGTCTTCAACTTACGGGACCGCTCCCCTTCCAGAGGTTAATGGCGAGATCTGAACGGAAGTTCAGGTAAACACCCCCCGAGCAAGCAGGCTTATTGGGACGTTGACCGGTTGCGTTACCGGACGATGACCGTGGCTCCCACGGGCACCCGGTTGTAGAGGTCGACCACGTCGATGTTGCGCATCCGGATGCATCCCGACGAGACCGCCTGGCCGATCTTCTCGGGCTCGTTCGTGCCGTGGATCCGGTAGAGCGTGTCCCGACCGCGATCCGACAGGTACAGGGCGCGGGCGCCGAGCGGGTTCATCGGGCCGCCCTGCATGGCGTGGACGTGCGGCCAGCGCCGGATCATCTCGGCCGGCGGGTTCCAGGCCGGCCACTCCGCCTTGCGGTCGATCCGGGCCGTGCCGGTCCAGCCATACGCCTCGTCGCCCACCGACACGCCGTAGCGCATCGCCCGGCCGTTCGGCAGGACGAGGTAGAGCTGGCGCTCCTTGGTCTCGACGACGATCGTGCCGGGCGCTTCCCGGGTCGGGTCGGCGATCTCGTAGCGGGCGAAGTGCGGATCGAACTCGGCCTCGGGCACCAGGGCCATGTACTCGGCGTCGCGGGCCGAGAGCGCCGGATCGGGCACGCCCTTGAAGGTGCAGCCCGCCAGCAGCAGGGCGCAGCCGAGTCCCGAGATGATGCGCATATCCCCGCCTCGAAGGTCGTCGCGGCCGCGGACGGGGCGCGCGGATCGCCGATCCGGTCCGTCCCGTGGAAGAATCACGCAACCATAAGGGGGCAACGGCACCCCGCCGTAGTCCGCGCGTTGGGCCCGTGGCACATTGCCGGCTCCTGTTGCCGGTGCGCGACAGGCGAGCATCCCGGGAGCGACCCTCGTGACCACCCTCTACGTGAGCCATCCCGCCAGCTTCGATCACGAGGTCCCCGAGGGGCATCCGGAGCGACCGGCCCGGATGCGCGCGGTGGAGCGGGCCCTGGAGGACGAGCGCTTCGCGGGCCTCGTGCGGGCCACGGCGCCCCGGGGCGAGATCGAGGCCGTCACCCTCGCGCACCCGCGCGCGTACGTGGACGCGCTGGTGGCGGCGGTGCCCGAGCACGGGATGGTCGGCATCGATTCCGACACGATCCTGTCGGCGGGCAGCCTCGAGGCGACGCTGCGGGCCGTGGGCGGCGGGATGCACGCCGTCGACGCCGTCGTCGGCGGCGAGTGCCGCAACGCCTTCGTGGCCATGCGCCCGCCCGGCCACCACGCCGAGCGGACCCGCGCGATGGGCTTCTGCCTGTTCAACCACGCCGCCATCGCGGCCCTGCACGCCCGAAAGAAGCACGGCGCCGAGCGGGTGGCGCTCGTGGACTGGGACGTCCACCACGGCAACGGCAGCCAGGACATCTTCTGGAACGACGCCTCGGTGCTCTACTGCTCGACCCACCAGATGCCGCTCTATCCCGGGACCGGATCGCCGTCCGAGCGGGGCGAGAAGGACACGATCGTCAACGTGCCGCTGCGGCCGAACGACGACGGCGAGGTGTTCCGCGAGGCGTTCGAGACCGGCATCCTCTCCCGCCTGGAGGCGTTCCGGCCGGACGTGATCGTGATCTCCGCCGGCTTCGACGCGCACCGGCTGGACCCGCTCGCCAACCTGCGGCTGGAGGCCGAGGATTTCGGATGGGCGACCCGCCGCCTGATGGACCTGGCCGAGCGCTGCGCGGGCGGCCGGGTCGTCTCGATCCTCGAGGGCGGCTACAGCCTCGAGGGCCTCGGCAAGTCGGTGGCCGCCCACGTCGACGCGCTGATGGGCCGCTGACGGCGGCTGCGTTGCGGTCGTCCGGCAGCACGCGATAATCGGCGTCTCGGAGGAGATCGCCGCCATGCCGCCACGGAGCCGTCTGCGCCCACCCCTGCGGAGCATTCCCGTCCCGGCCGCGGGCACCGCTCGATGACGCTCGCGGGCTTCCTGACCTACGCGCTGGCCCTCGGGGTCGCTGCCGCGATCCCCGGGCCAGGCGTCGTCGCCCTCGTCGCCCGGGCCCTGGGCGCCGGTTTCGGCGCCGCGATGGCCTTCTCGCTCGGCCTGATCCTCGGCGATCTGACCTATCTCGCCGCCGCGATCTTCGGCCTGTCGCTGATCGCGGAGGCGCTCGGGGCGGTCTTCGTCGTCGTCCGCTACGGCGCGGCGCTCTACCTGGCCTACCTGGCGTTCCGGCTCTGGCGCGCGGCCGGAGCCGCAGCCCGGGTCGAGGGGGAATCGCGGGACCGGCCGTGGACCAGCTTCGTCGCCGGGCTGACCATCACTTTGGGCAATTCGAAGACGATCGTCTTCTACCTCGCGATCCTGCCAACGCTCGTCGATCTGCGCGGCGTGACGGCGGCGGATTTCGTCAGCCTCGTCGTCATCACGGCCGCGGTCCTCTTCACCGTGATGACGCCCTACGCGGCGCTGGCGGCGCGGGCGCGCGAGTCTCTCCGGCGGCCGGCCTTTCGCGCGCGGCTGAACCGCGGCGCCGCAGCGATCATGGCCGGCGCCGCGGTCTGGACCGTCCTGCGCCGCGCCTGACCGGGGCGCTCTTCCGGGCCTCAGCCCTCCAGGGGCTCGTCGCCCAGGAGCTCGATACCGAAGCCCGAGAGGCCGACATAGGAGCGGGACGAGGTGGCGAGGTTGCGGATCGAGATCACGCCGAGATCGCGCAGGATCTGGGCGCCGAGCCCGACCTCGCGCCACTGCCGCGCCCGGAGCGCCTCCGTACCCTCGTCGGTGACGCTCTTGACCGGGACACCCGCGGTGCCGTCGCGGAGATAGACCAGCACGCCGCGCCCGGCCGCCGCGAAGCGCTTGAGCACGGCGTCGATCTGCTTGCCGCCGCCGATCACGTCGGCAGCGACGTTGGAGCGGTGCAGGCGCACCAGCACGTCGCGGCCGTCGCCGATCTCGCCCATCACGAACGCGAATTGCTGGATCGACTCGAAGGGCGTCGAGAAGACGTAAGCGTTCAGGTCGCCGTGGTTCGAGCGCACCGGGAAGTGTCCGACCCGCTCCACCAGACGATCGCGGGCCTGCCGATAGGCGATCAGGTCAGCCACCGAGACCTGCTTGAGGCCGTGCGTCTCGGCGAAGGTCTCGATCTGCGGCCCCTTCATGACGGTGCCGTCGTCGTTGGCGAGCTCGCAGATCACGCCCACGGGCGGCAGCTCGGTGAGGCGGCACAGGTCGACGGCGGCCTCGGTGTGGCCCGAGCGCATGAGCACGCCGCCGTCGCGGGCGATCAGCGGGAAGACGTGGCCGGGCCGCACGAAGTCGCCGGCGCCCATGTTGCCGTTGGCCAGCGCCCGCACGGTGTTGCAGCGCTGCTCCGCCGAGATGCCGGTCGTCAGCCCGTGCTTGACGTCGACCGTGACCGTGAAGGCCGTGCCCAGCGGCGCGTCGTTCGAGGCGACCATCGGGGCGAGGTGCAGGCGCCGCGCCTCGCTCTGGGTGATCGGCGCGCAGACGATGCCGCAGGTGTTGCGGATGATGAACGCCATCTTCTCCGGCGTGCAGAGCGAGGCGGCGACGACGAGGTCGCCCTCGTTCTCGCGGTCGTCGTCGTCGGTGACGACCACGATCTCGCCGCGGGCGAAGGCCGCGATGGCCTCTGTGACGGTGCAGTGGGGCACGGGCATTCTCGAATCGTTGGGACGGACCCGGATCAGGGCCGGGATCCGACCTGTCCGCGATGGCGCAGATAGTGATCGGCCAGCACGCAGGCCATCATGGCCTCCGCGACCGGCACGGCGCGGATGCCGACACAGGGATCGTGCCGGCCCTTGGTGACGAGATCGACCTCGCCGCCGTCGCGGGTGACGGAGCGGCGCGGGGTCAGGATCGAGGAGGTTGGCTTCACGGCGAACCGCACCACGACCGGCTCGCCGTTGGAGATGCCGCCCAGGATGCCGCCCGCGTGGTTCGCCAGGAAGCGCGGCCGGCCGCCGTTGCCAGCCCGCATCTCGTCCGCGTTGTCCTCGCCGCGCAGGGCCGCCGCCGCGAACCCGTCGCCGATCTCGACGCCCTTCACGGCGTTGATCGACATCATCGCGGCGGCCAGGTCCGCGTCCAGCTTGCCGTAGACCGGTGCGCCGAGACCGGGCGGCACGCCCTCGGCGACGACCTCGATGACGGCGCCGACCGACGAGCCGTCCTTCCGGAGCCCGTCGAGATAGGTCTCGTAGAAGGACGCCGTCTCGGCATCGGGGCAGAAGAACGGGTTGTTGCCGACCGCGTCCCAGTCCCAGCGGGACCGGTCGATGGCGTGCGGGCCCATCTGCACGAGGGCCGCCCGAATGGTCACGCCCGGGATGACCTTGCGCGCCACCGCGCCGGCCGCGACCCGCGCGGCGGTCTCCCGCGCCGAGGACCGGCCGCCGCCGCGGTAGTCGCGGATGCCGTACTTCACGTCGTAGGTATAGTCGGCGTGGCCGGGGCGGTAGCTGTCGCGGATCTCCGAGTAGTCTTTCGAGCGCTGATCCGTGTTCTCGATCATCAGCGCGATCGGGGTGCCGGTGGTGAGCTGGCGGCCGCCGGTGCGGTCGTCCGCGAAGACGCCGGACAGGATCTTGACCTGATCGGGTTCGCGGCGCTGCGTCGTGAAGCGCGACTGGCCGGGCTTCCGGCGATCCAGCTCGGCCTGGATCTCCTCGGCCTCCAGGGACAGGCCGGGCGGGCAGCCGTCGACGACGCAGCCGAGCGCGATCCCGTGGCTCTCGCCGAAGGTCGTGACGCGGAACAGGTGGCCGAAGGTGTTGTGCGACATGGCGCGGCTGCCTTAGCGCGGGAGCGGCGGGGGCACAAACGCGGCCCGTGCAGGGCGGCCGGGCAGACCCGCACGCGGTGACGGGTCGGAGCGCCCGGCAGCCTCACCGGGCCTTCGGCGAACCGGGCAGATCGAGCCCGCCCCGCGCCTTGAGCGCCCGGTACGCCGCGACCGCCGCCGCGAGATCCCGGTGCAGCCGGCGCTCGTCGCCGAGACCGGCGAGGGCGTAGGTGAGGCCGAGGATGTGGGCGGCCTCGTAGCCCTCCGGCAACTCGCCCGCGCTGCCGAGGGCGATCGTCGCGTTCGGCAGCGCTTCGGCGAAGTCCGACAGCCGCGTCCTGAGCGCGGCGCCGCTGGCGCGAAGATGGGCACCGGCCGCCGCCGGACCGTGGCTGCGGATCGCCGCCACCGTTCCCTGCGCCAGCGACAGATGCACCGCCTCGCGGTGCGCCGGGAACAGGTAGACGAGGTAGTAGCCCCGCGTGGCGCTGGTGGTGACGGCGGGATCGAACACGGCGATCCAGGGGATCGCGGCCCAGCGGCTCCCGCGCCCCGGGCTGCCCTTCACCAGGAACGGCCCGTCGATCGGCTCCAGGGCGGCGCGCAGCTCGTCCGGCGCACCCCTGCGGATGACGGCGGCGAGCGGGTGGCCGGCCGGCGGGTCGAGCCGGGCGAGCGGGTATTCCTCGACGATCCGCCGGAGCGCGTAGCCGAGGCTCACGGCCGCGCCAGCACCCCGCCGGTGATGGCCTCGCGTACGCCTGTGGTCGCCGGGAAGGTGATCGGCAGGCCCTTGAGCGAGCGCACCGCGAGGTACGCGAAGGCCTGCGCCTCCAGATAGGCGGAGGACCAGCCGATCGCGTCCGCGGTCGTGATCTCGGCGCGCAGGTGGTAGTTCAGGAGCCGCACCAGCTCGCCGTTGCGGGCGCCGCCGCCGGCCACGATCCAGCGGGTCGGGACCTCAGGGGCGTGATCGAGGGCGCGGGCCACGGCCCGGGCTGTGAAGGCCGTGAGCGTCGCGGCGCCGTCCTCGGTCGAGAGTTGTCCGGCGAGCTTGTGCGAGAACCAGTTCCGGTCCAGCGACTTCGGCGGTTTGCGGAAGAAGAACGGGTGCGTCAGGAGCCAGGCGAGCAGCTGCTCGTCCGGGCGGCCGCGGGCGGCGGTGCGGCCGCCATCGTCGAGGTTCTTGCCCTCGCGCTCCTGCATCCACTCGTCGATCAGGGCGTTGCCGGGACCGGTGTCGAAGGCGATGACGCCGCCCTTCGAGTCGATCAGCGTCGCGTTGGCGACGCCGCCGATGTTGAGGATGCCGAAGGGCCCGTCGAAGCCCGACGCCTCGGCGAGCGCCTTGTGGAAGACCGGCACCAGCGGCGCCCCCTGCCCGCCCGCCTCGATATCGGCCCGGCGCAGGTCCGAGACGACCGGGATGCCGAGCCGGGTCGCCAGCGCCTGCCCGTCGCCGATCTGGATCGAGATCCGCTGGTCCGGGCGGTGGATCACGGTCTGGCCGTGGAAGCCGATCACGTCGATCTCGGAGGCATTCAGGCCGTGCTCCTCCAGGAAGCGCTCCACGGCCTCGGCATGGGCGAGGGTGACGAAGGCCTCGGCCTCCGGCAGACGCCCCGGCCGGTCGGCGGGATGGAGGACGGATTCGGCGTCCTTGGTGGCCGCGCGCAGCAGCGCCTTCTCGTCGTCGGCGTAGCCGCGGTAGCCGGTGGGGCCCAGCGGCTCGAGGAAGTTGTTGTGGCCCTTGACCACGTGGACGCGCTCGCCGTCGGTCTCGATCAGCGCGATGTCGACGCCGTCCAGCGAGGTGCCGCTCATCAGTCCGATCGCGCGCATCATCGCCATGCCGTGCTGCCCCGTGCCTTTCGGCCAACGCCCTGCTAAGAGCGCGCCGTATCCTGAACCCAGCGCGAGCTAGCATGCGGGGCCTCGGCCTGTCGCGCCAGCGCGCGACCCGAGATGGCATCCATGACCGCCGAGAGCTTCGCGCCGAAATCCGACTTCCTGCGGATCCTGACCGAGCGCGGCTATATCCACCAGACCTCGGACCTCGCCGGCATCGACGCCGCGGCCCTCGAGGGCCGACTGACCACCTATGTCGGCTACGACTGCACGGCGCCCTCGCTCCATGTCGGGCACCTCCTGTCGATCATGATGCTGCACTGGCTGCAGGCCACTGGGGGCAGGCCCATCGCCCTGATGGGCGGCGGCACGACCCGGGTCGGCGACCCGTCCGGCCGCGACGAGACCCGCAAGATCCTCACCGTCGAGCAGATCGACGCCAACAAGGCCGAGATCCGCAAGACCTTCGACCGGTTCCTGCGTTTCGGCGACGCGGCCGGCGACGCCGTGATGGTCGATAACGCCGAGTGGCTGACCAAGCTCAACTACATCGAGATGCTGCGCGACGTCGGCCGCCATTTCTCGGTGAACCGCATGCTGTCGATGGACAGCGTGCGCCTGCGCCTGGAGCGCGACCAGGAGCTGTCGTTCCTCGAGTTCAACTACATGATCCTCCAGTCCTACGACTTCGTGGAGCTGAATCGCCGCTACGGCTGCGTCATGCAGATGGGCGGATCGGACCAGTGGGGCAACATCGTCAACGGCATCGATCTCGGCCGCCGCATGGGCACGCCGCAGCTCTACGCCCTGACCTGCCCGCTGCTGACCACGTCGTCCGGCGCCAAGATGGGCAAGACCGCGGCCGGCGCCGTCTGGCTCAACCCGGACATGCTGAAGCCCTACGATTACTGGCAGTTCTGGCGGAACACCGAGGACGCGGACGTGGCCCGCTTCCTCAAGCTGTTCACCCTGCTGCCCATGGAGGAGATCGCGCGCCTCTCCGCCCTCGCCGGCTCCGAGATCAACGCGGCCAAGATGGTGCTGGCCACGGAGGCGACCGCGCTGATGCACGGCCGCGAGGCCGCCGAGGCCGCCGCCGAGACCGCCCGCAAGACCTTCGTCGAGGGGACGCTGGCCGCCGACCTCCCGAGCGTCACCGTGCCGTCCGCCGCCCTGGAGGCGGGCCTCGGCGTGCTCACCGCCTTCGGGCCGGAGGTCGCCAAGCTCGTGCCGTCCACCAGCGAGGCGCGCCGTCAGATCAAGGGCGGCGGCCTGCGGGTCAACGACGTGGCGGTCACGGACGAGAAGGCCGTCCTCGGCCGCGGCGACGTGACCGCGGACGGGGTGATCAAGCTCTCCTTCGGCAAGAAGCGGCACGTGCTGTTGCGGCCCGAATAGGCCGCCCGAGACCGCCACGAGGGACGGAACGCGTGAGCATAGCCCGCATCCTGGTGATCGACGACGAGCCGCCGATCCGCCGGCTGCTCCGCACCGGTCTCGGGACGCAGGACTACGCGGTCGTCGAGGCGGCCGACGGGGCCGCGGCCCTCGCCGCCCTGGAGACCGGCGGGGTGGATCTCGCGATCCTCGACCTCGGCCTGCCCGACATGGCCGGCCACGCCCTCCTGGCGGCGATCCGCGAGCGCTGGCCCGACCTGCCGGTCGTGATCCTGTCGAGCCGCGACGACGAGCGCGGCAAGGTCGAGGCTCTCGATCTCGGCGCCGACGACTACGTCACCAAGCCCTTCGGCATGAACGAGTTGCTGGCGCGCATCCGCGCGGCCCTGCGCCATCGCCTCGCCATGCAGGGGGAGCGGCCGGTCTTCCGGGTCGAGGACCTCTCGGTCGACCTCGTCCGCCGCATCGTCCGCGTCGGCGAGCGCGAGGTGAAGCTGTCGCCGCGGGAATACGAGTTCCTGCGCGTGCTGGTGCAGCACGCCGGCAAGGTGCTCACCCACGCGCAGCTCATGCGCCACGCGCCGGCTTCGTCGGACCCGCAGTACCTGCGCGTCTACATCCGGCAGCTGCGCCAGAAGCTCGAGCCCGATCCCGAGCGCCCGCGCTACCTGCTCACCGAGACCGGCGTCGGCTACCGCCTGCGCGCGCCGGACTGAGCCCGGCGCGCCGGCTCAGGGCTCCAGCCCCTCCTCGACGCGCCGCGCGGCGCGCAGCTTCTCGACCCGCGCCACCGAGAACACCGAGGCCTCGTAGAGGAGCAGCATCGGGATCGCGAGGGAGAGCTGCGAGATGACGTCCGGCGGGGTCAGGATGGCGGCGGCGACGAAGACCAGCACGATCGCGTAGCGGCGCTTCTCGCGCAGGAACGCCGCGTCGATGATCCCGATCTGGCCGAGCAGTGTCAGGATCACCGGCAGCTGGAAGGCGATGCCGAACGCGAAGATCAGCGTCATGATCAGCGACAGGTACTCGTCGACCTTCGGGAGCAGCTTGATCGTCGGCTCCCCGGCGACGCCCACCTGCTGGAGCGACACCGAGAATTTGATCAGCAGCGGCATCGCCAGGAAGAACACCACGAGCGCGCCGAGCAGGAAGAAGATCGGGGTGGCCACGAGGTAGGGCAGGAACGCCTTGCGCTCGTTGCGGTAGAGGCCGGGTGCCACGAAGGCGTAGATCTGCGTCGCGATCACCGGGAAGGCGAGGAAGGCCGCGCCGAAGACGCTGAGCTTGATGTTGGTGAAGACCTGCTCGAGGAAGTGCGTGGCGATCAGCTCGGCGTTCTGCGCACCCACGATGGAGACGTAGGGATAGACCAGCACGTTGTAGATATCGCGCGAGAAGAAGAAGCACGCGAAGAACATCAGCACGAAGGCGATGAGCGACTTGATCAGCCGCGACCGCAATTCGATCAGGTGTTCGAGCAGGGGCGCCCGGGACGCCTCGATCTCGGCCTCGTCCGCCTCGCTGATCATCGGGCAGCCGTGCCGTTCTTAGACTCTTCGGTGGCGGGATGCGCGGCGGGCGGGTCGAGCGGTGGGCCGAACGGATCGTCCACTGAGCCGGGCACGGGCAGGGGCGCCTCCGCGACCTCGGTCGTCGCACCATGGTCCGACGCGCCGGCGGGCGTCACCGGATGCGTATCGGCGGCGTGAGGTGCCGCCGCGGCTTCCTGCTCGGCCTTCAGCTGCGCCGTGGCGTCGGCCAGCGACCGGGTCTCGACCGGGGTCGTCTCGGGGCCGGGCATCTCCGGTCCCATCTTCTCCGGACCCATCTTGGCCCGGCCCTCGACGGCGCCCTTCAGTTCGTCGCGGATCGTCTGCACCGGATTGAAGGTCGAGCCCGCCGTGCGGACGGTGTTGCGGATGCCGTCGACCTCGCGTCGGACGTCGTCGAGCTCGGCCTCGCGGATCGCCTCGTTGAACTGCATCTGAAACTCGCCGGCCATGCGGCGCAGCTTCGTGGTGATCTGCCCGACGGTGCGCAGCGCCTTCGGCAGATCCTTCGGCCCGATGACGATGAGGGCGACGCCGCCGATCAGCATCACCTCGCCCCAGCTCATGTCCAGCATGTCGTCGACGGTCCTGCTGCCCCGAGATCCGGCACGGCGGCCGGACCCCGTCAGGCTCTACACGAGCGCGCGCGCTCTGACAGTCCTACAGTCAAGCTCGCCGTCAGACCGGCTTGCGCTCGCCGCCGGGGATATGACTCGCCGGGATCGCGGTGCCGGGGCTCGTCTCGGCGGTGTGCGGGATGGTGCGAACCGGCTCGGCCGGCGGCGGCGCGGCCTGGGCCGCCGGCGGGGTCTCGTCCTCGGCCATGCCCTTCTTGAAGGCCTTGATGCCCTTGGCGACGTCGCCCATCAGGTCGGACACCTTGCCGCGTCCGAAGAGCAGCATCACGATGACCGCGACGATGACCCAGTGCCAGATACTCATGCTGCCCATGGCAACCTCCTGCGGGCGCCCCGAAGAAGCGGGAGCGTGACGCCACGTCCGGTTGAGGATTTCGGGGCGAACCTAGGGATCGCGCCGCCCGAACACAAGCAGAGGCGATGCCACGGCCGGTGGAAGGCCGCGATGGATCGCCGCGCGGTGTCTCAGGTCAGGCGGCGGCGAGGGCCGCGGCGAAGCGGTCGCGGGCTTCCGCGACGTCGAGCCCGTCGCCGGCGGGGTCGAGCCGCGCCAGCGCGGCGGCGGCGCGCCGTGCGGCCTCGCCGGTCAGTTCGGGCGCCGCCTCGGCCACAGCCTGCATCTCGTCGCGCGCGCCGTTGCAGTGGAGGCCGATGTCGATCCCCGCCGCGAAGGCGCGCTCCGTCCGGTCGCGGAACGTGCCGGTCAGCGCGTGCATGGACAGGTCGTCGGTCATCAGCAGGCCGTCGAAGCCGATGGCGCCGCGGATGATGTCGCGGATGACGGTGTCCGACTGGGTCGCCGGCCGGTCGGGATCGATGGCGGTGAAGACGACGTGCGCGCTCATCGCCATCGGCAGGTCCGCGAGGGCGCGGAAGGTGCGGAAATCCTGCCCGGAGAGATCCGCGCGGGTCGCGTCGACCACCGGGAGGCCGTGGTGGCTGTCGCAGGTGGCGCGCCCGTGCCCGGGGATGTGCTTCATCACCGGCAGGACGCCGCCGGCCATCAGGCCCTCGGCGACGGCGCGTCCGATCTCGGCGACCCGCTCCGGGCTCGTCCCGTAGGCCCGGTCGCCGATGATGTCGTGCGAGCCCGGCGCCGGCACGTCGAGGACGGGGGCGCAGTCGACGTTGATGCCGACCTCGGCGAGGTCGTGCGCCATGAGGCGCGCGCCGAGCCGGGCGACGGTCGCGGCGCTGCCGTTCAGGCGGCCGTAGCGGCCGCCGGCCGGATAGGCCGGCCAGTGGGGCGGGCCCATCCGCTGGACCCGGCCGCCTTCCTGATCGATCAGGATCGGCGCCCGGTCGGACCCGACGCAGTCCCGGAGTGCCCCGGTGAGGGCGCGGACCTCGTCGGGCGTCCCGATGTTGCGCTTGAACAGGATGAAGCCCCAGGGCTTCACGTCCCGGAAGAAGGCCCTCTCCTCCGCCGTGAGCGACGGGCCGGTGCAGCCGAGAATCAGGGCGCGGGAGGTCATCTGGAACGACTCGGGGACAGCTCGGTTGCGGCGCGAAGACGGCGCGAGAACGGCGGCGGAACCGCCGGACGGCGCGAATCGATGGCGACAGAGTCGGGCGGGAACGGGGAGCCGGCAAGACCAAACCGCGGCCCGGGACCAGGGACGGCGCGATGGGGCCGCGCCTGTTGCCGCCGGGACTCGGTCGGACGCCCGACGCGGAGGCCAGACGCGGAAGGCCGCGGACGGGGTGCTGTCCCGTGCGCGGCCTCCGGTCAGGGCCTCAGTTCTTGGCCACGAAGCACTGGCCGCCCGCGCCCTGCAGGGCGCTGCACAGGCTCGCGGCCTGGGCCTTCTCCAGCGGTCCGACGCGGACGCGGTAGATCGTCTTGCCGTTGACCTCGGCCTGCCGGATCAGCTCGGGCTTGCCGGCGAGCTGCGCGTACTTGGCCTGCAACTGGTGGAACGCGGCCTTGGCCTCGGCGGCGGAGCTGCGCACCCCGAGCTGGACCGAGAAGCCGCTGACCGGGCCGGACTTCACGGCGTCGTCGTCCGTCGTGGTGCTGGCGGTGGTGTCGGGCACGGCCGCCCCGGCCGGAGCGACGGCGGCGATGCGCTGGGCGGCCTTCGGCGGCGGCTTCACGGCCACCGGCTTGGGCGCCGGCTGCTCGACCGCGGCTTCCGGCTGCGCGTCGACGGGCGTGGCCGTGGTCGCCGGCATGGCTGCGGCGGTCTGGCGGACGGGCCTGGACTTCGGGGCCGGCGGGGCGGGCGGCTCGTCGCTCGGCAGGACCATGGTGGGGATCGGGGCCGGCCCGGCATCGGCGGCCTGCTGCTCGCGCGGCGGCGGCGCGGGCGGTGCCTCGGGCTTGACCGCGACGGTGCGGACGCGGCGCGGCTCCCCGAACGCCTCGAACGGGCCGCTGCCCGGCGTCGTGCCGCCCTGGGCGCCGCTCGGCTGCGACGGGCCCTGGGCCGCCCGGGCGGCCTCGGCCACGTCGAGGGGCTGCTCCTCGCGGTTCACGATCTTGATCTGGCCGTCCTTCTTGCCCTTCGGGTCGTAGATCTGCCGGTTCTGATCCGGGATCTCGACGCCGTCGGCGACCTTCGGGGCGACCTTGAGGGGCGTGGAATCGGCCTGGACCACCGGAACGCCGCCGTGGCCCGAATTGCTCAGGCCCTTGTAGGTGAGCGCCCCGGTGACGGCGAGCGCCACCACGGCGACGCCGGCACCCACCGAGACGAGCCGCCGCCGCGGATTGGCGCGCCGGAGCGCGCGGCTGTCCGCGTAGGTCTCCTCGTCGCCGGTCGAGGTCGGGCCGCTCTCCGGAGCGTAGCCGGCGCCCTCGCGGTGCGTGTCCTGCTCTACCGAGGCGAGATACTGGTCGAACGCGTCGGCCGGCGTGGCCTTGGCGGGTTCCGGGGCGAAGCTCGGCTCGACCCGGGCATTCCAGGCGGCCTGCTGCGGCGCGGCGGGCGCGACAGCGCGCATCTCGTCGCGGGCCGCGAGCAGCGCCCGGAACGGGTCGTCCTGGCCGACGATGCGGGCGAGTTCCGCCAGCGGGTCGCCCTTGCCGGACGCCTGCGGCGCCTGGCCCTTCTCCTGACGCAGATCGCGCGCGAGGGCGTCCAAATCGACCTGAGCGCGCGAAGCGTTCGTCATGGCAGCATCCTCACATCAACGCCGAAGACCGGCCCGATGCACCCGGGCCTATCGCATCTCGTCCGGCGCGGTCACACCGAGAATCGCAAGGCCGGCCGCCAGCGTGCTCCGCAGAGCTTCGACGAGCGCCAGCCGGGCCCACGTCGACTTTCGGTCGGTTGCATTAACAAACCGTAATTGCGGCAAGTCTTTGCCCTTGTTCCAGAAACTATGCAGCGCGGAGGCCAGTTCATAGAGGTGGAAGGCGATTCTGTGCGGCTCGTGCGCCAGCGCCGCGGATTCGAGGACCCGCGGGTACTGCGCGATGAGGCGCATCATCTCGATCTCGCCCGGGTCGCTCAGCACGGAGAAATCCGCCTCGCGGGCCAGCGCCGCGGCCGAGAAGTCGGCGTCCGGGAAGGCCTCGCGCGCCTGCCGCTGCACCGAGCGGACGCGGGCATGGGCGTACTGGACGTAGAAGACCGGGTTGTCCTTCGTTTGCTCCACGACCTTGGCGAGGTCGAAATCCAGGGTCGCGTCGTTCTTCCGGTAGAGCATCATGAACCGGATCGCGTCGCGGCCGACCTCGTCGATCACGTCGCGCAGGGTCACGAACTCGCCGGCCCGCTTGGACATCTTGACCGGCTCGCCTGCGCGCAACAGCCGCACGAGCTGGCAGAGCTTGACGTCGAGCGTGGCCTTGCCGTCGCTGACCGCCTTCACGGCAGCCTGCATGCGCTTCACGTAGCCGCCGTGATCGGCGCCCAGGACGTCGATCAGCTCGGTCGCCCCGGCGAGGTACTTGGCCCGGTGGTAGGCGATGTCGGAGGCGAAGTACGTGTACGAGCCGTCCGACTTCAGCAGCGGGCGGTCGCTGTCGTCGCCGAATTCCCGGGTGCGGAACAGCGTCTGCTCGCGATCCTCCCAATCTTCCGGCAGCTGACCCTTGGGCGGCGGCAGACGCCCCTCGTAGACGAGGCCCTTGGCGCGCAGCTCCGCGAGCAGGGACTTCACGGCCCCGCTCTCCTGGAGCGTGCGCTCGGAGAAGAACACGTCGTGGCGGATGCCGATCGCCGCCAGGTCGGCCCGGATCATGTCCATCATCATGCCGAGCGCGGTCTCGCGCACCGCGGGCAGCCACTCCGCCTCCGGCTTGTCGAGGAGCGCGCGGCCGTGGGTCTCGGCCAGCGCGGCGCCCACGGGCTTCAGGTAGTCGCCCGGGTAGAGGCCCTCGGCGATCGCGAAGGGCTCGCCCAGGGCCTCGCGGTAGCGCTGGAAGGCCGAGCGGGCCAGCACGTCGACCTGAACGCCGGCGTCGTTGATGTAGTATTCCCGCGTCACCTGCCGGCCGGCGGCGACGAGCAGGTTGCACAGGGCGTCGCCGAACACCGCGCCGCGGCCGTGCCCGACATGCATCGGCCCCGTCGGGTTCGCCGACACGTACTCGACGTTGATCGGGCCGCCGGGCAGCCGCGCGCGGCCGAACACCTTCGGCGCCGTCAGCGCGTCGCGCACGACCGCGTGGAAGATCGCGGGGTCGAGCCGCAGGTTGATGAAGCCCGGCCCGGCGACGCTCGCCTCGACGATCCGCGGGTCCGCGCGGAGTTCCTCCGCCAGGGCCTCGCCGAGCGCCTTCGGGTTGGTCCGCGCCTCCTTGGCGAGCACCAGGGCGGCGTTCGTGGCGAGATCGCCGTGCGACGCGTCGCGGGGCGGCTCGACGACCACGCGGCCCAGGTCGAGGCCCTCGGGCAGGTGGCCGGCGCGGGTCAGCGCCTCCACGGCCTCGCGCACGCGCGCCTCGAACAGGGCGAAGATGTTCATGGGTCTCGATCTCGCTCGCGCGGGGGTCTCGTCGCCCGGCCCGTCCGGCCTGCGCCCGCCCCGGCGGTCTAGCAAGGGGGCGGGAGGGTGTCACGGCGCCGGGCCGCGCACCGAGCCCGCGGAATCCGCGGTCGCGGCATCGCTCCGGTAACCACGTGCGCGTCGCCGACGGGTTATCCCGCGCGACGAATACCGATCGCCCAGTGTCCGTCTTGTCTCGAACGAGACGACACGGTGTCATCGTCGGCGATCGTGAGTAGGCCGATCGCGGAGTTACTGATGAAGACCTTGACGATTGCGGGCACGGCGCTCTGCGCGCTCATCCTGGCCGCGCCGAGTGCCGAGGCGGGCGGTTTCCGCGGCGGCGGATTCCATGGTGGTGGATTCCACGGCGGCGGATTCCGGGGCGGTTACCGCGGCGGCTACGGCTACCGCGGCGGCTACGTGGCCCGCGGCTTCTACGGGCGCGGCTACGGTTACGGGTATCGTGGCGGCTACGGTCGGGCCCTCGGCTACGGGCTGGCCGGCGCGGGGATCGGCCTCGGGCTCGGGCTCGCCGCCGGCAGCGTCTACGGCGGCTACGGTTATGGCGGCTACGGTTACGGCTACCCGGCCGCCTACGGCGGTTACGGCTACGGTTACGGCTACCCCGCCGCCTACGGTGGCTACGGCTACGGCGGGTGCTACGGCAGCTTCACCTGCGGCTGCGGCTGCTGACCAGAGGCGGACCCGCGCCGGGCCCTCAGGGCTCGGCGAGGGGCAGGCCCCGGCTGGGCAGCTCCCAATGGAGGTCCGGCGTCGTCGCGTAGAGCTTGCGGTGCGCCAGGACCGCGTAGGTGTCGGTCATGCCGGCGATGTAGTCGGCGACCCGGCGGGCGACCCGGGCCTCGGTGGCCCCGTCGAGACCGGCGCTCCACTCCTCCGGCATCCGGGCCGGCGCCGCGGTGAACGCGGCGAACAGGTCGTTGACGATGGCGTCGGCCTTCTTCCGCACGGCCACCACGCCGGGATGCCGATACATCCGCTCCCACAGGAAGCGCATGATCTCGGCGTCGGCCGCCGCGATCTCCGGCGAGAACACGATGACCGGCTGATCCGCGTTGCGGATGTCCTCGACGCGCTGCGGATCCAGGGCGGCGATGCGGCGGCCGCCCTCGCGGATGACGTCCTCGACGAAGCGGGTGATCACCCGGCGGGCGAGCTCGTGGATCATCCGCGACGGCTCCAGGCCCGGATGCAGCCGGTCGATCTCGTCGAGCAGCCCGGCCAGGAAGGGGACCGCCCGCAGCTCCGGGATCTCGAACAGGCCGGCGCGCAGCCCGTCGTCGAGGTCGTGGGCGGCGTAGGCGATGTCGTCCGCCAGCGAGGCGGCCTGGGCCTCGGGGCCGGCCTGGCTCCACAGGTCGAGGGGATTCAGCGCGTCGTATTCCAGGATCGCCGCCGGGATGCCGCGGGCGGCGTAGCGGGGCGTCGGGTGGCCGTCCGCGGTGAGCAGCGGACCGTTGTGCTTGACGAGGCCCTCCAGTGTCTCCCAGGCGAGGTTCAGCCCATCGAAGCCGGCGTAGCGCCGCTCCAGCCGGGTGACGATCCGCAGCGCCTGGGCGTTGTGGTCGAAGCCGCCGTGGCGCGCCATGCAGGCGTCGAGGGCGTCCTCGCCGGTATGGCCGAAGCAGGTGTGGCCGAGGTCGTGGCTGAGGGCCAGCGCCTCCGCGAGGTCCTCGTCGAGCCCGAGGGCGCGGGCGAGCGCCCGGCCGATCTGGCTCACCTCCAGCGTGTGGGTCAGGCGGGTGCGGTAATGGTCGCCCTCGTGATGCACGAAGACCTGCGTCTTGTGCTTCAGGCGCCGGAACGCCGTCGAGTGGATGATCCGGTCCCGGTCGCGCTGGAAGTCGCTGCGGGTCGGCGAGCCGGCCTCCGGGATCAGGCGGCCCCGGGTGCGGGCCGGGTCGGTGGCGTAGGGCGCGCGCCAGCGCTCACCGTTCGGTCGCACGGCATCCGCTCTGAAACTCACGCACCCTGCTCATGACGGCTCCCCGCCCGGCGCGTTGCGGCGCGGGCTTGCGGCTCATATCTTGTGGGTCGAGGCGCCCTCGGCAACGGGCCGGGCGCGCCGTCCACCGAACGAATGCGTGGCCAGAGACCGATGGCTGAGATCACCCTGACCGCCCGCGCGGCCAAGCGCATCAACGAGATCATGGTGTCGGAGCCGGCCGGCTCGTCGCTGCGGATCAGCGTCAACGGCGGCGGCTGCTCGGGCTTCTCCTACGCCTTCGACATCACCCGCGCCCGCGAGGCGCAGGATGTCGCGATCGAGCGCGACGGCGCCACCGTGATCGTCGATCCGGTCTCGCTCGAGTACATGAGCGGCTCGACCATCGATTTCGTGAACGACCTGATCGGGCAGTCCTTCAAGATCGAGAACCCGCTCGCCACCGCCTCCTGCGGCTGCGGCACCTCCTTCTCGTTGTAGCGCCCGGCCCGGCGCCGCCGCGCCGTTGCGTCCGTACGACACCTTTCCCGGCTCGATCGCCCGGGCCGGCGCGCGCGATTGCCTCGCCCGGCAAAACACGGCACGGCTAGGGCATCCCCGCGAGAGCCCTGGTCCGGACGCTGCCATGAACCACCCGAAGGCCCGTCTCCGCCTCCGGTCGGCCTGGGCGGCGGCCGTCACGCTGGCCCTTCTCGGCCTCGCGCCCGCGCCGCTCGCCGCGCAGGAGGGCGCCGCCGCCGTACAGGACGTGACGGTCAACGACGTGGTGATCCCGCTGGGCGGCACGCTGCTGAAGGCTCCGAAGCTGACGGCCAGCGGCACCCGCCTCTCCAAGGAGGATCTCGCGGCGATCCTGCGCCCGGATTCCAACGTGCCCTGGGAGCAGCGCCTCGCCCGGCTCGACGCCGGCAGCCTGACCGTCCCGGTCCTCGTCTCCGAGAACGCGGGTCCCGGCGAGAACCGGCAGAACGTCACCTACCGCGACGTGGTCGCCCGCGACATCCGAGCCGGCCGCGTCGGCGAGCTGACGGCGGCCGGCGCGACGGTCAGCTCCGTCGCGGGGCCGAACCGCGGGTCCGGGACCTACGGTCAGGTGCGCGCCACGGACCTGGATCTCGCCGCGCTCAGCCGGCTCTACACGGTGCCCGGCGACGGCAAGGGACCGGTCCAGCGCGTCTACGGGACCATCCAGGTCTCGGACGTCACCTACTCGGACGCGCGCGGCACCACCGTGAAGATCGCCCGCCTCGACGGCCGCGATCTCGGCGGCCGGCAGGTCCCGGACGGCTGGAGCGGCGCCTTCGCCATCGTGGCGAACGGCTTCGACGGCGCCAGCGACCGCCGACCGCTGGCCGCCGCCGCCGCCGATCTCATCGACGCCACCTCGGTCGGCAGCCTGGAGATGCAGGGCCTGAGCGTCAGCGACACCGATCCGAAGGGGCCGGTGCTGTTCGAGATCGGCCGGGCCGCCTACACCTCCTCGGGCTCCGAGGGCGGCACCACCCTGGACAACCTGTCGATGACCCGCGGCGCGCTGCGGATCCATGTCGGCCGCGTGGCCGCGCTGGGGACCTCCCTGGCGCCGACCGTCGCGACCCTCCAGGGCATCGCCGCGGAGCCGACGGGCGGCGCCGGCTTCTCCGACGTCGAGATGCGTCGCCTGACGCCGAAGCTCGGCACGCTCACCCTCACCGACCTGTCGATCGACCTGCCGCCCGAGGCGGAGGTCGAGCGGGCGCCTCCCCGCGACGTCCGGCCCCCGGCCCGCGGCGCCCTGCCCGAGCCGGGCCGGTCGGCGCGGACACCCGAGCCCAGGCCGGCCGACAGGACCGCGGATCCCCTGGCGGTCACGGTGTCGCCGCGGCCGTCCCCCCGCGTCGCGCTGCGCGAGGCGGCCCTGGCCTTCGGCCCGCTGACCGATGGCGTGCCCAGCGCGACCCGCATCAGCCTCACCGGCCTGAGCCTGCCCGCCGACCTGCTCGCGGGCGCGCCGCTCCTCGGCCTGCTGCCGGCCTACGGCTACCGGGACCTCGACCTCGACCTCGTGGCCGACGCGAGCCTGGACGAGAAGGCCCGTGACCTCGCCCTGCGCGAGGTCACGATCTCCGGGCGGGACATCGGCACCGTCCGCCTGTCCGGCACGCTCGGAGGCATCGGGCCCGAACTGTTCTCCGGCACCCTGCCGGCGGCGACCATGGTGATGTTCTCGGGCAGCGCCAAGACCCTGAACCTTACGGTCGAGAATGCCGGCCTGTTCGAGCGCTTCCTGGCCGCGCAGTCGAAGGATCTCAGCCTCAAGCCGGACGAGCTGCGCAAGGAATACGTCACCGCCAGCCTGCTCGGCGTGCCGATCATCCTGGGCAACAGCGCGGCCGCCAAGGGGATCGGCGCCGCCATGGGCCAGTTCGTGATGAAACCCGGCAAGCTCGTGGTGCACGCCAAGTCCAAGGAGCCGGCGGGGATCGGCTTCATCGACCTGGGCGCGGCGCGCTCACCGGCCGCCGTCCTCGACCGGCTCGAGGTCGAGGCGAAAGCGAACTGAGGGACGCCGCGATCGGCCGAGGCCGTGGCCCGGCTCCGATGGCGACGCCCGCATATCTGGAAGGGCCGCCCATGCTCGCCGTCCGCCTCTCGAAGGCCGCCCTCGTCGGCGCCCTGGCCCTGACCTGCACGGTGGTCGTGTACGGCAACGTCACGGAGCCGGCGGTGAACCTCGCCTTCGTGCAGCACGTGCTGTCGATGGACACGATCCTACCGGATTCGGGCATCGCCGACCGCGCGATCACCGATCCGGCACTGCAGCGCGGCGCCTTCGCGATGATCGTCGCCGCGGAGGCTGTCACGGCGCTCCTGCTCTGGATCGGCGTCGCGCTAATGCTGGCGCGGCTGCGGGCCCCGCGCGGCGACTTCGACCGGGCCAAGACCTGGGCGATCGCCGGCCTGAGCGTCGGCTTCCTGGTCTGGCAGGCGGGCTTCCTGGGCATCGGCGCCGAGTGGTTCGGCATGTGGATGTCGAAGGTCTGGAACGGCCAGCAATCCGCCTTCCGCTTCGCCATGACGGTCCTCGGCGTGATGATCTACATCGCCCTGCCCGAGGCCGAGGATCCGGAGGCGGGCCGCAGAGGCTGAGATCGCGCGGCCGGCACTGTCCCGACGCGGGGGCTGTCGTGCCGACCGCGTTCTCGGAGCTCGCCGCACCGCTACCCGGAGCGATCGGGAATCGCGATCAGTTCATTCGATAAGTTCTGTTGGATTGAACGCTCGGTGAGAGGGATGGTGGCTCCCTGTTCCGGAGCCTAGCCGTGTCGCGCAGGACCAACCCTCTTTCGATCGCGTGCCGCATCCGCGGTTCGGTAGCCAGGCTTGGCTCCCGCCTCGCGGTCAGCCTCGGAGCCGTTGGCCCGAGGCGGTCGAGGCCGCGATCGTCGGCCGAGTCCCGGACCCACACCCTCGCTCGCCGCGCTCACCGCCATCAGCCTACACCTGATCCACCTTCCGACATCGCGCGATGCCCAAGCCCGGTTCGAGGAGCGTCAGGACAGAAATCGGACCGCGGAACCGCGATCTGCAAACCGCAGAGCAACGGTCATCGAGTTACCCCACGCTGTTGAGGAGACACCGCCGTGAGCCAATCCGCCCTTCCCCGCCGTGCCGTGCTGGCCGGCCTCGGCCTCGGAGGCCTCGCTGCGGCCGCCCCGGCTTGGGCCGCCGGCACGGTCAGACTCCCCCTGCCCGGCGGTCCCGAGCAGCGCGCGGTCACGACCGCCTTCCCCGGGAAGGGCGCGATGATCCTGCAGCGCACCCGGCCGCCGCTGCTGGAGACACCCTTCGCGGTGTTCGACGAGGGCGTGTTCACCCCCAACGACCGCTTCTACGTTCGCTGGCACTGGGCCGAGATCCCGACCGCGATCGACGTGCCGTCCTTCCGACTGACAGTGCGCGGTCACGTCGAGACGGCCCTGTCGCTGTCCCTCGACGCACTCGCCGACATGCCGCGATTCGAGATCGCGGCGGTCAACCAGTGCTCGGGCAATTCGCGGGGCCTGTTCGTGCCGCGGGTCCCCGGCGCGCAGTGGGCCAACGGCGCGATGGGGAACGCCCTCTGGACCGGCGTGCGCCTGAAGGACGTGCTCGACCGCGCGGGCGTGAGGGCCGGCGCCGTGCAGGTGCGCTTCGCCGGCCTCGACGAGCCGGTCGTGAGCGACGCGCCGCACTTCCGGAAATCCCTCGCCCTGGACCATGCCCGCGACGGCGAGGTGATGATCGCCTACGCGATGAATGGCGCGCAATTGCCGCTGCTGAACGGCTTCCCGCTGCGCCTCGTCGTTCCGGGCCGGTACTCGACCTACTGGGTCAAGATGCTGTCGGACATCGAGGTTCTGGACAGGCCCGACGATCAGTACTGGATGGAGACGGCCTACCGCATCCCGGACGTGCCGGGAGCCAACGTCCGGCCCGGCCAGACCGGCTTCAAGACGGTGCCGATCGACCGCATGGTGCCGCGCGCCTTCGTGACGAACCTGCAGGACGGCGCCCGGGTCGCGGCCGGCGCGCCGGTGGCCGTTCGCGGCATCGCCTTCGGGGGCGATTGCGGGGTCAGGTCCGTGGAGATCTCGACCGACGGCGGCGCGTCTTGGGCGCCGACGCGGCTCGGGGCCGACGCGGGCGCCTACAGTTTCCGCCGCTTCGACGTCGGCTTGCCGGCCCTCGCGACCGGCACCCGCGCCGTCAAGGTCCGCTGCACCAACACGAACGGACTCGCGCAGCCGATGGACCCGGTCTGGAACGGCGCGGGCTTCATGCAGACCGGCGTCGAGACCGTGACGCTCCAGGTCGCCTGAGGAGGAGTTTCATGTCCCTGCCGCCAACAGCGCGCTGCCTGGCCGCGCTCGCCCTGATCCCCGTTTCCGCGGCCGCCGCGCCGGAACCGATGCGCTTCACGTCGCAGCAGGTCGAATGGCCCACGTCCGATCAGGTCTTCCCGGCGGGACCGGGCGCCGAGGCGATCAGCAACACCTGCCTCGCCTGTCACTCGGCCGGGATGATCCTCACGCAGCCCCCCCTGTCGAAGGCGCAGTGGAGCGGGATCGTCGACAAGATGATTCACAGCTACAAGGCCAGCGTGGATCCCGCCGACCGGCAGGCCATCATCGACTATCTCGCCGCGCTGAAGCCGCGGCCCTGACTGCGCCGCTCACGGCGCCCCGTCCCGGATCAGGCCGAGCAGGGCGTCCGCGGCGCGGCTCCGGTACCGCTCCCTGTGGCGCAGCATCCAGAAGGTCCGTGCCGGCAACGGGAACGGCGGCGCGACGAGCGCGCCGGCGGCCAGCTTGCCCGCCACGACCGCCTCCGACAGGACGCTGGCACCGGCCCCGGCCTCGATCGCGGCGAGCACGGCCTCGTTGGAGGGCAGCTCGAGCGACACCGTCACATCCGTGAGCGCCAGCCCCGCCGCCGCGAGCGCCGCCTCGAAGGCGGAGCGCGTTCCGGAACCCGCCTCGCGCAGCACCCACGGGTGGCCCGCGAGATCGGCGGCCGTCAGGGTCTCCCGGGCCGAGAAGGGGTGGCCGGCCGGCACGACGAGCACGAGCCGATCCTGCGCGACCGCCGCGCTCGCCAGAACCGGATCCTCGACCTCGCCCTCGACGAAGCCGAGTTCGGCCGAACCATCGGCGACCGCCCGCGCCACCTCCGCGGTGTTGCCCACGGCAAGCCGGATCGTGATGTCCGGATGGGCGGCCCGGAACGCGACGAGATGGCGGGGCAGCCAGTGGCTGGCGATGGTCTGGCTCGCGTGAACGCGCAGGCTTCCCCGCCGCAGGCCGCTCAGGTCGGCCAAGACCCGCTCGGCCGCCTCGGCGCGGGCGAGGACCGCACGGGCCTCTTCGAGGAAGACGCGACCGGCATCGGTCAGCTCGATCCCGCGGCCGACCCGGTGGAACAGCTTCACCGCGTGGCGCTCTTCCAGCCCGGACACCGCGGCGCTGACCGCGGACTGCACGATGTTCAAGGCCTCGGCCGCGCGGGTGACGTGCTGACGCTCTGCGACCGCCACGAAGATGCGCAACTGATCGAGGGTCATCGACGGGCTCTGCGACCGCGAGGGACGATCCAGGCTACCACGCCTTCGCGCCGCGCCCTGTCGTGAGCGCGAGCGCCGTCGCGGCCAGCGCCAAGGGCGCGAAGGACACCCAGAGAACCGTGTCCCAGCCGTAGCTCGTCAGCAGGCCCCCCGACGAGAACGAACCGACCGCCACCATTCCGAACACGATGAAGTCGTTGATCGACTGCACCCGCGTCCGCTCCTCCGGGCGATGACAGTCCAGCACCATCGCGGAGGCGCCGACGAAGCCGAAATTCCAGCCGACGCCGAGGAGGATGAGGGACAGCCAGAAATGCCCGACGTCCGCGCCCGCGAGTCCGACGAGCGCGGCCGCCCCCGTCAAGGTGAGGCCGGTCGCCACCACGCGGGACGCGCCGAAGCGCGTGATCAGTCGCCCGGTGAAGAAGCTCGGGCCGTACATGGCGATGACGTGCCACTGCAGGCCCAGATTGGCATCCTCCTGCGCGTGGCCGCACAGGCGCATGGCCAGCGGGGCGGCCGTCATGACGAAGTTCATCAGCAGGTAGGACACGGCCCCGCAGATCACCGCGATCACGAAGCGCGGCTGCGCGAGAATGACGGCCAGCGGTCGTCCGCCCGAGACGGACTCGGCGGACGGCCGCGGCAGGCGAACGCCCGCCAGGATCAGGGCGGCCGCGGCGGCGACGGCGGCCTGGGCCAGGAAGGTGGCGGCGAACAGGTAGGGTGGCCACAGGTCCATGGTGTGGGTGACGAGCTGCGGCCCGATCACCCCGCCGAAGACGCCGCCGGCCATGACGGCCGACAGCGCCCGCGGGCGGCGGTCGGCCGGAACGCAGTCCGCGGCGGCGAAGCGGAACGAGAAGACCACGGCCGCGTAGGCGCCCCCGAGGAACATCGCCGCGCAGAACAGCCAGAAACTGGCCGCGACGATCGCCCAGGCCGAGAGCAGGCCGACGAGCACGCCGCACCCGGTGCCGACCATGAAGACGGTGCGGCGCCCGTGGCGCCTGGCGATGCTGCCGGTCGGAAGGGCGCAGGCGGCCATCCCGACCACGAAGATCGAGATCGGCAATGTGGCCAGAACCTTGCTCGGCGCGAGCATGTTGCCGACGACCGCGCCTGTCGCGAACACGACGGTCGAGTTCGCGCCGGCGAGGGCCTGCGCGACGGCCAGCCTGACCACATTGCCGGTCCCCGACAGGTCGGCAACGGGGGCGCGGTCGATGGCCGAGGGGGACGTGCGGGACATCGGGACGCTCTGGATTCGACAAGGCTCCGCGGCCGGCCGGTCCGGCGTTCATCGCGGCGCGGGGCCGACTTCGGGTGGGCCGGTGCGACGAGGGCACCGGTATAGCGGCGGCGTTCTCGTCCGTATCGCGACGCGATGACAAACCGTGCCGCCCGGTCCTTCGCCGCAATTCGCGCATCCGGGTCGATCGGCGCCCGCTCTCCACAGGATCGCCCGCCGTGCGGCAGCGATCCCGAGCGGTCGCGCCTGCCGCGGCTCTTCAGCCCTGTAGGCTTTCGCCCCACCGCCCGACACGGCCTCCGCCGCGTCGCTGAAGGTGCCGCGTTCCAGCACCTCCCGCGCCGCGTGCGCGAGACCGCCGAGGACCGCCCGCGCGAACCACCCGCCGATACTGATCCGCACCTCCCTCGGGCGCCCCTACGCCAATCGGGTCCCGCGGGGGGATGGCCTGCCTGGCCGGGGATCGTCCGAGGTTGAGATGGAGGGAGGTTCAACGATCCGTTCGGGAGGCGCGCTGAACGCAGTGGCCGACCTGGACCGATGGCATCGGCCGAACGGCCGGCGCGACACGCGTCACTGCGCGATGATCTCCGGATGCTGCGCGGAGAGGTTCGCCCGCGTCGCCTCGGCCCAGGCGCGGTCGCGTTCCCGGCGCGGCCGGTCGAGGCGGACGTCGGCGATGAGACTGGCCGGGCGCCGCGACACGAGGAGCAGCCGGTCTGCGATCCCGATCGCCTCGGCGACGTTGTGCGTCACCATCAGCACGCTCATGCCGGCCCGGTCCACCGTGTCCACCACGAGGCCGCGCAGCTCCGCGGCGGCGGCGTCGTCGAGGGACACGAACGGTTCGTCGAGGACGAGGACGCGCGGGCCGTCGGCCAGGGCGCGCGCCAGCGCCACGCGCCGCTGCATGCCCAGCGACAGCGCCTTCGGGTAGCGCGTCCGCCACGCCGTCAGGCCGAGCCGCGCGAACAGATCGTCGAGATCGCGCCCGCGCCGTGCCCGGGGCAGGCCGAGGCGGACGTTGTGCTCGACGCTGCGCCAGGGCAGGAGCCGCGGCTCCTGGAACACGATGCCCGCCCGGTCCGCGCCGGAGACGCGGCCCTCGAACGCGGTGTCGAGGCCGAGCAGGATCCGCAGGGTGGTGGTCTTGCCGGCGCCCGACGGCCCGATCAGGCAGACGATCTCCCCGGCGCCGACGCCGAAGGTCAGGTTCCGGACGGCCTCGACCGCCTCGGCCCGGGCGGGCCGGTACCATTTCGACGCGATCGCGACCTGGAGGACGGGCTCAGCGCCAGCGACGGACATAGGCTTCGAGCCGCTGGAGGAGGAGGACGTCGATGCCGATCATCACGGCCATGAAGACGAGGCTGTAGCCGATGATGGCCGCCACGTCGGTGCTCTGGACGAAGTAGTAGTTGATCGCGAAGCCGACCCCGTCCGGGCGCCCGAGCAGCTCCACGACCAGCACGATCTTCCAGGCGAGCGAGAGGCCCGACCGCGCCGCCGTGACCATGTAGGGCTGGAGCTGCGGGATCAGGATGTCGCGGGCCCAGCTGCGCCGGTCGAGTCGGTAGGCGCGGGCCATCTCGTCGAGCCCGGGATCGAGATTCCGCGCGCCCTCGCGCACGATCACCGCGACGTTCGGCAGCTTGTTGAGCACCACCGCCAGGATCGCGGCGGTCTCGGTGAGGCCGACCCAGACATAAGCCAGGACCGTGATCACCAAGGCGGGCGTGTTCAGGAGGACGAGCAGCGGCGTGTCGAGGGTGAGGTCGGCGGCCTTGGACCGTCCGAGCGCGACGCCGAGGAGGACGCCGAGGACCATCGCCACGGTGAAGGAGATCGCCACGCGGAGCAGCGTCATGCCCACGTTGTGCGCGAGGTCGCCGCGCTCCGCCTCCTGAACGATGAAGCGCAGCACCGCGAGGGGCGCCGGCAGCAGGCGGGAGCCCGCCTCCATCGCGGCGAACTGCCAGGCGGCGAGGAGCACGGCCAGGGACGCGATACGGGTCAGCGCGCCCATGCGGTCCCGATGATCCTGATAGTCTTGACGGTCGACACGCGCGCCCGCCGGGCGGCCGCCTCAACCATTGCGGCCGGTGTAGTAGAGGTCCGGCGGGAGCGCGCTGCCCTTTCCGACGAGGCGGGCGCCGCCGAGCCGCGCCATCACCGCGTAGAGCTTCTCGGCGTCGGCGCGCTCCTCCGCGATGGAGCGGCGCGGAATGCCGGCCAGGAAATCGTGCTTCAGGGCCTCGAAGGTCGCCTCGTCCTCCGCCGCCATCAGCGGGCGCACGATCTCCCACGTGCTGGGGTCGGAGGCGAGCATGTCCTTTGCGGCCCGCGAGGCCCGGGCGAAGGCCGCCACGGCCGCGGGCTTCTCCTTCACGGTGGCGTCCTGGAACAGGTAGCCGATCAGCGCCACGTCGCCCGGGACCCCGAGGGCGTGCATGATGTCCTCGGCCCCGACCAGCTGCCGATAGCCCTTGGCCTTCAGGCGGGCGCAGTAGGTCCAGTAGGTCAGCGCCGCGTCGAGGGCGCCCTGCTCCAGCTTCAGCGTGATCAGAGGCGGGGCGCCGTAGGCGATCTCGGCGGCCTGCTCGAGGTCGATGCCGGCCGCGTCCTTGGCCTGTGCCCGGAGGAGGAGCCAGTTCTTGTCCAGGGGGCCGCCCGCCACCCCGAGGCGCTTGCCCGCGAGATCCTTGAGGCTCTTCACCGGGCTGCCGCCCGGCACCATCACGCCGCCCTCGGAGGTCGAGTACGGGATGAAGCGGACCGCCTGGCCGTCGTTGCCGAGGCGGGCAGCCCAGAGCAGGTCGCCGATGATCGTGTCGACCTGCCCGCCGATGAAGCTGATCCGGGCCGCGTCGTTGCCGGCGAGCTTGACCGCGTCCAGCTCGAAACCGTTGGCCGTGTCGAGGCCGCGGGCCTTGATCACGGCCGCCTCCCAGGTGGACGTGCCGAAGGGCAGGCTGCCGAGGCGGATCGTCGGCACGTCGGCGCGCGCCGCCCGCAGGCCGAGGCCGCCGAGCAGGCCCCCGGCGAGCATCGCGCGCCGTGACAGCATCACGCCTTCTCCCATCGTATTGCGCAGTCTTCAGCGGCGGCAGACTGGAGTGCCGATCGAGCCGGACGCCATTGCCAAAAGGTCATAGGGCTCACACCGGTTTCCGTCCACCATGGCAAACACGCTTGCGCGCAACCGGCCGCGGCGGCACCCTCGGCCGCGACGGTTTCATCGGAGATGGATCATGAGCGAGCGACGCGAGGGCGCACTGGACGACGCGACCGTGGAGGCGCGGCTGAAGGCCGAGCTGCCCGCCTGGCGGCTGGAGGACGGGTGGATCCGGCGCACCTACAAGACGTCCGGCTGGAAGAGCACCCTGATGGTGATCAACACGGTCGGCCACCTCGCTGAGGCGGCGTGGCACCATCCGGACATCACGGCCTCCTACGCCTGGGTCGAGGTCCGGCTGATGAACCACGCGGCCAAAGGCATCACCGACAAGGATTTCGCCCTCGCCCGGAAGATCGAGGAGGTCGTCTCCTGGCAGCCGGGCCTGGAGGGACAGGGGCTCGAGGGCACCCCGACCGATCCGCGCTTCGCCTACATCAAGTACGAGAAGTAGCGGTCGCCGCGTGCGTCACCGCGGCTCCTTCACCCGGCGGCACTCCGTCTTCAGGTAGGCGGTCTTGCCGATCTCCTCGCGCAGCTCGGTGCGGGCGATGATCTCCTGCCAGCCGGTGGCGCAGCCGAGTTCGTTGGCGACCCGGACCTTGCGGACCTCGAGCGCCTGGGCGTCCGTGCAGGAATCCTGGGCGATCCCGTTGGCACAGACCAGGACGACGGCGATGAAGGCGTTCATGGGCAAGACGGTCCTCGTTTCCGTCGCACCCTACGCGCCGGAACACCGTCGGGTTTCCGGCGGTGTGGCCCCGCTCGCGTGAAATATCGTCACGGTCGGCCCGCCCTGAGGGGGCGGAGGGGCGGGCCGACCGTTTCTCGCAGCGCCCGCGGGCGCCGCGATCGCGTGAGCCGGCCGATCAGCCGGCGTGGGCCGCCGGCGCGCCGCCCGTCTCCGGGCGGATACGGTAGCAGCCGACGTAGAGCGCGGGCAGGAACAGGAGCGTCAGGAAGGTCGCCGCCAGGATCCCGCCGATCATCGCGAAGGCCATCGGCCCCCAGAACACCTCGCGGGCGATGGGGATCAGGCCCAGGCTCGCCGCGGCGGCGGTCAGGAGGATCGGCCGCATGCGGTGGTGGGTCGCCTCGAAGACCGCCTGCCAGGGCGCCATCCCCTCGGCCCGGAACTCCTCGATCTGGCTCACCAGGATCACCGCGTTGCGGATGATGATCCCGATTAGCGCCAGGATGCCCAGGATGGCGACGAAGCCCATCGGCTTGTCGAACAGGAGCAGCGCCGGCACCACGCCGATCAGGCCGAGCGGCGCCACGGTGAAGACGAGGAGCATCCGGCCGAAGCTCTGGAGCTGCATCATCAGCAGGAACGCCATGGCCAGCAGCATGACCGGGACCACGGCCGCGATCGGGCCCTGGCCCTTGGCGGATTCCTCGACGGCGCCGCCGGTCTGGACCGTGTAGCCCTCCGGGAGCGCCTTGATGAAGGCGTCGAGACCGGGCTGCAGGGCGGCCACGATGGTGGCCGGCTGGGTCGCGTCGTGGATCGTGGCGCGCACCGTCACGGTCGGGAGGCGGTCCCGGCGCCAGACGATCGGCTGCTCGAGATCGTAGCCGATCCGCGCGAAGGCGAGCACCGGCACCACCGTGCCGTTGGCGAGACCGACCTGCAGCGACTGCAGGGTGTCCAGCGACGACCGCTCGGCGGCGCGGGCGCGGCCGACGACGTTGACGAGGTAGATCGAGTCCCGGACCTGCGTGATCGCCTGCCCGCCCTCGATCCCGTTCAGGATGCCGGCGACGTCCTGGCTGGTCACGCCGAGCTGGCGCGCCTTGTCCTGGAGAATCTCGACGCGCAGCACCTTGCCGGGCTCGTTCCAGTCGAAGGTCGGCACGTCGAGGCGCTTGTCGGCCGCCACCACGTTGGCGAGGTCGAGCGACAGGCGGCGCACCGTCTCCATGTTCGGGCCGCTGAGGCGGTACTGCACCGGCCGGCCCACGGGCGGCCCGAGGCTCAGGGGCTGCACCAGCACGTCGGTGCCGACGAAGTCGCGCAGGCCGATCGTCTGCAGGCGCGCCATCACGCGGTCGCGCACCTCCAGCGACTTCGTGACGATGACGATCTGGCCGAAGAACGCGTTGGCGAGCTGCTGATCGAGCGGGAGGTAGAAGCGCACCGCGCCCTCGCCGACGTAGGACGACCAGCTCGTCACGTCCGGATCGTCCTTCAGGTTCGCCTCGAACCGGTCCATCTGCGCCCGGGTCTCGGCGATGGTGGCGTTCTGCGGAAGGGTCAGGTCCACCAGCACCTCGGACCGGTCCGAGGACGGGAAGAACTGCTGCTGCACGTGCCCCATCCCGACGATGGCCGCCGCCATCAGCCCGAGACAGACCACCACCGTCGTCCAGTGCCAGCGCATGGCGAGCCGCAGCGCCCAGACGAACAGGCGCGTGAAGATCCCCTCCTTCTCCGTGTGGTGCTTCATGGTCTTCGGCAGGAGCGTGACGCCGACGAGCGGCGCGAACAGGACCGCCACGACCCAGGAGACCAGCAGCGAGGCCGCGATCACCACGAACAGCGAGTAGGTGTACTCGCCGGCGCCGGAGCCGTTGAAGCCGATCGGCAGGAAGCCCGCCACCGTCACGAGCGTCCCGGTCAGCATCGGGAACGCCGTCGACGTGTAGGCGAAGGTGGCGGCCTTCCGCAGCGTGTCGCCCCGCTCCAGGCGGGCCACCATCATCTCGACGGTGATCATGGCGTCGTCGACGAGGAGGCCGAGCGCGATGATCAGCGCGCCGAGGGAGATGCGCTGGAGGGTGACGTCCATGATCTGCATGACGACGAAGACGATCGCCAGCACCAGCGGGATCGACACGGAGACGACGAGGCCGGCCCGGACGCCGAGGCTCACGAAGCTCACCCCCAGCACGATGATGACGGCCTCGACCAGCGCCTGGGTGAAGCCGCCGACCGCGTGCTCGACCTGCTTGGGCTGGTCCGACACGAGATGGACGCCGACACCGAGCGGCAGGGTGGCCTCGATGGCGCGCATGCGCTCCTTCAGCGCCTCTCCGAAATGCAGCAGGTTGGCGCCCGGACGCATCGCGATGGCGAGGCCGATCGCGGGCTTGCCGTCCACCCGGAACAGCGGTGCGGGCGGATCCTCGTAGCCGCGGCTGATCTCGGCGATGTCGGCGAGGCGAAAGAAGCGGTCATTGACCCGCAGGTTGAAGTCCTGGAGCGAGGCCTCGGAGGCGAAGGAGCCGCTGACCCGCAGCGAGATGCGCTCCGGCCCGGCCTGCACCACGCCGGAGGCCGAGACCGCGTTCTGCGCCTGCAGGGCCTTGATCAGGGCCTGGAAATCGATGCCGTAGCCGGCGAGCTTCCGGGTGGAGAAGTCGAGGTAGATCGTCTCGTCCTGCGTGCCGATCAGCTGGGTCTTGCCGATATTGGGCACCCGCAGGACCTCGGTGCGGATGCCCTCGACGTAGTCGCGCAGCTGCCGGTGCGTCAGGCCGTCGGCCGTGAACGCGTAGATATTGCCGTAGACGTCGCCGAACTCGTCGTTGAAGAACGGACCCTGCACGCCCTCCGGGAACTGACCCTTGATGTCCCCGAGCCGCTTGCGGACCTGGTAGAAGGCCGGCTGGATCTCGTTCTTCTTGAGCGTGTCGCGGAACTGGACGAAGACTGTCGACGATCCGGGCGTCGTGTAGCTGCGGACGAAGTCGAGGCCGTTGAGCTGCTGGAGCTCCTTCTCGACCCGGTCGGTGACCTGATCGAGGGTGTCCTTGATGGTCGCGCCCGGCCACGTGGTCTGCACCACCATGGTCTTGATGGTGAAGGGCGGATCCTCCTCACGGCCGAGGCGGGTGTAGGCCATCAGGCCCGCGATCAGCGAGACCAGCATGAGGAACCAGACGAACGAGCGGTGCCCGAGCGCCCAGTCGGAAAGGTTGAAGTCCTTCACGCGAAAACCCCGTGCGGCCGGATCAGACGGCGCCGTCGGTCAGGCGCACGGCCTGGCCTTCCTTGATGACGTGGACGCCCGCGACCACGACGCGCTCGCCGGCCTTCAGGCCGGCGACGACCGCGACGCGGCCGTCCTCGGCGTTGTCCCGCGCCGCCACGGTGACGTCGCGGCGCGCTACCGACTTCCCGTCGGGCGAGACGACCCAGACCGAGCGGCGGTCACCGTCCTCAAGCAGCGCCGAGGCGGGCAGAAGGACGGTGGGCGCGACCTTGCGCATGAGCGACACGTTGATGGTCGCGCCGAGCCGGAAGGCCGGGCCGGGATCGTCCAGGGTGATCCGGATGCGCTTGGACCGCGTCCCCGACTCGGCGAGGGGCGCGATCTCGCGGACGCGCCCGCGCGCCGTCAGCTCCGGCGCGCTCTGGAGCGCGACGGTGAACACGCCGTCCGACGGCAGAGCCCCGACATGGGCCTCGGGAATGTCGACCACCGCCTCACGGACGTCGGGCCGCGCCACGGTCACGACGCCCTGGCCGGCGCTGAGCACTTGGCCGACCTCGGCGAGGCGCTGGGTCACGACACCGTCGAACTCGGCCTTCAGCTCAGTGTAGCCCATCTGGTCGCGGGCCTTCTGGAGGCTCGCCATCGCCTGATCCACCCGGGCCCGGGCGGTCTCGCGCTTGGCGACAGCCTGATCGAGCGTCGCCTGGGAGACGGCGTTGCCGGTCATCAGGCGCCGGGTCCGCGACTCCGCGGCCTCTGCGTTCTCGGCCTGCGCCTTCGCGTCGGCCAAGTCGGCCTCGGCGCGGGTCAGGTCGAAACGGGTCACGATGGTGTCGAGGGCCGCGAGGCGCTGGCCGCGGGTGACGAGGTCGCCGATCGTCACGTCCCGCGCGACCATGCGCCCGGGGATCTGAAAGCCGAGCTGCGCTTGGTAGCGCGGCTCGATCGTGCCGGCGAACGGCCCGAACGTGACGGTGTCACTCGGTACGACAACCTGCGTCAGCACCGGACGGACCGGGGCCGCCGCGGCCTCGCCTCCCTCCTCGCCGTGACCGTTGCACCCGGCCAGTGCCGTCGCGAGGAGGCCCAGGACGAGATACGCGCGCGCCGTCATGGGCGGTCTCCGATCTCGGCGGCCGCGACCGTCTGGCCGGGACGCAGGAACTGGATGCCGGCGACGACCACGCGCTCGCCCGGCTCGACGCCGCGCTTCAGCGCGATGATATCGGGGCCGAAGCGATCGATCTCCACCGCGCGGACCGAGACGGTCTTCCGGTCCGGATCGTAGACCCACACCGAGGGCTTCCCGTCGTAGCGGTAGAGCGCCGACCAGGGCAGGATCACCGATTCGTGCGGCGCGAAGCGCCCGCGGCCGATCACGACGGCGCCGAGCCCCATGGCGGCGGGCGTCGACTTAAGGCCGATCTTGACCCGCACCGTGCCGCTGGCGGCATCCACGGTGGGAGAGATCTCCCGCACGGTCCCGACCGCGGTGACGGACGGGTCCGACTGCAGCGCCACCGCGACGGTGTCGCCGGCCGGCGGCTGGGCCAGCAGCGATTCGTAGACGTTGAAGACCGCGTCGCGAGGCCCGTCCTGCGCGACGACCAGCACGGTCTGGCCCGACTGGACCACTTGGCCGACCTCGAAGCTGCGGCTCGTCACCACGCCGGACACGCCCGCGCGCAGCTCGGTATAGGAGAACTGCTCCTGCGCGGTTCCCAGCGCCGCCTTGGCCGAGTCGACCGCCGCCTGCGTGGTGCGCAGCTCCTGCTCGGCGTTGTCGTAGGTCGAGCGGGTCGTGAAGCCGCCGGCCAGGAGCTGCTTCTGGCGCTCGTACGACATCTTCGCCTGCGTCAGCAGCGCCTCGGCCGAAGCCAGGGCGGCCTTGGCGTTGTCGAGATTCGCCTGCTGCGTCAGGGGTTCGAGGACGGCGAGGACCTGATTGGCCGTGACGTGGTCGCCGACTTCGACGCGCCGCTCGGCGACCTTCCCGTTCGTCCGGAACGAGACGTTGACCTGCGCCTGGGCCTGGACGTCGCCGGTCACCACCACGTCGAGCGCCATCGGTGTGCGACGCGCCTGCACGACCCGCACGCGCGCCACGGCGGAGTCGAGCGCCGTCTCGGGCGCGGCCTGGGCGCACCCGATCGACCCGAGCGCGGTTAACATCAGCAGCGCGGAAGCCGATGGAAGGAAAGCGATGCGGTTCATGCGATCGACCGTGTCGGCGCGACTCGTGCGAATTGCGTGGCGCGTTCCTACGCCATCCGTTACATACCGTCCAGACGGTTTTTAGTGCAGGTCCGTGATGCAGGCGAAGCGACAGCGACTGGCGGCGCGCCCCGAGATCATCCTGGAGGCGGCCGCGGCCGTTCTCCTGAAGGGAGGCGTCCGCGGGCTGACCATCGACGCGGTCGCGGCCGAGGCCGGGCTGAGCAAAGGCGGCGTCCTGCACCATTACGCGTCGAAGGACGCCCTGGTGGGCGCGCTGGTCGCCCGCAAGCTCGCGGACGTGCGCGCGGAGATCGACGCCTGCGCGCGGGAGATACCGGCCGGCCCGTCGCAGCTTCCCAGGGCGATGGTGGCGCATATCCGCGGGCATTACTGCGACGACAACGAAGCGGCGCGCGCACTCCTGCTGGCATCGATGGAGTCACCGGAGGCGCAGAAAGACTTTCAGGCGTTCGTCGCGGATCAGCTGGACCAGCTCGGACGGATCGAGGGCGCTCCCCCGGGCGAGGGCTCGGTCCTGTACTTCGCCATCCTCGGTCTGTTCATGAGCCGGGCGCTGGGCTTCCAGCAACTCGACGAGGACGCCCTGGCGCCGATGCTCGAGGCCCTCGACCGCATCGCGGGGCGAGCCGGCGGCTAGATCCGGACGCTCAGGCCTGGAACGCGAGGACGGCGCGCGTCCCGGCGCTTCGGGGGGCATACGACAGGGCCGAGCGCAGGTTCGACGCCATGGCGCGCACGATGCGCGACCCGAGACCGGTGCCGCGGACCTCGCCCTCCCCGGTCCAGCCGATACCGTCATCCTCGACGGCGAGCAGCACGGTGTCGGCGGCGTCCCGCTCGACCGCGACGCGGATCTCGCCCGACGTGCCGACCGGGTAGGCGTACTTGTAGGCGTTGGTCACGAGTTCGGTCACGACCACGCCGACCGACACGGCCTTGTCGGTCGAGAGCCGCACCGGCGCGGCACGAAGGCGGATCGCGTGGTCGCGCCCGCTCGCCCGCATGGCGGCCTGCAACTCCTCGACCAAGCTCTGCAGGTAGGCGTCGAGCTCGACGGATTCGACGTCGTCGGACGTGTAGAGGCGGCGGTGGATGCCGGCGATCGCCGAGATCCGGGCCTGCATCTCGTCGAGCGCCGCCTTGGCGGCCGGGTCGGTGACGGCGTTGCGCTGCATGTGCGCCAGGGCGGCGACGAGGGCCAGGGAGTTGGCCACGCGGTGGTTGACCTCGCGCAGCAGCAGCTCGGCGCGGTCGCGCGCCTCGCGCATCTCGGCCTCGGCCCGCTCCTTGTCGCGCCGCAGGCTCTCCTGCCGGAGGGCGGTGGCGACGGCCTCGCCGAGCAGCTCGCGGAACTGACCCTGGACGTCCTTCCAGACGTAGTCCACCGCTCCGGCCTTCAGGGCCGCCACGGCGACGCGGCTGTCCTCGGAGCCGGTCACGTAGATGACCGGCGGCGCCTCGGGCAGCGCGCGGATCTCGGGCAGCAGGTCGAGGCCCGTCTGTCCTGGCATGTGGTGGTCGAGGGCGACGGCGTCGATCCCGCCTTGGGCGAGCCGCGCCAGACCCGCCGCGCCGTCGGGACAGAGCTCGACCGCGTAGCCGCGCGCCTCGAGGGCGCGCCGGACCAGGCGGCCGAGGCCGGGATCGTCGTCGATGTAGAGGATGCGTGCCGCCGCGGCGGTGCCGTCCCCGCTGGCACGCCGAGCGGTCATGGGTTCTGCGGAACCTGCATGACCGAGAAGAACAGACCGAGCTGGCGGATCGCGTTCGCGAAGCCGTCGTAGCTCACCGGCTTGGTGATGTAGACGTTGGCCCCGAGGTCGTAGCAGCGCTGGATCTCGCGGCTGTCGTCCGTCGTGGTCAGGACCACCACCGGGGACCGACGCGTGTGCGGGTTCGCCTTCACCTTCTCGAGGATGTCGAGGCCGGTCATGTCCGGCAGGTTGAGGTCGAGCAGGATCAGCAGGTGCCTTCGGGCGCTCGCCTCGCCGGAGCCGTCCGGCCCGAGCAGATAGTCCAGCGCCGAAGTGCCGTTGCGGAACGGCACGATGTCGTTGTTGACGCCGGCGCGTCGGATGTTGCGCTCGATCAGGCGCGCATGGCCCTCGTCATCCTCGATCATCACGATGCTGACGGGGTGCACGGGCCGCTCCACGCTCATTAGGCGGCGATGGGCGCCGGTTCGGGGTCGATCCGAACCGCTGTAGCTGTCCCGTGCGGCAAGGTCACGTCGAACGTCGTGCCCACACCGAGTTCTGAACGGATCTCGATCCGGCCCCCGAACGAGCGCACCAGCGCTTTCACGTGGGCGAGACCGATCCCCTCGCCCGGGCGGTCCTGGGCGCCCGATCGGCGGAAGAGTTCGAAGATGCGGGCATGGTCCCGCGCGGCGATCCCCCGGCCGTTGTCGGCCACGGAGAAGCAGACGCCGCGTTCGCCCACGGCCTTGGCCGTGACGGTGATCCGTCCGGGCCGGCTCGGGTCGAGGTATTTCACGGCGTTGTCCAGCAGGTTGCCGAAGACCTGCTCGATCGCGAGCCGGTCGGCGACGATCTCGGGCAGGTCGCGGGCGATCGTCACCGTGGCCCCGACCGCCTCCGCCTGATGCCGCTGGGCATCGGCCACGCCGCGGAGCACGCTCGTCATGTCGAGGGCCTCGGGCGAGAATTGTCGCCGGCCCTCTCGCGAGAGCTTCAGGATGGCGGCGATCAGCCCCTCCATCCGGTTCACCGCAGCCTTGATGAAGCCGAGCGCCTCGCCGAAATCGGCGTCGAGCCGCTCTGCAGCCGGGTGATCCCGGAGGGCCGCGGCGACCTCGGTCCGGGTCGCCTCCAGCTCGCTCGTGAATCCCATCACGTTGACCAGCGGCGCGCGCAGGTCGTGGCTGACGATGTAGGCGTAGCGCTGGATCTCCTCGTTGGACTCGCGCAGGTCGGCTTCGGCCTGACGCTGCTCGGTGATGTCCGTGTGGACGCCGACCCACTCGCGGATCTCGCCGCGCGCGTCGAGGACCGGGATGGCGCGGATCGCGAAGTGTCGCCACGTCCCGTCGCGGACCCGGACCCGGTGCTCGTGGACGTAGGTGCGCCGCGCCCGGACGGTCGCGTTCCACGTCTCGACGGAGGCCTCCATATCGTCGGGATGGACCGCGTCGGCCCAGCCGTAGCCCTGATACTCCGCCCGCGTCTGACCGGTGATCGCGCTCCAGCCCGGCTGCTCGCCGAGCATCCGGCCCGCCGCATCGTTGGTCCAGAGCACGCCGCGCACGGCCTGCACGGCGGCCCGGAACCGCGCCTCGCTCGCCTGGAGTTCGCGCTGCACGCGCTGCTGGTCCAGCGACGAGGCGAGCATCGCCAGGAATAGGATGAGGAACGTGGCACCGGCGACGTAGAGGGCGAGGTTCTGCTGAGCCGGGGCGCCGGTCACCGCGTGGGCGGCGTGGGCGCCGCCCGCCTCGGCGGTGATCGTCGCCGCCGCCATGCCGGTGTAGTGCATGCCCGCCACCGCGAGGCCCATCACGCAGGCCGCGACGAGCTTCTGCCAGACGCCGTGTTGCCGGAAGGAGAGCCACAGGGCGGCGGTCGCCGCGGTCACGGCGATCGCCACCGAGAGCGCGATGATCGCCGGGCTATAGGCGAGGTCGCCGGGGATCCGCAGCGCCGCCATGCCGGTGTAGTGCATGCCTGCGACGCCCAGGCCCATCAGCGGGCCGGCGACGAGAAGGCTGCCGGTCCCCTCGCCGACGCGCGCCACCCACAGGAAGGCGGCGCCGGTCGCCGCGACGGCGATCGCGAGGGACAGGAGCGTGAGCCCGCTATCGTAGGCGGCCGGCAGGCCCATCTCGAAGGCCAGCATGCCGATGAAGTGCATCGACCAGATGCCCCCGCCCATGGCGAGGGCGGCGCCGGCGATCCACGGCCAGCGCGGTCCCGCGACGGGCCCGCGGATCCGCGCGCCCAGGTCCAGCGCGGTGTAGGACGCGAAGACCGCGAGGCCGATCGACAGGGCGACCAGCGCCGGATTGTAGCCAGTATGGACCATCAACTGCGATCGACGCGTGAAGGAACCTCCTCGCGATGTATCCCGGCTCATCCGTCGGCGCTATCGCGATTCCGAGACGCATGACGCTCCCGAACATCGAGCCGCGTCGGCGAGCTCCGAGACCGGCGCCGGGCCCAGAGCGGATCGGCCACCGCGATCGGCATCCTGGTGCGCACCACACAGGCTCAGGCAAGCAGGGTCAGCGATGATCCACGGCGATCCCCGTCAGACGAGACCAGCAGTCAGGATGCGCGCCAGAGGCTGGATGACGGCGACGCTGTCATCCCGGCCGGAATGCCTCGGTGGACGGGCGCTTATCGCCGCCGCGCGCGGCCGAGCCGCGTCGAAAAAAAACGCGTTCGTCACACAGCGACGGTCTCTCCCGGCGGGCGCGCGCGTTCTAGGTTCTATCGATCGCTCAACGCGAATGCAGGTTCATGAACGGACACGCCGCGGCACGATTTCCGGACGACCTGCGCGAAGCCCTGGCGCAGGCTCTGTACGATTGCGAGCGGACGGACGGGGAGGATCGCGCCGCCTGGACCGACACGGACCTTGAGGCCCGCCACCCGGGCCTGCGCGAGCGCTATCGCCGATCCGCCGACGCCCTGGCGGCCGGTCCGCTCGCGGACCTGATGGCCGCCCGCCATGCCGACGAGGAGGAACTGCGGGTGCTGCGCCGGCAGCGGATGTCGCCCGAGCGCGAGCGGGAGCTGCTGGAGGCGAACAACCGCCTCGTCGCCCGCGCCGAGGCCGCCGAGACGGCGCGGCACACCGCGGAGGAAGCGCTCGCGACGCTGCGCCGCGAGCGGGATGTCGCGCGGGAAGCCGAGGCGTTCTGGCAGCAATTCGCCTTCGACGCCGACGATCTCGCGACCCGGCGCCTCATCGAGCAGACCGACGCCCGCGCCGAGGCCGAGCGGCGGGCGATCGAGGAGCGTTGCCGACGGGAACGCGCGGAGGCGGCGCTGCGCCTGTTCGCTGACCGGGCCGACGTCATGCCCAAGGAGGGATGGGCGTCGGAACTGGCGAAGGCCAATCGCGACATCCCGCTCTGGTGGTTCCACGCGGCCCGCGTCGCCCTCGAGCCGCCGGACCTGTCCCGACCGACCGAGGGCGGCGAGGCCTGAACGCCTCAGGCCGCCGCAGGCTGCTTCGCGGGCGTGTCGCGGAACAGAGCCGTACAGCCGGAGCCGCGATGCATGCTCAGGATCGACGCGCGGTCGATCTCCGGGTGCGTCTTGAGCACCTTCTGAACGCAGGCGAGCACCCGCTCGTACTGCGCGGCGTCGTAATTCGGTTCGAGCGGGCTGACGGCGATGTAGGTCTCGACCACCAGGACGCGCTCGGCGCGGTCGTGGGCGACGTCGACGGCGATCCAGGACGACTTGATCAGGCTGGTGCTGGCGAGCATGGGCGTTCCTCGTGCAGCGTTACATCGTTTCACCCACGGCCGCGACGCGTTTTTCATCCCGCGGCTGGGGCAATTTTGGCGAAATCATGGACCGCCTGTCGGCGAATGCCAAGGGGTCGCCGCCCCGGACCCCATGCACGCTGTGCAGCGTGTTGAGCGCGAGCCCGCACCGGCTTACGGTCGGCCATCGGCCGGTGCCGGAGGTGTCCACAATAGGCACTCGCATCCGGCAAATGGCATGTGGTATACAAATTGGCGGACTCGTCACCCCGGGTCCGCGTGACGGTGTCGCGATACGACGGGACCGCGCTGTGGGAGGGAGAACAGACATGATCCGTTCGAGGATGGAAGGCCCCTGCCCCGCAGTCGCGGCACGCGCGTCACGGGCCCGTGCAGGCATCGAACCGATATCCCGCGCGGCCTGAGCCGCCCTCCGACATCCCCAAACCGACTCCAGCTCCGAGACCGATCATGACCAAGGCCCTCGAAGGCGTCCGCATCCTGGACTTCACCCACGTTCAATCCGGCCCGACCTGTACGCAGCTCCTGGCTTGGTTCGGCGCCGACGTCATCAAGGTCGAGCGGCCGGGCGCGGGGGACGCCACGCGTCAGCAGCTTCAGGACATCCCGGACGTGGACAGCCTCTATTTCACGATGCTGAACCACAACAAGCGGTCGATCACGCTCGACTCGAAGAACCCGAAGGGCAAGGAGGTCCTCTGGCGGCTGATCAAGGAATGCGACGTCCTGGTCGAGAATTTCGCGCCCGGCGCCCTCGCCCGCATGGGCCTGACCTGGGAGAAGATCCACGAGGTCAACCCGCGGATGATTCTGGCTTCCGTGAAGGGCTTCGGTCCGGGCCGCTACGAGGATTGCAAGGTCTACGAGAACGTCGCGCAGTGCGCCGGCGGCTCCGCGTCGACGACGGGCTTCCGCGACGGAATCCCGATGGTGACGGGCGCGCAGATCGGCGATTCCGGCACCGGCCTGCACCTCGCCCTCGGCATCGTCACGGCGCTCTACCACCGGACCCAGAGCGGCCTCGGCCAGAAGGTCGACTGCGCCATGCAGGACGGCGTGCTCAACCTCTGCCGGGTGAAGCTGCGTGACCAGCAGCGTCTCGCGCACGGGCCTCTCAGGGAGTACAGCCAGTTCGGCGAGGGCATCCCGTTCGGCGAGGCGACCCCGCGGGCGGGCAACGATTCCGGTGGCGGCCAGCCGGGCCGGATCCTGCGCTGCAAGGGCTGGGAGCAGGACCCGAACTCCTACATCTACGTCATCACCCAGGCCGCCGTCTGGGAGCCGATCTGCGACATCATCGGTGAGCCGGATTGGAAGACCGATCCGAACTACGCGACCCCGAAGGCCCGCCTGCCGCATCTCAACGAGATCTTCACGCGGATCGAGGCCTGGACGATGAAGGTGTCGAAGTTCGAGGTGATGGACACCCTGAACAAGTACGACATCCCCTGCGGCCCGATCCTGTCGATGAAGGAGATCGCCGAGGACGAGTCCCTGCGGAAGACCGGCACCATCGTGGAGGTCGATCACCCGACCCGCGGCAAGTACCTGACGGTCGGCAACCCCATCAAGCTGTCGGCGAGCCCGAGCGAGGTCACCCGCTCGCCGCTCCTCGGCGAGCACACCGACGAGATCCTGCGCTCCGTGCTCGGCTACTCCGAGGCCGAGGTCGGCGAGATCGCCGAGTCCGGCGCGATCGGCGCGGTCCAGAAGATCGCGGCGGAGTGATCGATCTCCGGCGATCCGGGGGCGAGATCCCGGATCGCCGATGTTACAATCCGGGGGCGTGCGTGAAGCGCGGCCCCGGATTCCGGGTGACGCCGTTCGACAGCCGGGGCACGGTCGCGCCGCCGAGCCCGCGTTCGGTCCGTTTCTCCCCGGCCCCGCTCAGGGTCCGGATGACACCCAGGAGCCTGCATGCGCATCGCCTTCATCGGTCAACAGGATTTCGGAAAAGCGGTCCTGGAGGCGTTCCTCAAACGAGGCGATGAGGTTGCGGCGGTGTTCTGCGCGCCCGAGAAGCCCGGCGCCAAGCCGGATGTCCTCAAGACGGCGGCCGTCGAGAAGGGGCTGACAGTCTTCCAGTTCCCCAGCCTGAAGAGCCCCGAGGCCGAGGACGCGATGCGCGGCCTGAACGCCGATATCGGCATCATGGCCTACGTACTCCAGTTCGCGCCGCAGAGCTTCGTCAACATCCCGAAGCACGGCACCATCCAGTATCATCCGAGCCTGCTGCCGCGTTACCGGGGCCCGTCCTCGATCAACTGGCCGATCGCCCGGGGCGAGTTGCAGACCGGCCTGACGATCTTCCGGCCGACCGACGGCCTCGACGAGGGTCCGGTGATCTTGCAGAAATCCTGCCCGATCGGCGCCGACGCGACCCTGGGCGACGTCTACTTCGACAACCTGTTCCCGATGGGCGTCGAGGCCATGCTCGAGGCGGCCGACCTCGTCGTGGCCGGCCAGCATGTCGAGATCGATCAGGACGAGGACGCCGCGAGCTACGAGGGTTGGTTCCGCGGCGCCGAGGCGGAGATCCACTGGTCGACCCACGCCGAGCAGATCTACAACCTGATCCGCGCGGCGAACCCGGCGCCCGGTGCCTGGACCACGCACGACGGCAAGAAGCTCCAGATCTTCGACTGCAGCCTGCATCGGATCCGCAAGCTCGCCGACGTCGTCGGCAAGCCCGGCGAGGTGATCGCCGTCGACGACGAGGGCTTCAGCGTCTGCGCGCAGGGCGGGCGGCTCGAGATCCGCAAGGTCAAGGCGGAGGGCGGCAAGAAGGCCGCGGCCGCCGAGTACGCCCGGGAGGCCGGGCTGGCGGTCGGTCAGTTTCTCGGGCGCTAGGTTAGCCGCACCTCAGGTCGTCTCCGGCGCGGTCGGCCGCGCCGCATTCAGACCGTAGCCGCGGAAGCGCTCGACCGTCGTGCCGATCTCGTCGTCGGACAGGATGATCGGCGTCCCGATCTGCCGTGCGACGGCGTATTGCTGGCAGAGCGTCTCCAGCTCGACGGCGAGCCACAGGGCCTTCTCCAGGCTCGCCCCGGCCGCGATCATGCCGTGATTGGCCAGGAGGCAGACGTTGCGGTCGACGAGCGCCGCGAGGGCGAGGTCCGAGAGTTCCGCGGTGCCGTAGGGCGCGTAGGGCGCGCAGCGTACCGTCGGGCCGCCGAAGGCCGCGATCATGTAGTGGATCGCCGGGATGGCCTCTCCGCAGATCGCGAAGGCGGTGCAGTAGACCGGATGCGCGTGGACCACCGCGTGGAATTCCGGACGGGACGCGAGGATGTCCCGGTGGAAGCGCCATTCCGATGACGGCTTCCGATCCGGCGCGTGGGTGCCGTCGAGACCCATCCGGACCACGTCGTCCGGTCCGATCCGTTCGGTGGGCACGCCCGACGGGGTGATCAGGAGCCCGTCGCGGAAGCGCACCGAGACATTGCCCGACGTGCCGCGGTTCAGCCCCTGTGCGTCGAGTGCCCGCGCCGCCGCCACGACGCCCTCGCGCGCGATCCGCTCGTCCCTGTCCATGCCCGATCTCCGGAAGGCCCGGTTCCCGGTATGCAGGAAGCCCGGCGCCGTAAAGACGGCGCCGGGCTCATTCGCTTCGGTTCGGCGCCGCGGCGCCGAGCGATCGGGGCCCGCTACTGCGCCAGCACCGGAGCGAGGCCCGCCTCGGGCTTCTTGGTGTAGGCGGCGCGCATCGGCTTGAGGACGAACAGCGCCAGCAGGGCCGCGAGGATGTTGAGGGCCGCGGCCGCGAGGAACACCGTGTGCCAGCTTCCGGTCATGGTCGTGAGCACGCTGGTGTAGGGAACGATCAGCGCCGCGGTGCCCTTGGCCGTGTAGAGCAGCCCGGCATTGGTCGCCGCGTACTTCGAGCCGAACGTGTCGCCGCAGGTCGCCGGGAACAGCGAGTAGATCTCGCCCCACGCGAAGAACACGAGACCGGTCAGCAGCACGAAGGCGACCGGATTCTGGCCGAATTGGCTCAGCGCGTAGATGCCCAGGCCCTCGATCGCGAAGGACAGGAACATCGTGTTCTCACGACCGATATGGTCGGAGACCCAGCCGAAGAAGGGGCGCGTCACGCCGTTGAGAACCCGGTCGAGCGTGGCCGCGAAGGTCAGCGCCGGCAGCGTAATCCCCAGGAGCGAGACCGGGACGTCGGCGATCTTGAAGTCCTTGGCGATCGGGCCGAGCTGCGCGGTGGCCATCAGGCCGCCGGCGGCCATCATGACGAACATCGCGTACATCACCCAGAAGATCGGGGTGCGGACCATCTCGGAGGGCTTGTAGTCCCGCTTCGACTGGCTGACCCGGGCGACTTCCGGAACCTGGCCCTTGGCCGGCGCGCGCAGGAACAGGGCGATCAGCATGACGATCACGCCCTGCCCGATCCCGAAGTAGAAGAAGGCCGCCTCGTAGCCCTGGGACTTGATCATCGCCTGGATCGGCACGACCGTGAGTGCCGAACCCGCGCCGAAGCCCATGGCGGTGATGCCGGCGGCCAGGCCGCGGCGGTCGGGGAACCACTTCAGCGAGTTGCCCACGCAGGTCCCGTAAACCGCGCCTGCACCGGTCCCGCCGATCGCGGCCGCGATGTAGAGCACGGTGAGCGAGTCCGCGTAGGAATTGATCACCCACGCGACGGCGCAGAGCAGACCGCCGAACAGCGTGACGATGCGCGGACCGTACTTGTCCACGAACCAGCCCTCGATCGGGACCAGCCACGTCTCGGTGACGACGAACAGCGTGAACGCCACCTGGATCGCCGCGCGATCCCAGCCGTGCCGCTCCTGCATCGGGCTCACGAAGAAAGTCCAGCCGTACTGCATGTTGGCAATCATGCACATGCAGACGACGCCGAAGGCGAGTTGCAGCCAGCGGCCGCGCCCAACCGGTTTGACGATCTCGGACATACCGTTCCCTCTTGGCAGTATTCTTGTCGGCGTTCGCGCTCGAGCCGGGCTTATGCCCTGCCACGGCGCAGCTTGTCAGAACAACGTGATCGGAATTCTTCGAAAAATTCTTGGCCCGCAGGCAAATAATCTCTGCAGTACAGCAGCATCCGTCGCCGAGTCGGCCTTGATGTCCGATGGTCGACGGTATGCCAGCAAGATGGTGCTGATTTAATCCCGGGGTGTCAATCAAACCTGCAAAAAAACACAGGTTCGCGACCGGGGATTAAATCGCCTTCCCGAACGTAACTCGCTAGGCGCCGGGTGATGGCCGCGCCGCGGCCAATTTTTCAGGTGCCGAGCGCCGGCAATGGTCACAGGTCTGTGGGACCGCTCCGCGATCGACTAGGATCTCGCAAAGGTTTGGGTTAGGTCGTTTGAGAGCGCACGACAGAGAATGCGTGCGAGACATCATGCGTGTGAGCTGACTGGACGAGGGATGTCGAATTCCGAACCGCTGAGCGTGAAGCCCATCGTCGCCAGCTCCAGTCTCCGGACATTGGCCTACGAGGCGCTCAAGACGGCCATCACCAACATGGACATCTACGGGCGTCCGGACGAGGTGCGGCTCGACGAGCGCAAGCTGTCGCAGGATCTCGGTGTCAGCCGCACCCCGGTGCGGGAGGCCCTGACGGTTCTCGAGCAGGAAGGCTTCGTCCGCTCCGAGGCCCGGCGCGGCGTCTTCGTGATCAAGAAGAACAAGCGCGAGATCGTCAGCATGATCCACGCCTGGACGGCGCTGGAGAGCATGGCGGCACGGCTCGCCTGCGCGCGCGCCACCGACGGCCAGCTCCGCTCGCTGCGCGAATCCTTCCCCGAGTTCTTCGAGGGCCAGCCGTCCGAACACATGGACGAGTATTCGGACGCGAACATCCGATTTCATCAGCGGATCATCGCGCTGGGTCACTGCGAGGCGATCGCCGATCTGACCAGCAATTTGCTCATGCACGTGCGCGGCATCCGCAGCACCGCGCTCCGGCAGGGCGATCGGGCGGAGCGCTCCATCCGGGAGCACGTCGCCATCATCTCGGCGCTCGAAGCCCGTGATGCCGATCTCGCCGAGAGACTCGTGCGCGAGCACGGTCTGGGGCTCGCGCAGCACGTCGACACCTACGGCGATTATCTGGATTGAGCGACCGTTCAGTACTCGCCTGACAGATCGTCCGGCCCGGACGGCACCTCGTGCCTGTGCGGCATGATGATGGGCCAAGGGCGCGAGCGGCGCTCGGGGGGAACCCTCCATCGCCGCGCCGGCTATCACGCGAGTTCAGCACGCGCCTGAATATAAATCGCGCGCAAGCGTTGATGCACTGCAGAACATGTTCGGCGAGGCCACGACCTTTCAAAGCTGATCAGTTGTGCATTTTTATGCATGACTGGGCAACAATCCGAACTTTGTGGGCTCGATCTGCGCGCCCCATGCATGTTCGACATAATCGGTATTCGTAATCTGGCATACCAAGTTGCGCAGCAGCATGGCACGCATTGCGTCGCAACATGAGGCGGTTCCAGACCGCGCCGGAGAATCCGATGATCGCCAGCTTCCTCGCCATCTTTGTCGCCTTCGCCGCCTGCCAGGCGCTGCTCACCGTCAAGTTCGCGGACTTCCTCTCCGCCGACCGGGCCCGGAACACTGTCGAGCCGACCGCCGACGTCGCGAACGCCAAGCTCGCCTGAAGTCAGAGCTGGATCCGCGATACCAGAGAGTGCGTAGGGGTAACGCTTTCCTCAAATTTTACGCGTAGGGTGAACCGATCGTTGACCGTGCGGGCGAGGAGCTACCGCGTTGGCCCTCGGCGCAGCCTCGGTTTTCTCGGACGGCCCCTTCGTCCTCCTCGTATCGGACCGCCCGTCCGAACGGTCGGCCCTTGAGCGTGCCATCGCGCTCGTGATGAACTGCTGGGCGATCCCGCCCGGCGCGCCGCTACCGTCAGGCCGCCCGCACCTCGTCATCCTCGACCTGCCGCCGGCCCAGACCGCCAGAGTGCAGTCGACCCTCCCCCACCACGGACCGCCGGTTCCGCGCCTCGTCCTCGTGCGCGGCGAACCCATGCCGGCTACCCGCTATCTGCGTCAGCTGCCGGCAGCCTCGCCCCGGCAACTCGTTCTGGCGAACGTCTTCGCCATGATCGAGGAGGCGACGCGGTCCGCAGAGCTGCGGCAGCGCCGGCTCCTGGAGCGCGTCTCGGGCGCGACCGCCGTCGTCGCCGAGATCTTCGACAGCGCCGCTCTCGGGGCCCGGCTGCAGCGCGCCGACGCGGATCGCGGGACCGAGTTCGTTCTGGCGGCCATCTCCGAGGTCGGGATCTCCGAGTGGCTTGCCGAGGTCTGGCGCCACGAGATCGGCGTCTATCAGCACACCCTCGGCGTCGCGGGCCATGCCGCCACGTTCGGCTCGCAGATCGGGCTCGGTCAGACCGATCTCGCACTGCTGGTGCGGTCGGCGCTCCTGCACGACATCGGCAAGGCGCGCATCCCCGTGGAGATCCTCAACAAGCCGGGGCCGCTCAACGCCGAGGAATTGCGGCTGATGCAGCGCCATCCCGACATCGGCGCCGATCTGCTCCGGGCGCACGGCGATTTCGAGGACGCGGTGATCGACGTGGTCCGCCACCACCACGAGCGTCTGGACGGGAAAGGATATCCCGATCGGCTGTCCGGCCCCGCGATCTCCGACCTCGTGCGGATCGTGACGATCTGCGACGTGTTCTCCGCGCTGACCGAGCGGCGGACCTATCGGCAGCCCGCCTCGCCCGCCGAGGCGCTGTCGATCATGACCGACAGCGCCGGGCATCTGGATCCGGATCTCCTGCGGGCTTTCGCGCCCTCCATGCTCAAAGGCAGCGCCCTGGCGGCCTGAATCCGCAGCGTGAATTCGCGGCCTGATCCGCGGCCGGGCGTGGCTCTGGCGCCACGCCGGTCGGCGGGATCCTGCCGGCGCGCCGCGCGCCGCGCTTTCGCCGCAACCGCGCCGGAGGGAAGCGATCCCGTCTCACGCAACGCCGTCCGGACCGTGCCCAAACTCAGTCGCGCCATCGCCGCCACCCTCCTGCTGGCCCTCGCCGGGTGCGGCGGTCTCTCGGTCCTTCCCGAGTCCTCTGTCGAGAACGCGACGCACACCGCCGTGCTCGACGAGGTCGCGGCCGCCGCGGCGATCTCGGCCTACCGGGTCCAGCACGGCCTGAGCCCGGTCGTGGTCGATCCGGCTCTCGTGAAGGCGGCCGCCTTCCAGGCCGGCAACAACGCCCGCCGCGGCCAGCTCAGCCACGACGTCGGCGGCAGCTTCACCTCGCGCATGGCGTCGGCCGGTCTCGCGAGATCCTGGGCAGCCGAGAATCTCAGCGCCGGATCCGAGACCCTGGAACAGGTGCTCGCCCGCTGGAAGGCGAGCCCCGAGCACAACAAGAACATGCTGCTCCCGCAGATCCGCAGGATCGGGATCGCCCGGGTCGATGCCCCCACGACGCGGTACAAGCGCTTTTGGGCGCTGGTGATGGCCGGGACCTGACGCCGGGGCGTCTCAGGGTTCGGACGGCGCGAGATCGACGATCCGGAGCTGGGCGCGCTCGGCGCCGCGCCAGCGGTCGCAGGACAGGGTCCCGGCCACGTGCATCTCCCGGCCGATCCCGTTCAGGAGGGCCAGGCCGAGCGGCCGTTCGGCCGCGCGGAAGCAGATCGCCCCGACCACCTGACCGTCGCGGCTGCGCAGTCGCGCCCTGACATGGTTCGAGCCGACCACGCCGGCATCGACGAGGCGATGCCGGCCCAGCACGAAGAGCGGCTCGGGCGCGCCCTGGCCGAACGGGCCGGCCTGCTGCAGCAGCCGGACCGTCTCCGCGGTGGCGCCGCCGGCGCTGAGGCCGCCGTCGATCAGCAGGGCGTCGGCCGCGCGGGCCACCGCGACGCTCGCCCCGAGCAGCATCGCCAGGTGCGCCTCGAAGCGCGGGATGTCGTCGGCCCGCACGGTGACGCCGGCCGCCATGGCGTGGCCGCCGCCCTTGCTGGCGAGCCGGGCCTCGACGCAGGCGCGGACCGCGAGCCCGAGATCCGCGCCCGGGATCGAGCGCCCAGAGCCCGTGGCGGTGCCGTCCGGGCGGATCGCGAACGCGAAGGCCGGGCGGTTGAAGCGCTCCTTCAACCGCGAGGCGATGAGGCCGACGATGCCGGGGTGCCACTCGGCGCTGGCGGTCACCAGCACGGTGCGGGCCGGATCCAGCGTCAGCGCCCGGTCCATCTCGGCCTCGGCCTCCTGGACGGCCTGCGCCTCGATCGCCTGGCGCTCGCGGTTCAGACGATCGAGGTCGGCGGCGATCCGGGCCGCCTCGCTCGGGTCCGCCGTGGTCAGCAGGCGGGCGCCCAGTGCCGAATCGCCGATGCGGCCCCCGGCATTGATGCGCGGCCCGAGGACGAAGCCGAGGTGCCAGGCTTCCGGCGGCTCGCCGAGCGAGGCGGCGTCCAGCAGCGCCGCGAGCCCGGTGCGGCCGCGATGGCGCATCACCGTGAGGCCCTGGGTCACGAAGGCCCGGTTGAGGCCCGTGAGGGGCACGACGTCGGCAACGGTCGCCAGGGCGACGAGATCGAGGGCGTCGGTGAGCTGCGGTTCGGGACGATGGCCGCCGAAGAAGCCGTCCTGCCGCAGGGCGCGGTTCAGCGCGACCAGGGTCAGGAACACGATGCCGGCGGCGCAGAGATGGCCGAGGCCCGAGAGGTCGTCGAGGCGATTCGGGTTGACCACGGCGCGGGCCGGCGGGAGCACCTCGGAGGCCGCGTGGTGGTCGAGGACGATGACGTCCAGGCCGGATTTCTCGGCCTCCTCCAGGGGCGCGTGGCCGCTCGTCCCGCAATCGACGCAGACGAGGAGCGTCGCGCCCTCGGCCGCGAGCGCGGTGATCGCCGCGATGTTGGGTCCGTAGCCCTCGGTGATCCGGTCGGGAATGTGGATCGGCGCGCGCAAACCCAGCTCGCGGAGGTATCCGGCGAGCAGGGCCGCGCTCGCGGCGCCGTCAACGTCGTAATCGCCGAAGACCGCCACGGTCTCCCCGCGCTTCACCGCCCGGACGAGTCGGCGGACGGCCGCCTCCATGTCGAGCAGCGTGTCCGGATCCGGCATCAGGTCCCGCAGGCGCGGCGCGAGGTGGCGGGGCGCCGCCTCCGGTACGATCCCGCGTCCCGCGAGCACCCGGGCCAGCAGTTCCGGCAGGCCGTGGGCCTGGACCATCTTGGCGATGTGATTCTGGACGGCCGCGCCGCCGCAGCGCTCCTGCCAGCGCCGGCCGGTCACGGAGGCGGCCACACCCAGGAAGGGCGGCAATTCGGCGAGGAGCGGAGCGGACGACACGGGGCCACCCTACACCGGCCGGCGCGGGGAATCTTGCGCCCCGCCGCAACAGCGACGGCGAACCCGATCGCCACAACGAGAAAGGGCGGGCATCGCTGCCCGCCCCTCGACGCTGCCGGAGACCTGGGTCTCAGAGCGACTTCAGCACGCTGTCCACGACCTTCTTGGCGTCGCCGAACAGCATCATGGTGTTGTCGCGGAAGAACACCTCGTTCTCGACACCCGCGTAGCCGGAGCCCATGCCGCGCTTGATGAACAGCACGGTCTTGGCCTTCTCCACGTCGAGGATCGGCATGCCGTAGATCGGCGAGGCCTTGTCGGTCTTGGCGGCCGGGTTGGTGACGTCGTTGGCGCCGATCACGAAGGCGACGTCCGCCTGCGGGAACTCACCGTTGATGTCCTCCAGTTCGAAGACCTCGTCGTAGGGCACGTTGGCCTCGGCGAGCAGCACGTTCATGTGGCCCGGCATGCGGCCCGCCACCGGGTGGATGGCGTACTTCACGTCGACGCCCTCCTTCTTCAGCATGTCGGCCATCTCGCGCAGGGAGTGCTGCGCCTGGGCGACCGCCATGCCGTAGCCCGGGACGATGATGACCCGCTCGGCGTTCTTCATGATGTAGGCCGCGTCGTCGGCCGAACCCTGCTTCACGGGCCGGGTCTCGACCTGGCCGGTGCCGGCCGCGGCGGTGTCGCCACCGAAGCCGCCGAGGATCACCGAGATGAACGACCGGTTCATCGCGTGGCACATGATGTAGGACAGAATCGCGCCCGACGAGCCGACCAGCGAGCCGGTGATGATCAGCGCGAGGTTGCCCAGGGTGAAGCCGATGCCGGCCGCCGCCCAGCCCGAGTACGAGTTGAGCATCGACACGACCACCGGCATGTCGGCGCCGCCGATCGGGATGATGATCAGGCCGCCGAGCACCAGCGAGGCGATGACGATCAGCCAGAAGATCGCCTTCGACTCGGTGCCGATGAACAGGGCGATCAGCAGCACGAGGCCGGCGGCCAGCAGCGCGTTGATGAGGTGGCGCTGAGGCAGCATGATCGGCTTGCCGGACATGCGCCCGTCGAGCTTGGCGAAGGCGATCACCGAGCCGGTGAAGGTGATGGCGCCGATGGCCACGCCGAGACCCATCTCGAACAGCGACTGCTTGTGGAAGTGCCCGTTCTCGATGATGCCGAACGCTTGCGGTGCGTAGAGGGCGCCCGCGGCCACGAAGACGGCCGCGAGGCCGACCAGCGAGTGGAAGGCCGCCACGAGCTGCGGCATCGCGGTCATCGGCACGCGCTTGGCGATCACCGCGCCGGCGCCGCCGCCGAGCCCTAAGCCCAGCAGGACGAGGATCCAGGCGCCGGCACCCGCCGGCGGGTGGCCGACCAGCGTGGTCAGGATGGCGAGCCCCATGCCGACCATGCCGTACAGGTTGCCCTGCCGGGAGGTCGTGGGGTGCGAGAGCCCCCGCAGCGCCATGATGAACAGGACGCCGGCGACGATATAGAGAAGGGAGGAGACGTTCTCTGACACCGGCTCAGCCCTTCTTCTTGTACATGCCGAGCATGCGCTGCGTGACGAGGAAGCCGCCGAAGATGTTCACGCTGGCGAGCACGATGCCGATGAAGCCGAAGAACCGGGCGAGGCCCGTGCCCTTCTCGATCAGCGGAACGCCGACCGCCAGGATCGCGCCGACGATGATCACCGACGAGATCGCGTTGGTCACCGACATGAGCGGGGTGTGCAGGGCCGGGGTCACCGACCAGACCACGTAGTAGCCGACGAAGATCGCCAGCACGAAGATCGCGAGCCGGAACACGGTCGGATCGACCGCGCCGCCGGTGGCGGCGCTGAGCCCGTGGCCCATGCCGTCGGCGATGACCTGCGCCTGGTCGGCGGCGTTGCGCGCCACCGCGGCCGCGGCGCGCGCGGCGTCGGCCAGCACGCGGGCCTGATCGGCCGCCTGATCGGGAGGGACGATGACGTTTGCCATTCTGCTACTCCTCTCGGCCAGGCTTCACTGCGCGCCTGCCGGGGTGGCCGCACCGGACGCCTTGCTGGCCTCCGACTTGGCCAGCCCCACGGAGGTGGCTTCCGAGGCTGCGCCATCGGTCTTGGGCTGGAAGGATGCGTGGACGACCGAGCCGTCGCGGGTGAGGTTCGTGGCCTTCACCAGCTCGTCGTCCCAGTTGATGGCCAGCGCCTTCGATTCCTTGTCGATCAGGGTCTCGACGAAGGCGTAGAGGTTGCGCGCGTAGAGGCTCGACGAGGTGGCGGCGAGCCGCCCCGGCACGTTGACGTGGCCGACGATCTTCACGCCGCGATCGTTCGTGACGACCTCGCCGGCCTTGGCGCCGGCGACGTTGCCGCCGCGCTCCACCGCGAGATCGACGAGGACCGAACCCGGCTTCATCGACGCCACCATCTCCTCGGAGACCAGCTTCGGCGCTGGCCGGCCCGGGATCAGCGCGGTGGTGATGACGATGTCCTGCTTGGCGATGTGACCCTTGACCAGCTCCGCCTGCTTCTTCTGGTACTCGGCCGACATCTCCTTGGCGTAACCGCCGGCCGTCTCGGCCTGCTTGAATTCGTCGTCCTCGACGGCGACGAATTTGGCGCCGAGCGATTCGACCTGCTCCTTGGTGGCGGGCCGGACGTCGGTGGCGGTGACGACCGCGCCGAGCCGGCGGGCTGTCGCGATGGCCTGGAGGCCGGCCACGCCGACGCCCATGACGAAGACGCGGGCGGCCGGCACGGTGCCGGCGGCGGTCATCATCATCGGCATGGCCCGCCCGTACTCGGCGGCGCCGTCGACGACCGCGCGGTAGCCGGCGAGATTCGCCTGCGAGGACAGGACGTCCATCACCTGCGCGCGGGTGATGCGCGGCATCAGCTCCATGGCGAAGCCGTCGATCCCGGCCTCGGCCATCGCCTTGAGGGCGTCCTCGTTGCCGTAGGGGTCCATGATCGCGATCACGGTGGCGCCGCGCTTCAGCTGCGGCAGCTCCTCGGCGCTCGGGCGCCGGACCTTGAGCACGAGGTCGGCATCCCCGGCGGCATCGGCGGCGCTCCCGGCGATGCTGGCGCCGGCGGCCTCGTACTCGGAATCCAGGATGCCGGCCTTCTGGCCGGCCCCGGACTGCACCACGACGTCGGCACCGAAAGTCTTGAACTTCTTGACGGTCTCAGGAACCGCGGCGACGCGCGGCTCCGCGGAGTCCGTCTCGGACAGCACAGCAATGCGCATGCGAGGGTTCCCCTGGAAAAGCTCGGCCTTTCGAATGCGCGAACCGGCGCAGCTTTTCGAGAGGCGGATCTACGATACCGCGATGGATGCGGCCGGAATGTAACTTGCGCCCAATTTAATTGCCAACAATGTGTCAGCGTCCCGCTCGGCGAACGCGAGCGGGTTCGTCATCCGCGGCGACGCTCGACGCCGCCGCCCACGGCCCTCTCAGGCGAAGAACAGGTAGAGGACCAGGAGAATGCCGACGACCAGCGGGGCCTTCCACCCCACGGCCGGCGCGAGGGCGCCCACCGCGCCCGCGGCTCCGGAGGCGATCACGCCGACGATGGCCAGCAGCCACGCCTCGCGGATCCCGCCGATGGCGAGGGCCAGCACCCAGCAGATGACGACGCCAGTGGCGATTTCGACGAACCGGACAAATCCGCGATAGGTCTGCTCGTGCGTCGTCGCGTCCATCGCCGGGCTGTAGGTGTGCCCGGCCACCGTGTCACTCTCGGCCATCGTGCGCTCGTTTCCCTAAGACGCGACTTCTTGCGGTCGCGGTCGGATGTAGCTCAAGCGTTTACCTGCCGCAATCGGACGCACGCAAGTTGATCGCTCTCCCGGTGGATCTTCGCGTCGAATCAGGCCGGTTTCGGCAGACCGGCTTCGGTGAGCGCCCGGCCCTGGCGTTTCGTGAGTTCGTCCAGCGAGAAATGCTCGATCTCGGCCTCGAACAACCGGTGGTAGTTGAGCTCAGATCTGAGGTGGAGGAACACGGCGCCCAGCCCTACGGCCGCGCGATCCATGAAGACGAATTCCTGCGGGACAGTCACGGGCCCGCGCTCCTTCAGGGCCTGATGGACCTGGAAGGCCTGTCGGCGACCGTACTCCCCCGGCTTCACGCCGTCGGCGACGGTGCGGGTACGGTCTTCGAGCAGCGGCCCGTAGATGAAGCGGGCCCAGATGTTCAGGATCTCGATCTTCTCCTTGTCGAGATCCTTGAATCCCCAGACCTCGTAGGCGTGGACGATGCGGGCATCGTCGTTCTCCAACAGGCCGCGGTAGAGATCCACGACGCCGCCGACGAAGCGCGGATGGAAGATCCGGACGCAGCCGTAGTCCAGCAGGTTGATTCCCGCGGCCTCGCCGGCGTCCGAGAACACGGTGTAGTTGCCCAGATGCGGGTCGCCGTGGATCACCGCCGCCCGGCTGAACGGGTGCCACCACGCCTTGAACATCGCCTGGGCGATCCGGTTGCGCACCTCGACCGGCTCCTCGGCGAAGCCCAGGATCTTGTCCCCGTCGAGCCAGCCGAGCGTGAGCAGGCGCTTCGTCGAGAGCTCCGGAAAGACGCGCGGCACGCGCACCGCCGCGATGTCCTTCAGCACGGCCCCGTAGAGCGCCGCGTGCTTGGCCTCGCGCTCGTAGTCGAGCTCCTCGCGCACCCGGGCGCCGATCTCCTTCGCGATCTCGCGCGTGTCGAGCCACGTGTTCATCCGGCGGTGCAGCGCGAACGCGACCTCCAGCTGCTTCAGGTCGGCCTCCACGGCCGACTGCATGTCCGGGTACTGAAGCTTGCAGGCGAGCCGTTCGCCGTCCTTGGTGGTTGCGCGATGGACTTGGCCCAGCGAGGCCGCCGCCGCGGGTTTGAGGTCGAAGCTGCCGAAGCGCTCCTGCCAGCCGGCGCCGAGCTCCGACTGCATCCGGCGCCGGACGAAGGCCGCGCCCATCGGCGGGGCGTCCGCCTGAAGCTTCTGCAGCTCGGTCGCGTATTCGGGCGGGAGCAGGTCCGGAACGGTGGCCAGCAGCTGGGCCACCTTCATGATCGGGCCCTTCAGGCCGCCCAGCGCCTGCGCCAGGGCGGCGGCGTTGGTGGTGCCCTCCTTTCCGAACAGCCGTGCCACGGCCATCCGGGCGGCGACGCCGCCGACGTTGGCGCCCACGCTGGCGTAGCGCCCGGCGCGGGCGGAGAAGCGGTTGGCTTCGCGGTCGGTCTCGGCCATCACTCGATCTGCTTGTCTGACGATGATGCGCAGATAAGCCGCCCCCGGCCGCGAACCAGGGGCGTGGGTCCCTGCGCCGCGGGGGTCGACGGGGTCCGCGGCGCTCGGCTCAGGCCTGTCCTTCCATGCTCTCGAGCTCGACGATCATGCTCTCGATCATGCCGAGCCCGATCTGCCAGAAGCCCGGGTCCTTGGCGTCGAGGCCGAAGGGCGCGAGCAGCTCGCCGTAGGGTTTCGAGCCGCCGGCCGCGAGCAACGCGAAGTAGCGGTCCACGAAGCCGTCCTCCGCCCGGGCGTAGACGCCGTAGAGCGAGTTCACCAGGCAGTCGCCGAACGCGTACGCGTAGACGTAGAACGGCGAGTGGATGAAGTGCGGGATGTAGGCCCAGAACGGCTCGTAGCCGGAATCCAGCGTGATGGCCGGACCGAGCGATTCTGCCTGGACGGACAGCCACAGCGCGTTGATCTGATCAGTGGTCAGCTCGCCCTTGGCGCGGGCGAGATGGACCTTCCGCTCGAACGAGTAGAAGGCGATCTGGCGCACCACCGTGTTGATCATGTCCTCGACCTTGGCGGCGAGCATGGCCCGGCGCTGGGTCGTGTCCGTGGTCGCGGCGAGGAGCCGACGGAAGGTCAGCATCTCGCCGAAGACGCTCGCCGTCTCGGCCAGCGTCAGGGGCGTCGGCGCCATGAGGGCGCCGTTCGGCCCGGCGAGCACCTGGTGGACGCCGTGGCCCAACTCGTGCGCCAGCGTCATCACGTCCCGCGGCTTGCCCTGGTAGTTGACCAGCACATAGGGGTGGACGGAGGGCACGGTCGGATGCGCGAAGGCGCCCGGCGCCTTGCCGGGACGGGTCGGTGCGTCTATCCAGCGCTCGTCGAAGAAGCGCCGCGCGATCCCCGCCATCTTCGGCGAGAAGGCGTCGTAGGCGGACAGCACCGTGTCGCGGGCCTCCGTCCACGGGATCGTGCGCTGCTCGACGCGGGGCAGCGGCGCGTTGCGGTCCCAGTAGGGCAGCGCCTCCTGCCCGAACCACTTCGCCTTGAGCGTGTAGTAGCGGTGGGACAGGCGGGGATAGGCCGCCCGCACGGCGTCGACGAGGGCTTCCACCACCTCGGGCTCGACCCGGTTCGACAGGTGGCGCGCGTCCGCGACGTCCTTGAACCCGCGCCAGCGGTCGCTGATCTCCTTGTCCTTCGCCAGCGTGTTGGTGATGAGCGTGAACACCCGCAGCTGACCGCGCAGGACCGCGCTGATCGCGCCGGCCGCCTCCTTGCGGACCGCGCCGTCCGGATCCTGAAGCTTGTTGAGCGTCGGCTCCAGCGGCATCTCCTCGCCCTGCACGGTGAAGCGCAGCGCGGCGATCGTTTCGTTGAACAGCCGGTCCCAGGCGGCGTTCGACGTGACCGACTTCTCGAGGAACAGCTTCTCGGTGCGATCGTCGAGTTGGTGCGGCTTCTCCCGCCGCAGGTCCTCGATCCACGGGGCGTAGTGGGCGAGCGGCCCTATGGCCATCGCGGCGTTCATGGCCGTATCGTCGACGCGGTTCAGCTCCAGGGCGAAGAAGAGGAGATCCGCCGAGGCGCTGGTCAGCCGCTCGCGGGTGTCGCCGTAGAACTTGGCGCGCGCCTCGTCGGTGGTGTCGCCGGAATAGACGAGACCCGCGAAGGACATGAGCTTGCCCAGCAGGTCCTCGATGCCCTCGTAGGCGCGCACCGCCTCGGCCAGCCGCGCGGACGCGTCCGGGCCCGCGGCGAGCTCCGCGATCCGGCCGGCGTAGGTCTCGGAGAAGCGGCGGCACTCCTCCTCGGCGCGGGTCATGTCGCCGGAGAAGTTCGGATCATCGAGGCCGGAATAGAGATCCGTGAGGTCCCATTCCGGAAGATGGCCGAGGTCGGCAGCCTTCGCGGCGGCGCGCGCGGCACTCACGCCCTCCGGCAGGCGGACAGTCACCGGCGAGGCGGTGTGGCTCGGCATCATGGTGTGCAATCCTCTCCAAGGGCCCCGGCCCCGTACCCTGATATCGAGCGTGCCGCCACGCGTTCAACGCGGAGGGACCGTCGGACCGGCGCGCGATCGGTGACGACGCGGCGCAAACGTCGTTAAGCGGCACTTTACGACTGTCGGTCACCCTACGGCTCGAAACGAAACAGTCGCCGAATCGGAAGGCCGCGACCGGGTCGAGCCCGCGTCGCGTGTCCGGCCTTCGCGCGCCGTTCAGGGAGCCGCCATGTCCGCCACCGTGCTCATCGTGGATGACGATCCGGTCCAGCGGCGCCTGGCCGAGGCGGCCGTGCGCCGTTTCGGCTTCGAGGCGCGGATCGCCGAGACCGGTGCGGACGCGCTGACCCTGCTGCGATCCAAGGGTGCGGATGTCGTGCTCCTCGACCTCGTGATGCCGGGGCTCGACGGGCTCGGTGTCCTGGCCGAGATGCGCAAGAGCGGCCTCGCCACGCCGGTCATCGTCCAGACCTCCAACGGCTCCATCGACACGGTGGTCAGCGCCATGCGGGCCGGCGCCGTGGATTTCGTGGTCAAACCGGCGGGCGCGGAGCGGCTCCAGGTTTCGATCAAGAATGCCCTGCGGGTCGACACGCTCGAGGAGGAGGTGCGCCGCATGCGCCGCCGCGCCTCCGGGGCGCTCACCTTCAAGGATCTCACCTCGAAGAGCCCCGACATGGAGCGGGTGATCCGCCTCGCCGAGCGGGCGGCGAAGTCGAACATCCCCGTTCTGATCGAGGGCGAGTCCGGCGTCGGCAAGGAGGTCCTGGCCCGGGCGATCCAGGGGTCCGGCGACCGGCGCGGCAAGCCGTTCGTGACCGTCAATTGCGGGGCGATCCCGGAGAACCTGGTGGAATCCACCCTGTTCGGCCACGAGAAGGGGGCGTTCACCGGCGCCACCGAGAAGCACGCCGGCAAGTTTGTCGAGGCCTCGGGCGGGACCCTGTTCCTGGACGAGATCGGCGAGTTGCCCCTCGACGCGCAGGTGAAGCTGCTCCGGGCCCTCCAGGAGGGCGAGGTCGATCCCGTCGGCGGCAAGCGCTCGGTGCGGGTGGACATCCGGCTCGTCTCGGCGACGAACCGGTCGCTGCTCGACCTCGTGAAGCAGGGCAAGTTCCGCGAGGATCTCTACTACCGCCTGAACGTCTTCCCGATGACGCTGCCGCCCCTGCGGGCGCGCCGCGAGGACATCCCGGACCTCGTCCGCTCGTTCTGCGCGCGGTTCTCGGCCGAGGAAGGCAAGCGCGTTCGGGCGATCAGCCCGGAGGCCATGGCCCTGCTCACGCGCTATCCCTGGCCGGGCAACGTCCGGCAGCTGGAGAACGCCCTGTTCCGCGCCGTCGTGCTGGCGGACGGCGACGAGCTGACCGTCTCCGAATTCCCCCAGATCGCCGCGCAGGTCGAGGGCTTCGACGTGCGGATCCCGGCAGCGCCGGTCCAGCCGCAGATGCCGGCCTACGCCCCCGAACCGGTGCGGGAGATCGTCCGCGTCGAGGTCCGCGACCCGCACGCCATGTCGCTCGTCGCCGAGGAGACCGGCGAGATGAAGCCGATGGACGTCCTGGAGGCGGAGATTATCCGCTTCGCGCTTCAGTTCTACCGGCAGCGGATGTCCGAGGTCTCGCGCCGCCTCGGCATCGGACGCTCCACCCTCTACCGCAAGCTCAAGGATCTGGGGCTGGAGGAGGACGACAAAACCGAGGACGCGGCCTGATCGAGCGCGGCGTGCGCTAGCGCACCGCGCGCATTCGTTTTGGCCACGGTCGCTGGAATTCTCGGCCCTGCTGCGTCGCGCCGGCAAAATGATTGAGCGGATCGTAAGCTGAGCAGCATTAGAAATGACACATTCATCTGCAGGACCGAGCCTCTATTCGCGATGACTGCGGTTGCTCAAAGCCACGCTTGCGCGGATAATCACAATCTGAGCGTGCGGTCCTGCCGCCGCGCCCCGGGAGATCACGATGCGCGTCCCGCGCTCCAGCCTCATCGCGCTGGCCGCCCTTCTCGGCGGCACGCTGGCACCGGCCGGCTCCCTCCGCGCCGCGACGGCCGCGCTGGACCAGCCGGCCGCCGATGTCCCCGCGACCCCGCCCGCTGCCGCGCCGGGGCCAGCGGCGCCCGCGCCGGCGGACCCGTCGGCGCCCGCCGCGACCGCCCTTCCCGACTACAAGCCTGAGGCGCCGGCGGCCGAGCCGGCCCCGGCTCCCGCCGCGGCGGCCCCGGTCGCCCCGACGGACCCGCTCGGCGCCGCAATCTTCGCCCGGTTCGCGGATGCCGCGCCCCTGCTGCTCCGCCTCACCGGCAAGGACCGCGACGCGATCCGGAGCTTCTACGAGGCCCGCAGCTTCAAGCCGCTCTGGATCTCCGGCGGGGCCTGGACCGACGCCGCGAAGGCGGTCTCGGCGCGGCTGGCGGCCGCCGCCGAGGACGGGCTCGACCCCCGCGCCTACACGGTCCCGGCGCTCGCCGACAAACCGGACGAGAAGGCGGTCGCCGACGCCGATCTGCGCCTGTCCGCGGCGGCGGTTCTCTATGCCCGGGACGCCCGCGGCGGTCGGATCAACCTGGCCTCGATCTCGAGGCTGATCACCCCGCACCTTGATCTGCCGGCCGGCAACGACGTCCTGGCGAAGCTCGACGAGGCCGGCGCGAAAGCCGGCGAGGCACTGCAGGCCTACAACCCGGCGACTCCGGGCTATCTCGCGCTGAAGGCGCGGCTCGCCAGCCTGCGGGCGCCTGCGCCGACCGCGGTGAAGCCGCTGCGCCTCCCGGCCGGGCCGGCCCTGCGCGTCGGCATGCGTGATGCCCGCGTCCCGCTGCTGCGGGCACATTTCAACCTCGAGAGCCGTCCGGCCGCGACCCTGGACAGGGGGCCCGGCGAGCCGGAGGAGTACGATTCCGTGGTCGCCGACGCGGTGGCCAAGTTCCAGCGCGGCCGCGGCCTGCCGGGGAACGGCGTCCTGAACGTCCAGACGGTGCTCGCCCTCGCCGATGCCGGCCGCACGGCGCGCCCGACGGGCGGTGAGGCCGAACTCATCGTCAACATGGAGCGGTGGCGCTGGCTCCCGGGCGATCTGGGGCCGGATTACATCCTCGTCAACGTGCCGGAATATCGCCTGCGCGCCTACCGAGGCGGTGTGATGCGCGACGAAGCGCGGGTCATCGTCGGCAAGCCGGAATCGCGCACGCCGCTGTTCTCCGGCATGATGGAGTACGCGGTCGTCAACCCGTCCTGGTACGTCCCGCCGTCGATCCTGAAGACGATGGCGCCGAAGCTCGCCGGCTACGGCGGCAAGACCTGGGGCGGCTACGAGGTCGTCCGTCGCGGCGGGCACATCTCGCTGCGCCAGCCCCCGGGGGAGCGCAACGCGCTCGGCTTCATCAAGTTCATGTTCCCGAACCAGCACGCGGTCTACCTGCACGACACGCCGAACCGCTCGCTGTTCTCCGCCGCGAAGCGCGATTTCAGTCACGGCTGCGTTCGCGTCGACGACCCGTTCCGGCTCGCCGACGCGGTGCTGCCGAACTGGTCCGCGGATCGGCTGAAGAAGCTGATCGGCAAGGGCGAGCGCACCATTCGGCTGCCGGAGAAGCTGCCGGTCCACCTCGCCTACTTCACCGCCTTCGTGGACGACGGCGGCGCCTACCGCACCCTTCCGGATCTCTACGGCTACGACGCGCCGATGCGCGCGGCCCTCGGGCTGCCCGGCGGCGGCGGGCCGGCGATCGCGAGGCTCCCGGACGAGCCGCCGCGGCGCAAGGCCGAGCGCGCCCCGAAGCCGCCCGCGCCCCGGACCGTCGATCGCCGCGCGCCCGAGCGGCCGGTCGCGGATGCCGACGCGTGGCCGGGCGGGCGCTACGAGGAGGCGGAGACGCCGCGCCGCGCCCAGCGTCGCGCCGCCCGTGCCGACAGCGCGCCGGAATACGGCGAGCCCGGCCTCTGGACGCCCGCGCCGCAGCAGGCGGCGCCGCGCGGGTGGTGGTAGCCCACCCGCGCCACCAGCAACTTTCAGGTGCGCGGCCGCACAGCCGGGCACGATTTCGCCACGGTCGAGCCTTAGCCGTTTCGGTCGCGAACCCGGTTCAACAGGCGTCGGGTCAGGCTGTCGGGAGAGGATCAGGACCGTCGTGCCCAGTCTCCCGCGCGCCCTTCGCCACGTCACTCTCGCCCTGTCCGGCCTCGCGCTCGGACTGATCGCCGGGACGGCCGAGACCGAGGACGCGGTCGCCAACGGCGACACCCGCTCCCTGTCGATCTACCACACCCACACGCAGGAGAGCGCGACCATCACGTTCAAGCGCGATGGTCGCTACGATCGCGCGGCCCTCGAGCAGCTGAACTGGCTCCTGCGCGACTGGCGGGTCAACGAGCCGACCAAGATGGACCCGCGGCTGTTCGATACGGTCTGGGAGGCCTATCGCCAGGTCGGCGCGACGCAGCCGATCCACGTCGTGTCGGCCTACCGCTCCCCGGGCACCAACGCGATGCTGCGCCGCCGCTCCAGGATGGTGGCCGAGTACAGCCAGCACATGCTCGGCAAGGCGATGGACTTCTTCCTGCCGGACGTGTCGATCGACCGGATCCGGGAGGTCGGCCTCCGGATGCAGCGGGGCGGCGTCGGCTGGTACCCCCATGCCGGAACGCCCTTCGTGCACCTCGACGTGGGTTCGGTGCGGATGTGGCCGCGCATGACCCACGACCAGCTCGCCCGCCTGTTCCCGGACGGCAAGACCGTCCTGCTCCCGAGCGACAACCGCCCCTTCCCTCGCTACGAGGAGGCCAAGGCCGAGATCCTGGCCCGCGGCGGTACCGTGGCGGGCCTCACGACGCAGATGGCCAGCGGCGAGGAGGAGGACGGGCCCGGCCTGTTCGGCTTCCTGGCCAGCCTGTTCGGCGGCGGCCGGTCCGCACCGGAACCCGCGCCGGTGCCGGCCCCGGTGGAGACGGCGCGGAAGTCGCGCCGCGCGCCCGTCGTCGCCGTGGCGAGCGCCGATCCGCAGGATCCGGCGGCCGCGCGCGCGGCCCTCGCCTACGCGGCGCCCGCGGCCGACGACGCCCTGCGCGGCTCGCTCGCCGAGCGGGCACAGGCGAAAGGTGCCGAGACCAAGCCCTCCGACATCAGGCCCGCCGACGCCAAGGCGTTCCTGACCGCCAGTCAGCCGGTCGCCGTCGACGATACCGTGACCGCCGTCACGGCACCGCTCCCGCCGCGGCGCCCCGCCGATATGGCCGCCGTCGCGGCGAGCCTGAACATGCCCCTGCCGCCGCCCCGCCCTGTGCAGTTCGCGGCGCTGGAGCGCGGGATGGCCAATTTCGCGCCGGCTGCCGAGATCCGCGCCCTCGACAAGCCGGCGGCGGCGGTTCCGGCTCGCGCCCGCTCCCTCGTGGCTCCGGACGCGGATGCCAAGGCGCAACTGCGCGCCCTGTTCGACTCCGTATCGGCCGGCCCGGGCGCTGCCCCCGCGAGCCGCGCCGCGCCCGTGCACGTGGCCGCCACGCGCCTGCGCGGTGCCGCGCCCGACGCGGTGGTCGGCGCCGCGCCCGATCGGGTCACCACGCGCTTCAGTCCACGCAGCCCCGGCGACGATCTGCCGACCCGTTTCACCGGCTCGGCCGCGCGGGCCGTGTCGGGGGCGCGGTGATTCGACCGTCGTCGTCAGGACGTCCGCATCGGAGCCGCGCAGTGGACCGGGCCACCCGGGGCGGTCGACGCCGGATACGCACTCAGCGCAGAGGCTTGGACAGGTTGACCGCCAGCGCGCCGACCAGCGTGGTCGCGTAGCTGTCTTCCTGCGTCGCCGAGATGCGCTCCGCCTCGCTGCCGCTGTTGGCCGCGACCGACATCATCAGCATCACGGCCGTGACGACACCGCCGAGACCGGCGACGAGAGCGAGATAGGCGCGGACGGCGACGCTCGGAACAGCCGCGACCGCTTCGGTCTCAGCGAGGCACAGCGGCGATGGGCTGTGGGACATGGTGGCGGCCGCTTCTGACGGGCGATGCTGAACCCGACGCGGGCCGATTAGGCGCACGTAGGGCGTACCCGTTCAATCGAAGAACGCCTCAAAAAGAGGCGAGTTCGACCGAAAGGCGAATTTTTCCACTGATCCTCATACGGACGGTTGATAGCCGAAAGGGGGACGTGCTCGGCGTCCCCCGGACTGGTCTCAGCCTTCCTTGCCGGCGACCTTGCCGAGCGCCGCCTGTGCGGCCGCGAGCCGGGCAATCGGCACCCGGTAGGGCGAGCAGGACACGTAGTCGAGTCCCACCTCCTGGCAGAAGCCGACCGAGGCGGGATCGCCGCCGTGCTCGCCGCAGATGCCGAGCTTGATGTCTGGCCGGGTCTTGCGGCCGCGCTCGACGCCGATGCGCACCAGCTCGCCTACGCCTTCCTGGTCGATCGTGATGAACGGGTCGGCCGGCAGGATGCCCTTCTGGGTATAGGGGCCCAGGAAGGTGGCCGCGTCGTCGCGGGAGATGCCGAGCGCCGTCTGGGTCAGGTCGTTGGTGCCAAAGGAGAAGAACTCCGCGGTCTCGGCGATCTCATTGGCCTTGAGGGCCGCGCGCGGCAGCTCGATCATCGTGCCGACCTGATAGTCGAGGGTCGCGCCCTTCTCCTCGGCCACGGCCTTCGCCATGGCGTCGATGCGGGCCTTCACGATGTCGAACTCGGCGCGGGTGAAGACCAGCGGCACCATCACTTCGGGCGTCACCGCCTTGCCGGTATCGGCGGCCGCCTGGACGGCGGCCTCGAAGATCGCGCGGGCCTGCATCTCGGCGATCTCCGGGAAGGCGATCGCGAGGCGGCAGCCCCGGAAGCCGAGCATCGGGTTGTGCTCGGACAGCTCGCGCGTCCGGTGCCGGATCTTCTCCTCGGAGACGCCCGTCGCCTTCACGACCTCGGCGACCTCGGCGTCGGTGTGCGGCAGGAACTCGTGGAGCGGCGGGTCGAGGAGGCGGATCGTGACCGGCAGGCCGGACATGATCGTGAACAGCTCCAGGAAGTCCTGCCGCTGGTAGGGCAGGATCTTCGCCAGCGCCGCGCGCCGGCCCTCGGCGTCGTCGGCGAGGATCATCTCGCGGACCGCGATGATGCGGTCACCCTCGAAGAACATGTGCTCGGTGCGGCAGAGGCCGATGCCCTCGGCGCCGAAGTTGCGCGCGGTCCGGGCGTCGGTCGGCGTGTCGGCGTTGGCGCGGACCTTCATGCCGCGGATCGCGTCGGCCCACTCCATCAGGGTGGCGAAGTCGCCCGACAGCTCGGGCTCCAGCATCTTCACCTCGCCCTGGATCACCTGGCCGGTGGAGCCGTCGATGGTGATCCGGTCGCCGGCCTTCAGCGTCGTGCCGCCGACCGTCAGGGTCTGCGCCTTGTAGTCGATCCGGATCGAGCCGACGCCGGAGACGCAGGGCTTGCCCATGCCGCGGGCCACCACGGCCGCGTGGCTGGTCATGCCGCCGCGGGTGGTGAGGATGCCCTCGGCGGCGTGCATCCCGTGGATGTCCTCGGGCGAGGTCTCGATCCGGACGAGGATGCACTTGCGCTCGGCCTTGCGGTGGGCCTCCGCGTCCTCGGAATTGAACACGATCTCGCCGGTCGCCGCGCCGGGCGAGGCCGGCAGGCCGGAGGCGATGACCTTGCGGTCGGCCTTCGGGTCGATGGTCGGGTGCAGGAGTTGGTCGAGGGCGCCGGGCTCGACGCGGCCGATCGCCTCCTCCTTCGAGATCAGCCCCTCGCCCGCCAGATCAACGGCGATGCGCAGGGCGGCCTTGGCCGTGCGCTTGCCGTTGCGGGTCTGGAGCATCCAGAGCTTCCCCTTCTCGATGGTGAACTCCATGTCCTGCATGTCGCGGTAGTGCGACTCTAGGATCCCGTAGATCCGGGTCAGCTCCGCGAAGCTCTCCGGCATGGCCTTCTCCATGGAAGGCTTGTCGCTCTCCGCCTCTTCCCGCGCCTTCTCGGTGATGTTCTGCGGGGTGCGGATGCCCGCCACGACATCCTCGCCCTGCGCGTTGATCAGGAACTCGCCGTAGAGCGCCTTCTCACCGGTGGAGGGGTTGCGGGTGAAGGCGACGCCGGTGGCCGACGTGTCGCCCATGTTGCCGAACACCATGGCCTGCACGTTGACGGCCGTGCCCCAGCTCTCCGGGATGTTGTTCAGCTCCCGGTACTTCTTCGCGCGGGGGATCATCCACGAATTGAACACGGCGCCGATCGCGCCCCAGAGCTGGTCGTCCGCGCCCTGCGGGAAGTCCGAGCCGTGCTCGTCGCGCACGATCTTCTTGTAGGTCTGGATGAGGGTCTTCCAGTCGCCGGCGCCGAGCTCGGTGTCGAGGTCGAAGCCCTTGCCCTCCTTGTACTGCTCCAGCGCCTCCTCGAAGGCGTGGTGCTCAACGCCGAGCACCACGTTCGAGTACATCGTGATGAACCGCCGGTACGAATCGTAGGCGAAACGCTCGTCGTCGGCCTCCTTGGCGAGGGCCAGGACGGTCTCGTCATTGAGGCCGAGATTGAGGACCGTGTCCATCATGCCGGGCATCGAGGCGCGCGCACCCGAGCGGACCGACACGAGCAGCGGGTTCGTCGCGTCGCCGAACTTGCGGCCGGTGAGCTTGCCCACCTGGGCGAGCGCTTCCGCGACCTGATCCTTGAGCTCCGGCGGATAGGATTTGCCGTGATCGTAGAAGTAGGTGCAGACCTCGGTGGTGATCGTGAAGCCCGGCGGGACCGGCAGGCCCAGGTTGGACATCTCGGCGAGGTTGGCACCCTTGCCGCCGAGCAGGTCGCGCATCTGCGACTTGCCCTCCGCCTTGCCGTCGCCGAAGGCATAGACCCACTTCGCGCTGCCGGTCGCCATGTCGATCCCGTCCGTATCTGGTGCCCGGCGCCGGCCGAGCTGATGGGCGGGGTTGGACCATCCCGCAGCGCAACGCAAGATGAACGCGCGATGGCCCTGTGCGTGCACGGCTGACGGCTCGAGCGGTCTGTCAGGTCCGCGCCGTCGCGGCGCGGGCGCGGCCCGTCAATGCAGGATTCCGAGCCCGATCACGCCGACGACGATCAGGTAGATCGCGACGATGTAGTTGAGCAGCCGCGGCATCACCAGGATCAGGATTCCGGCGAGGATCGCGATCAGCGGCTGGAGGTTCGAGATGGTGATGGTCACGGACGCCTCCTGAGGGCCGAGCTTGGCCGCCGGTATCGACGCCTCTACCCCACGGAGGTTCCCTGTAGCTTGGGCGGGGCGGCCGGTCGTCCGGCCGCCCCGGGGCGGATCAGGGCTTCGGCGTCGGGGTCTCGGTCCCGGGGATCGGGTCCTTGGCCTCGCCGGTCGGCAGGCTCACGGCGATCGTCGGATGCGACAGCTCCGGGTAGGGCTCGATCACGTTGGCGCCGTTGAGCGGCTTGTTGGCGCCGTTGTGACAGGTGGCGCAGTTGATCTTCGGCACGTCGCCCAGTATCCCGAGCCGGTTCCGCGGGAACGTCGATTTCAGCGGCTCCATGTAATCCTGGTTCAGGTCACGCACCATCCGGATGCCGTACCAGGCATGGACGCGGTTGGGCGTGCTGGTGTCCCACTGCGCCACCGATCGGGTGTTGTGGCAGAAGGTGCAGTTGACCCCGAGAGACTGCGACATGCTGATCATGATCGCGAAGGTCTTCTCGGCGTCCTGGATCGGCTTGCCCTTGGTCTCCGGCAGCGCCGTGGTGGCGTTGACCCGGACCGCGTCCTCCGACGTTTCCTTGTGCTGATAGAAGGCCTGATAGACGTCGTAGGGCAGCGAGGTGTTGCCGACTTCTGCGGAGGCGAGGTTCTGGCTGTTGTTGCGCGGGATGAAGCGCCCCGCCCCCTGGACCGGATGATCGAACCAGATATTGGCCGGCACCGGATTGCCGCGGTGACAGGTGTAGCAGGTCACGCCCGCCTGATGGACGTGGTTCTCCTTCCAGGACGAGTTGATGTACTGGGTCATCTGGAGCATCCGCCGGGCGACGCGCTTCTGGTAGAGCTCGTCGGACGCCATGTTCTCGGTGCTGTGGCAGTAGGTGCAGCCCTGCTGCGGGGCCACCCACTCGGTGATCGACACCATCAGCCGGTTGAACTGCTCGGCCGAGAGATCGCCCAGAACCTGGACGTTCTGGTAGACGGCCGAGGCCTTGTCGCCGCCCGCATCGGCCGGATCGGCCGGGGTCGGGGCGACGTTCGCGGCGGCCAGCGCCTCGTTGCCGGCGCGGGTGCGGATCAGGTCCATGCCCGTCCCGCGGAAGCCGGTCTGCTTGTTCGCCATCGGCGGGTGGGTCCAGCCGGCGCCGCCGAACATCGCGATGGTGAGGAAGAGGGCCAGTGCGCCGCCGGCCACCGCCAGAATCGTCTTCATGACGGCCTCCTCACGGCTTCATGCCGGGTGCGAGATGGGCGGGATCCACGATCGGGCCGTAGACCTGCGGATACGAGGGCGCGACGCCGTGCTTGACGGCCCAGAGGTACCAGTTGTCGACCACGGTCCCGGTGAGCAGGATGCCGATGCCGCCGGTCAGCGTCGTCAGCACGGCGAACCACCACGCCCAGCGGTGGATCGACTCCATCGTGGCGTTGAAGCCCATGGTCCAGCGCCAGAACAGGGCGGCGCGCTCGGTGGCCGTGCCGCGGTCGACGATCTGGTCGATCTCGCGCTCCGCGCCGTAGCGCGAGCAGGCCAGGATCGTGCCCCCGTGCATCGCGAACAGCAGCGTCGACCCGTAGAGGAACGTGATCGAGAGCATGTGGAACGGATTGTAGAAGAGGTTCCCGTAGCGGAGCGAGAAGGCCGCGGTCCAGTCGAGGTGCGGGAAGATGCCGAACGGCACGGCTTCCGACCACGAGCCCATCAGCACCGGCCGGATGAAGCCGAGGACGAGGTAGAGCCAGATCGCCGACGCGAAGGCCCACGGTACGTGCAGGCCGAGGCCGAGCGCCCGCGCCCGCTTGTAGAGATGGACCCACCACAGCAGGATCGAGGCCGTCAGGAAGAAGCCGGCGATGAGCCACCACCCACCCTCGTTCAGGGGCGGGAGGACCTTCAGGCCGTACTTCGGGAGAGGCGGCTCGAGGGCGAGCCACGGCAATTGCCGGACGAACTGGACCGGGTCCCAGTTCACCGAGGCCCACATGTTGAGCCCGATGATCTCGAAGGCGATCACCCCGCATGTGATCGACAGAGCCGCGATGTAGCCGATGTAGATCGGCCCGACCTGGCTGTTGCCGATCAGCCCGAACAGGTAGCTGTTGAACGGCTTGCCGACCCGCTCGTCGACCGCGACCGGGACGCCCTGATCCGGCACGAGCGGGCGCACCTGAACCTGCGTGAAGATGTTCTGGTAATAGGCCATGGCCTGCCCTCCCCCGGAGTGCCGCGCACTGGGCGGCGGCGACCCACGTTAGTCCCCTCGTTCCGATCGCGTCCGATCGCGTCCGATCCGTCACCGCCAGACCGGCAGGTTGAGCCACCAGCCCCACCATTGCGGCCAGCCCTGCGTCCAGAACGGCCCGCTGATGACGATGCAGACCGCGCTCCAGAACCCTGCAGAGAGGGCCAGGAACAGGCCGAGGCGGTGGATGCCGAGCGTGCCGATCGAGTAGCCGATCGTGTCGCGGAAGAAGGTGTCCTCGTGCTCGGGCGTCTTCACGGTCTCGCCCTTCTTCGGGTTGGTCGCCGACAGGATCAGGCCGCCGTGCATCGCCAGGGCCAGCGTCGTCGTGAAGAAGAACGTCACGGCCAGCATGTGAGCCGGATTATAGTGGAAGTGGAGATACTGGTATCCGGTGTTGGACACCCAATCGAGATGGCTGAGGATGCCGTACGGGAAGCCGTAGCCCCAGGCGCCCATCAGCAGCGGCCGGATCACCACGAGGGTGAAGTAGGCGAAGATCGCCATGCCGAAGGCCGCGGGGACGTGGTAGCCGATCCCGAGCTTGCGGCAAATCTCGACCTCGCGCAGCGCCCAGGAGACGAACGAGCCGAGCGCGCACATGGTGATGATCTGCCAGAGCCCGCCATCCTTCAGCGGCGCGAGTCTCAGGCCGTAGCTGACATCGGGCGGCGCGATGTTGATCTGCCAGATGTTCCAGGTCGGTCCGATCGCGGCCCCGTAGATGACGAGCGCGGTGCCCAGCACCGTGAAGAACATGCCGACGACGCCGAAGAAACCGACGAAGAACGGCCCGACCCAGAAGTCGAACAGGTCACCTCCGAGCAAGGTGCCGCCGCGAACCCTGTATTTGCGCTCGAAGCTCAGCATCGCCATGGCGGCTGCTCCTCAGTCAGGCCGGAGAAGAGGAAATATGGGTGGACCGCGGCCCTCGCGCGCCGCGGTCCGGACCGGCACTCAGGCCGGCATCTGCGGCAGCGCGAGCGTGATGGTGTTCTGGGCCGCCTTGTTGTTTCTCGGGCCGTCCAGCCAGTTGAACCGGTCGGTCGAGAGCAGGATGAAGTGGATCAGCAGCGCCAGGATAAAGAGGAAGGTGAACAGAGCCACCAGCGTGCGCCGCGGATCGAAGAGCAACCAAACCTTGTGCATCCGATCCTCCTCAGCCGATCATCGTGACGAGGGCGTGGGCCGCATCGCGAACGCCCTCGAGAGAGGCGTAGCCCTGCGGTCCGGGGAGCCACGGACGCCACAGCCAGACAAGGATGTGGGCGACCACGGCGATCGCCGTGAAGATGAGGAAGCTCGTCAGGAAGATCGCGTGGAACTCCTTGGCTTCCGGTTCCGTCAGCCCGGACAGGCTGCTCGGTCTTTCTGTTGTGACGGGTCCACTCGCCATCGTTCAGACCTCCGTGTGTTGGCCGCGCCTCTGGCGAGGCGCGACGGGTTCAGCCGCGATGCCTTTCGGCTGTCACGGCCCGACTTCCCCCGCGTGACCGGACGGAAGCGTCTCGCTCAGGGGCGTTTCAGCCCATGAAGGCGAAGGGGATCGCCTGAACCGCCATGGCGCGGGCTTCGCCGAAGACCGAGCGGCGCGCCGGCGCCAGGCCCGGGCGGGCCGTCTCGCGGCTGGGCCGGAACCGGTTCAGCGCCGCGGCGGCGAGGAAGAACGGGTAGGTCGCCGCCAGGATCAGCCGGAACTGAAACGCTTCCTGGTGCTGGCGGCCGGTCGGGACCATCGTTCGCATCGTCAGGTCTCCTCTGGGTGAAACGGAAAGGCGGCTCATGCGGGCACTCCTCCCGCGAGGGCGGCCCGGGCCCGCGCCACGTGAGCGGGCGCTACCGCGGCGGCCTCGGTGTCCCGGGCAGCCCGCTCGGCGGCGTCGCGCAGGCGCTTGGCCGCGGAGATCCGGGCGAGCACCGGCTGGGCCTCGACCAGGGCGTCGAGCGCCTGCCGGGCGGCCTCGTCCCACGGCAGCTCGGCGTGGCGCCGGGCCGGCGTCGCCTCGACCTTGTCCATGTCGCGGGCGAGCGGCAGGATGTGGAAGAGGGTGTCGAACAGGGCGTTGCAGACCTCCTGGACCAGGTAGGTCGCCCCGGCGTAGCCCATGAAGGGCGTCCCGGTGTGGCGCCGGATGATCGCGCCGGGGAACGAGGCCGGCACGTAGGTCGCCCGGGCTCCGCACTCGGCGAGGTACATCCGCTCGTTGAACGAGCCGAACAGCACCAGCGGCGGCTTGGCCGCGACGGCGGCGCGGACGGCCGCGTTGTCGGGCTTCAGACCGGCCGAGCGCCCGAAGGCGAAGTGGCAGGGCAGGCCCATCTCGTCTTCGAGGAAATGGCGCACGCCGCGCGCGTAGGTCTCGGTCGCGACGATGCCGAAGCTGGCGGTCCCGAAGAAGTCCTGCGTCACCGAGCGCCAGAGATCCCATACCGGCTTGATCGTCGTGTGCCGCTCCCGCTCGATGAACGGCTCGGGATCGAGGCCCAGGATCGCGCCCAGCGAGCGCAGGAACTTGGTCGTGGACAGGATGCCGATCGGCGCCTGCAGGTACGGGCGCTCCAGATCCTCGCAGAGCAGCCGCCCGAACTCCCGGTAGAGGCAGATATTGGCGTCGGCGTTGACCAGCTTCGGCACGTCGGCGAGGTGCGCGCCGAGCGGGAAGGTGAGGTTCACCTCGGCGCCGATCCCCTCGACCAGCCGCCGGATCTCGGAGAGGTCGGACGGCATGTTGAAGGTGCCGTAGGCCGGGCCGATGAGGTTCACCCGCGGCTTCTCGCCGGGCTTCTTCTCCGGCCGGGCCGGGATGCCCTTCTTGGCGAACTTCTTCGCCCCGTACTCCTGCCAGAGCCAGCGCATCGCCCGGTCGGCGGCCTGCCACTGGTCCTCGTCGATCGTGCGCGGCAGGAAGCGCTGGAGCCCCGTGCCCTCCGGCGTCACGCCTCCGCCGATCATCTCGGCGATGGAGCCGGTGACCACGACGCTGGGCTGGCCCGGATCGAGGGTCGCGTGGGCGCGCTTCATGGCGCCCTCGGTGCCGTGCCGGCCGAGTTCCTCTTCCGCCAAGCCCGTGACCACGATCGGCAGCTCGTGCGGCGGCAGCGCGTCGGTGTAGTGCAGCACCGAGGTGACCGGCAGGTTCTCGCAGCCGACGGGGCCGTCGATGACGACCTGCAGGCCCTTGATCGCCGTGAAGACGTAGACCGCGCCCCAGTAGCCGCCGGCCCTGTCGTGATCGAGGATGAGCATCAGGCCATCTCCCCGATCGGCTTCTTCGGACCCTCGATCTTCGGGCCCTGGCGCTTCTGCGGCACCTCCTGCCAGACGCCCGCGGCGTGGCCGGTGCCGACGCCCTCGAAGAAGTCGCGCATGGCGTCGAAGCGCGCCCTGTTGCCGAGGGCGGCGTTGATCACCGTGGCGAGCGACCCGGCGCCGGCCGCGCCCATCAGCGGGCGCGCCGAGATCAGGTTGGTGAAGTAGAGCGCCGGGGTGCCGCGCTCCTTGGCGCGCTGCACCACCGGCGTCGTGCCGATGGCGAGATCGGGCTTCAGCGCTTCGAAGGCGAACAGATCATCCTCGAGGGAGGCCCGGTAGCGGACCTCCGTTCCGCGAGACTCGAGCCAGTCGCGATCCGCCTCCGACCAGGGCGTGCGCGGGCAGGCGGTGCCGACATAGGGGACCTCGGCGCCGCTCTCGACGAGGAGGCGCGCCACGAGCAGCTCCGATCCCTCGTAGCCCGAGAGCGTGATCCGCCCCTTGATCGGCATCGCGCCGAGCGCGCCGCGGATGCCGGGCAGGATCCGGTTCTTGGCCGCCTCGACGGTGGCGCGGGGCACGCCGCAGGCCTCGCCGATCCGGTCGAGCCAGTCGGCGGTCCCGTCGACGCCGACGGGAGCGGAGCCGACGATCGGGCGGCCCGCCGCCTCGAACTCGCGGATCGAGGCCGTGTAGAACGGGTGAATCGCCGCCACCGCCGCGCAGTCGAGGGCCGCGTAGAGCTCGCGCCATTCCCGGGTCGGCACGACCGGGCCGGCCGCCAGCCCCAGCGGCTCCAGGAGCGCACCGATCACCACCGGGTCGGCCGGGAAGACCTCGCCCAGCAGCGCGACGCTGGGGCGCTCGGAACGGCCACCGCGGGGGGCGGCGACGGGCCCCTGCTCGGCCTCCGCGCGGGCGACCTTGAGCATGGCGCCGGCGAGCACGTCCTTCGCTTCCGCGTGGGTCGGGACGCCGAAGCCCGGCACGTCGATGCCGATCACCCGGACGCCGTCGATCGCCTTCGGCAGCAGGCGCAGCGGCACACCGGAGGCCGTCGGGACGCAGAGGTTGATGACGACGACGGCGTCGTAATCCTCCGGCTTCGCAGTCGCGTGGACCGCCTCGCGGATGTCCTCGAACAGCTTGCCGGTGACGAGCGTCTCGGAGTTGAACGGCACGTAGCCGACGCTGCGCCGCGCCCCGTAGAAATGCGACGTGAAGGTCAGGCCGTACACGCAGCAGGCCGAGCCCGACAGGATCGTCGCCGTGCGGCGCATCCGCAGACCGACCCGCAGCGAGCCGAAGGCCGGGCACATGCTCTGCGGCTGGTCGTGCGGGCCCTGGGGATAATCCTCGCGCAGCTGCGCCAGGGTCTCCGATAGGCCGGCGGCTTCCGCGGCTGCCACCATCGCGTCCTTGCCGGCGTGGCAACCCAGGCCGTCGCTCTGCGCCGCGGCGAGGTCGACGGTGGCCGGCGCCTTGCGGGCCCGCAGATCGGCGATGTCGAGGGAGACGGCCATGCGCGTCAGACCTCGTCGTACACGACTTCGAGGGACGGCTTGGACACGTGGGCGACGCCGCACATGTCCTCGTGGGTCGCCGGAACCAGCACGACGTCGCGGCCGGTGGTCTCGCTGGAGAACAGGCCGAGCAGCCCGTCCTGCGAGAGCGGCGTCGGGCGGTGCGGCGCGGCCTCCGCGACATTGGCGGCGAGGTCCGCGAACAGGGTGCCCCAGCGCCCGTCCGGCTTGCCGATGATCTCGTAGTTCGCGCTCTTGCGGCGGATGTCCTCGTCGGCCGGGATCGAGGCCAGGACCGGGATGCCGGCCGCCTCCGCGAAGGCCTGGGCCTCGCCGGTGCCGTCGTCCTTGTTGATCACGAGGCCGCCGACGCCGACATTGCCCCCGAGCTTGCGGAAATACTCCACCGCCGAGCAGACGTTGTTGGCGACGTAGAGCGACTGCAGGTCGTTCGAGCCGACGACGATGACCTTCTGGCACATGTCCCGGGCGATCGGCAGGCCGAAGCCGCCGCAGACCACGTCGCCGAGGAAGTCGAGGAGGACGAAGTCGAAGCCCCACTCGTGGAAGCCCAGCTTCTCCAGAAGCTCGAAGCCGTGGATGATGCCGCGGCCGCCGCAGCCGCGCCCGACTTCGGGACCGCCGAGCTCCATGGCGTAGACGCCGTCGCGCTTGAAGCAGACGTCGCCGATCGCGACCGACTCGCCCGCGAGCTTCTTCCTGGTCGACGTCTCGATGATGGTCGGGCAGGCCTTGCCGCCGAAGAGGAGCGAGGTGGTGTCGCTCTTCGGGTCGCAGCCGATCAGCAGGACCTTCTTGCCCTGCTGGGCCATCATGTAGCTGAGATTGGCGAGGGTGAACGACTTGCCGATGCCGCCCTTGCCGTAGATCGCGATGATCTGCGTCTCCTTCTTGGCCGGTGCGGTGGACACGGCATCGGGCTCGATCGCGGCCTCGGCGCGGAGCTGGGTCGCCTGGGACAGGGCAGCCTTATTGAGCTGAACGTTCACGCGGCGTCCCTCCAGTCGAGGATCATCTTCAGGCAGCCCGGATCCGCGAACGCGGTGCGGTAGGCGTCCTGGGCCTGTGCCGCCGGGGCACGGTGGGTAATCAGCCCGTCGAGGGAGAGCCGGCCGCTCTCGATCATCCGCGTCACCGCCACCGTGTCCTCGGGCCTGAACTCGGCCGAGATCCGGATCCGGGCCTCGCGCATGAAGGCGGGCGGGAAAGCGAAGCTGAGGGGCGCCTCGTAGAACCCGGCGAGGACGATCTCGCCCCCCGGTGCGAGCCGGGCGATCAGGTCGTCGAGGCCGGCGGCGTTGCCGCTGACATCCGTGATCGTCGCGTAGTCGCGCCGGGGATCCGCGTCGGGTGCGACGACGGTGTATCCGTGCTCGCCGGCTGCGCGCACGGGGTCCGTCTCCCAGACGGTGGGCGCGGCGCCCGCCGCCAGGGTCAGCCGCGCGAGCAGCCGGCCGAGGACGCCGTGCCCGACGATGAGCGGAGCCGCGCCGGGGGCGAGGCGCCCGAGGGCGCGATGGGCGGTCGCCGCGAGGGCCAGGAGGCAGGCCTGCTCGCCGAGGGCCTCGTCCACCGGCACGAGGCGGGCGGCCGGTGCGACCAGATGGGACGCGGCGCCTCCGAACAGGCCGCGAACGGCGCCGAAGCACCGGGCCCCCGGGACGTAGACGGTCTGGCCGACCCGGACCGAAGCGCCGGCATCCGCCTCCACGACCGTCCCGACGGATTCGTAGCCCGGCACCAGGGGGTAGCCCATACCCGGGAAGGGCGGCATCCGCCCCGACCAGAGCAGGCGCTCGGTGCCGGTGCTGATCCCGCTCCAGGACACCGCCACGACCGCGTCCGCGTCAGTGGGCGGCGTCAGGGCCAGGCGCTGAACCGAGAGGTGCTCCGGGTTTTCCAGAATGACGGCCAGAGCGTCCATGGCTGGAAGTGTCCACCCTTTGCGTTGCGACTCTCTCTGGTGCGAAGCCGCTATGTGTCATCCTAGATAGACACAGATCAGCGTCAAGTCACACTTACTTTGCTGGGCCTGTTTTTTGGGCTCTCAGCACCCGCGCGAGCAGCGGGCGACGTGTCGGATGCTCGTGCGTGGCGGTGAAACCTGCGGCCGCGAGCATCGCGCGCAGCTCCTCGGCCCGGCGCGGCCGGCCGGAGCCCATCGCCAGGAGGTAGAAGCCGAAATAGGCGTCGCCGACCGGCTCCGCGCCGGGCGTCCCGGCCATCGGCTCCGCGATGAGCAGCGTGCCGCCCGGCGGCAGCGCCGCGTAGGCCGCCCGCAGCAGTGCCTGGGCCGGCGCGTCGTCGTGATCGTGGACGATCCGCACCAGGGTGATCGTGTCGGCGCCCGCGGGCAGCCCGCCGTGGAAGTCGCCTCCGCGGCAGGCGATCCTGTCGCCGAGGCCGGATTGGTCGAGGCGCGCTCGGGCGCGGTCGGCGACGGCCGGCAGGTCGAACAGGGTCATGCGGGGGCCGGCGTGCCGCGCCGCCACGGCCTGCAGGAAGGCGCCCTCGCCGCCGCCGACATCCATGAGGTGCCGGACGCGCGACAGGTCGCAGGCGTCGAGCACATCCTCGGCGATCAGCGCCTGCGAGGCACCCATCAAGCCGCTGTAGGGAGCCACCATGCGCGCGTCGCCCGTCGCCCCGGCCGCGTAGGGCCAGTAGCCCGCGAGGCGGGTCGGCTGGGCCTGTCCGCGCAGCAGGGCGACCGGATCCGCGAGATCCGCGTAGAGCAGCGCGTGATGCTCGATCATGGCGGCGATGCCGGGATTGCCGACCAGGGCCGCGCCCAAGTCGGCGAGCCCGAATCGGTCATTCGACAGGGCGCGCAGCAGACCGAGGGACTCGGCGGCGCGCAGCAGGCGTCGTGCCGCGTCGGGCGTGAGGTCGAGCCGCCGCGCCAGCGCGTCGACCGTCAGCGGGCCATCCGCGAGGATCGCGAACAGGTCGAGGCGGATGCAGGCGGTCAGGACCTGCGCGTAGACGAAGCCGGCACAGAGGTCGAACAGCGCGCGCGTGTTGCGCTGCGCGACGCGGCGCGTCAGCGGAAAACCCGCCGCCCAGCGCTGGAACCGGGGGCTGGCGACGAGGCGGTTGCGCCACGCGAGCCACCTGTCCGCCCACGCGGGCGGAACGGGCGGCACCGTGCCGGTTCCGGGGAGCGATCCGGCGCTCAGACCGCCACCGCGCGCAGGCTCGCGGGCAGGAACAGCCGCGCCTGCGCCTCGATCTCGGCGGTGAGCGCGGCCACGCCCGGACAGGGCGGGATCGCCGCGATCGCCTCGCGGGTCAGCCGGGACAGGCGCTCCATCGCGCCGCCGGTACCCAGCAGAGCGGCGGCGTTGGGGCGGCCCAGCGTCGCGTCGCGCCCGGCGGGCTTGCCGATCTCCTCCTGCCGGCAGGCGACGTCGCGCAGGTCGTCGGCGACCTGATAGGCCTCGCCGAGGCACTCGCCGAGGCGGCGCCAGGGTTCCGGATCCGCGCCCGCCGCCGCGGCACCCGCCACGGTGGCGGCGGCGAACAGGGCGCCCGTCTTCGCCTGCTGATAGTCGCTGAGGCTGATATGCGCCTCCGATTCCCAGGCCTGCCCGGCCGCGATGCCGGACGGCGACCCCGCGGCGCGACCGAGGAGTCCGACGAGGCGCCCGAGGCGCGCCGGATGAGGCCCGACGGACCGCGCGAGGGTCTCGAAGGCGAGGACGATCAGGGCGTCGCCGGTCAGGACGGCGATCGGCTCGCCGAAGGCGACGTGGACGGAGGGTTTCTGCCGCCGCATCGGCGCGTCGTCGAAGCACGGCAGGTCGTCGTGGACCAGTGAGGCGCAGTGCAGGAGCTCGATAGCGGCGGCGGCCGCCACGGACCCCGCCGGGTCGTCGTCGCCGCAGGCGCGGGCCACCGAGAGGCAGAGGCGCGGCCGGATCCGATGGCCGCCGGGAAACACCGCGTAGCGGAGAGCCTCCGCCAGAAGGGGCGGGGCGCCGGGCGCCTCCGCGTGCGCAACGGCGCGATCCAGCGCCATCTCGATCCGCCGACCGGACTCCATATCGTTGCCTCCCGTGTTGTATGCGGTTGTCAGCAACAGGTGTCATTTCTTATTGACACTTTGCGGAGGGTAGATCAATCCCGTGGTGGGGGAGTTCGGAGCGGCCGTGGCGCAGGAGCGCGTCGTCGTGATCGGTGCCGGGATCGGTGGCCTCGCCGCCGCCCTGCGGCTCGCCCATGCCGGCTTCGAGACGACAATCCTCGAGCGCGCGCCGCAGCCCGGCGGGAAGATGCGCGCCGTCCCGGTCGGGGACCGCGCCGTCGAGGCCGGTCCGACCGTCTTCACGATGCGCTGGGTTCTCGAGGAGCTATTCGCCGAGTGCGGGGCGGATCTCGGCGACCGGGTCGCCCTGTCACCGGCAAGGCTCCTCGCCCGTCACGCCTGGAGCCGGGACGAGCGTCTCGACCTCTTCGCCGATATCGACGCGTCGGCGGACGCGATCGCGGCCTTCGCGGGACCGCGCGAGGCGGACGGCTACCGGCGCTTCTGCGCCCGCTCGGCCGAGGTCTACCGCACCCTCGAAGGGCCGTTCATCCGCGAGGGCCGGACGGGTCCCGCCGGCCTCGCGCAGCGGGTCGGGCTCTCGGGCCTCGGCGATCTCTGGCGAATCCAGCCCTTCACGACGCTCTGGTCGGCGCTGGGGGCGTACTTTCGCGACCCGCGACTGCTCCAGCTGTTCGGCCGCTACGCCACCTATTGCGGCGCCTCGCCCTTCACGGCACCGGCGACGCTGATGCTCGTCGCCCACGTGGAGCAGGCCGGCGTCTGGACCGTCGCGGGAGGGCTCAGCGGCCTCGCGCGGGCGGTGGCCGATCTGGCGGCGGAGCGCGGCGCGACCTTCCGGTACGGCGCGGAGGTCGCGCGGATCCTCACGGACGGCGGCCGCGTCACCGGCGTGCGCCTTAGCGACGGCACGACTGTGGCTGCCGACTACGTCGTCTGCAACGCGGACTGCGCGGCCCTGGGGGCGGGGCTGCTCGGGCCCGAGGCGGCCGCCGCCGGCGAGCGGCTCGCGCCCGGCGAGCGCTCGCTCTCCGCGGTCACGCTCTGCGCGGAGGCGGTGCCGGCGGGTTTCCCGCTGGCGCACCACACGGTGTTCTTCTCGCGCGACTACCGGGCCGAGTTCGACGCGCTCCTGCGCGCCCGCCGCCTGCCCGACGACCCGACCGTCTACGTCTGTGCCCAGGACCGGGACGCGGCGGGCGCCGCGCCGCGGGGGCCGGAACGCCTGCTCCTGCTCGTCAACGCTCCGGCGGATGGCCGGGAGCGCCCCCTTCAGCCGCCGGAGATCGAGAGATGCGAGAGGAACCTGATCCGCCGGCTGGAGGCCTGCGGGCTCACCCTGGATTTCACGTCGTCGGCGGTCACGACGACGCCGCGGGACTTCGACGCCCTCTTCCCCGGGACGGGCGGAGCCCTCTACGGTCGGGCGGCACAGGGATGGGCGACGACCTTCAAGCGCGCGGGCGCGCGGACGGCGGTGCCGGGCCTCTATCTCGCGGGGGGCTCGATCCATCCCGGCCCGGGCGTGCCGATGGCGGCGCAGTCGGGGCGGCTGGCAGCGGCAGCGATCCTGGACGACCGCGATTCGATGGCGCGGTCGCGCGGGGCGGCTACGCGTGGTGGTACGTCGATGCGGTGAGCGACGACGGCCGCCAGGGCCTCACGATCATCGCGTTCATCGGCAGCGTGTTCTCGCCCTACTACGCCTGGAGCGCCGAGAAGGACCCCTTCGCCCACTGCGCCATGAACGTGGTGCTCTACGGCGACCGCGGCCGCTTCGCCATGACCGAGCGCCGCGCCGCCAGCCTGTCGCGCAGCGCCGACCACATCGCCGTCGGACCCAGCGCCATGCACTGGGACGGCACGGCGCTGACGGTGCGGATCGACGAGCGCGGCGCGCCCCTGCCCCGGAGGATCCGCGGCACCGTGCGCCTCGAGCCGCGCGGGTTCACGGGCGGCCCGTTCCATCTCGACCGGGCCGGGCGCCACCGCTGGTGGCCGATGTCGCCCTCCTCGCGGGTCGAGGTGGATTTCGACGCGCCGGACCTTCGCTGGAGCGGGAGCGGCTACTTCGACACCAACGACGGCGACGAGCCGCTGGAGGCCGCCTTCTCGCGGTGGACATGGTGCCGGGCCGACCTGCCGGACGGCGCGGCGATCCTCTACGACGTCCATCACCGCGACGGCGGCGGCCAGAACCTGTCGCTCCGGTTCTCCGCGGACGGCAGCCGCCGCGAGATCCGGCCGCCGCCCGGCGCGGCGCTCCCGGCGACGCGCTTCTGGCGGATGCCGCGCGAGACCCGCAGCGACGGTGGCCGCTCGCGGGTGCTCGCGACCTACGAGGACACGCCGTTCTACGCCCGCTCGCTGCTCGCCTCGACCCTGGGCGGCGAGCCGGTCCGGGCCATGCACGAGAGCCTGTCGCTCGACCGGTTCCGCAACCCGATGGTGCGACTCATGCTGCCCTTCCGGATCCCGCGGCCGCTGGCTCCGTGAGGGCCTCGGCGGCGCCCGTCCCGGATCGCCGTCGGCTCGGGGTGACGCTCCGCGGCATGACGCGCTCCGCGATGCAGGCGAAGGTCGCCATGCTCAGCACGAGGCCGAGGGAGAAGCCGGTCAGCGCCGCCGCCTCCCGGACGACCGCGAAGAGCGGCACCGCGCAGAGCAGGGCCCGCTCGCGCGGCCGCAGGCCGCCGGCGCGGTGCGCGGCGAGCGCCAGGAGGAGCACGGCTGGCACGAGGGGCGCCAGGTCGTAGACCGGGAGGTACGGCGACAGCAGCGGCGCGGAGACGAGGAGCGCGGCCGCGCGCAGCGTCGGGTCTGTGGGCCGGGACCAGGCGCGGCAGGCGAGGCCGAGCGCCAGTACGGCGACGAGACCCTGCGCCGTCCAGGCGGCGGCCATCGAGCCGCCGAGCAGGCGCACCGCGCCGAACGCGCTGGCGTTGAGGTTGAGGCTCGCCGCCGCGTTCTGCAGGATGATCCGGTTCGTGTCCCCGAGCGTGCCGAGAAAGCCGGTCCAGGGCGCCGTCCCGAACAGCGCCAGCGACGCGAGGCAGAGGGCCAGCACCGTCGACGCGCAGGCGGCCAGGCACGCGCGCCGTCCCGTCACCAGCAGCAGCAGGGGGGCGAGCGCCGCGAAGTGCGGCTTGTAGGCCAGCAGGCCGAAGCAGAGCCCGGCGAGCCACGGTCGGCGATCGACGAGCACCGCGCCGAGGGTGAGCAGCGACGCGGTGAACAGGCCGTTCTGGCCGTAGACGAGGTTGCAGAGCACGAGCGGGTGCGCGAGCGCGACGAGGGCCGCGTCCCGCCGGCCGGCCGCGACCCGCATCGCGAGCGCGAACAGGGCGAGGGAGAGCGCGGTCCAGAGCAGGTAGGCCGGCTGCAGATCCAGCAGTGCCATCGCGGCCGCCGGCAGGAGGAACACCGGGGGATAGTGCCACGCGAACCGGCACGCCTGCCCGCAGGCCGCCTTCAGGTTCGCCAAGTGCACCGGCAGGTCGTAGGGGTCCGCCCCCCGCCCCTCCAGCGCCGAGCGGCCCGCCACCCAGACCTGGACGAAGTCGTTGCCGAGGGGGTCGCCGTACCAGTTGCGCCGCGGGTCCGGGCCGGTCCCGTAGACGAGGAGGACCATGGCGAGGCCGAACGGCAGCAGCACCCAGGCCGCCCGCCTGCCGAAGGCGAACAGCCGGTCATCGCTGCTCAGGAGATGCGCGAGATCTGACCGGAGCGCGGCGGCGCGTGCTGTCGGTGAGCCCGGCACGCGGGTCTCGATGGGCGCTGGCATGACGGAGGATTTCCGCGTCCGGATTCCGCGGCAGCCTAGGCGCGCGCGGTTCCGGGCCCGTTAACAGGGGTGTTTGCGGCCCGGCCCGGCTTGTGCAAGAGGGCGGCGGCTGCGATCCTCGCGCCGTCAAACCGGGGCGATCACATCGATGCGACTGGACGAGGCGTCTCCGGCCCCGCGCGTCCTGATCTACAGCCACGATACCTTCGGGCTCGGCCATCTGCGCCGCTCGCGGGCGATCGCCAACGCGATCGTGGCGTGCAACCGCGGCGCCCGGGCGATGATCGTCTCGGGCTCCCCCGTGGTCGACCGCTTCGCCTTCGCGGCGGGCGTCCGGACGGTCAGGCTGCCGCCGGTGACCAAGTTCGCCGACGGCGGCTATGCCAGCCTCGACGGCGCGACCCCGCTGGCGCGCACCGTCGCGCAGCGTTCCGCGATCATCGCCCAGGCCTGCGACGCCTTCCGACCCGACCTGATCATCGTCGACAAGGAACCGGCCGGCTTCCACGGCGAGTTGCTGCCGGTGCTGGAGAAGGCCGCGGCCCGCGACATCCGCCTCGTCCTGGGCCTGCGCGACGTCCTCGACGACGCCGACCGCCTCGTCCCCGAATGGGAGCGCAAGGGCGCGGCCGAGACGATGGCGCGTTTCTACGACGAGATCTGGGTGTACGGGCTGAGCCGGATCCACGAGCCCCTGGCGGCGCTGCCGATGGAGCCCGAGATGGCCGCCCGCATCGACGAACGCCTGATCTACACCGGCTATCTCCGCCGCGACCTCCCGGAGCACCGCGCCGGCCGCGAGGAGCCCCCGATCGCGAACGGCCCCTTCATCCTGGTGACGCCGGGCGGCGGCGGCGACGGGGCGGCCCTGATCGACTGGGTGATCGCCGCCTACGAGGCCGATCCCGCGATCCCCCTGCCCGCGCTCATCGCCTTCGGTCCCTTCCTCGACGCCGGCATCCGCGACGGGTTCATGGCGCGCATCCGCCGCCTCGGCGACCGGATCGCGGCCATCACCTTCGACAGCGAGATCGAGTTCCTGATGCGCAAGGCCGCCGGCGTCGTCGCCATGGGGGGCTACAACACGTTCTGCGAGATCCTGTCCTTCGACCGCCGGGCGATCCTCGTGCCCCGGACCGAGCCGCGGCGGGAACAGGCGATCCGGGCGCTGGCGGCCGAGCGGCTCGGCCTCGCGCGGGTGCTGATGGAGGCGGAAGGCCGGGCGCCCGGGCGCATGGCGGCGGCGCTTCGCGACCTGCCGGGACAGGACCCGCCGTCGCGGGTCCTGGTGCCGGGTCTCCTCGACGGCCTCGACGCGGTCGCGCGCCGCGTCCGGGCGCTGACCGCCCGCGGCGGCGCGGACGTCGCGGCCCGGCCGTACCTGCAGGCCTATTCGTGAGCGCCAAGCGGGTCGCCGTGGTGCTGAAGGGCTATCCGCGGCTCTCCGAGACCTTCATCGCGCAGGAGTTGCTGTCGCTGGAACGGTGCGGACTGGCTCTCGAGATCTGGTCCCTCCGGCGCCCGACCGATCGGGCCCGCCATCCGATGCACGCGCAGATCCGCGCGGAGGCCGCCTACCTGCCCGAGTACCTGCGCGACGCGCCGCTGCGGGTGCTCCGGGGCCTCGGCGCCGCGCTCCGGCGGCCGAACCTGCCCGCGCTCCTGGCGCTGTTCGCCCGCGATCTCCGGCGCGACCCGACGGCGTCGCGGCTGCGGCGCCTCGGGCAGGCCCTGGTCCTCGCCCGGGAATTGCCGGCCGAGGTCGCCCATATCCACGTGCACTTCCTGCACACGCCGGCCAGCGTCGCCCGCTACGCCGCGCTCCTGACCGGGCGCCGGTGGAGCTTCTCGGCGCACGCCAAGGACATCTGGACCACGCCCGACTGGGAACTGGCCGAGAAGCTGCGCGACGCCGAATGGGGCGTGACCTGCACCCGTGACGGCCTCGCCCGGCTCGACAGCCTCGCCCCGGGCCGGACGCTGCTCGCCTATCACGGGCTCGATCTCGCCCGGTTCCCCGACGCGCCGCCGCCGCGCGAGCCGCGCGACGGGACGGACCCGGACCGCCCCCTCCGGCTCCTCTGTGTCGGCCGGCTCGTCGCCAAGAAGGGGCACGACGACCTCATCGACGCCCTCGCCGCCCTGCCCGCGCACCTGCACTGGCGGCTCGACCTGATCGGCAGCGGCGAGCGGCGCGAAGCCCTGGAGGCCCGGGTCGCTGCCTGCGGCCTGGCGGAGCGGGTCCGCTTCCGCGGCGCCCTGGCGCAGCCCGCGGTGATCGAGGCCATGCGCGCGGCGGACCTCTTCGTCCTGCCGACGAAGCCCGCCCCCGGCGGCGATCGCGACGGCCTGCCGAACGTGCTGATGGAGGCCGCGAGCCAAGCGCTGCCGATCCTGGCGACCGCCTTCGCCGGCACGCCGGAATTCATCACCGACGGTGTCCACGGCGTCCTGACGCCGCCCGGCGAGCCGGCGGCGCTGGCCGAGGCCCTGGTCCGTCTCGCGGGCGATCCGGGCCTCCGTCAGCGACTCGGCGCGGCTGCCCTGGCCCGGCTCGTGCAGGACTTCTCCGAGGAAGCGGCGATCGCGCTGATCGCCGGCCGGCTGCGCGCGTCCGCGGGTCTGCCGCAGGGCGCGGTCGCCCGCGAATCGGAGTTGTCCGCGTGCGCGTCCTGATCGCGGTCACGCATCTGCTCGGCGCGGGGCACCTCACCCGCGCGGCCGCCATCGCCCGCGCCTTCGCGGCGGCCGGCCACGAGACGATGCTGGTCTCGGGCGGCGTCCCGGCACCGATGGTCCGACAGGACGGGTTGCGCCGCGTGCAGCTGCCGCCGCTCCGGATCGCCGGCACGGACTTCTCGACGCTGCTGGACCCCGACGGACGCCTGGCCGGGCCGGCGCTCCTCGAACGCCGCCGGGCCCTGATGGTCGACACCCTGGCGGCTTTCGAGCCGGACGCGGTGATCACCGAGCTGTTCCCGTTCGGCCGGCGCGCCCTGGCGGCCGAGTTCCTCGCCCTGGTGGACGCGGCCCGCGCCCGGCGGCCGCGCCCGCTCGTCCTCGCCTCCGTGCGCGACGTCCTCGTGGCCTCGACCAAGCCGGAGCGGATCGCCCAGGCGCACGCGCGGGTGGCGGACCTCTACGACGCCGTGCTGGTGCACGGCGACCCGGCCCTGATCCCCCTCGAGGCCTCGTGGCCCCTCGACGCGGCCATTGCCGCGAAGGTGCGTTACACCGGATACGTGGACGAGTTGACCGTGCCCGCCCCGGCCTCGCGCCGCTCCGGCGTGGTGGTCGCCGCCGGATCCGGACCGGCCGGGCTGGTCCTGCTGCGCGCGGCCGCAGGCGCGGCCCGGCTTCGGCCGGATCTCGGCTGGCGGATCCTGGCCGGCCACGGCGTCCCCGAGGCCGAGCTGTCCGAGATCGGTCACGGTCTCGCGCCCGGCATCCTCGGTCGCGCCCAGCCGGACTATCGCGCGCTCCTGGCCGGCGCCGCCCTGTCGGTCAGCCAGTGCGGCTACAACACGGCCGTCGATCTCCTCGCCACCGGCACACCCGCTGTCCTCGTGCCCTTCGAGGCCGGCGGCGAGACCGAGCAGCGCCTGCGCGCCGAGCGCCTCGCCGCCCGGGGACTCGCCCGGGTGCTGCCGGAATCGGAGCTGACGCCCGGGACCCTGGTGGAGGCCATCGCGTCGCGGGGCGTCCTCCCCGCGCCCGGCGATCCCGGGATCGATCGGGACGGCGCAGCGCGCACGGTCGCGCTGGTCGAATCCCTCCGCGGGGGCGAGCGATCGCGCCCCGTCCGGGCTAAGCCCTCCGAGCCGGCCCTCGACGCTCTCCGCCGTGCTCTCGACGCCGTCGCGGCGCGGGGCCTGCGCGTGCCGCTGTTCTGGCGCGATGACGACGCGGTCGCGGGCGGTCCGGACCTCGACCGCCTCATCGGTCTCGCCGAGCACCACGGCGTCCCGCTCCTCCTCGCCGCGATCCCGGCCGGCATCGACGCCTCGCTGCCGCGGCGGCTCGAAGCGGCTGCCGGTGTATCCGTCGCCGTCCACGGCCTCGCCCACCACAACCACGCCCCGCCGGGCGAGAAGCGGGCCGAGTTCGGCGCGCACCGCCCTCTCGACACCCTGGTTGCCGACGCCGCTGCCGGCCTCCGGATCGCCCGGCAGCGTCTGCCGGAAGGCTCGCTGCTGCCTGTCTTCGTACCGCCGTGGAACCGCGTCGCGCCGGTACTTGCCTCCGCCCTGCCGGATCTCGGCTATCGCGGCCTCTCGGCCATGCCCGGCCCGTCGATCCCGGGTCTGCGCCGGCTCGATGCCACCCTCGATCCGATCGATTGGCGGGGCAGCCGGTCCCTGCGCGATCCGGAGGCCCTGCTGCGCGGCCTCGCCGCCGACATCGCGGGCGCGCCGGAGCGGCCGCTCGGCCTTCTGACGCACCACCGCGTCCACGACCAGGCCGTCTGGGACTTCGTCGGCGCGCTCGTGGCCAACCTCCTGCGGCACCCGGCGATACAGGTCGTGGATGTTCGGGCGCACTTCGGCGCGTCCGCGATGGACAAGGGGCCGGCGGCATCTAAGTCTCAGGTCTCACAGATCGCGAGGACGGGTTGAGCCCGCTATTGTCCATCCGCGACCTCGCGGTCGCGTTCCGCACGGAGAGCGGTCCGTTCGAGGCGCTGCACGGCCTGTCCCTCGACGTTCACCGCGGCCGCACCCTCGCCCTGGTCGGCGAGTCCGGTTCGGGCAAGTCGGTGACCGCCCAGGCGATCCTGCGGATCCTGCCGCCCTCCGCCGCCATCACCCGCGGTCAGATCCTGTTCCGGGACGGCGAGGTCGAAGCCGACATCGCGCGGCTCCCCTCCGAAGGCGAGGCGATGCGGGCGATCCGTGGCCAGCGCATCGCCATGATCTTCCAGGAGCCCATGACCTGCCTGTCACCGCTCCACACGGTGGGCGACCAGATCGGCGAGGCGCTGCGCATCCACACCGGGGCCGACCGCAAGGAGGCCGATGCCCGGACGGAGGGGGCGCTGGCCCGGGTCGGCTTCCCGGACCCGCACCGCGCCCTGCGGACCTACCCGTTCGAGTTGTCCGGCGGCCTGCGCCAGCGCGCCATGATCGCCATGGCGCTGATCCTGAAACCCGCCCTCCTCGTCGCCGACGAGCCGACCACCGCGCTGGACGTCACCACCCAGGCCCAGATCCTCGCTCTGCTGGCCCGGCTCCAGGAGGAGACCGGGATGGCGATCCTGCTGATCACCCACGACCTCGGCGTGGTCGCCAACATCGCCCACGACGTCGCCGTCCTCTACCGCGGACGCCTCGTCGAGGCGGGCCCGCGCGACACGGTGATGCGCGCGCCGGGCCACGCCTATCTCCGCGCGCTCCTCCACGCGGTGCCGCGCTTCGACATGGCGCCCGGCGAGCGGCTCACGCCGATCCGCCCGGCCAAGGCCGAGATCCCACCCGGCCAGGCGCCCGCGCCCCTGGCCGGGCCGATCCTGCAGGTGGAGGGGGTGAGCAAGAGCTTCACGCTGCGCGCCGGTCGGCTCTGGCAGAAGCCGCGGATCGTCCACGCCGTGTCCGACGTCTCCTTGAGTTTGGCGGCGGGCCAGACGCTGGGGCTCGTCGGCGAGTCCGGGTCGGGCAAGACCACGGTCTCGAAGATGATCATGCGGGCGCTCCGGCCGGATTCCGGGCGGATCCTGTTCGACGACGGCAGCGGCCCGCGGGACGTCCACGGCCTGAGCGGCGACGCCCTCTTCGCCTATCGCCGCACGGTCCAGTTCGTGTTCCAGGACCCCTACGCGTCCCTCGATCCGCGCATGACAGTCCGGCAGATCCTGTCGGAGCCGATGGAGATCCACGGCGTCCCGGCGGCGGAGCGGCGGGAGCGCTGCCGCGCCCTGATGGCGATGGTCGGCCTGGAGCCCAGCGGTCTCGGCCGGTACCCGCACGCCTTCTCGGGCGGGCAGCGGCAGCGCATCGGGATCGCCCGGGCGCTCGCCCCGAAGCCGCGGCTGCTGGTGCTCGACGAGCCGGTCTCGGCCCTCGACGTCTCGGTCCAGGCGCAGATCCTGAACCTGCTCAAGGATCTCCAGGCCGCCCTGGGCCTCTCCTACCTCATCGTTTCCCACAATCTGGCAGTGATCGACTACATGGCGGACACGATCAGCGTGATGTGCCGGGGCCGCATCGTCGAGGAGGCGCCCCGCGCGGCCCTGTTCCGCCGGCCCGTCCATCCCTACACGCGGGCGCTGCTCGCCGCCGTGCCCGACCCGAGCCTGGACCACCCCCTCGACTTCGCGGCCGTCGCCTCCGACCGCAACGACCCGACCCGCTGGGAGGAGCCGTTCCGCCTGGCCCCCGACGAGGCCGGGGCGATGCGCCCGGTCGAGACCGGACACCGGGTGCGCTTCAGCGCCGCCCACAGCGCGGAGGCCGCGTGATGCAGGCCCGGCCGCCCGTGATGCTGGAGCGCCTGCGCCGCAAGGTGCTGTCGCCGTTCTTCGACCGCCTGGGCTACGACCTCGTCCCGGCCGCCCCCGACTGGACCCACCGGCCGACCTCGCCGCGGGAAGTCGCCACCCTGCTCAAATCGGCCGCCGCCATCCTGGAACGCGATCTCGCCGCCGCCGGCCTCATCCCCGACGGCGACGTGCTGGAGCAGGTCCGGGCATTCTGGGCGCTGATACCCACCGCCCCCGTCCGGCAGCGGCGCGGCGGCAGCGGCTTCAACGGCGCGCTGCAGCTCTACGTTGTCATGCGGGCGCTGAAGCCCGACTTCGTGATCGAATCGGGCGTGTTCCGCGGGCTCACGACCTGGGTGATCCGGCAGGCCCGCCCGCAAGCGCAGATCTTCTGCCACGATCCGGACCTGTCGGGCCTGCAGTACCGCGACCGGCAGGCCCGCTACAGCACGGCGGATTGGTCGACCGCCGACTGGTCCATGCTCGACCCGGCGCTGACGGTGGCGTTCTTCGACGACCACGTCGCCCAGGGCCGGCGGGTCGTGGAGGCGCGGGCGCGCGGTCTGACCCGGCTGCTGTTCGACGACGACGCGGCCGGGCACCGGATCCACGCCCATGGCGGCCCCGCGCACCCGACCATCGCGATGATCACCGGGCCCGAGCGGAGCCCGGAGCCGATCCGGTGGACGCGGAACGGCCGCCATTTCGAGCAGCCGGCCGACGACGCCCTGGTGCGGCAGGCCGCCGTGCTGATCGCCCGGTCCCACGCCTTCGACGACCTGCACAGGGCGACCGGCTACTCGCCCGCCCGGCTCACCTCCGTGACGTTGCGGGGCAGCTCATGAAGGCCTGGGACATTCAGGACGGCACCCCGTCCGCTCTCCCGCTGCGGGGCGGGAACGACAGCACCGTGTCCCGCCGCGCCCTGCTCGCCGGGCTCGGCGCCAGCCTGATCTGGTCGCGCGCGCCGTCGCGGGCCTTCGCCGACACTCCGCCGGCCGACGCGCCCGGCCCGCCAACCACCCCCTACGTGGCCGACCTCGCCGCCCACGGACGCCGCCTCGGCAGCGCGGGCGGCACGATCCGCACGCTGATCGCCAAGGCGCGGGACGTCCGCTACCTGTCGGTCTACGGCTACACCCGCCTCGTCGGCTACGATGCCGACCTCAACCTGCGGCCCGACGTGCTGGAGCGCGTCGACGTCGAGGGCGGCCGCTTCACGTTCACGCTCCGCCAGGGCCACCGCTGGTCGGACGGTCACCCGTTCACCGCGGAGGATTTCCGCTACTACTGGGAGGATGTCGCCAACGAGAAGGCCCTGAGCCCCGACGGGCCAGCGGCCTTCTTCCGGGTCGACGGCAAGCTCCCGGTGGTGGAGTTCCTCGATCCGGTCACCGTCCGCTACAGCTGGGACCGGCCGAACCCGATGTTCCTGCCGGCCCTGGCGGCGCCGCGCGACCCGCTGATCTACCGGCCGTCGCACTATCTCAAGCCGTACCACGCCCGCTACGTCGGCAAGGAGGCGGCCGACGCGAAGGCCAAGGCGCTGAAGCTCCGCAGCTGGGCGGCCCTGCACAATCGCCTCGACGACAATTACGAGCTCAACAACCCGGACTGCCCGACCCTGCAGGGCTGGGTCCCGCGGACCCGCTCGCCGGCCACCCGGTTCCGGTTCGAGCGCAACCGCAGCTACCACCGGGTCGACACGGCCGGCACGCAGCTCCCCTACGTCGATTCCATCGTGATGGACGTGGCCTCGCAGGGCCTTCTGGTCGCCAAGACCAATGCCGGCGAGGCCGACCTGATGTTCCGCGGGCTGATGATGCCCGACATCCCGAGCCTCAAGGAGGGTGAGGCGGCGCATCGCTACCGCACCAACCTGTGGCCCGTGGCCCGCGGCTCGGAGATCGCGCTCTACCCGAACCTGACCACGACGGATCCGGCGTGGCGGCAGCTCAACCGCGACGTGCGTTACCGGCACGCCCTGTCGCTCGCCATCGATCGGCGCACCCTGAACAACACGCTCCTGTTCGGCCTGGGCACCGAGGGCAACGACACGATCGTGCCGGAGAGTGCGCTGTTCGAGCCCGAGATGCGGACCCTCAACGCCGCCTACGACCCGGCCCGGGCCGCCAAGCTTCTGGACGAGATCGGGCTGACGGCCCGCGACGGGTCTGGCACGCGGCTGCTCCCGGGCGGTCGCGCCCTGGAGCTGGTGGTGGAGAGCGACGGCGAGGCCGAGATGGTCCTCGACGCGCTGCTGCTCATCACGGAGTTCTGGCGCGAGGTCGGGATCCGCCTGATCACCAAGCCGCAGGAGCGCACGAACCTGCACCGGCGCTCGATCGCGGGCGTGACCGTCATGGTCGCCGCCCAGGGCCTCGACCTCGCCGTCCCGACCGCGATCATGCCCCCGACCGAGCTGAGCCCGGCCCAGCCGGAGCATTATTCCTGGCCGCTGTGGAGCATGAACGTCGAGAGCCGCGGCAAGAGCGGCGAGCCCTGCGACGTACCGGAGGTCCAGCGCCTCATCGAGCTCGACCGGGAGTGGCGCCACACCGACGATGCCGGCCGGCAGGCCGCGATCTGGCGCGAGATGCTGATGAACCACGCGCACAACACCTGGGTGATCGGCACGGTGGCGGGCGCGCTCCAGCCGGTGGTCGGCGCCGATCGCCTGATCAACCTCCCGAAGCGCGCCCTCTATTCCTGGGAGCCCACCGCGATGATCGGCGTGCAGCGTCTCGACGAGCTGTTCTGGGACAAGGGCACCGAAACCGGGGCCGACAAGCGCGCGGAGGCCCGGTGATCGTCCAGATCCTCCGCCGCGTCGTCACGATGGCGGTGACGCTGCTGGTCATCTCGGCGCTCGTCTTCGTGATCATCAAGCTGCCGCCGGGCGACTACCTGACCAACCGGATCATGGAGCTGCGGGCCACCGGCGACGCGAGCTCCGTGGCGAAGGCGGAGCTGCTCATCAGGCAGTACGGGCTCGATCGGCCGGTCTGGCAGCAATACCTGATGTGGATCGGCGTGCTGCCCGGATCGGTCGGGTTCTCCGGGCTGCTCCAGGGCGACTGGGGCTGGTCGTTCGAGTACGACAAGCCGGTGGCGGACGTCGTTGGCGACGCCCTGTGGCTGACCCTGCTGATCAACCTGACGGCGGTAGTGTTCGTCCACCTCGTGGCGATCCCGGCGGCGATCTACTCCGCGACGCACCGGAACACGCTCGGCGACGCCGTCGTCACCCTGCTGGGCTATGTCGGCCTCGCCGTGCCGGGCTTCCTGCTCGCCCTGATCCTGCTGTTCTACGCCAACCGGTGGTTCGGGCTGTCGATCGGCGGCCTCTACGATTCGGCCCTCACCAACCAGCCCTGGACCTGGGAGAAGGTCCGCTCGCTCATGGCGCACCTGATCGTGCCGACGCTGGTGATCGGCCTCGGCGGCACCGCGGCCATGATCCGGCGCATGCGCGCCAACCTGCTCGACGAGCTGGCCAAGCCCTACACGGTGACCGCCCGCGCCAAGGGCCTGCCGCCCCTGCAGGCGCTGCTGAAATACCCGTTCCGGATGTCGCTCAACCCGTTCGTCGCGGATATCGGCAACCTGCTCCCGCACCTCGTCTCGGGGTCGGTGCTGGTCTCCCTGGTGCTCAGCCTGCCGACCGTCGGGCCGCTGCTCCTCGAGGCCCTGCGCAGCCAGGACCAGTTCATGGCCGGGTTCATCCTGATGTTCGTCGCGGCCCTCACCCTCGTCGGCATGCTGATCTCGGACCTGATCCTGGTCTGGCTCGATCCGCGCATCCGCATGGGCCTGCGATGACTCGCCCCGCGATGACCGACGCGCTGCCCGCATCCGGACACTTCGTCGATCCGGCGCCCTTCGAGCCGGAGGCCCGGACCGAGAGCCCGGTCGCCACGGCCTCCGCGTGGCGGCTCATCCTCCGCAAGTTCCTGCGCCACCGCCTCGCCGTGGCCTCGGCCCTGATCCTGCTCGCGCTCTACGCGACCGTGCCGTTCGTCGAGCAGCTCGCGCCCTATGGACAGGCCCGCCGCAACGGCGACTTCCTCTACGCGCCGCCACAGGGCGTGCACCTGTTCCACGAGGGCCGCTTCGTCGGGCCGTTCGTCTACCCCTACCGGGCCCATCTCGACCTCGACACGTTCCGCCGGGACTACAAGGTGGACGCCGCCGCCCCGCAGCCGCTGCGCTTCCTCTGCCGGGGCGACGGCTACGACTGGCTGGGGCTCGTCCGCACCGACCTGCACCTCGTCTGCCCGCCGGAGAACGGCACGCTGTTCCTCCTCGGCACCGACAAGCTCGGGCGTGACCTGTTCTCGCGCATGATCTACGGGGCCCGGATCTCCCTCACCATCGGCCTCGTGGGCGTCGCCATCTCGTTCGCGCTCGGGCTCTTCTTCGGCGGCATCGCGGGCTATTTCGGCGGCATCGTCGATGCCGGGGTGCAGCGGCTGATCGAGGTGGTGCGCTCCCTGCCGGAGCTGCCGCTCTGGCTCGCCCTGTCGGCGGCGCTGCCGCCGAACTGGAGCCCGCTGCTAATTTTTTTCGGCATCACGGTGATCCTCGGCCTGCTCGACTGGCCGGGGCTCGCGCGGGCGGTGCGCGGGAAGCTCCTGGCGCTGCGGGAGGAGGATTTCGTCCAGGCCGCCGAGCTGATGGGCGCCTCGCCGACCCGGGTGATCGGCCGTCACCTGATCCCGAACTTCATGAGCCACCTGATCGCGTCGGCGACGCTGTCGATCCCGACCATGATCCTCGGCGAGACCGCCCTGTCGTTCCTGGGCCTCGGACTCAGACCGCCGGTGACCAGCTGGGGCGTGCTGCTCAACGAGGCGCAGAATCTCGCGGCGGTGCAGCTCTACCCCTGGCTTCTCCTGCCGGTCCTGCCCGTGCTGGTGACGGTGCTTGCCTTCAACTTCATGGGCGACGGCCTGCGCGACGCTGCCGATCCGTACCACTGACGGGCGCGCGCCGCGCCGCCTGGCCTACCCGGCGAGCGGCAGCGGCGCGATCCGCGTCGGGGCGGTGACGCCCTTGCGCTCGAGGAGGCCCGGCGGCGGCACCGGGGCGTCGATGGTGCAGACCACGCCGGTCGGCTCGTAGCTCAGCACCACCTCGCCGGCGAGCTCGCGCGCCAGACTGCGCTCGATCAGGCGCGAGCCGAATCCGGTCCGCGTCGGCTTCTTCACCGGCGGCCCGCCGCGCTCGGACCAGCGGAGCGAGAGCTGCATCTCGTCCAGGCGCCGCACCGTCCAGGAGATCTCGACCGTGCCGCCCTCGGTCGAGAGCGCGCCGTACTTCACGGCGTTCGTGCCGAGCTCGTGCAGGGCCATGGCGATGGACAGCGCGAGCCGCGGCGGCAGCCGCAGGGCCGGTCCCTGCACCTGGAACCGCGAGGCCCGGCCGTCGCCGGCCTCCAGAGGCCGGATCGCGTCCGCCACGACGGCGGAGAGTTCCGCTCCCTCCCAGCTCTCCCGGGTCAGCACGTCGTGCACCCGCGCCAGGGCGAGGAGGCGCGCCTCGAAGGCGGCGCGCGCCGCGTCGGCCTCGGCGCCTTCCAGCCCGCGCAGCGACTGGGCCGCGATCGACTGCACCGTCGCCAGGGTGTTCTTCACCCGGTGGTTCAACTCGTGGATCAGGAGCAACAGGTGCTCCTCGGCGTTCTTCGTGTCGGTGATGTCGATGTTGCAGCCGGTGTAGCCCAGGAAGTTCTGGGCGTCGTCGAGCCGCGGCACGCCCTCGCACTGGAGCCAGCGCACCGCGCCCGTCCGGTCGATCACCCGCGCCTCGGTGCGGAACGGGATCCGGGCCTCGAACGCCTCCGTGAAGGCGCTGCGGAAATTCTCCAGGTCGTCGGGATGCACGATCTGGTGCCAGCCGTCGTCGTTGAACCGTGCGGCCGGCAGCCCGAACAGGTGCTCGAAATGGAGGTTGGCGAAGCTGACCGCGCCGGTCTCGTCGGTCATCCAGATCAGGGCCGGCGCCGAATCGGCCATGTGCCGGAAGCGCGCCTCGGACTCGCTCAGGGCGCTCAGGCCGCGCTTGGTGTCGGCGAGCGCCCGGTCGCGCTCCTCCTCCCGGGTGCGCAGCCGGAGAGACGCCTCCGACAGCACGACGCCGAGCCGCTGGATCTCGTGGACCGGCGACGACACGCGCGGGATCGCCTCGCCCCGGGCCAGGGAAGGGCCCGAAGCGGCCAGCAGCCGGAGGGGGCGCGAGACCCGCGACCAGAGGTTCACCGCCAGGAGCGACGAGGTGGCCAGCACCAGCAGGCCGAAGCCCGCGAAGGCCCAGATCCAGCGCCGCACCCGCGCGTCGACGAGGGCCTGCGGGATGCTGGTCGCGACCATCCAGCCGGTGAGCCGCGAGCGCGCCTCGATGACCACCACCGGCTTGTGCTGGCGATCCTGGCCCTCCCAGACCCCGGGCGTCGACGACTGCACCTGGCGGAGGCTGGCGAGGCGCTGCTTGCCGACCACAGCCTCGGGATCGGGCAGGCGCGCCAGGACGATGCCCGACCTGTCGCTGATCCCCGTCGTCCAGCCCGGGACGACCTCCCGGGACAGGATGCCCTGCAGGCGCGACAGGGGGACGGTGAAGCTCAGAATATAGCCGACCTCGCCGTCGACCATCACGGGCACGCCGACCGCGTAGGTGGCCTCGCTCGGCGTCGGGCCCGGCACGTAGCCGCTCACCATGGCGCGCTGCGTCCCGCGGGCCAGATCCTGGTCGAAGGGTAGCGTCACGACCGGCATCGGCGCGCCGCGCGGCACGCCGGTATTCACCATCTCCTGCCCGTTGGGCCGGCGCAGGAGCACGTCCAGGTCGATCGATTCGCGGACGAGGCGCGCCTGGGCGTCGAACGCCTCGAAGTCGCCCTGCCTGATCCGCGGTGAGGTCGCCAGAGTCTGCAGCACCGACACGAGACCGGCGGTGTCGCGGTCCAGGGACAGGCCGATGCCGCGCACGTTCTCGCGGGCGTCCTGCTCGAACCGTGCCCGCTCGGCGGAGGCGTAGCGCATCAGCAGGATGCTGGTGAACAGCAGGCCGGGGCCGATCAGCGCGATCACCAGCGCGATCAGGTAGACCTGGGTCGAGAAGCCGTTTCGCCCGAAGCGGTGCAGCCGCCGCGAAAGCCAGGAACGGCGCGCGGGAATCACCGCGGGGACGCCCGCGCCCTCGGCGTGATGGTCCGGACTCAAGCGGGGTCCGTCCCCGGCCCGCGGTGCCACGCGGGCTCGTCGCCGTTCCCTCGCCTCATGACCGGTCGATATGACCGAGATCGCGTGTCGGGTCGAGGTGGTCGCGCACGCGCTGCTTCAGCGCCTTCACGTCCGGGAAACCGCCGTCGCGCACCCGTTCCCACAGGAGCACCCCGTCCAGTTGGATGTTGAAAGCGCCCCCCGTGGCCGGGACGAGGGCGACCTCGCCCAGATCATCGCGAAACGTCGAGAGGAGTTCCTGCGCCATCCAGGCGGAGCGCAGCAGCCAGTTGCACTGGGTGCAGTACGTGATCGCGACGCGCGGCCGTCCTGGCCTCGCCGCGCCCTCCACCGTCACGTCGCTGCCGGGCTTCGCGCCCGCTGGCCCATCGTGCATGCCCGCACAGCGCACCGGGCCGGCGCCCTTGTCAACCTCACGCGCGCGCACGTCGGCGTGCCACGGGCCGGCGACGGCGGCGCTCGGCCGAGTGCGGTGCGAATCTGGACGCCTGCTCGAACGCTCGTCCGGCTGTCGGCCAACATCGCCGGCCGCGCTTGACGTCGCGGCCCGCCGCGCTCTAGAAGGCCCGCCACCGGGTCGCGGCGCCCCCACGGGCGAGCGGCGATGGCGTGCGCTCAGGCGGCACGCCGGTACGGACGGTTAGCACAGCGGTAGTGCGTTCCCTTCACACGGGAAAGGTCGCAGGTTCGATCCCTGCACCGTCCACCATCATCCCCTATTCCCCGAAGGTCTGATCCCGCGGCTCCCCGCGTCGGTTTGCCACCCGAAAAGCGCGTGCTAAGGGCGCTCGATCGGTGAACGCATAAGCTTGGACCCGGCCCGATCCGGGTCGCAGGTCACAGGCAGGGGAAGGGCGGGAACAGCCATGAAGGACATCCTCGACAAGCTCGAAGAGCGGCGGGCGCAGGCCCGGCTCGGCGGCGGTGAGAAGCGCGTCGAGGCCCAGCACAAGCGCGGCAAGCTCACGGCGCGCGAGCGCATCGAACTCCTCCTCGACCACGGGTCGTTCGAGGAGTTCGACATGTTCGTGCAGCACCGCTCCACCGATTTCGGCATGGAGAAGCAGAAGATCCCCGGCGACGGCGTCGTGACCGGCTGGGGCACGATCAACGGCCGCACGGTCTTCCTCTTCTCGAAGGACTTCACGGTATTCGGCGGCTCGCTGTCCGAGGCGCATGCCCAGAAGATCGTGAAGGTTCAGGACATGGCGCTGAAGATGCGCGCCCCGATCATCGGTATCTTCGACGCCGGCGGCGCGCGCATCCAGGAGGGCGTCGCGGCGCTCGGCGGCTACGGCGAGGTGTTCCGCCGCAACGTCATGGCCTCGGGCGTCATCCCGCAGATCTCGGTGATCATGGGTCCCTGCGCGGGCGGCGACGTCTACTCGCCGGCCATGACCGACTTCATCTTCATGGTTCGCGACACGAGCTACATGTTCGTGACCGGCCCCGACGTGGTGAAGACCGTCACCAACGAGGTCGTGACCGCTGAGGAACTCGGCGGCGCCAAGGTCCACACGACCAAGTCGTCGATCGCCGACGGGTCCTTCGAGAACGACGTCGAGGCGATCCTCCAGATCCGCCGCCTCCTCGACTTCCTCCCGGCGAACAACATCGACGGCGTGCCGGAGCTGGAGAGCTTCGACGACGTCAACCGGATCGACGCGTCCCTCGACACGCTGATCCCCGACAACCCGAACAAGCCCTACGACATGGGCGAGCTGATCCGCCGCGTGGTGGACGAGGGCGACTTCTTCGAGATCCAGTCCGCCTACGCGCGCAACATCATCACCGGGTTCGGCCGGATCGAGGGCCGAACCGTCGGCTTCGTGGCCAACCAGCCGCTGGTGCTCGCGGGCGTGCTCGATTCGGACGCCTCGCGGAAAGCCGCGCGCTTCGTGCGCTACTGCGACGCCTTCGGCATCCCGATCGTCACCTTCGTGGACGTGCCGGGCTTCCTGCCGGGCACGGCGCAGGAATACGGCGGCCTGATCAAGCACGGCGCCAAGCTGCTCTTCGCCTACTCGCAGGCGACGGTGCCGCTGGTCACGATCATCACCCGCAAGGCCTTCGGCGGCGCCTACGACGTCATGGCGTCGAAGCACGTCGGCGCGGACGTGAACTACGCGTGGCCGACGGCGCAGATCGCCGTGATGGGCGCGAAGGGCGCGGTCGAGATCATCTTCCGCAGCGAGATCGGCGACCCGGAGAAGATCGCGGCGCGCACCGGCGAGTACGAGGACCGGTTCCTCTCGCCCTTCGTGGCGGCCGAGCGCGGCTACATCGATGAGGTGATCATGCCGCACTCGACCCGCCGCCGGATCGCCAAGGCCCTCGGGATGCTCCGCACCAAGAAGATGGAGCAGCCCTGGAAGAAGCACGACAACATCCCGCTCTGAGGCGGACGCACGGGCCGGCGGCCGCGCCGCCGCCGGTCTCAGCTGCGGTTGCTGTTCTCGATCACCGCGCACAGCGTCAGCGGGCCCTTGTCGGGCGACACCATCGCTGAGCAAGTGACCCGGGCCCCGCCGAGATCGACGTTGCTGTGCCTGAGCTTCGTGGCCGTCGCCTGGGCCCGGTGCGCGGCCTCGGTGATCACGGCGGCGTCGATGCCGGTCACCGCGTGCCCGGCCTGCCCGAACAGGTCGTAGTAGCGGTCGGGCGGGTTCGCCCCGCGAAACTGCGCGCCCACAGAGGACAGGGCTGGCCCGCCGCAGGCCAGCGTCAGGGTCATGTCCGGACCGGCCGTGAAGCTCGCGTAGTCGCTCCGGCGCTCGGCCGTCTTGGCCGCCGTCTCGGCCGTGACCTTGTCGACGAGCGCGTCGCAGGACTGTGCCCGGACGGGGCCGGCGCCGGCCGAGAGGGCGGTGAAGACGAGGAGAGGCAGGAGCGCGCGCATGCCCGCGAGGTAGCGCGGCGGTCCGGAAAGGCGAGCGGCGCGGCGTTCCGGCGCGCCGCGCCCCACCCCGATGCGGATCAGGCGGATTCGCCCCGTCCCCTGACCAAGACGGGTCCCTCGCCGACGAGGAGGCGCCGCTTGAGGCGGGCGATGCCCTCCCGCTGCAACTCGCTGGGCGGGGAATGCGCGCTGGCCACCTGGGTCAGCATCGCGATCAGCTCGCCCCGCTCGGACACCGTCAGCGCGTCGCGCAGCAGCGGCGCCAGGGCGTCGGCGACCTGCGAGAACGGGAGACGCGCCTGCGTGTAGCCCCAGGCTCGCTCGAAGGTGGCCGAGATCCGATCCACCTCGAGCGGACGCTCCATGTATTCGAGGATCCGCGTTTTCTCGCTGGCGGTGAGGGGGCTGCCGGTCCGGACCAGCTGGATCATCAGGATCACCGCCGCCAGGCGCGGGTCGCGGACGCGCTGCAACGGCGTCCCCACGAGGTTCTGGAAGGTCGAGACGGCGCGGCGCTGAAGCCCCTTCGTGTCCCGGTTGACCTCCTGCAGGCCCTTGACGGTCCCGTGCGTCCGCAAGATCCAGAACAGTCCCGCGACGATGATCCCGATGAGGCCGAGCAGGATCGGCATGAGCGTCCCCAGATCGAATCGACGCGGGACGCTCTCACGCAGATCTCGGTGTGTCAAACCCGCGTCAATGCCTGCGAATGACCGCTGTGACTTGCGGGATCGCGCGCGCAGGCGACACATCCATTGCGCGCGACCTGGATCTACTTCACCGATGCGGCGACCGTCGGCGTCCGCGTGACGCTCTCGCGCGCTCAGCTTGCGGTCGCGGACGCCTCCGACCTGCCGAGCTCGAGGAGGACGATCTCCGGAGGTACGCCCATCCGCACCGGGATCCGGCTCATCCCGAAACCGCCCGAGACGATCATGTGGCGGCCGTCCTGAACGATGTGGCCGTAGGAGTAATCGTGGCCGCGCACCTTCCGGATGGCGGGGGCGTGGCCGAACAGCCGGACCTGGCCGCCATGGGTGTGGCCGGCGAGGGTCAGCGAGACGCGGTCGGGCACGGAGACGAAGATGTCGGGTTCGTGGGCCATCAGGATCACGGGCGCCGAGTCCGTGACCGCTCGCAGCGTTCGCGGCAGGTCGGCCAGGCTGAACGTGTTCCACGCGTTGAGGAACGGCAGCTGGTCGCCGAGCCCGGCCAGCCAGAACGGCCGCCCGTCCTTCACGAGGCGCACGGCCTGATTCTCCAGGACCGGGATGCCCTGCGCCTCCAGCAGGCGCCGCACCGCCGGAACGCCGCGGCCGGCCCGCTGGACGGCATGGTCGTCCCACCAATCGTGGTTGCCGAGGATCGCGTGCGTGCCGAGGGGCGCCTTCAGCTCGGTCATCATCCGGGCGAACTGGTCGAGCGGCAGCTTGCGCCACGCGATGCGCCCGGCCGGGTAGTCGCCGAGCAGCAGGACCAGATCGGGCGCGAGGGCGTTGGTGGCCGCGACGATCTCCGCCACCCGGTCGAACGGCATGTACGGCTCGCAGATGTGGAAATCCGCCAGCACCGCCACCCGCAGGCGCAGCGCCGTATCCCAGCGCGGCAGGGACGGCGCGTAGGACGTGACCACGAGCCGGTGCAGCGGCTCGACGTCGAAGGCGTAGACGCCCGTCGCGGCGGTGAGGCCGGCGCCCACGCCGAGCCCGGTCAGGAACTGCCGGCGGCTCGGCATGATCAGCATCGCGATAAGACCTGTAGGCTCCAGAACCCGCCGGGGTCCCGCTAGGCGTGCAGTCCGGCGAAAGCGGGGCGGCCCGCCTTCACGGCCGCGAGACCTTGGCCCGAAACCAGTTGACGGAATGTGGCCTGCCGCCGCGCTCGGTCTATAAGGCAGTGTCTCGTCCAGCGAAGCGATCCGGAACAGATGTTGAACCGCCCCCTGCGCATCGGCACCCGCGGCTCTCCGATGGCGCTCGCGCAGACCGGGATGGTGCGCGACCGGATCGTGGCGGCCAATCCGGGCCTCGAGACCGAGCTGGTGGTCGTGACCACCGTGGCCGACAAGATCCTGGACCGGCCCCTGTCCGAGATCGGCGGCAAGGGCCTGTTCACCAAGGAACTCGAGCAGGCCCTGTTCGCCGGCGAGGTCGACGTCGCCGTGCATTCGATGAAGGACGTGGAGACCTGGCTCCCCGACGGCCTCACCATCGCCTGCATCCTCGCGCGCGACGACCCGCGGGACGCGTTCCTGTCGCCGCACGCCGACGGATTGGCGGGGCTGCCGGCCGGCGCCCGGGTCGGGACCTCGTCGCTCCGCCGCGGCGCGCAGGTGCTGATGCGGCGGCCCGATCTCCGAGTGGTCCCGCTGCGGGGCAACGCCAACACCCGGATGCGCAAGCTCGAGGCCGGCGAGTGCGACGCGACGCTCCTCGCCATCGCGGGCCTGGAGCGCCTCGGCCTGGAGAGCATGGCGCGCAGCGTCCTGTCGGTCGAGGAGATGCTGCCGGCCGTGGCGCAGGGCGCCCTGGGCATCGAGTGCCGCTCGGACAACGCGGCGATCCGCGACCTCCTGGCGCCCATTGCCTGCGGGCGGACCACCATCGCGGTCTCGGCCGAGCGGGCGCTGCTCGCGGAACTCGACGGGTCCTGCCGGACGCCCATCGCCGCCCTGGCGCAGATCGACGGGGACACTCTGCGGATCGACGGGCTGCTCTTCCTGCCCGACGGCAGCCGCCACTGGGCGGCGTCCCGGCAGGGGCCCGTCGCGGAGGCGGAGCGGATCGGCCGTGAGGCGGGCGCGGCGCTCAAGGCGGCGGCCGGCGACACCTATACCCGCCACCTCCAGTGAGGGCCGGCCGATGCCGCCCGTGACTGTGGTCGACGTCTTCACGCACGCCGGCACGGGCGGCAATCCCTGTCCCGTCGTCTCCGACGCGCGGGCCCTCGACGCGGAGGCCATGCGGGGCGTCGCCCGGCGGTACGGCCACGAATCGGGCTTCGCGCTGCCGGCCGATGACCCGGCCCACGATCTGCACCTCCGCTTCTTCGTGCCGAACCACGAGATGGAGATGTGCGCCCACGCCACGATCGGCGTCCTGTGGGTGCTCGCCCGCGAGGGGCGCCTCCCGGAGGGGTCGGTCCGCATCGCCACCGGCAGCGGTTCCGTAACGGGGTTCGTCAGCCCGCGCGGCGCGGATGCTTGGAGCGTCGCGATCACGCAGTCGGTCGGCCGCGTGCGGCCCCTGGCGGACGAGCAGAGCGCCGCAGCCCAAGCGGCGCTCGGAATCGGGCGCGACGCCCTCGCTGCGCGGCCGGTCCACAACGCTGTGACGTCCCGGATCAAGACGCTCGTGCCGATGCGCGACGCGGCGGCGCTGAACGCCCTCGCGCCCGCCAGCGATGCCGTCGAGGCTGCCTGCACGCGGATCGGGTCGACCGGGCTCTACCCCTACGCCGTGCTCGACGGCCCGGCCCGGCTGTTCGAGGCGCGGCAGTTTCCCCGCGCCTCCGGCTATCCCGAGGACGCCGCCACGGGCATCGCGGCCGCCGCCCTGGCCTTCGGGCTGTTGCAGGACGGCCTCATCGAGCCGGACGACCGTCCGATCCGGATCCTGCAGGGTCGGGCTATGGGCCGCCTGTCCGAGATCCGGGTGCGGCTCGGCTTCGTGGACGGCCGCCCGGTCGGGTGCCTGCTGGAGGGCGATGTCGCGCTTGCCGGATCCGCCGACCGCGTGACCGCGACGGATGAGGGCGGCCGGATCGCGGGGTAGTGGCTCACCGCGCCGTCACGGCTCGGAGGCCGCCGTCGGTAACCGTGGCCTCAATCCACCTTGCCGTCCCGGTCGCGGCGGATGCTGCGGCGGACCGCGATGAGCTGCCAGACCCCGACACCCAGCGCCAGGGCGAAGACGAGTCCGATATCGAGGGCGGCGAACAGCCCGTCGCGCACCGATGAGCCTCCGCCGCGTCGATCAGGACGGTGCGGAGCGGCCGAACGCCTCGCGCTCGCGCATCCGCTCGATCAGGTCGAGGACGTGCACGACCCGGCCGCCGACGTCCCACCAGGGCCGCAGCGCCGGGCGCGCGCGCATCGGCAGGACCGGCTCGGCCGCCACGGCCTCGATCAGGAACGCCGTCTCGGGAAGCGGGGCCGCGCCGAGGCCGGCCGCGTCCGCGGGCGTTCGGATCGCGCGGACGATCAGGGCGAGCTTCCGCGCCGTCGTGACCCGGGCGCGGTGGCGGACCGAATCGTAGCCCTGCGCCGCGACGACCCGGCCGATCTCGGCGTAGATCAGCCCCGCCGCCCGGATCGAGGGCCGGCAGCCGCGTGGTAGCACCGCGATGCCCGCCTCGGCGCGCGCGTAGAGGCTGTCCGCCTCGGAGAGGAGGCGGGCCACCACGCCGGCCAGGACCGGGCTCGGCCGCGGATCGGCGAGGAACGCGTCCGGATCGAGCCCCGCCTCCCGCATCCAGTCCAGCGGCAGGTAGAGGCGGCCCATCCGCGCGTCCTCGCCGACGTCGCGCGCGATGTTGGTGAGTTGCATCGCGGCGCCGAGATCGCAGGCGCGGGCCAGCGCGTCGGGACAGCGGGTCCCCATGATCAGGGCCATCATCGCCCCGACCGAGCCCGCGACCCGGGCAGCGTAGGCGTGGAGCGCCCCGAGATCGGCGTAGCGCCGGCCCTCGGCGTCCCAGGCGAAGCCCTCGATCAGCGCGCGCGGCAGCGCTTCCGGAATCGCGTGGGCCGCGACGATCTCCGCGAAGGCGCGGTCCGCCGGGGCGTCGGCGGGACGGCCCGCATAGGCCTGGCCGATCCGGGCCTCGAGACGCGCTACGGCGCCGCGCCGGTCGGCCGGGCTCGCCGCATCGTCGACGAGATCGTCGGACAGCCGGCAGAAGGCGTAGAGGCCGTAAGCCGCCTCGCGCATGTCGGCCGGCAGCAGCTGGCCGGCCGCGAAGAAGCTCTTCGAGCCGGCCCGGATCGCCATCCGGCAGGCGGTCCGGTCGGCCGCGGCGGCGAATTCAGGCGGTAACGCGGGCATCGGGGACCACGCTGTCGAGGATGCGGGCGGAGGACAGCACCCCGGGGAGGCCGGCCCCCGGATGCGTGCCGGCCCCCACGAGGTAGAGGTTGCGGACTGCGCTCGACCGGTTGTGCGGACGGAACCAGGCCGATTGTGTCAGCACCGGCTCCAGGCCGAATCCGGAGCCCCGGTAGCTCAGGAAATCGTCCTGGAAATCCAGCGGCGTCGTCACCTTCGAGGTCAGGATGGCCTCCGACAGCCCGGGCATCACGCTCGCCTCGAGCAGGGCGGCGATCCGGCGCCGGTACGGTTCGGCGAGGGTCTGCCAATCCTGGCCGCCGGCGAGGTTCGGCACCGGGGCCAGCACGTAGAAGGCGTCGCATCCCGGTGGGGCGAGGCTCGGATCGGTGGCGGTCGGACGGTGCAGGTAGAGGCTCGCGTCCTCGGCCAGCACCTTGCGGTCGAATATGTCGGCGAGCAGGCCGCGGTATCGGGGCCCGAGCAGGATCGTGTGGTGATTCACCGCCGGGTAGCGCCGCTTGGTGCCGAAGTACCAGACGAACAGTCCCATCGACGAGCGGGCCCGCTGGAACCGCCCCGGGCTCCAGCGCTGCGCCTCCGGAAGCAGGCGCGCGTGCGTCACGGCCGAATCGGCGTTGGACACCACGACGTCGGCCGCGATCGTCTCGCCGCCGGTCAGGTCGACGCCGGTGGCCGCCCCCGCCTCGACCCGGATGCGCGCGACCTCGACGCCGAGGCGCAGGCGGCCGCCCTGCGACCGGATCAGCCGCACCAGCCCGTCGACCAGCTGCCCCGTACCGCCCATCGCGAAGTGAACGCCCCAGCGCCGCTCGAGGTCGGCGATCAGGCAGTAGATGGCGCTGGCCCGGAACGGGTTGCCGCCGATCAGGAGCGGATGGAAGCTGAAGACCGTGCGCAGCCGCTCGTCGCGGATGAAGCGCGCCACCACGTCGTGCACCGAGCGGTGTCCCGAGAGGCGCAGCAGATCGGGCGCGATCTTGAGCATCGCGCCGACACTGCCGAACGGCACGTGTCCGAGCTGCTCGAACCCGATCCGGCAGACGGCGCGGCTGTGCGCCATGAAGCGCTCGTACCCCGCGACGTCGTCCGGCGCGAAGCGGGCCACCTCGGCGCGCATCCGGTCCACGTCGCCGCTGTAGGCGAAGGACGTGCCGTCGGCGAAGCGGATCCGGTAGAACGGATCCATCGGCACCAGCGTCACGTCGTCGGCGAGCCTGCGGCCGGCCAGCTGCCACAACTCCTCGAAGAGCTGGGGCGCGGTGACGATGGTCGGACCAGCGTCGAAGGTGAAGCCGTCCTGCCGGTGGACGCGGGCCCGTCCCCCGGGCTGCGCGAGGCGCTCCAGCACGGTGACCCGATAGCCGCGCGCGCCCAGCCGGACCGCCGCGGCGAGGCCGCCGAAGCCCGAGCCGACCACGACGGCGTGCGGGCGCCGATCGATCTCTTGCGCAACCCGATGGTCGACCGCGAGTGTCAGCATTGCTTGACACTATCGCGGTCCTTTCCCGCCGCGCAAGGACGAAATCAGGCGCGTCCCTGGCGATGATGGCCGTGTCAGAACTCGCCCGCGAGACCGGCGCGGACACCGACAGCGTTGTCGCCGCCGTAGGCCACGCCGGCGGTCACCGCGATCGGGACGCAGCAGGTCGGCAACCGGTGCGCCACAGCGAGACCGCCGGCCCACTCGCCCCGGTAGGTCGCCCCGTTGGTGGCCCAGGTCGTCTTGCCCGGCGCCGACGGCATCGGCGCGGTCGCCATCGCAATGGCCATGGCGACGCCCTGCCGGGCCTCCTTGCGGGTCTGGATGGCGTAGCGCTGGACCGAGTCGGTCTTGGCTTCCAGGTTGTTGACCTGCGCCTGCACCGAATCGATCCGATTGCCGAGGCCGGCGATCGTCGACGGTCCGTAGGCCGAGGCCGCGAGGTTACCGTTCGCGTCCGTGGTCACGAAGGCCGTGGCTCCGCTCTGCGCGGCGGCGCTCGCCTGCGAGGCGATGCCGGCGAGCCTGTAGGTGTTCGCGGAATTGCCGATCGCGACCTGGTTGGCCTGGGTCGTCTTCACGTTCGCGCCGATCGCAATCGTGTTGGCCTGGTTGGCGGCCGCCCCGTTGCCGAGCGCGACGCTGTTGTTGCCGGCCGCCGAGGCGGCCGCACCGACGGCGGTGGATCCGGTCCCGGTCGCGCCGGCGACGAAGCCCAGGGCGGTGCTGCCGGCTCCGGACGCCGCGGAGGCCGTGCCGATGGCCGTTCCGCCGAGGCCCTGCGCGCTGGCCGCGTAGCCGAGGGCGACGCTGCCGGTGTTGGCGGCGCTGGCGCCCGTGCCGACCGCGGTCGAGGCCGTCCCGGCCGCGCTCGAACCGTAGCCCACCGCCAGCGCATCGCTGCCGACGGCGATCGGCGCGGCCTGGTTGCTGGTGTTGTTGGCGGCGACGCCCGTGACGCTCGTGAGCTGCGAGAGCCTCAGTTCGTTGATGACGGTCTGCCCCTGGGACTGCGTCACGTTGCCGGTGATGATGTAGATGCCCTGATTGGACCCGCCACCGGTACCACCACCACCGGTTCCGCCTCCGCCGGTCCCACCCCCGCCGGTGCCGCCGCAGGTGCCGCAGCCGCCCGTTCCGGTCCCTCCTGCGGTTCCCAAGGTGAGACCGGTGCCGAGCAGCCCGTCTCCCGGACCGGTCGTGCCGACGAGCACGCCGGTCCCGAGCACACCCCCGCTGGTGGTTCCTACGTTGAGGCCGGTCCCCAGCACGCCGGTGCCGGGATCAGTGGTACCGACCGTGACGCCGGTGCCGAGAAGCCCGCCGCTCGTCGTGCCGACATTGAGGCCGGTTCCGAGCACGCCGCTGCCGGGGCTGCTCGTGCCGATCGTGAGCCCGGTGCCGAGGATGCCATTCGAAGTTGTATCCAAGGCGCCGCGCAGGAGCTGCGCCTGGGCGGGCGTCGCCAGGGCCGTGCAGAGCAGGAGCCCGGTCGCGATCGGGATCGCGCGGGCGGCGCCCGGACGGAGGACAGCGATCATCGCAGTCCGCGGCGTAACCGGGACGACGGTCAAGGGACGCATCTGGAACTCCATTGCTGCGCGGCCGGGGAGCGATTCCGATCCGGCCCTGCAACCCGTTGGTCGGCAAGCAGGAACGAGATGCAGCTTCTGGTAGAATGATTAACGCTAACTTTCAGTTGTATTTGGTTTCGTCGTTTCCCGTACAATGACGCGGTTCGCGGAGGCCGGCGCGCGCCTCGTCGCCCGCCTCAGAAAACGCGTGTTTGCGCGGCGATATCGCGCCGCAAAGGGGCTATAGGGGCTTGGAAATCCGAGCTTTCGGCAGGGAACGGACGCGTGATGGACGGTCGAGGTCAGACCATTTTCGTGGCGGGCCATCGCGGCATGGTGGGCTCGGCGATCGTGCGTCGCCTGCGTGAGCTCGGTCACGAGCGGATCCTCACGGCCGACCGCCGGACCCTCGACCTTTTCGATCAGGCCGCGGTCCGGCGCTTCTTCGCCGAGAACCGCATCGACCAGGTCTACCTCGCCGCCGCGCGCGTCGGCGGCATCCACGCCAACAACACCTACCCGGCCGAGTTCATCCACGAGAACCTGCTGATCCAGTCGAACCTGATCGACGCCGCGCACACGCACGGCGTCGACCGGCTGCTGTTCCTGGGCTCGTCCTGCATCTACCCGAAGCTCGCGCCCCAGCCGATGCGCGAGGACGCCCTGCTGACCGGGCTGCTCGAGCCGACCAACGAGCCCTACGCGATCGCCAAGATCGCGGGGATCAAGATGTGCGAGAGCTACAACCGCCAGTACGGGCGCCGCTATCGCAGCGTGATGCCGACGAACCTCTACGGCCCGAACGACAACTTCCATCCCGAGAACGCCCACGTGCTGCCGGCGCTGATGCGCCGCTTCCATGAGGCGAAGCGGGAGGGTCTGGCGAAGGTCACGGTCTGGGGCACCGGCCGGGCGATGCGCGAGTTCCTGCACGTCGATGACATGGCGCGGGCCAGCGTCTACGTGATGGAGATGGACGACGCGGTCTACGCCGCGAACACGCGCCCCGACCTCTCGCACATCAACGTCGGGACGGGTGAGGATTGCACCATCCGTCAGCTCGCCGAGGCGCTCGCGCGGGTGATCGGCTACGGGGGGGAGCTGGCGTTCGACGCGACCAAGCCCGACGGCACGCCGCGCAAGCTGATGGACGTGTCGCGGCTGCGGGCGATGGGTTGGCGGCCGGAGATCGCCCTCGAGGACGGCCTGCGCCAGACCTACGGCTGGTTCCTGGAGAACCACGCGACGCTGCGGAGCTGACCGGGCCCGCAGTCCCGCCGCCCGGCTCACCGACCATCGCACAGCCACCGGGCATCCGCCCGGCGAGGAGACGGACCATGGCCCACCGGCCGCCCGACGACAGCGCGGACGCGCGACGGCGGAAGTTCCTGCAGAGCTTCCAGAACTTCGACGCGAACAGCCGGTTTCCCGCGCCCTACGCGCAGTTCGCCGGGAAGCCGCTGACCGAGGCGTCCGGTCAGGGCTGGCGCTACGACGCCCTTGGGTATCGCAACGACGCGCACGCGGACGCGCGGCCGCCCTCCGAGACGCTGCGGGTCTTCGTCGTCGGCGACAGCACGCTGATCGACGGCCAGGTCTTCGCCGATACCGTGCCCGGACGCCTGGAGACCGGGCTGAAGCAGGCGCACGGGCCCGGCGCGCGGGTCTACAATTTCGGCGCGGTCTCGGCCTGTCTCAACCAGATGATCGCCCTGATCACGACGCGGCTGATGGACCTGCAGCCCGACGTCATCCTGGTGGTCGGCGGCGCGACCGACATCTTCCAGCCGTGGAGCTTCGATCCGCGGGCCGGCGTTCCCTACAATCACTTCGCGAACGAGAGCCTCTACGACTACTTCTTCGACCCGAGGAAATCCGCCGAGGACGCGGAGGACCTGTCGTATGACGGCCTGCAGGCGATGATCTTCAATCGCCTCGAGAACCTGCGCGCGCTGACGAACTGGCAGTCCGACATCTGGGAATGGGAGGTGGTGCGGCAGTTCGAGCTGGCGCTCAGGCGCCTCGCGCGGCTCGCGCCCGGGATCGGCGCGCCGGTCCGGTTCCTCCTGCAGCCGACGGTCGTCCGCAAGGGGGCGCTCGCGGGCGCGGAGGCCGGCGCCGCGTCCGGCGCGTTCCTCGCCTATCTCGACCGCCAGTACGAGCGCTTCGAGAGTGTCCTCGGGCGGCTGGACACGGCCGACCGGTCTTTCGCGGCGCGGGATCTGAGCCGGCTGTTCGAGGCCGACGCCCGCGCCCTGTTCACCGACATCGTCCACGTGACTTCGGAGGGGCGCCAAGTGATGGCCGACCGTCTCCAGGCGGAGGTGGTCGAGACGGTCGGGGCGGCGACGGCCGCCTGAGCCATGGCCGAACCGATCGTCTTCGTGGGCGACTCGATCACGGAGCTCTGGGGCTTCCACCGGGCCGGCACTTTCGAGGCCTACGACCTCATCCCCCGTGGCGGCTCCGGGCAGACGGCGCGCTGGATCACCATGCGGTTCGCCCGCGACCTCGCGGAGACCGGCGCCCGGGGCGTGCATCTCCTGTGCGGCGTCAACGATATCGGCCGCAACGAGGGTGTCTTCGTCCCGGTCGAGGAGATCTGCCGCACGCTCGCCGGCATGCTCGACGAGGCCCGTGCCCTGGGCGTGAAGGCCTGGATCGGCTCGCTCACGCCGGTGGACGGCATCCCGTGGAATCCGGAGGTGCGGGACGCCCCCGCCATGATCGCGGCGGTCAACGCGTGGCTCCGGGATCACGCCCACGAGCACGGCGCGACGTTCATCGATTACCACGCCGTGCTGGTGTCCGAGACCGGCGGACTCCGGCCGGATTACGGGACGGACGGGCTCCACCTGAGCCCGGCCGGATACGCGGCGATCGAGCCGTTGATGCTCCGGGCGCTGGGGCGCATCCCGGACGCCCCATCCGCCCCTGCCCTGTCGGTGAACGGTGCGCCCGCGAACACGGCCCGGTCCGTCCGCGCGCGCCTCATCGGCGTCGCGGTGGTGGCGGCGGCCCTGTTGGCCGCCATCGCCGCCCTGGTCCTCGAGCTCCGCTGATCAGACCCGGCGCACCGCGCCGTGCGCCGCGCTCGTCGTGAGCATGGCGTAGGCGCGCAGGGCCGCGCTCACCTTCCGCTTGCGCGGCTTCGCCGGCTGCCAGCCCGCCGCCTCCTGGGCGGCCCGCCGCTGGTCGAGCTCCCCCGTCTCGACATCGAGGTGGATGCGCCGGTTCGGGATGTCGATGGCGATCCGGTCGCCGTCCCGCACGAGGCCGATGAGGCCGCCCTCGGCCGCCTCGGGCGAGACGTGCCCGATGGACAGGCCCGACGACCCGCCGGAGAATCGTCCGTCGGTGACGAGCGCGCAGGCCTTACCCAGACCCTTCGATTTCAGGTAGCTCGTCGGGTACAGCATCTCCTGCATGCCGGGGCCGCCGCGGGGGCCCTCGTAGCGGATCAGCACCACCTCGCCGGCCGTGACCTTGCCGTTGAGGATGCCGTCGACGGCCGCGTCCTGGCTCTCGAACACGCGGGCGGTGCCCGTGAAGGTCAGGATCGAGGTGTCGACGCCCGCGGTCTTCACGATGCAGCCCTGCTCGGCGAGATTGCCGTAGAGCACGGCGAGGCCGCCATCCTGCGAGTAGGCGTGCGCCGCGTCGCGGATGACGCCGCCCTCCCGGTCGAGGTCGAGCGCGTCGAAGCGCGATTCCTGGCTGAACGCCACCTGGGTCGGCACGCCGCCCGGGGCCGCGCGGTAGAAGGTCTGGACCGAGGCGGCCGGTTCGCCGCGCACGTCCCAGCGGGCGAGCGCCCCGCCGAGCGTTCCGGCCGAGACGTTGCCGACGCCGGTGTCGATCAGGCCGGCCCGGTCGAGCTCGCCCAGGATCCCCATGATGCCGCCCGCCCGGTGGACGTCCTCCATGTGGACGTTGGCCACCGCCGGGGCGACCTTGCACAGCACCGGCACCCGCCGGGACAGCCGGTCGATGTCGGCCATGGTGAAGGGCACCTCGCCCTCGTGGGCGGCGGCCAGCAGGTGCAGCACCGTGTTGGTCGAGCCGCCCATGGCGATGTCGAGGGTCATGGCGTTCTCGAACGCCTGGAAGCTCGCGACCGCGCGCGGCAGCACGCTGGCGTCGTCCTGCTCGTAGTGGCGGCGGGCCAGATCGACGATCAGATGGCCGGCCTCGACGAAGAGGCGCTTGCGGTCGGCGTGGGTGGCGAGCACCGAGCCGTTGCCCGGCAGCGCCAGACCCAGCGCCTCGGTGAGGCAGTTCATCGAGTTCGCCGTGAACATGCCCGAGCAGGAGCCGCAGGTCGGGCAGGCGGAGCGCTCGATGACGGCGACGTCCTCGTCGGAAATCCGGTCGTCGGCCGCCGCGATCATCGCGTCGACGAGGTCGACCTTCCTGGCGATGCCCGGCAGCTGGACCTTGCCGGCCTCCATCGGGCCGCCCGAGACGAAGACGGTCGGGATGTTGAGGCGCAGCGTCGCCATCAGCATGCCGGGGGTGATCTTGTCGCAGTTCGAGATGCACACCATCGCGTCGGCGCAGTGCGCGTTGACCATGTACTCGACGGAATCGGCGATCAGCTCGCGGGACGGCAGCGAGTACAGCATCCCATCGTGGCCCATCGCGATCCCGTCATCGACCGCGATGGTGTTGAACTCCTTGGCGACGCCGCCGGCCGCCTCGATCTCCCGGGCGACGAGCTGGCCGAGGTCCTTCAGGTGGACGTGGCCCGGCACGAACTGCGTGAAGGAGTTCACCACCGCGATGATCGGCTTGCCGAAATCCGAATCCTTCATGCCGGTGGCGCGCCAGAGGCCGCGGGCACCGGCCATGTTGCGGCCGTGGGTGGTGGTGCGTGAGCGATAGGCAGGCATCGAGAGCTTCGACTGGTTCAAAGGTGAAGGGCTTCTGCGCCCGCGCCCGCGCATCCGCAAGCGTCGCCGGGAGACCGGCACCCGTGGCATGCTTCTGGCGGATGGCAGGAGGGAGGGGCGGATCACGATGACACAGGTGGATTTCCTCCGGCGCGCGATCGCGCAGGGTCAGGGCCGGGCCGAAGCCGATCTGGTCCTAAAGGGCGGCCACTTCCTCGACCTCGTCACCGGCGATCTGGTGGCCTCCGACATCGCGATCTGCGGCGACCGGATCGTCGGGACCTTCGGAGCGTATAGCGGCACCCGGGAGATCGACGTGTCCGGCAAGGTCGTGGTGCCGGGCTTCATCGACACGCATTTCCACGTCGAGTCGTCGCTGATGCCGCCGCAGGAATACGAGCGGTGCGTCCTGCCGCACGGCGTCACCACCGGGATCTGCGACCCGCACGAGATGGCCAACGTGCTCGGCACCGACGCCTTCACGTGGTTCCTCAGATCCTCCGAGACGCTGGCGATGGATCTGCGGGTGCAGCTCTCGTCCTGCGTGCCAGCCACCGACCACCTGGAGACCTCGGGCGCCCGGATCGAGGCGCAGGATCTCCTGCCCTTCGCGACGCACCCGAAGGTGATCGGCCTCGCCGAGTTCATGAACTTCCCGGGTGTTCTGGCGAGCGACCCGGGCGTGCTGGACAAGCTCGCGGCCTTCCAGGGGCGGCACATCGACGGGCACGCGCCGCTCCTGCGCGGCCTCGGCCTCAATGGCTACATCGCGGCGGGCATCCGCACCGAGCACGAGGCGACATCGCCCGAGGAGGCCCGCGAGAAGCTGTCGAAGGGCATGACCGTGCTGATCCGCGAGGGCTCGGTGTGCAAGGACCTGCACGCCCTCGCGCCGATCCTGACCGAGCGGACGGCGCCGTTCCTGGCCTTCTGCACCGACGACCGGAATCCCCTCGACATCGCCGAGGAGGGGCACCTCGACTTCGTCATCCGCACGGCCATCGCCCTCGGCGTGCCGCCGCTGGCCGCCTACCGGGCGGCCTCCTGGTCGGCGGCCCGCGCCTTCGGGCTGCACGACCGGGGCCTCGTCGCGCCCGGCCAGCGCGCCGACCTCGTGGTGCTCGACGATCTCGCCGCCTGTGCCGTGTCGCAAGTCCTCAGCGCGGGCCGGCCGGTGGACGCCGCGCTCTTCGACGCGCGCGCGTCGATCGAGCCGATCGGCCGCCGGAGCGTGCGGGCGCGGCACGTGACGGCCGCCGACTTCGCCGCTCCGGGCTCCGGGCCGTCGACGCCGGTGATCGGCGTCGTGCCCGGCAAGATCATCACCCTGCGGCACGACCTGACCCTGCCCTATTCCGGCGGCGAGCGCCGGATCGACCTCGACCAGGACGTCATCAAGGTCGCGGTGGTCGAGCGCCACGGCCGGACACAGCCGGGCGCGCGCGGCGTCGGGGTCGCGTTCGTGAAGGGGTTCGGCCTCAAGCGCGGCGCCATCGCCTCGTCGGTCGGGCACGACAGCCACAACATCACGGTGGTCGGGGCGGACGACGCCGACATGGCCGTGGCGGTGAACCGGCTCGGCGCGATCGAGGGCGGCTTCGTGGTGGTCGAGGGCGGCCGGGTGCTGGCCGAGATCGCGCTGCCGGTCGCCGGGCTCATGAGTCTCATGCCGTTCGACGCCATCCGCCGCTCGCTCGTAACCTTGCGCGACGCGGCGCGAAGCCTGGAGGTCGTCCTTCCCGAACCCTTCCTGCAGGTGGCCTTCCTGCCCCTGCCTGTGATCCCCCACCTGAAGATCACCGATCGAGGGCTCGTCGATGTCGACCGCTTCGCGCTGATCGATCCTTGAAACGCTGATTGATCCTTGAAATTAGATTGTGCGCAATCTAAATGGGCTGTGCGGAAGCGAGTCGGCACCTACATGCCGGCGGCATCCCCAAACCGGAGAGTCCCATGCCCGTAGACGTGAAGTACCGCACCACCGCCACGGCCACCGGCGGCCGCGACGGCGCCGCCCGGACTGCCGACGGCAGCTTCGAGGTCAAGCTCTCGACCCCGAAGGAGCTCGGCGGCGCGGGCGGTCCGGGCGCGAACCCGGAGCAGCTCTTCGCGTCCGGCTACTCGGCCTGCTTCCTCGGCGCCATGAAGGCCGTCGCGCCGTCGCTGCAGCTGAAGGTCCCGGCCGAGACCACCGTCACCGCCGACGTCGGCATCGGCCCGCGCTCCGAGGGCGGCTTCGGCATCACCGCCGACCTGACCATCAGCCTCCCGGGCCTGGACGGCGCCGACGCGCAGAAGCTCGTCGACGCCGCCCACCAGGTCTGCCCGTACTCCAACGCGACCCGCGGCAACGTCAACGTTGGCCTGAAGCTGGCCTGATCCCGCCCGGGGCCGGCCCGCGGACGCGTCCGCGGGCCGCTGTGCCGCTTTTGCCCGCGCGCGGCGCGACGGCGGTGCCGATCCCGTCCCAATCTTGGATGCGGACCGAGCGTCCGCGGCCGCTCACCCGTCGGCCCGGGCCCGCATGCAGACCTGGCCCCCCGCGTCGAGGGTCGCGCCCTCGAACGCCGTCCCGGCGACCCGCCCGCAGACCCGAAACACCTGGTTCGCCGTCATCGGCGCGACGCCGCGATACGTGAACGTCCGCGGCACGCGTCCGAGGAGCGTCGCGGCGAGGTTCATCAGCAGCGTCGCCTGCATCGGGCCGTGCACGACGAGGTCGGCGTAGCCTTCCACCCGCGTCGCGTAGGGCTGGTCGTAGTGGAAGCGGTGGCCGTTGAAGGTCATCGCCGAGTAGCGGAACAGCAGCGTCGGGGTCGCCGGCACCTCCCAGATCACCGCGTAGGATTCGGAACCGTCGCGCTCGGGCGCGGCGCCGGTTCCCGTCTGCGCGCCCGCCGCCTCGCGGTAGACGATATCCTGCCGCTCGCGGATCGTGACGCCCCGTTCTGTCGAGACCGTGTGGTCGACGGTGACGAAGCACAGGCTCCCGCTCCGCCCGCTCTTGAAGGCGACGTCCCGCACGGTCTCGGTGCGCGTGACCGTGTCCCCCGCGCGCAGGTCGGAGAGCGTCTCGATCTCGCCCCCCGCCCACATCCGCCGGGGCAGCGGCACCGGGGGCAGGAAGCCGCCCTTGGCGGCGTGGCCGTCGGGCCCGAGGGAGTCGGCCGGCGGCGTCTCCGGCGCGAGGCACCAGTGCAGGGCCGGCGGCGCGATCCCGTCGGCGACCGGCGCCAGGTGCGGCGCGAAGGTCGCGCGGAACTCGGCGAGGAGGCGCGGGGTGACGAGGTCGGACGCCGCCCGCGTCCGGCCGATCCAGGCGCTGAGATCGGTCATGTCAGTACGAGCGCGGCAGGCCGAGCACGTGCTCGGACAGGTAGGCGAGGATCAGGTTCGTGGAGATCGGCGCGACCTGATAGAGGCGCGTCTCGCGGAACTTGCGCTCCACGTCGTACTCCTCGGCGAATCCGAAGCCGCCATGGGTCTGGATGCAGGCGTTGGCGGCCTCGAAGGAGGCGTCGGCGGCGAGCATCTTGGCCATGTTGGCCTCGGCCCCGGGATTGGCCCCGCCCTCGTAGAGGGTCAGCGCCTCGCGGACCATCAGCTCGGCCGCGCGCATGTTGGCGTAGGCCTTCGCGATGGGGAACTGCACGCCCTGGTTGGCACCGATCGGCCGCCCGAAGACGGAGCGCTCGCCGGCATAGGCCCGGGCCCTGTCGATGAACCACTTGGCGTCGCCGACGCACTCGGCGGCGATCAGGATCCGCTCCGCGTTCATGCCGGACAGGATGTAGCGGAAGCCCCTGCCCTCCTCGCCGATGAGGTTCTGCGCCGGAACGCGGAGATTGTCGAAGAACACCTCCGTGGTGGCGTGGTTCATCATCGTGCGGATCGGCCGGATCGTCAGGCCGTTGCCCTTGGCCGCGCGCATGTCGACGAGCAGCACCGACAGCCCGTCCGTGCGCTTCATGCCCTCGGCCCTCGGCGTGGTGCGGGCGAGGAGCAGCATCAGGTCCGAGTGCTCGGCGCGGCTGGTCCAGATCTTCTGGCCGTTGACGACGTATTGATCGCCCTCCAGGCGGGCCGTCGTCTTCAGGCTGCCGGTATCGGTGCCGGAGGTGGGCTCGGTCACGCCGAAGGCCTGGAGCCGCAGGCGCCCCTCCGCGATGACCGGCAGGTACTCGGCCTTCTGCGCCTCCGAGCCGTGCCGCAGCAGCGTGCCCATCGTGTACATCTGCGCGTGGCAGGCGCCGCCGTTGCAGCCCGCCCGCTGCACCTCCTCGAGGATCGCGGCGGCCGCCGAGAGCGGCAGGCCGGCGCCGCCGTACGCCTCGGGGATCAGCACCGACAGGTAGCCGCTCTCGGTCAGCGCGTTCACGAATTCGGTCGGGTAGGCCATCTCCCGGTCGAGGGCCCGCCAGTACGGTCCCGGGAAGCCGGCGCAGAGCTTGGCGACCGCCTCGCGGATCTCGGTATAGGCTTCCATCGGGGGCTCCTCAGGCCGTGCGGCCGCCGTCGACGGGGAGATCGACGCCGGTGATGAACGCCGCCTCGTCGGAGGCGAGGAACAGGGCGGCGGCGGCGATGTCGCTCGCCTCCGACAGGCGCCCGAGCGGGATCGTGGCGATGAAGCGGTCGCGGTTCTCGGGCGTGTCGAGGACGCCCATGAAGTGCTCGAGGAGCCCCGTGGCGCCCATCACCGGGCAGAGGGCGTTCACCCGGATCTTCCAGGGCGCCAGCTCCAGGGCCAGCGACTTCGAGGCAAGGCTCGCCGCACCCTTGGAGGCGTTGTACCACGTCAGACCCGGGCGCGGCCGCAGCGCCGCCGTCGAGCTGACGTTGAGGATCGCGCCGCCGCCCGCGTCGCGCATCAGCGGGGCGACTTCCCGGACGTAGTGGAAGATCGACTTCACGTTGACCCGGAAGACCCGGTCGAAATCCTCCTCCGTCACCTCCATCAGCGGCTTGTTGCGGTGGGTGGTGCCGGCATTGTTGACGAGAATGCTCGGCACGCCGAAGCGCTGCCGCGTCTCGGCGACGCTGGCGGCGACGTCGGCGGCCAGACCGACATCGGCGGCGATCGCGATGGCGTTGTCGCCGATCGCCGCCGCGACGCGCCCGGCCGCCGCGCCGTCGATGTCGACGCAGGCCACCCTGGCGCCCTCCGCGGCGAAGCGCTGGGCGATCCCCGCCCCGAAGCCGCTGCCGGCCCCCGTCACGAGCGCGATCTTGCCGTTCAGTCTCATCGTCTCCTCCCGCCCACGCCGATGTGCTGTCAGATCACTGTCCTCGAGCGCGGAGCGCGAATTCCTCGCGGATCCGCGCCCCGTGCTCGTCGATCGCGGGGACCGGCCCGAGGGCGCGGACCGCGCCGTCGATCAGCACCGGCGGCGCCACGATTCGGGCCGGCCCCGAAGGCGTCCGGACCTCCGCGCGGATCAGCGCCGGGTGGGTGGCGAGGTCCGCCAGCGTGTTGACGAAACCGTAGGCGGTGCCCGCCGCCTTCAGCCGGGCGGCGGCCGCGTCGCGGCCCAGCCGCACCAGCGCGGCGCCGATGCGCAGATCGACCGCGGCGCGGTTGGCCACCCGGGCGTTGTTGGACGCGAAGCCCTCGGCCCGGGCGAGCTCCGGCTCCCCGAGCACGCCGGCGCAGAAATTCGCCCATTCGCGCTCGTTCTGGATCGAGATCAGCACGAGGCTGCTGTCGGCCGTGGGGAAGGCGCCGTAGGGGCAGATCGACGGGTGCGCGAGGCCGACCCGCTGGGGCGCCTTGCCGGTCCCCTCGAAGTAGAGCAGCGGGACGTTCATCCAGTCGGCGGCGCCGCTGAACAGGCTGACCTCCAGGGCGCAGCCCTGCCCGGTGATCCCGCGGGCGATCAGCGCCTCGAGGACCGCGGCGTGGGCGTCCATCCCGCAGGCGACGTCGCAGACGGAGACGCCGACGCGGCCGGGCCCCGCCGGGTGGCCGGTGATCCCGGCGAGCCCGCTCTCGGCCTGGACCAGCAGGTCGTAAGCCTTCATGTCGCTGTAGGCGTTGCCGGCGCCGTAGCCGGAGATGTCGACGGTGATCAGCCGGGGGTAGCGCGCGCGCAGCTCCGCCGAGCCGAAGCCCGCCCGGGCCGCCGCGCCGGGGGCGAGGTTCTGCACGAACACGTCGGCCTGCGCGAGGATCGCGTGCAGCAGGCTGCCGTCGGCCGGATCCTTGATGTCGGCGACGAGGCTCTCCTTGCCGCGGTTGAGCCAGACGAAGTAGCTCGCCAGCCCGTTGACCGCCGCGTCGTAGCCGCGGGCGAAATCCCCCTCCGGCCGCTCGATCTTGATGACCCGGGCCCCGGCATCGGCGAGCCGCGAGGTGCAGTAGGGCGCGGCGACGGCCTGCTCCAGGGCGAGCACGGTCAGCCCTCGCAGCGGCAGGTTCTGGCTCATCCGCATCCTTCGGCTTCCCGCGGTCTCAGAGGGCCGGTGCCGCATGAACTGGAACGGCGAGAAGCCCCGCCAAGCGGGCCGCGGTGACAGGGCTGCCCGGCCATTGGCTTCGGGACGCCTCTTCCGCGACGCTCAGCGACTCTGCGCGCGGAGCGAAGCGATCCAGGGAAGCGCGACGTCGGCGAGCGCGGCGCATCTGGATCGCTTCGCCGCGCTCGCGAAGACGGCGGTTAGCCTCACTCCGCCGCGCGCAACGCCGGCGGGCCGCGGACCTCCTCCACCGGCTCGGGGTCATCGAGCGCCGCGTCCACCGCCTGCGGCTTGTCGCGGAACGAGAAGCGGTGCGCCAGCCGGTCGAGGTAGATGTAGATCACCGGCGTGGTGAACAGCGTCAGCACCTGGCTGACCGCGAGGCCGCCCACCATGGCGTAGCCCAGCGGCTGCCGGATCTCCGAGCCAGTCCCGGTGGCGACCATCAGCGGGATGCCGCCGAGCAGGGCCGCCATCGTGGTCATGAGGATCGGCCGGAAGCGCAGCAGCGCGGCCTTCCGGATCGCGACCTCGGGCGAGAGACCCTCCTCCCGCTCGGCGACGATGGCGAAGTCGACCAGCATGATGCCGTTCTTCTTCACGATGCCGATGAGGAGGATGATGCCGATCAGCGCGATCAGGCTGAAGTCGAACCCCGCCCACATCAGCACCGCCAGGGCGCCGACACCGGCCGAGGGCAGCGTCGACAGGATGGTGATCGGGTGGATGAAGCTCTCGTAGAGGATGCCGAGGATCAGGTAGACCACGAACAGGGCCGCCAGGATCAGCAGCGGCACCGTCGAGAGCGATTGCTGGAAGGCCTGGGCGGTGCCCTGGAAGCCGCTCACCACGGTCGGTGGGACCTGCAGCTCCCGCATCGCCCGGCCGATCGCCTCCGTGGCCTGCCCGAGGGCGACGTCGGGAGCGAGGTTGAAGCTGATCGTCACCGCCGGGAACTGCCCCTGGTGGTTCACGGCCAGCGGCGCCACCGGAACCGTCGTCCAGCGGGCGAAGGCCGCCAGCGGCACCTGCCCGCCGCCGATCGGCGCCTTGATGTAGATCTTGTCGAGGCTCTCGACGCTGCCCTGCAGCGCCAACAGAACCTCCAGGACGACGTGGTAGCTGTTGAGCTGCGTGAAGTACTGCGCGATCTGGCGCTGGCCGAACGCGTCGTAGAGCGTGTCGTCGATGAGCTGGGGCGTGATGCCGTAGCGCGAGGCGGCGTCGCGGTCGATCGACAGCGTCAGCGTCGTGCCGCGGGTCTGCTGGTCGGTGGCGACGTCGCGCAGCTCCGGCAGCGTCTTCATCTTGTCGAGGATGCGCGGCGCCCAGGTGTTCAGCTCGGCGAGGTCCGGGTCCTGGAGGGTGTACTCGAACTGCGTCCGCGAGGTGCGGCCGCCGGTGCGCACGTCCTGGGTCGCCTGGATGAAGGTCCGGATGCCCTCGACGCGCTCCAGCTTGGGGCGCAGCCGGCCGATCACCTGGAAGGCGTTGACGTCGCGCTCGTCGCGGGGCTTGAGCGTGATGTACATGCGCCCGGAATTGAGCGCCTGGCCGTTGCCGCCGAGCGACATGCCGACGGTGGCGACCGCGGGATCGGCCTGGACGATCGCGCCGACCTTCTCCTGCAGCGCCTTCATCGCCGAGAAGGAGATGTCCTGCGACGCCTCGGTGACGCCGATCATAAAACCGGTGTCCTGCTGCGGGAAGAAGCCCTTCGGGATGGCGACGAACAGGTAGCCGGTCAGCGCCAGCGTGGCGAAGAAGACCAGCAGCGTGACGCGGCGGAAGCGCAGCGCGACGTCGAGGGCGTCGGCGTAGACCGCGAGCAGCCAGTCGAAGGCGGCCTCGCTCATGCGGTAGAGGCGGCCGTGGCGCTCGGCGTCGTGGGATTTCAGCAGCCGCGAGGCCATCATCGGGGTCAGCGTCAGAGACACGAAGGCCGAGACCGCGATGGTCATCGACAGCACCACGGCGAACTCGCGGAACAGCCTTCCGATGATGCCGCCCATCAGCAGGAGCGGGATCAGCACGGCGATCAGCGACACCGAGATCGACACGATGGTGAAACCGATCTCGCCCGCGCCCTTGAAGGCGGCCTCCATGGGCCGCATTCCCTCCTCGACGTAGCGGCTGATGTTCTCCAGCACGACGATGGCGTCGTCGACCACGAAGCCGACCGAGATGGTGAGCGCCATCAGCGAGAGGTTGTCGAGGGTGTAGCCCGCCATCCACATCAGCGCGCAGGCGCCGAGCAGCGCGAGCGGCACGGTCACGCTCGGGATCACGGTCGCCCAGAAGCTGCGCAGGAAGACGAAGATCACCCCGACGACCAGCGCGATCGTCAGCAGGAGGGTGAACTGCACGTCCTCGACCGAGGCGCGGATGGTCTGCGTGCGGTCGCTCAGGATGCCGACCTTGATGGCGGCCGGCAGTGTGGCGGTCAGGCGGGGCAGCTGGGCCTTGATGCTGTCGACCGTGTCGATGACGTTGGCGCCGGGCTGCTTGAACACGACCAGGAAGATGCCGCGCTTGCCGTTGGTCCAGCCGGCCTGCTTGGTGTCCTCGGGGCCGGCGACCGCCTGTCCGATGTCGCGGACGCGCAGCGGCGCGCCGTCGCGATACGCGACGATGACGTCGTTCCAGTTGTGGGCCGCGGTGAGCTGGTCGTTGGCGTAGATGGTGTAGCTGTGGCTGCCGCCGTCGATGCTGCCCTTCGGGTTGTTGACCGTGGTGAGGGTGAGCTGCGCGCGCACGTCCTCCAGCGACAGGCCCTTGGCCACGAGCTTGGCCGGGTCGATCTGGATCCGCACGGCGGGCTTCTGCTGGCCGCCGATGAAGACCTGCGCGACGCCCGAGATCTGGCTGATCCGCTGGGCGAGCTGGACGTCGACCGCGTCGTCGACGTCGATCAGCGGCATGCTGTCGGAGGTGGCCGAGAGCAGCAGGATCGGCGAATCGGCCGGATTGACCTTGCGGTAGGTCGGCGGGGTCGGGAGGTTCTTCGGGAGCTGGCCGCTGGCGGCGTTGATGGCCGCCTGGATGTCGCTCGCGGCGCCGTCGATGTTGCGGTTGAGGTCGAACTGGACCGTGACCGTCGAGATCCCGAGGGAGCTCGTCGAGGTCATCTGCGACACGCCGGGAATCTGCGAGAACTGCCGCTCGAGGGGCTGCGCCACCGACGAGGCCATCGTCTCCGGGCTGGCCCCGGGGAGCTGCGCGGTCACCTGGATGGTCGGGAAATCCACCTGCGGCAGCGGCGCGACGCCGAGCAGCGGGTAGGCCACGATCCCGAGGAACAGGATGCCGACCATGATCAGCGTGGTCGCCACCGGGAACCGGATGAACGGTGCCGAGATGCCGCCCTTCATGGCCGGGCCCCGCGCGGGGACGCGCCCGCCGTGAGGCGTCCCGCGCGCGTCACTGGACCGCCTCCGCCTGCGCGGTGTGGGCCGCGTGCGGATCGGCCACGAGGCTGCCGTCCTGCACCTTGTACTGGCCGGCGACGATCACCCGCTCGCCGGGCCGGAGGTCGCCGCTGAGAACGCGCGTCCGCCCCGAATCCGAGCGGCCCGCCTTCAGCGCGCGCTGATGCGCCCGGCTGGCATCGTCCACCACGAAGGCGAACAGCCCGTCGGGCCCGTGCTGGATCGCGTCGTCCGGCACCGTCGTGGCGACCGCGACCGTGCCGACCCGCATCTTGGTGGAGACCGACAGGCCCGGCCACAGCGCGTGGTTCCTGTTCTCGTAGACGGCCTTGAGGCGGATCGTGCCCGTCGCGGTGTCGACCTGGTTGTTGAACAGGGCCAGCTTGCCGTCGGCGAGCTTGGTCAGCCCGTCCGACGTCCAGGCCTCCACCGGCACGTCACCGGCCTTGAGGGCCGCGGTGATGGCGGGCAGCTGATCCTCCGGGGCCGTGAACACCACGAAGATCGGCTCGACCTGGGTGATCGTCACGATCGGGGTCTGGCCGGCCGCGTTGACGATGTTGCCGATATCGACTTGCCGGAAGCCCGTGACGCCGTCGATGGGCGCGCGGATCGTGGCGTAGCCGAGCTGCGTCGTGGCGTTGTCGATGGCCGCCTGGTCGGACGCCACCTGCGCGGTGAGCTGGGCGACCAGGGCCGTCTGCGTCTCGGTCTGCTGCCGGGAGGCGAAGGCGCCCAGCCCGGTGTAGCGGACGAGGTCCGCCTTCGCGTTGCCGAGGTTGGCCGTGTCCTGCTCCTTCTTGGCCTTCGCCTGATCCAGCGCCGCCTGGTAGGGCCGCGGGTCGATCTGCACGAGCACGTCGCCCTTGCGGACGGTCTGACCCTCGCGGAACGCGACCTGCTGGATCTCGCCGTCGACGCGCGTGCGCACCTGGACGGTGTTGTACGCCTGGACGGTGCCGAGGCCGTTCGACACGAGGGCGAACGGCCCCTGCTCGACCGTGCCGAGGGTGACGGGCACCGGCAGCGGGGCCGCCGCCCGGGACTTCACCGCGGGCTGATTCAGGCGCGTGTAGCCGTAGGCGCCGCCGCCCGCGACGGCGAGCAGCAGGAGGATCAGGCCGGCCGCGCCCGAGCGCTTCTTCGCCGGTTTGGTCGCGGCGCGACGCGCGTCGCCGTGGCGCCGGTCCGTGACCGTCTCGTCCGCGCGAGACTCGTCGCGGTCGTGCACGTCCTCACTCAGCATGCGCCGCTATCCGCCCGTTGATCCGACCGCTTCGCGGGCCGGGATAATTTTGCATTCAATAGCATACAATGGCCGCGCCGGACATCGCGGCGCTCCCCGGATCGCGGCAATGTTCCGTGAGCGGAAAGCGTGCTACCGCCGCCGAGAGTGGGCCGCGCCGCGGGGCCCGACGCCCCGCGCGGACGACAGGCGCCCGGCGTGCCCGCGCGGGACGGCCGCCGACGCCGCGCCGAGGATGTGAGACCGGGACGCCGCATGGCCTCGACCCTGGAACTGGACGGCCTGAACGAACTGCGCGACGCGCTGATCGAGGAGCGGCAGGTCATCGTCGCGTCGGTGCGCAAGCTGCGCGACGCGCGGCGGCAGAAGGGCACCTTCGTGCTGGGCGACGGCGCGGATGCCGGGCCGCGGCTGGTCGCCGTGCAGGAGCAGATCGTCGTGGTCGAATCCATCATCGCCGCGCTGAAGCGATCCCGGGCCTGAGGTGCTCGCGGTCCGATCGGACGCACCCGTGCGGCGCCCGGGCCCTGGCCGATACCGGTCGGGATTGTCACAGTTCGGTGTCCGAGATGTTTCTGAGGCTCGCGGCGTGTGCGGCCCCGTGCGGACACTGTTCGAGGCGGCGGGCTGCGTGGCCGGTCGCGTATTTATCGATTATCGTCAATAGATTATTGAATTCATGTCCCGGCAGGCGGCGGAACAGCGGCTCCGGATGCAATTCGGTCCAGCCGGATCATCGTCCCGGTCGATCGACCGCCGTCAGCCTCCCCATCCTCGCCGATCTACGATCCGGTGTTCGGTTTGCCGGCGATGGATTGCGCCGCGCGTGACGATCCCGTCGGCTTGTACAGGATCTGCTCAACTTTCGGGCTGGACGATCGCGATCCTGTCCTGTTAGCGGACCGCACCTCAAGGCGCGGAACCTCGAACATGGACGCCTTCGATCACGCCAATATCGCGCGCGATGCCGACGAAACCGTCGATTCGCCTGTCGCGGATGAGCTCGTCGTGCTCTGGCGGGCGCTCGCCGCGGACCGGCGCGCCCAGGACGAGCGGACCGCGCGCCTGCGCGCCATGCGCCTCATCGGCGGCGAGGACGGCGCCGACTGATCACGCGGTCTCCGGCGCGCCGCCCGGCAGCCGGCTCGCCAGCACGAAGCCGACCGCCATCGCCATGGCCTCGGCCTGCGCGATCAGCGTCGGCTCGCCGGCCTCGCGCGCCGCCTGCAGCAGCTCGATCGCGTGCCGGCCGAGGCGCAGGTCCACATCGTCGTCGCCGGCCGGGACCCCCTCCGGAATCCCGTGATTCTGGCTTCGGTCAGTCATTGGCGTGCGTGGGTCTCGAAGCTGTGGGCAGGGGCCTGAAAGGCGCCGAGGCCGCGATCCAGGATTGCGTGTCGGTGACGTCGCCGAACACCCGCATCACCGCGCTCACCGACCGGTGGATCTCGTCGGCGGAGATGCCGTCGAGGTCGTGGCTCGCGGAGGCGTCGGACAGGAAGGTCACGTCCTGGCCGCGGTGGAAGCCGTCGACCGCCGTCGCGAGGCAGGACGACTCGCCGGCGAAGCCCGCGATGACGAGCGGCGGCGATCCCCGCTCCATCGCGTCCGCGAAGGCGGGGCTGGCGTAGCAGGACGGGCGGTCCCGGTCGAAGATCATGTCGCAGCCGTGCGGCTCGAACCCCTCGATCCAGCGGACGAAGCGGCTGCCCGCCTGGAACAGCGGCGCGCCGATCCAGCGGACGTAGACGACCTGCATGCCGCTCGCGCGGGCATGCGCGAGGGCGCGCCGGCAGTTGGAGAGCGCGGGCTCGATCCCCGCCAGGGCGAGCGGGCGGCCCGCGATCTCGTATTCCTGCTGCATGTCCACCAGCACCAGGGCGGGGACGCTGCGCGGCCGGCGATACAGCGCCGGGTTGATCGGCCGGTTCATCGCGCGGCCACCGCCCGGTCGACGGACGGGCGGGTCACGGCGCGGCTCCGCGAGCGGTCGAGGGCGCCCGCCCGGTGCCAGCGCCCCTCCGGCCGGATGATGACGTAGGGGTCAGCGCCGAGGCCGATCGCCTGCGGGTGCGGCTCCGCCTCCATCAGCATCTCGACGTAGTCGAAATCCGAGAAGACCAGCTCCTGCGCGCCCTCGAAGACGCGGAAGCCGAAGCGGCTCCAGAAGCCGACGAGGCGCTTCTGGGCGTGGCCGTAGAGCCGCCGGTAGCCCTTGACCCGGGCCAGCTCGATCCCGGCGCGGACCAGCGCGAAGGACAGGCGCGTGTTGCGGAACTCCGCTCGAACCGCGAGGCGCTCGATCTTGGCGAAATCCGCGAAGAACCGGATGCGCAGGCAGCCCGCCGGCTCGTCGCCGACGTAGCCGATCAGGTGCGTCGCCGAGAGGTCGTTGCCGTCGAACTCCTCCTCGTACGGGCAGGCCTGCTCCGCCATGTAGACGGCGGCGCGCAGGGCGATCACGCGCGACAGGTCCTCCATGTTCCGCGCGACCGCGACGCTGATGCCGGTCCCGCCGGACCGGTGGGTGTCGTACGGGGGCGCCGGCTCCGCCTTCGGCGCGCGGGCGAAATGGTACAGGGCACCGCGGGCGGAGGTCTGCGCGGTGAAGCCGAGGGTGGTCAGCAGGTCGGCCCCCTCGGGGGTGGCCGCGCGGGCGTAGAAGTCGACGCCCCGGTAGGTCGGGCTCGACAGACGGTCGAAGACGAGGCCGACGCCGCCGGAGAGGCGCCGCCGCGCGTAGACGGCCCAGACGTAGATGCCCGCCGGGCGCTCGTGCTGGCCGGCCAGCAGCGCGGCGGGCGGATCAAACGCGTCGAGCGTCCCGGCCTTGAGCGCCGCCAGGCCGTCGGCGTTCAGCATCAGGCAGGCCACGAACCCCTCGCCCCGCGGATCCGCGGCGTCGAACCGGTGGCGCTGGGCGATCGCCAGGACGCTGTCGGGATTGAGCGACATCACCCGCTGGACGGTGCGCAGGGGCGCGAGATCGGGCAGATCCGCGCGCGCCGCCGCGATCAGCCGCGCCAGATCGTCCGGGGTCGGCGTGAAGATGACGAGGTGCCGGGCAATTCGGCCGACCTCGAGCGCATTCAGCGCGTGCCGCGGCTCGGGAGAGACTAGCGCTGTACCGAGTTGATCGGCGTCCTTGGCCACGAACTGCGCGCTAGCAATGTGCACCGTCATCGGATGACCTGTCATTCGGGTACGGATTGACGGTTAAGCACTTCGCATCTAGCGCTCTGGCTGTATGTGCAAAATTTGAAACAGGGGTGTTCCGTCGATGGAACAGGCGGAGGCGATCCGGGACCCGATGCCCGACTGGCAGAGCATCCGGGTCTTCCTGGCGCTCCAGCGGTCCGGCAGCTTCCGCTCGGCGGCCACGAAGCTCGGCCTGTCGGTGAACTCGGTGCGGCGCCGGATCGACGATCTCGAGGCGCTGATCGGCGCGCCGCTGCTGACCCGCCACGTCGACGGCATCCGCCTGACCGCCGAGGGCCACGCGATCCTCGAGGCCGCCGGCCGCATGGAGGCGGCCGCCTTCAGCCTCGTGCGCACCGGCGAGGGCGCGCCCTTCGCCGAGACCGGCGAGGTGCGGATCGCCGTGACGGAGGGGCTGGGGGCGTTCTGGCTCGCGCCGCGGCTCGTCGAGTTCCAGCGCGCCAACCCGCGCCTGACCGTCGACCTGCGCTGCGCGATGGAATCCGCCGACGTCCTGCGGCTAGAGGCCGACGTCGCGATCCAGCTGACGCGGCCGACCAGCCCGGACCTGCGCATCGTCAAGCTCGGCCGGATCCACATGGTGCCCTACGCCGCGCGGAGCTACGAGGAGACCTACGGGCTCCCGGCGCGCCCCGAGGACCTCGAGCGCCACCGGATCGTGGTGCAGGACGGCGGCCAGACCGTCGCCCTCGAGGATTACGTGCGCACGGTGCCGGGCTTCCCCGCGAAGGTCCCGATCACCCTGAAGATCAACGTCAGCAGCGCGTATTACTGGGCCATCGCCAAGGGGGCCGGGATCGGCCTGCTGCCGACCTATGCCAGCGCGATCGGCGCGCAGGTCGTCCCTGTGGACAATCTCGGCCGCTTCAGCGTCGATATCTGGCTGACCTATCACCCGGACGCCGAGCGGATCACCCGCGTGCGGCGGACGATCGACTGGCTGCGGGCCTCCTTCGATCCGAAGCGCTATCCCTGGTTCCGGGACGAGTTCATCCACCCCCGCGACCTGCCGGGTGCCGTGAAAGGCGCCCCCCTGCCCGACCTGTTCGCCGGCTTCATCGCCATGACGCCGTGACGCCTCCGTGATTCCGGCGGGCCGCGACGGCCGCTGGTCCGGGTCCTGCAACGGCCGACGCCCGCCCTTGACCGCGCCGCGCGCATGATCCTTGCTCCGGCCGCCGCGACGACGAGGTTGCCCGTGCTGCTGACGCCCCGTGAGAAGGACAAGTTGCTCATCGCCATGGCGGCGCAGGTGGCGCGCAACCGCCTCGCCCGCGGCGTGAAGCTCAACCATCCGGAATCGGTGGCGTTGATCACCGACTTCGTGGTCGAGGGCGCGCGGGACGGCCGCACCGTGGCCGACCTGATGCAGGCCGGCGCCACCGTGCTGAACGCCGATCAGGTCATGGAGGGCGTGCCCGAGATGATCCACGACATCCAGGTGGAGGCGACCTTCCCGGACGGCACGAAGCTCGTCACCGTGCATCACCCGATCCGCGGTGCGGCCTCGTCCGACATCCCCGGCGCGGTGACGACGCTGCCCGGCGAGATCGTGTTCAACCTCGGCGCCGAGCGGACCGTGATCGAGGTCGCCAATGTCGGGGACCGGCCGATCCAGGTCGGCTCGCACTATCACTTCTTCGAGGTCAATCCGGGCCTCGTGTTCCCGCGGGAGCAGGCCCGCGGCAAGCGCCTCGACATCGCGCCGGGCACCGCCGTGCGGTTCGAGCCGGGATCGACGCGGGAAGTGGCGCTGGTGCCGCTCTCCGGCGGGCGCACCGTCTACGGGTTCCGCGGCGACGTGATGGGCAAGCTCTGACCATGGCCAACACGCCCAAGCCCGCCAGCCTGCCGCGCTCGGCCTATGCCGACATGTTCGGCCCGACCGTCGGCGACCGCATCAGGCTCGCGGACACGAGCCTGGAGATCACGGTCGAGCGCGACTTCACCACCTACGGAGAGGAGGTGAAGTTCGGCGGCGGCAAGGTCATCCGCGACGGCATGGGCCAGAGCCAGGCCACGAACGCCGACGGCGCCGTCGACACGGTGATCACCAACGCGGTGGTCCTCGACCACTGGGGCATCGTGAAGTGCGATGTCGGCATCGTGCGCGGCCGGATCTTCCGGCTCGGCAAGGCCGGCAATCCGGACGTGCAGCCCGGGGTCGACATCGTGGTCGGGCCGGGCACCGAGGTCATCGCCGGCGAGGGCAAGATCCTGACGGCGGGCGGCTTCGACAGCCACATCCACTTCATCTGCCCGCAGCAGATCGAGGAGGCACTCTGCTCGGGGGTCACCACGATGCTCGGCGGCGGCACCGGCCCGGCGCACGGCACCTTCGCCACCACCTGCACGCCGGGCCCCTGGCACATCGCCCGGATGATCGAGGCGGCGGATTCCTTCCCGATGAACCTCGCCTTCGCCGGGAAGGGCAACGCGTCCCGTCCGGAGAGCCTAGTCGAGATGGTGCGGGCGGGTGCCTGCGCGCTGAAGCTGCACGAGGACTGGGGCACCACGCCCGCGGCGATCGATACCTGCCTGTCGGTGGCGGACGCCCACGACATCCAGGTCATGATCCACACCGACACGCTCAACGAATCGGGCTTCGTCGAGGACACGATCGCGGCCTTCAAGGGCCGGACCATCCACGCCTTCCACACCGAGGGCGCGGGCGGCGGCCACGCGCCGGACATCATCAAGGTGGCCGGGCTGCCGAACGTGCTGCCGTCGTCCACCAACCCGACGCGGCCCTACACGTGGAACACGATCGACGAGCATCTCGACATGCTCATGGTGTGCCACCACCTCGACCCGTCGATCCCCGAGGATCTCGCCTTCGCGGAGAGCCGCATCCGGCGCGAGACCATCGCGGCCGAGGACATCCTGCACGACATCGGCGCCCTCTCGATGATGTCCTCCGACAGCCAGGCGATGGGCCGGGTCGGCGAGGTCATCATCCGCACGTGGCAGACCGCCGACAAGATGAAGCGCCAGCGGGGCGCCCTGCCGGGCGACGCGTCCGGCACCGACAACCTGCGCGCGCGCCGCTACGTCGCCAAGTACACGATCAACCCGGCCATCTCGCACGGCATCTCCCGGCATATCGGCTCGGTGGAGCCCGGCAAGCTCGCCGACCTCGTGCTGTGGACGCCGGCCTTCTTCGGCGTGAAGCCCGACCTCGTGCTGAAGGGCGGCACCATCGCGGCCGCGCCCATGGGCGACCCGAACGCCTCGATCCCGACGCCGCAGCCGGTGCACTACCGGCCGATGTTCGGCGCCTACGGACGGGTTCCCTTCGCCACCGCCCTCACCTTCGTCTCCCGGGCGGCGGTGGAGGACGGCCTGCGGGAGCGGCTGGGCGTGCAGAAGGAGCTGGTCGCCGTTGAGAACGTCCGCGGCGGCATCTCGAAGAAGAGCATGGTGCTGAATGACGCCACGCCGGTCATCGAGGTCGATCCGGAGACCTACGACGTGCGCGCCGACGGCGAGCTGCTGGTCTGCGAGCCGGCCGAGGTGCTGCCGATGGCGCAGCGCTACTTCCTGTTCTGAGATAGGATGGGCTCGGTGGCAGGAGAGCCGCGATGACGAAGATCGCCCAGCTTCCGGCGAGGGACGACCTCTACACGACCGATCTCTGCCTCTGGACTGAGGAGCAGGCGGCCCTGCTCCGGGCCGGGCGCTGGCCGGATCTGGACCGCGCCAACGTCGCCGAGGAGATCGAGAGCTTGGGCGGATCCCAGAAATCCGAGATCCGGAGCCGTCTCGCCATCCTGCTGCTGCACCTGCTGAAGTGGGAATTCCAGCCGGAGAAGCGGAAGTACGGCTGGCGCGCGACCATCCTCGAGCAGCGCATCCGGATCGATGACCTGATCGACGTGAGCCCCAGCCTCCAGTCCTGGCCGGATGCGGTGCTCGCGAAGGCCTATTCCGTCGCTGTCCTCGGGGCCGCGAGCGAGACGGGCTTGCCCGGATCCGTCTTTCCGAAATCCTGTCCCTACGCGATCGAGCAGATCCGTGAGCTCGGCTTCTATCCGGGCACGCCGGAGACGGACGTTGTCTGACCGCGCCCGAGAACCCCACCCGAACCGTCGACCATGATCCGCGCCACCCGCATCCTCCGCCGCGACGCCCTGTCGGGTGGCGAGATCGTCGACCGCGTCGTCCTCGATCACGGCGACCGCCACCGCCGCCGCGTCGCCATGCGCGGCGCGGGGGGGCTGAGCTTCCTGCTGGACCTTCCGGAGCCGACCGTGCTGGAGGACGGCGACGCCCTCGTCCTCCAGGACGGGCGCCTCGTCTGGGTCGAGGCCGCGCCGGAGCGCCTGCTCGAGATCCGGGCTCCCAGCGATCACGCCCTCAAGCGCCTGATCTGGCACATCGGCAACCGGCACATCGCCGCCGAGATCGGCCCGGACGCGGTCTGGATCGCGCACGACCACGTCCTCGCCGAGATGGTCCGGGGCCTCGGCGGCACCGCCGAGCCGGTGGAGCGCCCGTTTCGGCCGGAGGGCGGCGCCTATTCCGGGGATCTCGGCCACGGCCACGGGCACGACCACCCGCATGGCGGCCACCATCACCACCATGCCGCGGGCTGAAGCCGTGCAGGCGCTGCGCCTGATGGCGTGGCTGTCGCCCGGCTACCCGGTCGGGGCCTACGCCTACTCGCACGGGCTCGAATGGGCGGTCGAGGCGGGCGACGTCCGCGACGAGGCGAGCCTGACCGCGTGGCTCCGGGACGTCTGCGAGCGCGGCGCCCTGCGCAACGACCTGATCCTGGCCGCCCACGCCCACGCGGCGGCGCTGTCCGCGGACGGCGCCGCGCTGGTCGCCGTCAACGACCTCGCCCTGGCCCTGGCGCCGTCGCGCGAGCTGCACCTGGAGACGAGCCAGCAGGGCCGCAGCTTCCTCGACGCGACGCGCGGCGCGTGGCCCTGCGACGCCCTCGACGCCCTGGCGGAACGGCTGCCGGGGCCGGTCGCGTACCCGATCGCGGTCGGCCTCGCGGCCGGCGCGCACGGCATGAATCCGGGGCCCGTGCTCGCCGCCTACGGCCTCGCCTTCCTCCAGAATCTCGTCTCCGCGGCCCTCCGGGCGGCGCCCGTGGGTCAGGCCGCCGGCACGCGGGTCGTTGCCGCCCTCGCGCCGCGCCTCGCCGGGCTCGCCGAGGCGGCCGCCGCGGCGGATCTCGACGCCCTCGGTGCCGCCACCTTCCGCCTGGATCTCGGCTCTTTCCGCCACGAGACCCAGTATTCCCGCATCTTCCGATCCTGAGCCCGCAGCATGACCTCCACGAACGGCCCCCTCCGCGTCGGCATCGGCGGACCTGTCGGTTCCGGCAAGACCGCCCTGATGGAGCAGCTCTGCAAGCGATTCCGCGACCGCTACGAGATCTGCGCCATCACCAACGACATCTACACGAAGGAGGACGCGCGGATCCTCACCGTCGCGGGCGCCCTGCCGGAGGAGCGCATCCTCGGCGTCGAGACCGGGGGGTGCCCGCACACGGCGATCCGGGAGGATGCCTCGATCAATCTGGCCGCCGTCGCCGAGATGAGCCGGCGCTTCCCGAAGCTCGACCTCGTGCTGATCGAATCCGGCGGCGACAACCTCGCGGCGACGTTTTCGCCGGAACTCGCCGACATCACGCTCTACGTGATCGACGTCGCCGGCGGCGAGAAGATCCCCCGCAAGGGCGGTCCGGGCATCACCCGGTCCGACCTGCTGATCGTCAACAAGACGGACCTCGCGCCCCTCGTCGGCGCCGACCTGTCGGTGATGGAATCCGACACGCAGCGGATGCGCGGCACCCGGCCGTACGTGTTCGCGTCCCTGCGCGAGGGCGCGGGCGCGGACGCGGTGGCGCGTTTCGTGGAGGAGGCGGGCGGCCTGGGCCGCTGAGTCGACGCGCCGGTCCGGGCCGCCGGCGCGTCACGTTTCCTAGCGGCCGGCCTCGGCCGAGCGCGCGCGGACCGACGACCTGCTCGGGGTGCCCATGAGCGCGTCCAGGCGGCTCATCCGCGCGTTGAAATCGTTCAGGACGGTCTGGCGCGCCTTGATCGCGGCGCTGGGCTGCGCCTTGGCGGGGGTGTGCCGCGGGCGGGCCTCCGCCTGGACCGCCGGAACGACGAGGAGCGCGGCCAGCGCCGCGATGGTCAGAGTGCGGGTCATCGTGAAAACCTTCGGCGCCCGCCGTGTCGGACGGCGCGACGCTGCGCTGAGGATATGCGCGCCCGGAGCGCGGCCGCGTGCGCGAGCGCACAGCACGCAGACGTGATCGGGATGAGCGCCGTCGGGCGCTCGCGGCGTTGACAGCGGTCCGTGACTGATTCAACCCGCGATATCGGGGCCTTCTGAACGGTATCGCGCATGCGAAATCTGCGGTGGCTGGCCGCCCTTCCCTTCCTCGGCATCCTGGTCGGCCCGTTCTTCCTGAACCGGGTCGAGCCCTTCGTGTTCGGATTGCCGCTGCTCCTCGCCTGGCTGGTGTTCTGCGTGATCGGAACCTCGGTCGTGATGGGGGTGATCTACCTGACCGACCCTCAGAACCGCGCGCCGGAGGATCCCCGATGAGCATCGCGCTCGTCATCGTGGCGGCCGGCTTCGCGCTGGCGATCGGGCTCGGCCTCTACGCGCGGCTGGGCCGCGAGATGGGGCTGGAGCAGTGGACTGTCGGCGGCCGCGGCTTCGGCACCGCCCTGGTCTTCCTGCTGATGGCCGGGGAGATCTACACGACTTTCACGTTCCTCGGCGGCTCCGGCATCGCCTACGGCAAGGGCGGCCCCGCCTACTACATCCTCTGCTACCTGACGCTCGCCTACGTCACCTCGTACTGGCTGCTGCCCCCGGTCTGGCGCTACGCCAAGCAGCACAACCTCTACACGCAGCCCGACTTCTTCGCGCGCAAGTACGGCAGCCGCGCGCTCGGCATGCTGGTGGCGCTCGTGGGGATCGTCGCCCTCGTCCCCTACCTCGTGCTGCAGTTCAAGGGCCTCGGGATCATCGTCTCGACGGCGTCCTACGGCGCGATCTCGTCGACGACCGCGGTCTGGATCGGCGCGGCCGCGCTCACCGCCTACGTCGTGGTGTCGGGCGTGCACGGCTCCGCCTGGACGGCCGTGATCAAGGACACCAGCATCCTGTTCGTGGTGGTGTTCCTCGGGATCTACCTGCCGGTCCACTATTACGGCGGCTACGAGGGTCTGTTCACGGCGATCGAGGCGGCGAAGCCCGGCTTCCTGGCCCTGCCCGACCGCGGCCAGAGCCCGACCTGGTTCACCACCACGGTCCTGCTGACCGCGCTCGGCGGCTACATGTGGCCCCACACCTTCGCGTCGCTCTACACGGCGCGGGAGCCCGGCGCCTTCCGCCGCAACGCGGTGATCCTGCCGATCTACCAGCTGATCAACCTGTTCGTGTTCGTGATCGGCTTCACCGCCGTGATGCAGGTGCCGGGCCTGACGGGGCCCGACGTCGACCTCTCGCTGTTCAAGCTCTCCCTCGCGACCTTCCCGCCGTGGGTCATCGGGCTGATCGGCGCCACGGGCGTGCTCACCGCCCTCGTCCCGGGCTCCATGATCCTGATCGCCGGCGTCACGCTGGTGGCGAACAACCTCGTCCGGCCGCTGCGCCCCGGCATGGACGACGCCGCGACCGCGCGGCTGTGCAAGATCCTCGTGCCGGTGCTGGCGCTGGTCTGCGTCGGCTTCACCCTGTCGGGCGGCGACACGATCGTGCAGCTCCTGCTCATGGGCTACAACTTCGTGACGCAGCTCTTCCCGTGCTTCATCACCAGCCTGATGCGCCGCAATCCCCTCGACCGCCGCGCCGCCATCGCCGGGATCGTCGCGGGCGTGGCCACCGTGGCGGCGACCGTCCTCTCCGGGTTCAGCCTGGCGAAGCTGCCGGTCCTGGGACCGCTCCAGGACGTGAATGTCGGCATCGTGGCGCTGGTGGTGAACGTCGTCGTGACGGTCGCCGTGGCGCAGATGGTGCGCGGGGGCGCGACCGCGGCGCAGGCCGCGGAGTGACGCCGCTCAGCCCTGTCCGCGGCGGGCGGTGAGCCAGGACGCCAGCAGCACCGCGACGCTCACCAGCCCGACGAGGAGGGTCGAGGCCGCGTTGATCTCCGGATTCACGCCGAGCCGGACCTGGCTGTAGAGCCGCATCGGCAGGGTGGTGGAGCCCGGGCCGGAGACGAAGCTCGCGATCACCAGGTCGTCGAGCGACAGGGTGAAGGCGAGGAGCGCGCCGGCCACGAGGGCGGGCGCGAGCAGCGGCAGCGTCACGGTCATCAGCACGCGCGCCGGCGCCGCCCCGAGATCGGCCGCGGCCTCCTCGAGGGACCGGTCGAGGCCGCGCAGGCGCGCGCCGACCACCACCGCCACGAAGCCGGTGCAGAAGGTCGTGTGCGCGATGACGATCGTCAGGAGGCCGCGGTCCAGCCCGATCCCGATGAACATGAGCAGGAGCGACAGCCCGATCATCACCTCCGGCATCACGATCGGCCCGAAGACGAGACCCGTGAACAGGGCGCGACCGCGGAAGCGGCCCTGCCGCTCCAGGGCGAGCGCGGCCAGCGTCCCCAGGATCGTGGCGAGCAGGCTCGCGAGGAAAGCGACCTTCAGGGAGACCCAGGCGGCCGACAGGAGCGGCGCGTCGGCGAGCAGGGCGCCGTACCAACGGGTCGAGAACCCGCCCCAGACCGTCACCATCGGCGAGGCGTTGAACGAGTAGACGATCAGCACCGCGATCGGCCCGTAGAGGAAGCCCAGGCCGGCCACCAGGGCGGTGCGGGTCACCCAGCTCACGGCGCCTCGCCCTCGCCCGCGCGCAGGCTGTCCCGGAACAGCACCACCGGTCCGATGACGATGGCGAGGATCAGCACGGCGACGGCCGCGGCCAGCGGCCAGTCGCGATTCGAGAAGAACTCGCTCCAGAGCACCCGGCCGAGCATCAGCGTCTCCGACCCGCCGAGCAGGTCGGGGATCACGAACTCGCCGACCATCGGGATGAAGCAGAGCCCCGCGCCGGCCGCGATCCCGGGCAGGCTGAGCGGCACGGTCACGGTCCAGAACACCCGGCTCGGCGAGGCGCCGAGATCCGCCGCGGCCTCGCGCAGGGTCGGATCGAGGCGGTTCATCACCGCGTAGAGCGGCAGCACCATGAAGGGCAGGTAGGCGTAGACGAGACCGACGATTACCGCCGCGTCGGTGTTGAGGATCGTCAGCGGCGCGTCGATCAGGCCGAGCCGGCGCAGGGCGAGATTGAGCAGGCCCTCGGGCTTCAGGATCGCGATCCAGGCGTAGATCCGGATCAGGAAGCTCGTCCAGAACGGCACGATCACCAGCGCGACGAGGAGCGGCTGCCAGCGGGACGGCGCCCGCGCCAGGGCGTAGGCGAGCGGCGTCCCGAGAGCGACGAGGATCAGGCTGGCGACGCCCGCGTAGGTCAGGGAGCCCAGGGCGGCGTCGCGGTAGAGGGGGTCGGCGGCGAGCGTGCGGTAATTGTCGAAGTTCAGGGCCTCGAGGAAAGCCGACCAGCCGTCGAGCCCGCCGCGCCAGTCGAGCAGCGGCAGGTAGGGCGGGATCGCCGTGGCCGGCTCCGAGAGGCTGATCTTCAGGGTAATGACGAAGGGCAGCAGGAAGAACGCCGCCAGCCACAGGAAGGGCGGCAGGCGCGCCAGGCGGTCGAACATCCGGCCGCGCTTGCGGGCGCGCGCGGACCCGGCCTCCGTTCGCCCGGTCGCGCGGTCGGCCTCCGCTCCGGCGGCCCTCATGCCGGCAGGATCACGGCGACGTCGGCGGGGAAGCTGGCCCGTGCGTCCGAGCCCGGCGCCGCGGCGGCCTCCGCGGGCCGCCCGCTCGCCCGCAGCGTGGCGCCGTCGGGCAGGTGCAGCGTCCGACGCACCCGGTCGCCCAGGAACACGGCGTCGGCGACGACCACCGGCAGCCCTTCCGCGCCCAGCACCACGTCCTCGGGCCGCACCGCCACCACGACCGCGGCCCCTTCCGCGAGCGCGGCCTCCGCGACGCCCCGCACGGGGCCGTGGGCGGTCTCGACCGTGCGGACCGCGTCGGCGCCTCCGGCGCCGATGCGACCGGGGATGAGGTTCACGTCGCCGAGCAGGCCGGCGACGAAGCGGCTCGCCGGGCGCCGGTAGAGATCGGCCGGCGGCCCGACCTGGATCAGGCGGCCCGCCTCCATGACGCCGATCCGGTCGGCGAGCATCATCGCCTCCTCGGGATCGTGCGTGACGACGACGAAGGCGGTGCCGAGGCGGCGCTGGACCGCGCGCAGCTCGCCCTGGGTCTCCTCGCGCAGGCCGCGGTCGAGCGCGCCGAGCGGCTCGTCGAGCAGCAGCAGCTTCGGCTCCCGGGCGAGCGCCCGGGCCAGGGCGACCCGCTGGCGCTGGCCGCCCGAGAGCGTCTCCGGTCTACGGTCGCCGAACCCGTCCAGGCGCACGAGCTTGAGCAGTTCCGACACGCGCTCCGCCGAGGCGGAGCGGCCGAGGCCCTTCAGCCCGTAGCCGATATTGCCGGCCACGCTCATGTGCGGGAACAGGGCGTAGGACTGGAACATCATGTTGACCGGCCGCCGATGGGGCGGCAGCGCGGTCAGGTCCTGCGCGCCCAGCAGGATCCGTCCCGAGGTCGGGCTCTCGAAGCCCGCGATCATGCGCAGGAGTGTGCTCTTGCCGCATCCGGACGGGCCGAGCAGGCAGAAGAACTCCCCCGCCTCGAGGTCGAGGGACACGGCGTCGACGGCCTGATGGGTGCCGAAGCGCTTGGTCAGCTCCTCCAGCCGCAGGCGCGGCGCAGGCCCCTCGGACAACGGATCAGGAATCCTCGCGCAGCGCCTCGGCCACGCGCGCTTCCAGGAGGTCCGGCCGGCGCAGGACCAGGGCGCCGCGGGTGCGGTCGACCAGTCCCTCCGCCGCCATCGCGGTGAACTCCCGGGTCACCTGCTCGCGGCGGCAGCCGATCCGCGCGGCGAGGACGTGGTGGTAGGGCGGCGGCGAGACCACCCGCTCGCCCGCCGTGCCGGCCCGCGGCACGGAGAGGCGGAGCAGCTCGGCGTAGAGCCGGTGCTTCAGGTCGAGCAGGGCGTGCTCCATGAGCCGCGTGTTCAGCTCGCGCACGCGCTTGGCCAGGAGCCGGAACAGCCGGTCGGCGATCGCCTCGGAGGCGAACACGATCTGCCGGAAGACCGGCGCCGGCACCACGCAGACCTCGCCGCGGGTCAGCGCCGTGACGTTGGCCGAGCGGCCGATCCCGTCGATGGCGGCGAGCTCGCCGAAGAAGGCCCCGCCCCGCATCTCGCCCAGGATGACTTCCTTGCCGGACTGGGTCCGGTTCAGGATGCGGACCTCGCCGGAGGCGATGAAGTACACGTCGGTGGAGATGTCGTCGAAGTCGACGAGGACCTCGTTCTCGTCGAAGCGGCGCCAGTGGCAGCGGGGCTCGTAGGGGCTGAGCTCGATGCCGGGATCCTTGAAGAAAGGTATTGTCCCCAACCGCGCCATCGATCGTGTTCCCTCAACTCCGGCCTCCGTCCCTGCCCTGACGGGGGCCGGCCAGCAGATCTGGGGACGGGAGCAGCCCGCACAGTGAAGCCGCGCCCCGCCGGGGCGGTGCTGGATCGATCGGGCGCCGCAATCGTGACGGTCGCGGGCGGGGCGGTCAAGCCGCGTCCCGATGAACAGGAGTTTATTAGCGTGGATCAGGTATCAGGGCTAAATTCCTGGCCCGCCGAGGCGGGCAGTATCGATGCATCAAGACGTACCTTTCCCGCGCTCGACATCCTCCACCGGTCCCCGCCAGCAGGCGACACTCGCGCGCCCCTTCGAGCGTTCGGGCCGCAGCCTCCATTCCGGGCGGCACGCCACGGTCCGCGTCAGCCCCGCCCCGGCCGGCCACGGCATCGTCTTCCGCCGCCACCTGAAGGACGGACGGGCGGTCGACGTGCCCGCCCACTGGCACTACCGGGAATCGCAGCCGCTCTCCTCGGCGCTGCGACGCGACGGCGTCCTCGTGCGCACGATCGAGCACCTGATGGCCTCGCTCAGCGCGCTGCGGATCGACAACGTGCTGGCCGAGATCGACGCCGACGAGTTGCCGATCTTCGACGGGAGCGCGACGCCCTGGTGTGAGGCCATACGGATCGCGGGCCGGCGCGAGCAGAGCCTGCCCTGCCGGGTGATCCGCCTGCTGCGCACGGTGGCGGTCGAGAACGGGCGGCGCCGCCTCGAGATCGAGCCGGGCCCGGGCCTGCACATCACCGGCCACGTCGCGCTGGCGCATTTCGGATCGATCGACTGGTCGGGCGCGATCACGCCGGAATCCTTCGGGCGGGAGATCGCGCCGGCGCGCAGCTTCGGGCGCTACGCGCGGGCCATGGCGGGCCGCGCCTACGGCTACCTGATGCGGAACGACTTCCTGCAGGGCGTCTCGCCCCGCTCGGCAGCGCTGCTGGTGCGCGGGCACGTCCTGGGCGGGATGCGCGTCCCCGGCGAGCCGGTTCGCCACCGGATCCTCGACCTCGTCGGCGACCTCGCGCTGGCGGGCCACCCGGTCGAGGGTCGGATCTCGGCGTTCCACACGGGGCACGAGCTGAACCACGCCCTCGTCACCGCCCTGATGCGGGACGGCAAGGCCTGGGAACTCGTCTGAGGGTCGGGTTCAGGCGGAGGCGCGGCGGGGCGTCTCGCAGGCGACCGCGACCGCTCCGAAGGCGCGGACGAGGTCGGCATCGAGTTTCGCCCTCATCGATTCGAGGATGGCGTAGGCCTCGCGCGGGGCCTTCGGCGCCTTGTAGGGGCGCGCCTCGATCAGCGCGGCGAAGATGTCGGCGATGGTGATCAGGCGGACGAGGTCGGGGATCTGCTGCCCGCGCAGCCCGTCCGGATAGCCCGACCCGTCGAGATACTCGTGGTGCGAGCGGACCACCGACAGGGTCAGCGCGTCGTAGTCGCCCGTCAGCAGCATCTCGTGTCCGAGCGCCGGGTGGCGAGCCATCTCGGCGCGCTCCGTCGGCGTCAGCGGCGCGGGCTTGTTCAGGATCGCGAGGGGGATCTTGGCCTTCCCGATGTCGTGGAGCAGCGCGCCTTTGACGAGGTAGCGGGAATCCGCCTCGTTGAGTCCCAGGACACGCGCGAACTCGGCCGCGATTCCGGCCACGCTCAGGCAGTGGCGGTGCGTGACGTCGTCGAAGCTCGCCACGACCCTGAGCCATTCGCGCACCTTGGCCTCGCGGATCGCCTGGTTGACCAAGTCGGCGCCGTTCTCGACCAGCGCGGCCGGGGGCGCCTGATCGGCGCGGAACAGGCTGACGAAGGCCGAGCGGGCCTCGTTCACCTGCTCCTGCCAGTTGCCGGTCTGCGGCGGGGCCTTGGCGGTGCCGATCAGGGTCGCGACCGCGTTCAGCAGCATGGCGCTGACCGCGGCGGCCGGCATCGCGCGGGTCGCGCCGAGGGCGGTGGCCTGGATCTCGCCGCGGCCGAGGTTGCCGTGGATCAGGGCCAGGAACGGGATGCCGGGCCCGCGCGCGGTGGACAGCGCCTGGCGCAGCCGGCGCACGGATTCGGAGGTCAGCGCGCTGACGTCGCTGATGATCAGCCCCGCCCCCCGCGGCGGGACGGCGTCGCCGTAGAGGTCGTGCAGCACAACGGGCGTGACGCCGCCGAGATTGCGCGCGAGCCTCTCGGCGCGCTCGACATCGTCGGTCAGGATCAGGGTCTGGCCCAAGATTCCCCCCTGTGGCTCGCCCCCGCCCGGGCGCTTTTCCGGCTCACGCGACGACGTTCTAGAGCCGATGAACGCACTATCAGCGTCTATTTGCGCAGCACTCGCCACAGGTTTGACGGCATTCCGTTAAAAATCCGACAGCCGAAGCTGATGTTTGAAGCTTAAAATAGGCGTCGCGTTGTGTCGGGGGGCGACACGGGGATGCCGGCCTGCCCGCGCGACGGCGGCGCTTGCCTCGCGGCGTCCGGACCGCCAGAACGCCGGCATGCTGCGCGTCAACGACCTCACCTACCGCATCGGCGACCGTCTGATTCTCGATTCCGCGAGCTTCACGATCCCGGAAGGCGCCCGCGTCGGGCTGGTCGGGCGCAACGGGGCCGGCAAGACCACCCTGTTCAAGGCCATTCTCGGCGACCTCCCGGTCGACGCGAAGTCGGTGGCGCTGCCCAAGGGCATGCGGATCGGCGCCGTCGCCCAGGAGGCGCCGGCCGGACCGGAGACGCTGCACGCGGTCGTGCTCGCCGCCGACACGGAGCGCGCCCGCCTGATGGCGGAGGCCGAGCACGCGGACGGTCTGCGCCGGGCCGAGATCGAGACGCGGCTCGTGGATATCGGCGCCCACTCGGCGCCGGCCCGGGCCGCCGCGATCCTGCACGGGCTGGGCTTCGACGCGGCGGCCCAGGCGCGGCCCTGCGCGGACTTCTCCGGCGGCTGGCGGATGCGCGTGGCGCTCGCCGCCGTCCTGTTCTCGGAGCCGGACCTGCTGCTCCTCGACGAGCCGACCAACTACCTCGACATCGAGGGCACGCTCTGGCTGTACGATTACCTGGAACGCTACCCGCGCACCGCGATCATCATCAGCCACGACCGCGACCTGCTCGACACCAGCGTCGATCACATCCTGCACCTCGACCGCGGCAAGCTGGCGATCTACCGCGGCGGCTACACCAGCTTCGCCAAGCAGCTCTCGGAGAAGCGCGTTCTCCAGGCCAAGGCGAAGGCCAAGCAGGATGCCGAGCGCGCGCACCTGCAGAGCTTCATCGACCGCTTCAAGGCCAAGGCCACCAAGGCGCGGCAGGCGCAGTCGCGGATGAAGCGGCTCGCCAAGATGGAGCCGATCGCCGCGCTCCTCGAGGACGACGTGCCGGTGATCCACCTGCCGAGCCCGGAGAAGCCGCTGTCGCCGCCGATCGTCGCCATGGAGCGCGTCAAGGCCGGCTACGGGGACCGGATCGTCCTGACCGGCCTCGACCTCAGCCTCGCGCCGGACGACCGAGTCGCGCTGCTGGGCGCGAACGGCAACGGCAAGTCGACCTTCTGCAAGCTGATCGGCGGCCGGCTCGGGCCGGTCGCCGGCGAGGTGAAGCGCTCCTCCAAGATGGAGGTCGCCTACTTCGCCCAGCACCAGCTCGACGAGCTGCGCCCCGCCGAGAGCGCCTACGCGCATGTCCGGACCCTGATGCCGGATGTCCCCGAGGCGAAGGTCCGCAGCGCGACGGCGCGGCTCGGATTCGGCGCCAACAAGGCCGACACGCCGGTCGAGAAGCTGTCGGGCGGCGAGAAGGCGCGCCTGCTCATGGGGCTCGCCGCCTTCCACGGCCCGCACCTCCTGATCCTCGACGAGCCGACCAACCATCTCGACATCGAGAGCCGGCAGGCCCTCGTGGAGGCGATCAACGACTACGAGGGCGCCGTCATCCTCGTCTCACACGACCGGTTCCTGGTCGAGGCCTGCGCCGACCGGCTCTGGCTGGTCGCGGACGGCACGGTGAAGACCTTCGACGGCGACATGGACGATTACCGGCGCTTCGTCCTGTCGGGGCCCGAGCGCGAGGTCGAGCGCGACTCGGAGCCCTCCGGCGGGCAGAAGGCCGAGGCGCGCCGCGCCGGCGTCGAGCGCCGCGCGGCCCTCGCGCCCCTGCGCAAGCGGCTGGAGGCGATCGAGGCGCGGATGGCCAAGCTGACCGCGGCGATCCAGAAGATCGACGCCGCCCTGGAGGACGGGTCCGCGTTCCGGGAGAACGCCGCCAAGGCCGGCGAGATCGCCAAGATGCGGTCGGACGCCGCGACCGCGCTCGCCGCCGCCGAGGAGGAGTGGCTGACGGTCAGCGCGGAGATCGAGGCGGCCTGACGGGGCCGCCTCACACCGAGCCTTCGATCGCCCGCTCCAGGATGTCGACCCCGAGGTCGATCTCCGCGTCCGTGGCCGTGAGCGGCGGGGCGATGCGGAACACGCCGCCCATGCCGGGCAGCTGCACGATGTTCATGCTCAAGCCGAGTTCGAGGCAGCGCCGCGTGATTGCGTCGCCGAGTTCTGGGGCCGGCACCTTCGTGTCCCGGTCGGCCACGATCTCCACGCCCTGCAGGAGGCCGCGCCCGCGCACGTCGCCGATGCAGGCGAAGCGCTGCTGAAGCGCCCGCAGCCGCGCCGCGAGCCGCGCGCCGGCCGCCTCGGCCCGGCCGACCAGGCCGTCGCGCCGGACGATCTCCAGCACCTTGAGGCCGACCGCGGCGGGAAGCGGGTCGGAGACGTGCGTGGTGTAGAACAGGAAGCCGCGGGCGTGGCAGAGATCCTCGATCTCCGGCGTGGTCAGGACCGCCGCGAGGGGCAGGCCGGCGCCCAGGGTCTTCGACAGGGTGAGGATGTCGGGCACCACCCCGTCGCGCTCGCAGGCGAACATCAGGCCGGTGCGGCCGATGCCCGTCTGGGCCTCGTCGAGGATCAGCAGCATGCCCCGCTCGGTGCACTTGCGCTTCAGCGCCGCGAGGTAGCCGGGCGGGAGTTCGAGGATGCCGCCGGAGCTGAGGATCGGCTCGGCCAGGAAGGCGGCGAGGTTGCCGGTCGACTGCCGGTCCACCAGCGCGAAGGCGTAGTCGAGCTCGGTCTGCCAGTCGGGGGCCCCGTCCCGCGCGAAGGTCGGGCGGTAGACGTTCGGGGCAGGGATCGCGAAGGACCCGACGGGGGCCGGGCCGTAGCCCTTGCGGCCGGCGCTGTAGGTCGCCGAAGCGGCCCCCGCCGTCATGCCGTGCCACGACTGCGCGAAGCTGACGATCTCCCAGCCGCCTGTGGCGAGCTTGGCCATGCGCAGGGCGGCCTCGTTGGCCTCGGCGCCGGTGGTCAGGAGAAGCGCGCGCTCCAGCCCGCCGGGGGCGAGGCCGGCCAGCGCGGTCGCGAGGTCGACCACCGGCCGGCTCAGCATGCCGCTGAACAGGTGATCCAGGCGCCCGACGTGGTCGGCGACGACGGCGGCGATCTCGGGATGCCCGTGACCCAGGATCGCGCTCATCTGGCCGGAGGTGAAGTCGAGGATCTTCCGGCCGTCCGCGTCGTAGACGAAGCTGCCCTCCGCCCGCTCGATGATGACCGGCGCGAAGGCGCCGCCGTAGCGCACGAGGTGCCGGCGCGCGCGCGTCCAGAAGTCGGGGTCGTCGTTCCGCGTCGTCATCGATCCGGGTCCCGTGACAGGCCCCGCCATGCTAGGACCGCCCGCAACCCCAGAGAAGCTTATAGTTCTGAACCGAGGGTTCAGCGATCCTGATGGCTCAGAGCCTCGACATCGACCTCCTGCGCAGCTTCGTCACGGTGGCGGAGACGGGCGCGCTGAGCCGGGCCGCGGAGCGGGTCGGGCGCAGCCAGGCCGCCCTCAGCATGCAGATGAAGCGGCTGGAGGATCTGGTCGCGCAGCCGCTGCTGCGACGGACCGGGCGCGGGGTGGTGCTCACGGTGCAGGGCGAGCGGCTCCTCGTCCACGCGCGCCGGATCCTGGCCTCGCACGACGACGCGGTGGCGGAACTGTCCGGCGGCCGCCTCAACGGCACGCTCAGGTTCGGCTGCCCGGACGATTACGCGCAGGCCTTTCTCCCCACCCTGCTGCGCGGCTTCGCGCACCTGCATCCCGACGCGGCGATCGAGGTGGTCTGCGGCGCGACGCCCCGTCTGGAGGAGCGGCTCGCCCGCGGCGGGCTCGATCTGGCCCTCGTCTCGGTCCCGCTGGCGGCCGGGCGGGAGATCCTGCGGCGCGAGGACCTCGTTTGGGTGGCGCCGCGCGGCGCCGAAGCGCCGTGGCCCGACCCGTTGCCGCTCGCGCTCGGCGACCCCGACACGCTGGACCACCGGGCGGCGCGGGCCGCCCTCGACGCGGGCGGGCGCGCGTACCGGATCGCCTACGCGAGCGGCAGCCTGTCCGGACTGCTGGCGGTGGCGCGCTCCGCCCAGGCGGTCGCGGTCCTCACCCGGGCCGCGGTCCCGCCCGACCTGCGCATCCTGAGCCGCGGCAGCGGCCTGCCCGCGCTGCCGCGGATCGGCCTGACGATCCGCCTGGACGAGGCGCACGCCGCGCCGCTGACCCGCGCCTTCGCCGCCCACCTGCGCGCGGTGCTGCCGACGCTCTGATCGGGCGGTCCCGCCGGGCTCCCGTTCGTCCGGGCGGGGTAGCCCTGGTCCGGTCGCGATCGCGGCCACCCCGAGCCGGTCGGGCCTGTCGCTAGCCCGCCTCGGACGGCTTCCGCCAGACGACGACGATCTCGTCGTTGTCGACGTTGATCCAGTTGATGTGGGTGCGCGGATGGGCTTGGCGGATTGTCTCGAAATGCGCGCTGTTGCAGAGCAGGTAGATGTCGCTCCCCGTGTCGTCCAAACCGGCCTCCGCCTCGTGCAGGACGGAGCGGAGGCTCGGTCCCGGCAATTGCACGGCCCGGAACCGCCGGCCGGGCACGTCCGGAAAGGCCAGGCTCCAGGCCGCCGTGACCCGCGGGCTGTCGTACGCCACGACCGTGTCGGCGCCGACGAGCCGGGACGGGCTGTGATCCAACCGGACATCCTCGCTCCAGTTGCGATTGGCGGCGCCGATCGTCTTCGTCGTCTCCGGCGATACGACCGGGGTCGTCGCCGTGGCCGTCGCCATCGCGGCGGCAGCGACCTGCGTACCCCGCCGGTCGGTCACGTCGAGCGCGGCGTCGATCACCTGGATGCGGTTCTCGACGAGCGCGAAGACGGCCCCGGCCGCCTCCGGCGTGAGCGTGTAGATCGACCGCGGATCCGGCGCCGCGACGGGATTCACGTCGCGCGCCGGGGTGAGCACGGTCGCCTCGCCGGGCGGCGCCTTCTGTGCGGCCGCCGCGATCGCGGCCATCGGAGGTACGTAATCCATCGCGCAGTCTCCAGCTTTCGACCCGATGCGGAACCCGGCCTCCGACCCGCGCAGCGCCGTCGCCCGCGCATCGACCGGTCGCCGACGGTCATGCGGGCGTGGATCGACGACCGTCGCGGCGATGCGGAGGGGCGCCACCGCGGGCATGCCGCAGCTGCGCCGTCCGAGCGGCTCGGACCGTGGCCGGTTGTCCAGGCAGGTCGGTCGGAAGCGCCCCGCGCCCGTCGGAGCGGCCGCTGACGCGGAGTCACGGCGAGAGAGGGGATCCACCTCGGTCATCGGGGGCCTGCCGGTCCTCATGACCGCGAGCGCCCAGTCCGCGAGCTTCATGCTTCGTTGAATCGAATTTGTATCCAACGACTTGACTCTGTCAACGGCGCGCAAGTTGAATCGTCTCCGTGACAGACTTTCTTGGACTTTATATCGCGGCGACATCGTAGGAATTCGGCGGTCCGCTGTACGCGTTGCTTCCGCTGTTTTCAGAGATGGCGGGCGGCGCTCCGAATAATCGGAGATCCCCGAGCGCGTGCTTTCGAGCCTGGGCGATCCACAGGCGGCGCGCGTCGCCGTGAGCTGCGGTTCCGCCGCGCGGGTCGTGCAGTCCGTCCGACGGTCGGCACCGCGAGGGGGCTCCTCCCGATGGGCGCGATCGGCGGTCCCGGCCCGCGGGATCCGCACGGGTGCGGTGTTTGCCCGCGGCCCGCGGACATGCGAGAGAGGCCGGATGTTGACCGTCGATAGCCTCTGGCGCGCGCGGCACCGGCTCGCGCAGTTCGGGAAGAAGCGGACCGGATCGCCGCGCATCCTCGTGATCGGGGTCTGCCAGGCCGGATCCATCGCCAAGACGATGCGCTACCTGCTGCCGCACGCGCAGGTGGATTTCGTCTCGGCCTTCACGGCGTCCCGCCGGTTCCCGCGGCTCGCCGACCTGATGGCGCACGCGGACGGGTACGACCACGTCTTCACCAGCATCTACCTGCCCAAGTTCAAGGGCGGCGGCTCGATCGACACGCTTCGGACGCACCCGAAGGTCCGCCTGATCCCGACCATCGTGTTCAGCGCCTACCATCCCGACCTCGTCCACGTGGGCGTTCAGGATCACGTCACGCTCAACGGCCTAATCTCGGGTCCGATGGGGCACTCGCACTCGGCGATCACGCTGTTCGCCTACCTGTCGGGCTTCTCGCAGGCGCAGGCGCTGCGGCTGTTCTCCGAGCCGGTCTTCGAGCGCCTCGGATACTTCAATCTCTGGGACGAGTCGGTCGCGTACCTGCGCGGCCTCGGCGTCCAGGCCGGGTACGATCTCGACACGCACCTCACGCGCTGGGCGCGTCGGGGCTGCTTCATGCACTCGATCAACCACACGAAACTCTACGTGGTGGCCGACCTCGCCCGCGGCCTGCTGACCCGGGCCGGCGTGCCCTTCGAGGAATGCGACCTCGACGCGTTCCTCCCGGACGATCTCGGCGGCCAGGGCAGCTGGCCGGTCTATCCGGAGATCGCCCAGCATTACGGCGTGCCCGGCAGCGCCCTGTTCTTCAAGGCGGAGACGCGCCGGTCCGGCCCCGCGCGCACGATGAGCCGGCCCGAATTCGTCGCCGCCTCCTACGCGAACTACGACCGGCGCGAGCGGAAACTCCTGATCTCGCAGCGCGTCCAGGGCTGGCTCAACGACGCGCCGACGGTGGATTTCCTGCGCGAGGCCGCGGGCCGGGGCGACGCGCCGGCGCGGCCGGCGAGCCGGGCCCCGGCGGTGAATGCCGGCAGCCTCGCCGGCCACGCCTCATAGCGTCCGGAAGGGCACTTCCCCGCGGGCCCGGCGTTGTCGGCCACGGCCCGCCGCCGCGGGAAGGACGTCGAGGTGTTCCGATGAGTTCCGTGTCCCGCCATCGCACCGGTCGCGCCGCGACCGCGGCGGCCCTGACGCTCGCCGGCTCGGCGGCGGCGCTGGTCGGCTGGAGCGCGCTGGCCGTGGACCGGCGGATGACCCTGCCGCCTGCCCTGCCGGGCCGCCACGAGCGGATCCGAACCCGCCGCGCCGGCGCGCTGTCGCTCTACGGCTCGGCTGAGGCCGAGGGCGTGCCGCTCCTGCTGATCCACTCGATCAACGCGGCGGCCAACGCCTACGAGGTCCGGCCGCTGTACCTGCGCTACCGCGGCACGCGCCCGGTCTACGCCCTGGAACTCCCGGGTTTCGGCTTCTCGGAGCGCTCGCGCCGCCGCTACACGCCGCGCCTGATGGTGGAGGCGATCCACGCGGCGGTCGACGAGATCCGGAGCCGGCACGGCGGCTGGGCGATCGACGCCCTCGCCCTGTCGCTCTCGTGCTCGTTCCTGGCGCGGGCGAGCCTGGAGCGGTCCGACGCCTATCGCAGCCTCGCGCTGGTGAGCCCGACGGGGTTCGACGCCCGGCTCTCCGGGGAGGGTCCGCCGGACGGCCATCGCGGCCGCGACTGGCTGTTCCGCGTCCTCGACCGCCCTCCGCTCGGCCGGCCGCTCTTCGACGCGCTGGTCACGCGGCCGAGCATGCGGTTCTTCCTGGAGAAGACCTTCGGTTCCTCCGAGATCGACGAGGGTCTGCTCGCCTACGATCACGCCTCGGCTCACCAGCCCGGCGCCGAGCACGCCCCGTTCTGCTTCATCGCGGGCCACCTGTTCCCCACCGACGCGACCCGCCTCTACGAGCGCCTGCGCCTCCCGGTCTGGATGGTGCACGGGGAGCGCGGCGACTTCGTCGACTACCGGCTGGTGCCGCGGGTCGCCGACCGGCCCAACTGGCGCGTCGACACCCTGCCGACCGGCGCGTTCCCGCATTTCGAGCGGCCGGAGGCGGTGGCGGCCGGCTACGACGCGTTCCTGGCGAGCATCATCCGCCTGCCGGCCGCGCGACCGGCGTGATCCGTTAGCGGGCCCGCGGGACACCGGCGCGCAGGCGCTCGCAGACCGGCGGGTCGAGCTCGCGCCGGCCGCCGAACGTCGAGGTCGTGTGTCGGAGGCCGCAGCGATCCGCGTCGGTGGACCCGGCGCGCCCCCGTCCGTAAGGATGGAGCCGCCGCTCGGAGCGGCGTCCGTGTTGGAATCCGATGATCGACCTGACCCTCGAGGCCGCCCGCACCGTCGTCGACACCGCCCTGCGGGAGGCGCGCGCCCGCAACCTCAAGCCCCTCGCCGTCGTCGTCTACGATGCCCGCGGCGCGCTGAAGGCGGTCGCGGTCGAGGACGGCACGTCCCTGCGCCGGGCCGAGATCGCGAGCGGCAAGGCCAACGGGGCCCTGGCGCTGGGCCTCGGCTCCCGGGCGATCCACGCGCGGGCGGAGCAGCAGCCCTACTTCGTCGCCGCCGTCAGTCACCTCGCCGGGCCCGACGCCCTCGTGCCGGTGCCGGGCGGCGTGCTGATCCGCTCCGGCGAGGGACGCCTTCTCGGCGCGGTCGGCATCTCCGGGGACACTTCCGACAACGACGAGATCTGCGCGGTGGCGGGGATCGAGGCGGCCGGCCTGAAGCCGGACACCGGCGCCTGACCGTGCGCCCGCGCCGGCGCGACTGGCTGGCCGGCGCGCTCGCCCTCGCGGCCGTGCGGCCCGCCCGCGCGGCCGACGCGCTCTACCGCCGCGGCAACGACGCCGATCCCGAGACGCTGGACCCGCACCGCTCGTCCACGGTCGCGGAGGCGCACATCCTGCGCGATCTCTGCGACGGGCTGCTCACCTACGACAACCGGGGCACGATCATCCCGGGCGCGGCGCGCGCCTGGTCGGTCTCCGAGGACGGGGTGAGCCTGCATTTCGACCTGCGCCCCGATGGCCGCTGGTCGAACGGCGAGCCGGTCACAGCGAACGACTTCGTCTACGCGTTCCGCCGAATGCTCGACCCGGCCACGGCGGCGAAATACGCCGAGATCCTGTTCCCGATCCGCAACGCCGCCGCCGTGAACCGCGGCGAGACGCCGGCCGACGCCCTCGGCGTCGCCGCCGAGGCGCCGCTCCGGCTCGCGATCAGCCTGGAACAGCCGACGCCCTACATCCTGGAACTCCTGACCCACCAGACCGCGCTTCCGGTCCACCGCGCCTCGGTCGAGCGCTACGGCGACAGCTTCACCCGTCCGGGGAACCTCGTGACCAACGGACCCTACCGGCTCGCCGACCGCGTGCCGGGCGGCGCGATCACGCTGGAGGCCAACCCGCACCATCCGGACGCCGCGAGCCTCGCGATCCGGCGCGTCGCCTTCCTGCCGACGCCCGACATCGCCGCCGCGGTGCGCCGCTACGCCGCCGGCGAGATCGACTCCCTCTCCGACCTGCCCGTCGACCAGATCGCCGACCTGCGCCGCCGCTTCGGGCCGCAGGTGGTGCTCGGCCCCTCGCTGGGGCTCGCGGCGCTGGTGGTGAACACCCGCAAGGCGCCGTTCTCGGATCGGCGCGTCCGCCGGGCGCTGTCGCTCGTCATCGACCGCGAGTACCTCGCCGACGGCCTCAACGGCGGCACCATGAGCCCGGCCTACTCCCTGTGCCCGCCCGGCCTCGACAATTACCGCACGCCCCCCGAGACCGAGGGCCGCCTCGGCCTGCCGATCGACCACGAGGCGGAGGCGCGCCGGCTGCTCGCGGAGGCGGGCTTCGGCCCGGACCGGCCACTCACCGTGGAGTACCGGTTCAACATCAGCGACAACAACCGCACCATCGCGGTGGCGCTCGGCGAGATGTGGCGCGACCTCGGAATCGTGACGCGCTACGTCTACACGGACGCGAAGACGCATTTCGCCTACCTGCGCGACGGCGGCGACTTCGACGTCGCCCGCTACAGCTGGATCGCCGACTATTCCGATCCGCAGAACTTCCTGTTCCTGCTCCAGAGCGGGAATGACGGCATGAACGCCGGCCACTGGTCGGACGCCGCCTACGACGCCCTCATGGCGCGGGCCGCCACCGAGCGCGACCTCACCCGCCGGGCCGGCCTGCTCTACGACGCCGAGGCGATCGCCCTGCGCGAGCTGCCGTGGATCCCGCTGATGCACTACCGCTCCAAGGCGCTGATCGCGCCGCGGTTGCACGGCTACCACCCGAACCTGCGCAACGCCGCGCCGACCCGCTTCATGAGGCTCGACGCGTGATCCGCTTCATCCTGCGCCGCCTCCTCCAGGCGGTGCCGACGCTGCTCGCCGTGGTGACCGTCAGCTTCTTCCTGATGCGGCTCGCCCCGGGGGGCCCGTTCGACCTGGAGCGGCCGCTGGCGCCCGCCGCCATGGAGAACCTGCGCCGGGTCTACGGCCTCGACCGGCCGCTGATCGCGCAGTTCGGCAGCTACCTCGCGGCGCTGGCGCGGGGCGACCTCGGGCCCTCCTTCTCGTTCCGCGACCAGAGCGTCCTCGGCCTGATCGCCCGGGGCCTGCCGGTCTCGGCGACGCTGGGCGCCCTCGCCCTCGCGCTGGCCACCGCGCTCGGCGTCGGGCTCGGGATCGTGGCGGCGCTCCGGCGCGGCGGGCTCGTCGACCGGCTCCTCGGCGTCGGGGCCGCCCTGACCCTCTCGCTGCCGAGCTTCGTGGTCGCGCCGCTGCTGCAGATCGCCTTCGGCCTGACCCTGCGCTGGCTGCCGCTCGGCGGCTGGAACGACGGTGCCCCGAGCCACCTCGTCCTGCCGGTGGTGACCCTGGCCCTGCCGCAGGTCGGCGCCCTGGCCCGGCTGACCCGGACCTCGCTCGCCGAGGCGCTGCGGACGCAGCCCGTCCGCACCATGCGCAGCCTCGGCCTTCCGCCGGCCCGCGTCACCCGGCACGCCCTGCGGGGGGCGCTGCTGCCGGTGGTCGCCTATCTCGGACCGCTGGCGGCGGCCCTGCTCACCGGCTCGGTGGTGGTCGAGACGATCTTCGGGCTTCCGGGGATCGGGCGGTACTTCGTCGAGGGCGCGCTCAACCGCGACTACACGCTGGTGATGGGCACGGTCCTGCTCGTCGCCGGGCTGGTGATCCTGCTCAACCTCGCCGCCGACCTCGCCTGCGCGTGGCTCGACCCGCGCCTCCGGGTGGCGGCGTGACGGCGGTTTCCACGGCGCCGGCCCGGCGCGCCGCCCTCCGGTTCGCGCGGGAGCGGACCGCCGTGGCGGCGCTCGCCGTGCTGGTCCTGATCGCCCTCGCCTGCCTGATCGGCCCAGGCCTCACCGGTCACGACCCCGAGCGCGCCTATCCGGACCTGCGCCAGCTCCCGGCCGGCCTCACCGCGCAGCCCGACGCCGCGCGTCTCCAGCCGGCGCTCGAGCGTCTGGCCTTCCGCATGCGCGCGCGGCTCGACGCGGTCGAGCGCGACGGCGACACGTTGCGGCTCACCCTCGGCTCCGACGCCGGCGTCGACCGGCGTAGCCTCGTTTACCTGCCGCGCTCGGCTCTGTTCGGGACCCCGACCGTCGCGGAAGAGCGGGACGGCGGCCGCGGGCTCGTCGTGGCGGTGCCGGTCCGACGCCTGCACTTCCCCCTCGGCACCGACATCCAGGGTCGCGACCTGCTGACCCGCTGCCTCGTCGCCGGCCGGATCTCGCTGGCGATCGGGCTCGCGGCCAGCCTCGTCGCCCTGCTCATCGGCGTGGCTTACGGGGCGATTGCGGGCTTCGTCGGAGGCGCCGTCGACGCCGTGATGATGCGCGCCGTCGACGTGCTCTACGCCCTCCCCTTCGTGTTCTTCGTGATCCTGCTGCTGGTCTTCTTCCGCCCGAGCCTGCTGCTCATGCTGGTGGCGATCGCCGCGGTGGAGTGGCTCGACATGGCCCGGGTGGTGCGCGCCGTGACCCTGTCGCTGCGCGAGCGCGACTTCGTCCGCGCCGCGCGGGCACTCGGCCTCGGGACACCCCGGATCATCCTCCGGCACATCGTGCCGAACACCCTTGGCCCGGTGGCCGTGACCGCGACGCTGCTGGTGCCGCAGGTGATCCTGCTGGAGAGCTTCCTGTCGTTCCTCGGGCTCGGCGTGCAGGAGCCGCAGACCAGCTGGGGCGTCCTGATCGCCGAGGGCGCTCGCTCTATCGAGGCGGCGCCGCACCTGCTCGCGGCCCCGGCCGCGTTCCTGATCGCGACCCTGGTGGCACTCAACCTGATCGGCGACGGCCTCGCGGACGCGCTGGACCCCCGCCGGGACTGAGTCCGGGGCCGGCAAGCTCCGCGACGTCAGCCCAGTTGCCGAATCGGGGCGCCGGCGAGCCAGGCCTCGATGTCCTCCACCGCCTGGGTGAAGAAGGTCCGGTAGTTGTTGCGCGACACGTAGCCGAGATGCGGCAGCGCCAGCACGTTCGGCAGGCGCCGGAACGGGCTGTCGGCCGGCAGCGGCTCGGTCTCGAACACGTCGAGGCCCGCGCCGGCGATCCAGCCCTCCTCCAGCGCCTGGACCAGCGCGGCCTGATCGACGATCGGCGCGCGCGAGGTGTTCACGAGAAACGCGTCGCGGCGCATGCGGCGCAGCTCTGCCGCGCCCAGGAGGCCGCGCGTCCGGTCGCCGAGGACCAAGTGGATCGTGACGACGTCGCTGGCCTCCAGCAGGGCCTCCTTCGAGGCCGCCCGCTCGACCCCGGCGGCGGCTGCGCGGCCATCGTCGAGGTTCGGGCTCCAGGCGATCACACGCATGCCGAAGGCGCGCCCGATCTCGGCCACCCGCGTCCCGATCTTCCCCAGGCCCAGAACGCCGAGGGTCGCGCCGGCGAGATCGGTCCCGATCGTGCTCTGCCAGGGGCCGCCCGCGCGCAGGGTCAGGCTCTCCGGCGCCACGTGGCGCGCCAGTCCGAGGATCAGCGCCCAGGTCAGCTCCGTCGGCGGCGTCGGGCTCGAATCGGTGCCGCAGACGACGACGTTGCGCGCCCGGGCCGCCGCGACGTCGATGGCGAGGTTGCGCATGCCGCTGGTGACGAGGAGTTCCAGCCGCGGCAGCCTTTCCAGCAGAGCCGGCGGGAACGGCGTCCGCTCCCGCATGATCACGAGGATCTCGGCCTGCGCGATCCGCGCCACGAGGTCGTCCGGGTTCGGGATGTGCTGGCTGATCGCGGAGATCGCGACGCGGTCGGAGAGGCGCGCCCAGTCCGCGAGCGCGAGGGCCGCCTGCTGGTAATCGTCGAGGATCAGGCCGGTGCGCATGGGGATGGGGTAGGCCTCGACGGGTGGAGCGTCAACGGATGCGGGGCGCCGGTGCGCGGCGCCCGGCGCCTACGCCCCGGCCAGGGCCGCGAACGCCGCCGCGACGCCGGCGGCGCCGGGATCCTGGACACCGGCGAGGTCCCCGGCGGCCAGGTAGCTGGAGCGGCCCGCGCCGGCGCGATCCATGCCGGCCGTGGCCTCGGCGCCGGCCCGGGCCGCCGCCGCGGCGGCCGCGAGATCGCCGCCCTTCAGGGCCTCGACGGCGGGGATCAGGGCGTCGAGCAGCGTGCGGTCGCCGGCTCGGGCGCCGCCGTACCCCTGGACGCGCGCCACGCCCTGCCCGAGAGCCTCGGGCCACGCGGCGCCGTCGGCGAGGGCCGAGGCCGTCGCGGCGAAGAAGATCGATCCGAGCACGCCGCTCGATCCGCCGACCGCGCGCCCGATCCGCTCGGCGAGCGCCCGGCACAGGGCGGCCGGCTCGGCCTGCGGCAGCCGGTCCAGATCGGCCAGGACGGCCCGCGCCGCGCCCGCGAAGGTCGTGCCGGCATCGCCGTCCCCGACCTTGGCATCGAGGCCGTTCAGGGTGTCCTCGGCCCCGATCAGGGCCTCGGCGACGGCCCGGATCCGGGCGGCGGTGACGGTGTCGTGCGACGGCACGAAGGCCTCGCCCGCGAGCCCCTCGGGCACCGGCCGGAGCATCGGCGGCGCGACCGGCACCGCCGCGGGCCAGGCCGGGACCGGGACGGGCTCCGACAGGGCGCGCTCCAGCGCGTCGTCGAGCGGCAGGACCGACAGCGAGGCACCGTGCATGTCGAGCGCCGTCATCAGCGGCGCGGGCCCGAGCAGCAGGCGGACGCGCCGCCCCAGGTCGGTGGCGAGCACGGCGCGGGTGAGGACCTGCATCTCGAGCGCGGAGGCGGAGCCGAGATTGTTCACGAGCAGCGCCAGCCGGTCCGCACCTTCGACGGCCCGCGCGAGACGCTCGGCCATCAGTTCGGCGAGGTCGCTGGCCTTCGGCAGCGCGATGCGCTCCGCGCCGGGCTCGCCGTGGATGCCGAGGCCGAGCTCGGCCTGTCCCTCCGCCAGCCGCTCGCTGCGCGGCGAGCCGGGGATCGTGCAGGTGGAGACCGCGATGCCGAGCGACTTCGCCGCCCCGGCCGCCCGGCGAGCGAGCGACGCCACGGTCTCGAGCGGTTCCCCGGCCTCCGCGGCATGACCCGCCACCTTGTGGACGAACAGCGTCCCGGCGACCCCGCGGGGCTGCTTGGCGTCCGGCAGCGCGATGTCGTCCGCGACGATCACGGTCTCGACCCTGTGGCCGAGCGCCCGGGCGCGCTCGGCGGCGAGCCCGAAATTCAGCCGGTCGCCCGCGTAGTTCTTGATGACGAGCAGGCACCCCGCCGGCCCCGTCACCGCGAGGATCCCGGCCAGCACCGCGTCGACGCTCGGCGAGGCGAAGACGTCACCGCAGACAGCGGCGCTGAGCAGGCCCGGTCCCACGAAGCCCGCATGGGCCGGCTCGTGGCCGGAGCCGCCGCCGGAGATGACCGCGACCTTCCAGGGGTCCGGAGCGGCGCGGAGGACGACGCGGATGCCCGGGTCGCCGTCGAGCCGTGCCAGGCGTCCGCCGCTCGCGGCGACGAGGCCGTCGACGGCGTCGTTGACCAGGGTGGAACGGGCATCGATGAAGTGGGCCATGGCGTGACCTTCGATGGGGCCGGTCCGCGATTCGGCGCCGGCGGATCCGCGCGCATTGTCCGCCTCGTCGAGCCCTGCTGGCAACGGTCTCCGTCCTCGCGAGCACAGCGCAGCGATCCGGCCCGCGCCACGCCGACCGAGGTCCCGCCGCCCTGTCACGCTTCGCGGCGCGCGCGAAGACGACGGTCCTGCCCGTCCCTATTCCTTCACGGCGCCGGTGAGTGCGGAGACGTAGTACTCGACGAAGAACGAGTAGAGGATCACCAGCGGCAGCGAGCCGAGCAGCGCCCCGGCCATCAGCGACCCCCACTTGTAGACGTCGCCATCCACGAATTCGCTCACCACGGCGATGGGCACCGTCTTGTTCTGCGTCGAGGACAGGAAGGTCAGCGCGTAGATGAACTCGTTCCAGCACAGGGTCAGGGAGAAGATCCCGGCGGAGATCAGCCCCGGGAAGGCGAGCGGCAGGATGATCTTGGTGAGGATCTGCCACCGGCTGGCGCCGTCCATCAGCGCGCATTCCTCCAGCTCGTAGGGAATGGTCTTGAAGTAGCCCATCAGGAGCCACGTCGAGAACGGGATCAGGATCGTCGGGTAGGCGAGGATCAGGGCGATCGGCGAGTCGAACAGGCCGTAGGCCTGGATGATCGTGGCGAGCGGGATGAACAGGATCGAGGGCGGCACGAGGTAGGCCAGGAAGATCGCCGCCCCGACCCAGCCGGCGCCCCGGTAGCGCACGCGGACGCAGGCATAGGCGGCGAGCACGCTCGCGAACAGCGACAGCACGGTCGCCGCCACCGACACGTACATCGTGTTCCAGAGCCAGCGCGGATACTGCGTCTCGAAGAGGAGCTTGTTGATGTGCTTGAGCGTCGGATCCACGACCCAGAACGGGTTGAACCGCTCCATGTCGATCAGCTGCTCGTCCGGTTTGATGGCCGTCAGCGCCATCCAGTAGAACGGGAACAGCAGCACGGCGAGGATGAGGAGGAGCGGCAGGTAGGTCGTCACGAGCCGCCGGGGCAGGCGCTCGAGATAGGCCATGCCCTCCGAATTGTCCGTGAGCCCGGCGGGCCGCGCCTCCAATACGGAGTTGAGATGCGGATCGGCATGGGCGGGCGGTGCGGGCGCGCTCATCGGTCGTTCCCCCCGGATTGCCAGGCCCTGCGCTGCAGGCCGAACCACGAGATGCCGATGGCCGCGAGCAGGAACGGCACCATGGCGGTGGCGATGGCCGCGCCCTCGCCGAGCGTCCCCGAGAGGATGCCGCGCTGGTACGACAGGGTCGCCATCAGGTGGGTGGCGTTCACCGGGCCGCCGCGCGTCATGGCCCAGATCAGCTGGAAATCGGTGAAGGTGAACAGCACTGAGAAGGTCATCACGACCGCGATGATCGGGGTCAGCAGCGGAAGGGTGATCCGCGAGAAGATCTGCCAGTTGGAGGCGCCGTCCAGCGTCGCGGCCTCGTAGAGCGAGGGCGAGACCGTCTGGAGACCGGCGAGCAGCGTGATCGCGATGAACGGCACGCCCCGCCAGATGTTGGCGAAGATCACGCAGGCCCGCGCCATGGCGGGATCGCCGAGGAAGTCGATGTTGCCGTCGATCACCCCGAGATGGCGCAGCGACCAGGAGATGATCGAGAACTGGCTGTCGAAGATCCACCAGAACGCGATGGCCGACAGCACAGTCGGCACCACGAACGGGATCAGCACGATCGACCGGATGATCGACTTGAACGGCATGTTCTTGTTGAGCAGCAACGCGAGGTAGAGGCCGACGCCGAACTTCACTACGGACGCCACCGCCGTGTAGAGGCAGGTGTTGAACACCGAGAGCCAGAAGACGTCGTCGTCCCAGAGCCACTCGTAGTTCTCCAGGCCGACGAAGACCCCGTCGCGGCCGATCCGCGCGTTGGTGAAGGACAGCCAGATGCCCTTCAGGAGCGGGTAGGCCAGGAACAGGCCGAGGATCAGCGCCGTCGGGAGCATGAACCAGAACCCCGCCCAGCCCCGGCTCGCGCGGACGCGCTGCCAGGCCGAGCGGGTCGGGATTGCGGCCGGGGCGGGCTGCGTCAGGGCCGTGTGCGCCATGGTCTCGCCTCCGGCGGGTGCGGTCAGGTGTTCCGGAAGATGCGGGTGGCGGCGCGCTCGGCGTTCTTGATGGCGCCCTTCACGTCCTCGCGGCCGGTGCAGTGACTGGCGAACATGTCGACGATCACGAAGTCGGCCAGCACCGCGGCGATCCGCTCGCTCACCGGCGCGAGGCCGCCCGCCGCCAGGGAGCGCCGTCCCGCCTCGGCGAAGACGGCGTTCTTCGGGTCGCTCGTCCAGATCGGGTTCTTCGGATAGTTCGACAGCGGCTCGCAGAGGTAGCCCTGGGCCGCCTCCAGCCAGGGATTGTAGTTCGCCGCCTCCATCATGAAGGCGATGAAGGCCTTACAGGCGTTCGGCGCCTTGGAGTACTTGAAGGCCAGGATCGGGAAGGCGAGCTGGAACTCGGTGGGCTTGCCGACCGGGCCGATCGGCCAGACCGCGTGGTCCATGTCCTCGGCGAGCTTCGGGTTGTCCTTCTTGGCCGCCGCGTAGATCGAGATGCCGTTGTTGGTCAGGTACAGGTCGCCGGCCAGGAAGGCCTTGTTGTTCGAGGAATCGTTCCACGACACCGTGCCGGGCACGAAGGTCTCGTACAGGGACTTGACGTATTCGAGCGCCTTGGCGGTCTCGGGCGAGTTGATGACGATCTTCTCGTTGGCGTCGACGAGGTTGCCGCCGTGCGACCAGAGCGCCCAGTGGCACCACGTGTTGCCGTCGCCGGTGGCGTGGCCGAGGGCGAAGCCGGCGGGCGTGTTGTTCTTCTTCAGGCCGCGGCAGAGTTCGAGGAAGCCAGCGGTGTCGGTGGGGAACTTGTCGAACCCGGCCTTCTTCATCGCCGAGATGCGGTAGTTCGGATAGCCGCCGTTGAACGCCACGGGGATCGCGATCCACTTACCCTTGACCTTGCCGTAGGCCTCGGCCGACGGGAACCAGGGTCCGTACTTCTTGCCGAGGGATTCCGCCACGTCCTCGAGCGGCAGGCACTTGTCGGGGAAGAGCGCCGGGAACGAGAACAGACCCCAGACCATGTCGGGTCCTTGGCCCGTGTTGGCGGCGACCGACGCCTTGGGCTGGATGTCGTCGAAGGACTCGTTGGTCACCGTGACCTTGACGCCCGTCGCCTTGGTGAAGGCGTCGACGAGCTTCATGAAGGCCTCGTCCTCGGCCGGCACGAAGCGCTTCCAGCGCAGGAGCGACAGGCTCGCGCCAGGCTCGGGCTTCCACTCCGCGTTCTGCGCCCAGGCCTTGGCGAAGCCGAGGAGGTCGCCGCCGGCGGCGAGGCCTGTCGCTGCGGCGCCCGCGAGGAGGGACCGGCGATCGAGAACGGACATCGTTTCTTCTCCCTCGGTGATCGTGATCCTAGAGGCGCCGCGCGCCTCGAATCCGCGTCGGATCCGACGCGGGTCAGTTCGGCAGGCGACGGCCGGTCTCGGCGTCGAAGAAGTGCACGCGGTTCGGCCGCAGCGAGATCGTCTCGCCCGGCCGCTCACGCACGCGCTCGCGCAGCACGCAGGTGAGGTCCTGGCCCCCCGCCCGCACCGCCAGCATGGTCTCTGAGCCGGTCGGCTCCACGACAACGACCTCCGCGGCGATCCCCTCGGGCGCGAGATCGAAATGCTCGGGGCGGACGCCCAGGATGAGCGGCCGACCGTCGACCCCGGAGGGCGCGTCGGCGAGCGGGATCGACAGGCCGGTCTCGGTGGTGAAGGTCAGACGCCCGTTCGCCCGGACCTTGCCGGGCATGAAGTTCATGGCCGGAGAGCCGATGAAGCCGGCGACGAACAGGTTGTCGGGCCGGTCGTAGAGCTCGAGGGGCGGCCCGATCTGCTCCACGACCCCGTCGTGCATCACCACGATCCGGTCGGCCATGGTCATGGCCTCGATCTGGTCGTGGGTGACGTAGATCGTCGTCGTCTTCAGGCGCTGGTGCAGCTCCTTGATCTCGGTGCGCATCGCAACCCGGAGCTTGGCGTCGAGGTTGGAGAGCGGCTCGTCGAACAGGAAGACCTGCGGGTCGCGCACGATCGCCCGGCCCATGGCGACGCGCTGGCGCTGGCCGCCCGAGAGCTGGCGCGGGTAGCGGTCCAGCAGGGGAGCCAGCCCGAGGATCTGGGCGGCCTTGTTGACGCGGAGATCGATCTCGGAGGCCGGCGCCTTCCGGATCCGCATCGAGAACGCCATGTTCTCGCGGACGGTGAGATGCGGGTAGAGGGCGTAGTTCTGGAACACCATGGCGATGTCCCGCTCCTTGGGCGGCACATCGTTCACCACGCGCTCGCCGATGCGGATCTCGCCGCCGGAGATATTCTCGAGCCCGGCGATCATCCGCAGGAGCGTTGATTTCCCGCAGCCCGACGGGCCGACCAGGATCACGAATTCACCGTCCCGGATATCCACCGACACGCCGTGCAGGACATTCGTCGATCCGAAAGCCTTGCGAACCTCGCGGATTCCCACCGAGGCCATGCTTCCTCCCGATCAAGGCCGCTCTGTCGGCGGCTCTAGGGCAGCAGTACAAATGAGGGTTCGCGGGAAAGCAAGCCGGCCTCCTGGCAAAGCTGCAGATATTCTTGGATCTGTCAGGCGAGCCCCCCGGCGCCCGTGACGAGCGCGGCCCGGTGAAACTTCCGGCGGGATGACGGGCGGCGCGGAATGCTATGGGATCGCGCGCCGGCCGCGGTCCCGGAACCGGGCCCGCCACGCGCGGACATCTCAGGATCACACATCCAGGGGACATGAGCACATGTCGTTATCGGGCCTGACCGCGCGGGAGATCCTGCCCGCCGACGGATGCCGGGGCGCCCTCGTGGGCCGGGTGTGGCGGCCGGACGTGGCCGGTCCGAGCGTCGTGGCGATCCGCGCCGACGCGGACGGTGCTGCCCGAATCGTCGACGTCACCGCCGCCTTCCCCACCGTCAGCGACCTGTGCGAGGCCCGAGACCCCGCCGCCGCCCTGCGCGGCGCCCAGGGCGAGGATCTCGGCAGCCTCGACGCGGTGCTGGCCACCACGCCGCCGGACGCGCGCGACGCCACCAAGCCCTGGCTCCTGGCCCCGGTCGATCTCCAGGCCCTGAAGGCGGCGGGCGTGACTTTCGCCACCTCGATGCTGGAGCGGGTGATCGAGGAGCGCGCACGCGGCGATCTCGCCGCCGCGGCGGCGATCCGCGCCGAGGTCGAGCGCCTGGTTGGGCACGACCTGCGCCGGCTGAAGCCCGGCTCGCCCGAGGCCATGGCCCTCAAGGAGGTGCTGGTCGCGCAGGGCGCCTGGAGCCAGTACCTGGAAGTCGGCATCGGCCCGGACGCCGAGATCTTCACCAAGGCGCAGCCGCTCTCGGCCGTCGGCTGCGGCGCGGATGCGGGGCTGCACCCGGACTCGCACTGGAACAACCCCGAGCCCGAGGTGGCGCTCGCGGTCGCCTCCGACCAGCGCATCGTCGGGGCGACGCTCGCCAACGACGTGAATCTGCGCGACTTCGAGGGCCGGTCGGCGCTGCTCCTCGGGAAGGCCAAGGACAACAACGCCTCCTGCGCCGTGGGGCCGTTCCTGCGCCTGTTCGACGACACGTTCGGCCTCGACGACGTCCGCCGCACGACCGTGACCCTCGAGGTGACCGGCACGGACGGCTTCCGGCTGGAGGGCACCTCGCCGCTCTCCGAGATCAGCCGCGACCCGGAGGAGCTGGCGGAGGCGCTGATGGGGCGGACGCACGACTACCCCGACGGCGCCCTCCTCCTCCTCGGCACCATGTTCGCGCCGATCCAGGACCGGCACGGGCCGGGCCTCGGCTTCACCCACGCCGACGGCGACCGCGTCGTCGTGGCGAGCCCGGAGCTCGGCAGCCTCGTCAACCGCATGCGCCCGTGCGACGCCTGCGAGCCCTGGACCTTCGGCGCCCGCGCGCTGATGCGGAATCTCGCCGCGCGCGGGATTCTGTGACAGAGCGGCCACCGGACCGAGCCCCGAGATGATGCCGATGACCGACACCGCCTTCCTCGACCGCCTCGCCGCGATCGTCGGACCGTCCGGTTTCGTCACCGGTGCGGAGCTGCGGGGGCGCTCGGCCAACTGGACGCGCCCGACCGAGCCCTGCGCCGCGCTGGCGCTGGTCCGCCCGCGCAGCACGGAGGAGACCGGCGCCGTCATGGCCGCCTGCCACGCGGCGGGCGTCGCGGTGGTCCCGCGGGGCGGCGCCACCGGCCTCGTCGACGGCACGCTCTGCCAGCCCGACGAGATCACCCTGTCGACCGAGCGCATGACCGGCATCGAGCCGGTGGACCCGCTCGGCATGACGGTGGTGGTCGGCACCGGCGCGACGCTCGAGAGCGTGCAGAACGCCGCGTCCGCGGCGGGCCTGTTCTTCCCCCTCGATCTCGGCGCCCGCGGCTCGGCGACGATCGGCGGCGCGATCTCCACCAACGCGGGCGGCCTGCGGGTGCTGCGCTACGGCATGATGCGCGAGATGGTGCTCGGCCTGGAGGCTGTGCTCGCCGACGGCACGGTCGTGTCGTCGATGCGGCCGCTCATCAAGAACAACACCGGGCTCGACCTCAAGCAGCTCTTCCTCGGCACCGAGGGCACGATGGGCATCGTCACGCGGGCGGTCATCCGCCTGCGGCCGGAGCCCGCCGGCTACGCGACGGCGCTGATCGCGTGCCCCGGGGTCGACGACGGCGCGCGGGTGCTGCGGGCGGCGCAGAGCGCCTTCCAAGGGCGTGTCTCCTCGTTCGAGGGCCTGTGGCCGGACTTCTACAGGCTGATGACGGCACCCGGGCGCGCGACCCCGCCGCTCGGTCCGGACTACCCGTTCTACGCGATCATCGAGGTCGAGTGCGTCCCCGAGGAATCGGACCGGTTCCTGGGCCTGCTGGAAGGGCTGATGGGGGACGGCACGATCCTCGACGCCGTGGTCGCCGCCTCGGAGGAGCAGCGCCGCGGCATGTGGCGGATCCGCGACCGCGTCGAGCACCTGAACGCCGACGGGATCGACCGGGCCTTCGACGTGAGCGTGCCGCTCGCGCGGATGGACGGCTACGTCCGCGGCGCGCTCGACCGGCTCGCGGCGATCCCGGGCTGCCGGGCGGTCGTCTACGGGCATATCGGCGACAACAATCTCCACTGGAACACCACCCGCCTCGACGCCGCCGGCAACGCGGCGATCGACGCGGCGATCTACGAGCCGCTGGCGGAGCTGAACGGCTCCGTCTCGGCGGAGCACGGGATCGGGCTCGAGAAGCGGGCCAAGCTGAAGCTGTCGCGCTCGCCCGAGGAGATCGCCGTCATGCGGCTCGTGAAGCGGGCGCTCGACCCGGACAACCGGCTGAATCCGGGCAAGATCTTCTGAGGGCTCCGCCGTGGCGATCCGCTTGGCGGTGCGCCTCACGCCGCGCGGGGGCCGCGACGCCGCGGAGGGCTGGGCCCGGGACGACAAGGGGCAGCCCTACCTGAAGGTCCGGGTCGCCGCCCCGCCGGTCGAGGGCGCGGCCAACGCGGCGCTCGTCGCGCTGATCGCCAAGGCGCTGAAGGTCAGCCGCGGCTCGGTCCGCATCGTGACCGGCGAGCAGAGCCGGCTGAAGATCCTGGAGATCGACGGCGTCGCGAAGGCGGATCTGGATCGTGTGTTCGGTTCGCCGTGAACGGTCGCCTACGTCTTTGCGAGCGCAGCGAAGCAATCCAGTGTTGCGCGCGATCGGAGGCCTGTGGCGCGCCTGGATTGCTTCGCTGCGCTCGCAAGGACGGAAGAGCCTGAACGTCAGCCGCTATCGGATGACGCGTCGCACCTCCCGCGACGCATCATCAACCGAGTGCGCGTTCAGAACGCGACCTTGTCGCCGCCCTTCAGCGCCAGGATCTCCCGCGCCTCGTCGGGCGAAGCAACGGACAGACCCAGCCCCTCGATGATCGCGCGCACCCGCCGGACCTGCGCGGCGTTGGTCTCGGCGAGCTTGCCCGGACCGTCCCAGAGGCTGTCCTCGAGGCCGACGCGGACGTTGCCGCCCATCGCGGCCGCCATGGCGGCGATGTTCATCTGGTTGCGGCCCGCGCCCAGCACCGACCAGCGGTACTGATCGCCGAACAGACGGTCGGCGGTGCGCTTCATGTGCATCACGTCGTCCGGATGCGCGCCGATGCCGCCCTGCAGGCCGAAGACCGTCTGGATGAACAGCGGCGCCTGCACGAGGCCGCGGTCGAAGAAGTATTTCAGGTTGTAGAGATGCGCGGTGTCGTAGCACTCGAACTCGAACTTGGTCCCGTTCGGGCCGCAGGTCGTCAGGATGTGCTCGATCTGGCCGAACGTGTTGCGGAAGATGATGTCCTTGTTGCCGAGATAGTCCCGCTCCCACTGGTGCTTCAGGTCCTTGAAGCGGTCGAGCATGCCGAACAGGCCGAAGTTCATCGAGCCGAGGTTCAGCGAGGCGACCTCCGGCTGGAAGGTCGCCGCGGGGCGCACCCGCTCCTCGATGGACATGGTCGGCGCGCCGCCCGTGGTGATGTTCACCACGCAGTTCGAGCGCTGCTTGATCACCGGTAGGAACTTGGCGAAGGCCTCGGGTGTCTGGTCGGGCTGGCCGTTCTCCGGATTGCGGGCGTGCAGGTGCACGATGGCGGCGCCGGCCTCGGCGGCGCCGATGGCGGCGTCGGCGATCTCCTCGGGCGTGACGGGTAGGTGCGGCGACATGCTGGGCGTGTGGATCGCGCCCGTCACCGCGCAGGTGATGATGACTTTCCGCTGTGAGGCCATGCTCAGTCCTTCCGTGAAGCCTTGTGGGCGCGGAGCGCCGCCAGCCGCGCGTCGCGGCGGTTCATGCGTGCGGGCAGATCGGTCGGCGGCTGCCAGTTGGCCAGGATCGCCTCGGTGGCTGTCGCCTCGTAGACCGCGGGCGGCGCCGGGTCGGCGGCGAGGCTCTTGTAGAAACCGGTGTAGCGGGCGCAGTAATCGGCGATGCCGCCGGGCGCGTTGAGCTCGATCGTCTCGAACGGACCCATGAAGCTCCAGCGCAGGCCGAGGCCGTCCGCGACGGTCTTGTCGAGGTCCTGCGGGGTGACGTAGCCCTCCGAGGCGAGGCGGAACGCCTCCGCCAACAGGGCGCCCTGGAGCCGGTTGAGGATGAAGCCCTCGATCTCCTTCAGCACGGTGATCGGGACCTGCCCGATCTGCTCGTAAACCTGACGGGCCCGCACCAGTGCCTCGGGCGCCGTCCACGGCGCGCCGGAGATCTCCACCAGCGGAATCAGGTGCGGCGGGTTCACCGGATGGCCGACGAGGCACCGGGCCCGACCGGGCAGATCCTCGGTGAACAGGGAGCAGCGGATCGCCGAGGAGGACGAGGCGATGACGGCCTCCCGCGGCGTCGCGGCGTCGAGGTCCGCGAAGAGGCTCCGCTTCACCTCCAGCCGCTCCGGTCCGTTCTCCTGCACGAAGGCGACGCCGTCGAGGGCGGCCGCGAGGGTGCCGGCCGCGCGGATGCGCGCCGCGGCACCCTCGGGATCCGCGCAGAGGTCGTTCGCCGCCAGCGTCCGCAGCCCCTCGGCGCAGAGCGGGATCGCGGCCTCGGCCACGCCCGCCGCGGGGTCGAACAGGCGCACGTCCCAGCCGGCACGGGCGAAGATCATCGCCCAGGCCCGGCCGATCAGGCCGGCGCCGACGATCGCGACGCTCTCGGTCATAGCCACAGCACCTTCCGCCTCAACTCCTGATCCTCGCGCAAGAGACGCGACTCGCCCGTCCACTGCACGCTGCCGCGCTCCAGGGCGACGGTGCGGTCGGACAGCGCCAGGGCGAGGTCGAGGTGGTGGTCCACCAGGATGATCGCGATCTCCCGGCGGAGCCGGTCGAAGGCCTCGAACAGCTCCTCCGTCACCGCCGGCGACAGGCCCTCGAAGGGCTCGTCGAGGAGGAGGAGCCGCGTGTCCCCCGAGAGGGCGCGGGCCACCGCCACCATCTGCTGCTCGCCGCCGGACAGGCGGGCCGCGTCGACGCTCCAGCGCTCCTTCAGGCGCGGGAAGAACTCGAGGACCTTCTCTTCGTCCCAGTGGATGCCGGCGCCGGTGAGCCGCCGCAGCCGGCCGAGGCCGAGATTCTCCGCGACGGTCATGCCGGCGAACAGCGCCCGCCCCTGCGGCACGTAGCCGATTCCGAGCCGGGCGATCCGGTCGGGCGACAGGCCGGCGATGTCCTTGCCGGCGAGCACGATCCGGCCGGCGGCCGGCGGCGCGGTGCCGATCAGGGTCTTGAGCAGGGTCGACTTGCCGGCCCCGTTGCGTCCGAGGAGCGCCACGACCTCGCCCCGGCGCACCGCCAGGTTCACCCCGTTCAGGATGTGCGACTTGCCGTAGAAGGTGTCGACGCCCTCCATGGCGAGCAGCGTCTCGGCCTCGGCGGCGCTGGCGCGCGGCTTCGCGGCGATCGCCGCCGTGCCCGAGCCGAGATAGACCGCCTGCACCCGCTCGTCGTCCCGGGCGTCCGCGACCGAGCCGTCGACCAGCACCGCGCCGTCGGCCATCACGGTGACGCGGTCGGCGAGGCGGAAGACGCGGTCGATGTCGTGCTCGACGAGGAGCACCGGGATGTCGGCCGACAGCGCCTTGATCAGGTCGCCGACCCGCTCGCGCTCGGCCGCCGCGAGCCCGGCGAGGGGCTCGTCGAGGAGCAGCACGCGCGGCCGCGTGGCCAGGGCCAGCCCCATGTCGAGCAGCCGCTGGCCGCCGTAGGACAGGCTGCCGGCCTCGGCCCGCTCGATGCCGGACAGGCCGGTCCAGCGCAGCAGCTCGGCCGTGTCGTCGGCGATCTCGCGGACGGCCAGCGCGTCCCGCCAGGGGCTGAAATGCGCGGCGTGCCGGGCCTGCACCGCGAGGCGGACGTTCTCCTCCACGGAGAGGCCCGGGAACAGGTTGGTGATCTGGAACGAGCGCCCGATCCCGGCCTGGGTGATGGCGTGCGGCTCCAGGCCGGCGATCTCGCTTCCGTCGAGGCGGATGCTGCCGCCGCTCGGGCTGAACATCCCGGACAGCAGGTTGAAGGCGGTGGTCTTGCCGGCGCCGTTCGGTCCGATCAAGGCGTGGAGCGTCCGGTCAGCCACCGCGAAGGACACGCCGCGCACCGCCTTCACGGGCCCGAAGCTCTTCCGGATCTCGTCGGCGACCAGCACCGGGCCGTCACTGCGCCCCTCCGCGATGAAGCGGGCCGGGACGCGGCCCGAGGCGCCGGCGCGGCGGGCCGACATGGCCGCGCCCTCGGTCGGGACGCGCCGGAACGGCTTGAGCAGCCGCGCCGCGATGCCGACGAGCCCGTCCGGCGAGAACACGATGAAGGCGACGAACAGCAGGCCGAAATACAGCAGCCAATCGGCGGTGTAGATCGACAGGAACTCGCGGAAGAGGATGTAGAACAGCGCGCCGAGCGCCGGCCCGAGGAACGAGCGCATCCCGCCGATCACCACCATGGCGAGCAGCTCGCCCGAGAAGGCGATGGAGATCGGGTCGGCCGAGGTGAAGCGGTGACTGTAGGCCGCGAGCGCGCCCGCCAGCCCGGTGATCGTCGCCGAGATCACGAAGGCCGCGAGCTTGTAGCGGTTGGTGGCGTAGCCGAGGAAGCCGGCACGCTGCTCGTTCTCGCGGATCGCCACCAGGACGGTGCCCATCGGCGAGCGCCGGAAGCGCCACAGGGCGATCAGGACCGCGAAGGCGATCCCGGACACCGCGGCGTAGTAGGCGCCGGGTTCCTGCAGCGCCGCCCAGCGGTGCAGGTTGCCGATGCCGTTCTCGCCACCGGTGAGGTCGGTCCAGCGGAACGCGATGGCGTAGAGCATCGCCGTGAAGGCGAGGGTCAGGAGCGAGAAGTAGACGCCCCGCCGCCGGAGGATCAGGCCGCCGGCGGCGAGGGCCGCGAGCCCGGTGATCGCCAGGGCGCCGAGGAGCGGCAGGGCCATGTCGCCGGGGAAGAGGCGCGTCTGGAGGATCGCCACCGCGTAGGCGCCGATCCCGAACCACGCCCCGTGGCCGAACGAGGTGAGCCCGGTCCAGCCGACCAGGATGTTGAGCCCGAGCACCGCCAGGGCGAAGATCACCACGTCGGTGGCGGTGATCAGCGTCAGGCCGATCGCGTCGAGGGCGAAGGGCAGGACGATCAGGGCGGCGAGGGCTGCCCAGAGCTGGCGGCTCTCGCGCAGGATCAGGCCGCGCTGCGGCAGGGCGAGCGGCAGCGGCTCGGCGGTTCCGGACATGGGACGCTCTCCGCTCACTCGAACCGGGCGATGTGCTCGCCGAACAGGCCGCGCGGGCGCAGCAGCAGGACGAGCACCATGAGGGCGTAGACGGCGGCCTCGGTGGCCGGCGGGTAGGCGTAGGCGGTGAGGCCCCGGACGACGCCGACGATCAGCGCGGCGAGCACAACACCCCAGAAGGAGCCCAGACCGCCGATCACCACGACCACGAAGGCGAAGGTCAGGATCTCGGCGCCCATGGCGGGCTGCACGCCCGTGACCGGCGCCATCATGGTCCCGGCCAGCGCCGCGAGCCCGACCGCGATCGTCACCACGGCGGTCATATAGGGCCGCAGCGAGATGCCGAGCGCCGCGACCATGTCGGGGTTCTGCACGCCGGCCCGGACCACCCGCCCGAAGCTGGTGCGGGTCAGGAGCAGCCACAGGCCGGCGACGCAGGCGAGGGCCACGACGAGGATCGAGAGCCGGTAGCGCGAGTAGATCAGGTCGCCGATGAAGATCTGTCCGCGCAGCCAGCTCGGGATCCCGAACGGCACCGGCGCCGCCCCGAAGGCCATGCGCAGCGCCTGCTCCGCCACCATCGCGAGCCCGAAGGTGAGGAGCAGGCCGAGCGTCGGGTCGCCGCGGTAGAAGCGCCGCAGCAGGAACCGCTCGATCAGGAGGCCGAGCACCGCCACCGCGAGCGGCGAGGCGATGAGCGCGCCGCCGAAGCCGATGGTCGGCGTCAGCAGCACGGTCATGTAGGCGCCGATCGCGTAGAAGGCGCCGTGGGCGAGGTTCACGATCCCGCCGAGGCTGAAGATCAGCGACAGGCCCAGCGCGATCAGCAGGTACTGGACGCCGATCAGCAGGCCGTTGAGCACCTGCTCCAGGATGAAGACGAGCTGCATGGACGCCTCACGCCGGGAAGGTGCAGGCGTTCTCGTCGCGGGTCGTGGCGAGCACTTCCAGGCTCTCGCCGGGACCGGGCAGCGGCCCGGTCGAGGTGAAGATGTCGTAGGGATTCTTGACCTGATCCGCCGGCAGGGCGGTGATCGCGAACATCTCCTGCATCAGCTCGTGGTCCCAGGGGCGGAAATAGCCCTCGCGGACTTTGGCGATGTCGAACTTCGCCCCCGATTCCAGGTGCTCCACGACCTTGATCGACTCGGTCGATTTGAGCTCGTTCATCGATTGCGCGACGATCTTCATCGCCGTGTAGTCGCCCCAGCCCTGGTTCTCCGGCGGCTTCTTGTACTTGGCCTTGAAGGCGGCGACGAACTTCTTCGCCGAGGGCGAGTCGATCTGGTGGTGCCAGATCACCGGCCAGGTGCCGAGGAAGTTCCCCGGCCCGGCGCCCCAGGCGAGCGCCGTGTCGAAGCCGAAGCCGGCGACCGGGAACGGCAGGCCGAACTCGCTGTACTGTTTCAGGAAGTTGGTGATCTGCGCGCCCGCGAGGTTGCAGATCACGAGGTCCGGCTTGGCCTGACGGAGCTTGAGCAGGAACGGTGAGAAGTCGGTGAGCTCGGTCGGGATCAGATCCTCGCCGACGAGGGTGGCGTCGTTGGCGGCGAAGTACTTCTTGGCCTGCTTCAGGAGATCGTGGCCGAAGGCGTAGTCGGCGGTGAGCGCGTAGACCTTGCGCCCCTTGATCAGGCCCCGGTCCAGCAGTGCTCGGCCGCAGGCCCGCACCATCATGGTGTTCTGCGATTCGACGTGGAACATGAACCGCTTGCAGTCGGAGCCGCGCAGCGCGTCCGAGTTGGCGCCGGTGTTGATGAACAGGATCTTCTCGCGCTGGGCGACCTGGCTGATCGCCAGCGCGGACGCCGAGTTGATCTCGCCGACGAGGCACGCCACGCGGTCGCGTTGGACCATGCGCTCGGCCTTGGCCGAGGCGGTCTGCGGGTTGACGCTGTCCTCCGACAGGAGCTCGACCTTCCGGCCCGCGATGCCGCCGGCGGCGTTGATCTCCTCCACCGCGAGCTGGGCCGCCTGCACGGCGAACTCGCCGAGCGGCCCGAGGAAGCCGGTCCGCGGCGTGAGGTGACCGATCCGGATCACCTCGGACTGTCCCTGGGAGAGCGCCGGGCTCGCGAGGGCCGGCGCGAGGAGCGCCGCGCCGCCGGCGCGCAGGAGGCTGCGGCGAGAAAGGGAATTCCCGTACCGATCCGTCATCGTTCCGCTCCCGTGCGTGTCCTCCAGCCGGGTTGTTGTGGCGGGCTCTGACGGCCCTCACCCGAACTGTGATCACAGATCACTAGCGCGATAGTGCCGGATCCGTCTAGTGTCGGCACATGAATTCCACTCTGGCCCTCGCCGACCTGCCCCAGCTCGCGCGGCGGACCCTGTCGGACACCGTCTACGAGGCCCTGTCGGACCTGCTCGCCTCGGGGCGGCTGGCGCCGGGCGACCGGCTGTCCCTTCGGCAGAGCGCCGCGGCCCTCGGCGTCTCGGTCATGCCGGTGCGCGAGGCGGTGAGCCGGCTCGCGGCGGACGGCGTGCTGGAGGTGGCGCCGAATCGCGTGATCCGGGTGCCGGTCATGGGCGCAGCCGCGTTCCGGGCCCTGGTCGAGACCCGCATCGCGGTCGAGGGAATCGCGGTGACCCGGGCGGCCGAGCGGCGGACGGGGGCCGAGCTCGCGGCGATCCGGAGCGCCGAGGCGGCCTTCCGAGCCGAGGCCGAGGCGGCGGAGCCCGACAGGGCGCGCGCCGTCCAGCTCAACCGCGACCTGCATTTCGCCATCTACGGCGCCTGCGGGCTGGGCCCCCTGCAGGAGATTATCGCGCGGCTCTGGCTGAAGGCCGGCCCGGTGATCAACCTGGATCTGCGCGCCCACCCGGAGCGCCTCCTCCAGGGCTTCGCTCTGCGCCGGCACGCCGAGGCCGTTTCGGCCATCGAGATCCGGGACGGCGCGGCGGCCGCGGCCGCGATCGCCGCCGACATCCGGGAAGCCGCGGAGTTCATCTTGACCCGCGGCGGATTGCGGGACGTTCAGGGAGAGGATTGATCATGGATCTGGGGATTGCCGGCCTGCGGGTCCTGGTGACGGCGGGCGCTGCCGGAATCGGTCGCGAGATCGTCGACGCCTTCCTGGACGAAGGCGCGCGCGTCTTCGCCTGCGATATCGACGCCGAGGCCTTGGCCGCGCTGCCGGACACCGTCGGGCGCAGCCGGACCGACGTTGCCGACCGCGACGCCGTCGCCGCGATGATGGACCAGGCGGTCGAGTTCCTCGGCGGCCTCGACGTGCTCGTCAACAATGCCGGCATCGCCGGCCCGACCGGCCGGGTCGAGGAGATCGCGCCCGAGGAGTGGGATCGCTGCCTCACGGTCTGCCTGACCAGCCAGTTCAACTGCGCGCGCCTGGCGGTGCCGCACCTGCGCCAGAGCGCCAACGCCTCGATCGTCAATCTCTCCTCGGCCGCGGGCAAGTTCGGCTTCGCGCTGCGCAGCCCCTATGCGGCCGCCAAGTGGGGGGTGATCGGCTTCACCAAGTCCCTGGCGATCGAGCTCGGCGGCGCGGGGATCCGGGTGAACGCGATCCTCCCGGGTCTCGTCGCCGGGGATCGCCAGCGCCGGGTGCTCGAATCGAAGGCCCAGCAGCAGGGCACGAGCTTCGCCGACATGGAGGCGCGGGCGTTCTCGTTCGTGTCGGTCAAGGAGTACGTCACGGCGCGGCAGCTCGCCGACCAGATCCTGCTGCTCTGCTCGCCGCGCGGCCGGACGATCTCGGGGCAGGCCATTTCCATCGATGGTGACACCCGGATGCTGTCCTGAAATTAATCAAGCGCCGGAGATGCTGCGGCGGATCAATCCTCAGAGTATTGCAAGATCGAGCTCAGGGCGCCGCGACCGCGGCCGCGACGCCCGCCGCGGTAGCGGAAGACACGAGCCGGACCGCCAGCGCCGGCCCCAGGATGCGAGGAAGCGACCATGAGCGACAAACGCCGGATCACGCCCGCCGACCTGCGCTCGAAGGCCTGGTTCGACAACCCGCACAACCCGGGCATGACCGCCCTCTACCTGGAGCGCTACCTCAATTACGGGCTGACGCCGGAGGAGCTGCGGTCGGGCAAGCCCCTGATCGGCATCGCCCAGACGGGTTCCGACCTGTCGCCCTGCAACCGCCATCACGTCGAGCTCGCCAAGCGGGTGCGGGACGGCATCACAGAGGCCGGCGGCGTCGCCTTCGAGTTTCCCTGCCACCCGATCCAGGAGACCGGGAAGCGGCCGACCGCGTCGCTCGACCGGAACCTCGCCTACCTGTCGCTGGTCGAGGTGCTGTACGGCTACCCGCTCGACGGCGTCGTGCTGCTGACCGGCTGCGACAAGACCATGCCGGCCTGTCTGATGGCGGCGGCCACCGTCAACATCCCGGCGATCTCGCTGAACGTCGGACCGATGCTTAACGGTTACTTCCAGAAGGAGCTGACCGGGTCCGGCACGATCGTCTGGAAGACGCGCGAGCGGCATGCCGCCGGCGATATCGACTTCCAGCAGTTCATGGACATCGTCGGGTCGTCGGCACCGTCCACGGGCCACTGCAACACGATGGGCACGGCCTCGACAATGAACGCCCTCGCCGAGGCGCTCGGCCTCGCGCTGCCCGGCTCGGCGGCGATCCCGGCGCCCTACCGCGAACGCGGCCAGGCGGCCTACGCCACCGGCCAGCGGATCGTCGAGATGGTCTGGGAAGACCTCAAGCCCTCTGACATCCTGACCCGCGAGGCCTTCGAGAACGCGATCGTGGCCAACGCAGCGATCGGCGGTTCGACCAACGCGCCGATCCACATCAACGCCATCGCCAAGCATATCGGCGTGCCGCTGAGCTGCGACGACTGGGAACGGGTCGGGTTCGAGATCCCGCTGCTCGTGGACATGCAGCCCGCCGGCCGCTGGCTCGGCGAGGAGTATTTCCGCGCGGGCGGCCTGCCGGCGGTCTTCGCCGAGCTGATCGAGGCCGGGAAGGTCCACGAGGGTGTCCTGACCTGCAACGGCCGGACCGTCGGCGAGAACTACCGCGGGCGGCACAGTTGGAACCGCGACGTGATCCGCGCTTACGGCGAGCCGCTGATGGAGCGCGCCGGCTTCCTCAATCTCAAGGGGAGCCTGTTCGATTCCGCGATCATGAAGACCTGCGTGATCTCGGAGGAATTCGCCGCCCGCTACCTGCGCAATCCGAACGATCCGATGGCCTTCGAGGGGCGGGTGATCGTGTTCGACGGTCCCGAGGACTACCACACGCGGATCGACGACCCGGCGCTCGACATCGACGAGAACACGATCCTGATCATGCGCGGGGCCGGTCCGATCGGCTATCCCGGCGCCGCCGAGGTGGTGAATATGCAGCCGCCCGGCGCCCTGATCCGGCGCGGCGTCACCTCGCTGCCCTGCATCGGCGACGGCCGGCAATCCGGCACCTCCGGCACGCCCGCCATCCTGAACGCGTCTCCCGAGGCGGCCGCGGGCGGCGGGCTGGCCCTGTTGCAGAGCGGCGACCGTATCCGGATCGACCTCAACCGCCGGAGCGCTGACATCCTGCTCCCGGCCGAGGAGATCGCGCGCCGGCGCGCGGATCTGGCGGCGCGCGGCGGATATCCCTACCCGGCGACGCAGACGCCCTGGCAGGAGATCTACCGCGATCAGGTCGACCAGCTCGATCAAGGCATGGTGCTGAAGGGCGCAGTGAAGTTCCAGAAGGTCGCGCAGGCCTCCGGGGTGCCGCGGGACAACCACTGAGGCCGTTACCGGAACCCGCCCGGCGGGCGGACGCGGGGCTGCGACGGGCCGCGCGCCGGGCGAGGTTCGCGGCAGCCCGCGAGGCCCGGCGCAGTACAGGACTCCGGCCGCCCGTTGCCAGCGTGACACCGCGGCCGATTTGCGCCGCAGTGAATTTTGAATACATTTCCCCGCGGGTGGGCGCGTCCCATCTCGGGAGGGATCGATCGTGACGGAAGCGAGGGCGGATGCCCCGGCGCCGCGTGCAGCGGCGCGCCTCGAGGCCGGTTTGCCGCGCCGGCTGGCGGAGCAGCTCCAGGGTGAGGCGCGCTTCGACGCCTTCACGCGCGGACGCTACAGCACCGACGCGTCGATCTACCAGATCATGCCCGCCGGCGTGGTGCTGCCGCGCTCCGCCGCCGACATCGCCGCGACCCTGCGCATCGCCGCCGAGCACGGCGCCCCGGTCATCCTGCGTGGCGGCGGCACCTCGCAGAACGGCCAGCCGATCGGGTCCGGCCTCGTCGTCGACTGCTCGCGGTACTTCAACAGCGTCCTGGCCTACGACGCGGAGGCCGGCACGATCACCGTCGAGCCCGGCATGGTGCTGGAGCGCCTGAACACGCGGGTGAAAGCCGACGGCTGGTTCTTCCCGGTCGAGCCCTCGACGGCGACCCGCTGCACCATCGGCGGCATGGCGGGCAACAATTCCTGCGGGGCCCGCTCCCTGCGCTACGGCAAGATGAGCGACAACGTCCTCGCGATCGAGGCGCTGCTCCACGACGGCGAGGCCTTCGGCTTCGGCCTGACCGGAAACGCGCATCCGGGCGTGAACGGGTCGGATCGGGCCGCGGCGCTCGCCGCGCGGATGCGCGACCTCGCCGAGGACCACCGCGCCGAGATCGAGACGCGCTACCCGAAGGTTCAGCGCCGCGTCGGCGGCTACAACCTCGATTCGCTGATCGAGGCCCAGCCGAACCTCGCGCACCTGCTCGTCGGGTCCGAGGGCACGCTGGCCGCGACCACCGCGGTGACGCTGAAGCTCTCGCGCCTGCCGACGCACCGCGTGATGGGCGTGTGCCACTTCCCGTCCTTCCGGGCGGCCATGGAGACGACGCGGCACATCGTCGGCCTGGACCCGGTGGCGGTCGAGCTGGTCGACAACAACGTCCTCGTGCTCGGCGCCGATATCCCGCTGTTCCGCACGACGCTCGCCGACATCACCAAGGGCAAGCCGAACTGCCTGCTACTCACCGAGTTCGCCGGCGACGACCTCGCGTCGCTCCGGCGCGACCTGAAGCGCCTCGACGCCTGCATGGCCGATCACGGCTTCCCGGACGCCGTCGTGGAGGTCGTCGAGCCCGCGCGCCAGAAATCCGTCTGGGAGGTGCGCGAGGCCTGCCTCAACATCATGATGTCGATGAAGGGCGACGCGAAGCCGGTCTCGTTCATCGAGGATTGCGCCGTCCCGCTGGAGCACCTCGCCGACTACACCGACGCGGTGACGGAGGTCTTCACCAAGAACGGCACCCGCGGCACGTGGTATGCCCACGCGTCTGTCGGCTGCCTGCATGTCCGCCCGATCCTCGACATGAAGGAGGCCGGTGACGTCCGGCGGATGCGGGCGATCGCGGAAGAGACCTCCGAGCTGGTGCGCCGCTACAAGGGCTCGTATTCCGGCGAGCACGGCGACGGCCTCTCGCGCTCGGAATTCGTCGAGCCGCTGTTCGGCGCGACGCTCACCCGCGCCTTCGAGATCGTGAAGGACACGTTCGACCCGGACAACCGGCTCAACCCCGGCAAGATCGTGCGGGCGCCGAAGTTCGACGATCGCAGCCTGTTCCGGTTCAAGCCGGACTACGCCGTGTCGGCGCCGATGAAGACCGCCCTCGACTGGTCGGACTGGGGCGGCTTCGGCTCCGCCGTCGAGATGTGCAACAACAACGGCACCTGCCGGAAGCTCGTCGGCGGCGCCATGTGCCCCTCCTTCCGGGCAACCCGGGAGGAGCAGCACCTGACCCGGGGACGGGCCAATTCCCTGCGGCTCGCCATCTCGGGCCAACTCGGCAAGGACGCGTTCACCAGCCCGGAGATGAAGCGCACCCTCGATCTCTGCGTCTCCTGCAAGGCCTGCCGCCGCGAGTGCCCGACCGGCGTCGACATGGCCAAGATGAAGATCGAGTTCCTGCACCACTACCATGCCCGCCACGGGCTGCCCCTGCGGGAGCGCCTGATCGCGACGATGCCGCTCTACGCCGGAGCCGCCGCGCGGCTGGCGCCGCTCCTCAACCTGCGGGACCGATACCCGGCCCTCGCCGCCCTCTCGGAGCGCGTCGCCGGCCTCTCGGCCAAGCGCTCGCTGCCGCGCTGGCGCCGGCCCTGGAGCGAGCAGGGCGAGCCCGCCCATGCGCAGGACGTCGCGGGCGATTTCCGCGACGTGATCCTGTTCGGCGACACCTTCAACCGGGCCTTCGAGCGGGAGAATCTCGAGGCGGCCGAGCGCGTCCTGCAGGCGGCCGGCTACCGGCTGCACCGGGTCTACCCGTCCCGCGGCCGGCGCCCCCTCTGCTGCGGCCGGACCTGGCTCTCCGCCGGCCAGACCGACCGGGCGCGCCAGGAGGCGCGCCGCACCCTCGACGCGCTGCTGCCGTTCCTGCGCGCGGGGGCACGGGTCGTCGGCCTCGAGCCGTCCTGCCTGCTCACCTTCCGGGACGAGTTCGCGGCGCTCCTGCCCGGCGAAGAGGCCGCGCTGCTGGCCAAGCAGTCGTTCCTGTTCGAGGAGTTGCTGGCCGCCGACCTGACGGCCGGACGCATCGCGCTGCCGTTCGCCGATCAGGGCGGCCGGGTCGCGCACCTGCACGGCCACTGCCATCAGAAATCCTTCGGCGTCATGGGCTCGGTCGAGACGGTGCTCCGGTCGGTGCCGGGGCTCGACCTGCGGGTGATCGAATCGAGCTGCTGCGGGATGGCGGGCGCCTTCGGCTACAGGCCGGAATCCATCGAGACGTCCTTCGCCATGGCCGAGCTGTCGCTGTTCCCGGCCCTGCGCGCCGCCGGGCCCGACGACCTCGTGGTGGCCGACGGGACGAGCTGCCGTCACCAGATCCACGACGGGCTGGGTCTCCAGGCGGAACATGTGGCCCGCGTGCTGGATCGGGCCCTCGTGCCTCGACACTCCATTGCCGGGCACCTACACATAGACCACAGGTCGCACTGACCTGACGTGTGTCGGGGGACCATGAACAAAATCGAGCCCGGGATCGGCATCAGCCGCCGCTACCTCCACGACGAGGTCGCCGAGCGCATGCGCGAACTGATCCGGTCCGGCGAGATGGAGCCGAAGGCGCGGATCAACGAGAGCGAGCTGACCGAGCGCTTCGGGATCTCGCGGACGCCGCTCCGCGAGGCGATCAAGATCCTTGCGACGGAGGGGTTGCTCGAACTGCTCCCGAATCGCGGGGCGCGCGTCGCCAGCATCTCGGACGGCGAACTCGAGGAGATGATGGAGGTGATCGCGGGCCTCGAGGCGACGGCCGGCGATCTCGCCTGCCGCACGATCACCGACGCCGACATCGACGCCCTGGTGGTCGACCACGACGCGATGGTCGAGGCCTGGAAGTCGGGCGACGAGGCCGGTTACTTCAGCCACAACCGACGCATCCACGAGGGGATCATGGCGGCGAGCCGCAACACGATCCTCGCCAACATCTACGAGAGCCTGTCCGGCCGGATCCAGCGGTCGCGCTACTCCGCCCACCAGACCCCCGAGCAGTGGGCCCGCGCCGTCTCCGAGCACGAGCGCATGATCGCGCTGCTGCGCGCCCGGGACGGTGCGGCGCTGGCCGTCCTGATGCGCGAGCATATCCGCGGGAAGAAGTCGGTGATCGCCGCCAATTACGGTGCGGCCGAGACCGCCTGAGCGCCTCGACCACGGTAGACCACGCCCGCGATCAGCCGGGCGTCCCGGTCATCTCGAACCAGAACGACGCGCCCGGCGTGCGGGAATCGTTCGCGTAGAGGAACGGGATGTCGGGGCCGGTGCCGCGGGCGGCGAACACCGTCTTGACCCGAGCGCTCATCGCCGGGTCCTGGCAGATATACATCACCGGCACGGTCACCCGGAACGGCGGCGCGCCGCACAGCAGCATCGCCGCCAGAAGGTACTGCTCGTTGTACAATCGGCAGTTCCAGGCGGACGGGTAGTCGTCCGGAATGAAGATGTCGTGGATCTGCACGATCACGCCCGGTGCGAGGCGCGGCATCACCTCGAAGAAGAACACCGTCACATCCGAATTCGCGAAGGAGCGGTGCGAACCGTCGAAGAAGAGGATGTCGCCCGCCTTCAGTTCCTCGAAGATCTTCAGATCGCAGGATTCCAGCGGGCTGCGCACGGTCCAGTCGCAGAGCGCGTCGATCTCGCGGCGGGGCATCGGATCGATCGAGGTGATCCGCGTCGGAAGGTTCAGGGTGTCGATCGCGTGCCGCGCGAAGCAGGTCGAGCAGCCCGAGCCGATCTCGAAGAACCGAGACGGGCGCTTCCAGGCCAGCATCGTCATCAGCGCGGCGCCGTCGAGGGCGGTGAACCACGTGTTGTTCCATTGGGGCGTCGCCCCGCCGGTCACGGGCGCGTCGTGCGGGACGCTGTGCAGCAGGTCCGCCCGCGCCTCGAGTTCCGTCAGGAAGCTGTCGTAGGCCGCGTGCGACCGGGCGAGCACCGCCTTGAGCTGGCCGTGCGGCGCCCGGCCCGGCGACCAGCGCGCGGACGGCACGACGGGGTAGTAATCGTGGACCGTGTGGCTCCAGCGAAAAACTTCCCGGCTGGCCCGGAAGATATCCACCCCCGCGCGACGGCCCGCGCTCCTGACGACGTCCTTCAGCATGATCGATCCCCGGCTCCGGATCGACAATGCCGGGACTGCAACTTATGGTCGAGTCGGGCGGAACACCTACGCAGTCCGACCTGCCGGCAGGGTTAGGGCGCGATGAAGGGACGATTCCCGGGCCGGGCCCGGATTCGGACAGACCGCCGACGCAATTATCGCGGGCCACGCGCCCCCCGCCGCTCAGGCGGCGCTCGGCGCCCGCAGTCCGGCCACCAGATCGGTGAAGCGGTCGCCCTGGACGATCACGTGACCCCGCAGGGCCTCCGCGGCGCCGGCCTCGTCGCCCGCGATGATCGCGGCGACGATCGCCTCGTGCTCGGCCAGCGATTGCGGCAGGCGCTGGCGCACGCGCAGCTGCAGCCGCCGATACGGGGCCAGGCGGCGATGGAGCGACAGCGCCTGCTCCGCCAGGAAGGCGTTCCGACTCGCCCGGTACACCACTGTGTGGAACACGTAGTTCTCGGCGTAGTAGGCCTCGGTGTCCTCGGTGGTCAGGGCGGCGCGGCAGCCCTCCAGCGCGGCGCGCAGCGCGGCGGCGTCCTCGGGGACGAGGCGGCGCGCCGCGAGACGGCCGCAAGCCGCCTCGATCTCCGCCATCGTCTCGAACATGGCGAGCAGCAGGTGCGGCTCGGGCGCGCTGACGATCGCTCCCCGCCGGGGCTTCGTCTGCACCAGCCCGGTGACGGCGAGCTGCAGCAGCGCCTCCCGGATGGGCGTGCGCGAGACCCCGAAGCGGGCCGCGAGCTGGTTCTCGTCGAGTCGCGATCCCAAGGCGAGCTCGCCGGAGACGATCTCATCCTCGATTCGCTGCCGCAGCCGCTGCGCGTGGCTCATGCCGCCGTTCCCTCCCCCGATGAACGGGTCGCGCGCCGTCCCGCCCTTGAGACCGGCGGATGTTCGGCACGCGCGGACATTATGCTGGAGCATTGACAAAATATACAAGGCGGTTTTCCATGCATACAACGAGGCGCCGCACTATTGCAGCGCACAAAATTACGCCGCGTTGTTTGCGGTGCGGGAGAGCTCCATGACGCCAACTCGTCGATCGCTGATCGCGGCCACGCTCGCGGCACCGGCCATCCTGCGGTTCGGCCTGAACAGCGCGCAGGCGGCCACGACGCTGAAGCTGTCCCACCAGTTCCCCGGCGGCACGATCGACGAGGGCGATTTCCGCGACCGCATGTGCCGGAAGTTCGCCAAGATGGTCGGCGAGCGCTCGAAGGGCGCCCTGGACGTCCAGGTCTACCCGGGCTCCTCGCTGATGAAGACGAACGCCCAGTTCGGCGCCATGCGCAAGGGCGCACTCGACATGTCGCTCTACCCGAGCCCCTACGCGGGCGGCGAGATTCCGGAACTCAATATCGGCCTGATGCCCGCCCTGGTGACGTCCTACGCGCAGGCCGTGGCGTGGAAGGCGGCCCCGGTCGGCCGCAAGCTCACCGAGATCCTGGACGCGAAGGGCATCATCCTGGTCTCCTGGGTCTGGCAGGCCGGCGGCGTCGCGAGCCGGGAGCGCGCCCTCGTGGCGCCGGCCGACGCCAAGGGGATGAAGGTCCGCGGCGGCTCGCGCGAGATGGACATGATGATGAAGGAGGCCGGCGCGGCCACCCTCTCGATCCCGTCGAACGAGTCCTACGCGGCGATGCAGACCGGCGCCTGCGACGCGGTGATCACCTCCTCCACCAGCCTGATCTCCTTCCGCCTGGAGGAGCTGTCCAAGGCGCTGACCTCGGGGCGCGAGCGCTCCTACTGGTTCATGCTCGAGCCGATCATGATGTCCAAGATCGTGTTCTCGGGCCTGCCGAAGGAGCAGCAGGACCTGATCATGGCGGTCGGCACGGAGCTCGAGGCCTTCGGCCAGGCCGGCGCGAAGGAGGACGACACCCGCGTGGAGGAGATCTTCGCGAAGGCCGGCGCCAAGGTCGTCCAGGTCGACGAGAAGTCCCTCGGCCAGTGGCGTGATCTCGCCCGCAGCACCGCCTGGAAGGATTACGCCGCCAAGAACGCGAACTGCGCGGAACTGCTGAAGCTCGCGGAGCAGGTCGCGTGAGCCACGGCTTCGACGCGGCCACGGCCGCCCCGGAGGCGCGCGGGGCCGAGGAGCCCCGCGTTCCGGGCCTCCTCGGCGCCTTCGACCGGGGCATGCGCCTCCTGAACTCGTTGATCCTGGCTATCGGCGGCCTCTGCCTCGTGGCCGCCTGCCTCGTCCTGACCCACAGCGTCGTCGTCCGCTACCTCCTGAAGGAGCCGACGGAGTGGCAGGACGAGATGGCGGTGTTCCTCATCATCGGGGCCACCTTCCTGTCGGCGGCCGGCGTGCAGGCCAAGCGCGGGCACGTCGCGATCGAGGCCCTGACCGGCCTCCTCCCGCCCGCCGCCAACCGAATCCGGCTCCTGCTGGCCGACGTCGTCAGCCTCGCCTTCTGCCTGTTCTTCGCCTGGAAGAGCTGGTCCCTCGATCACGAGGCGTGGGTCGACGGGCAGGTCTCGCAATCGACCTGGGGGCCGCCCCTCTGGATCCCCTACACGCTGATGTCGGTCGGCATGAGCCTGCTGTGCGTCCAGTTCGTCCTCCAGATCGCCGAGGCCCTCGCCTACGGGCCCCGGGCTGCAGGCTGGGCACAGCCCAAGATCGGGCTCGGGGCCGACGTGAATCGCGACATGCACGGGGCGGCCGAGGTCGCGCCCCGGGGACCGGACCCGATGGGTCAGACCGTTTCCGCGAAGGTTGAACGATGAGCACGGCCGCGATCGGTTTCCTGTACGCGGGCGCGACCCTCGGGGCGATGCTCTCGGGCATCCCCATCGCCTTCGCGCTGGGCTTCGTGGCGCTCGCCTTCATGGTGGCGTTCATGCCCGGCGCCTCCCTCGATACGGTGGCGCAGAACGTCTACGAGGAGATGGCCTCCATCACCCTGCTGTCGATCCCGCTCTTCATCCTGAAGGGCGCGGCCATCGGGCGGTCCAAGGCGGGCCAGGATCTCTACACGGCCATGCACGCCTGGATGCACCGCATCCCGGGCGGCCTGGGCATCGCCAACGTCTTCGCCTGCGCGCTGTTCGCCGCCATGGCGGGCTCCAGCCCGGCCACCTGCTCGGCGATCGGCTCGGCCGGCATCCCGGAGATGCGCAAGCGCGGCTACTCGCCGGGCTTCGCGGCCGGGATCATCGCGGCGGGTGGCACGCTCGGCATCCTGCTGCCGCCCTCGATCACCATGATCCTGTACGCGGTGGCGGCCGAGCAGTCGCTCGGGCGGCTGTTCCTCGCGGGCATCGGGCCGGGGCTCCTGCTCGTGGGCCTGTTCGCCGCGTGGTCGATGGTACGCTTCCGCTCGGAATACGCCGCCGCGAAGGTGGCCCTGGAGCGCGGCGGGCCGGCCTCGCCGATCCTGGCGGACGAGCAGTACAGCATGGCGCAGCGCTTCTCGACGCTGCCGCGGGTCCTGCCCTTCGTGGTCCTGCTCACCGGCGTGATGGTGGCGCTGTACGGCGGCTACGCCACACCGTCCGAGACCGCGGGCCTCGGCGGGCTGATGGCCCTGGCGCTGATCGCCGCGATCTACGGCGTCTGGCGCTTCCGCGACGTCACGCCGATCCTGACGGCGACGCTGCGGGAATCGACCATGCTGATGCTGATCATCGGCATGTCGCTGCTCTACGCCTACGTGATGAGCTACCTGCACATCTCGCAGTCGGCCGCCGCCGCGATCGTCGCGATGCAGCTCTCGCCGTGGGTGCTGCTGGTGACCATCCTGGCGCTGGTGATCGCGCTCGGCTTCTTCCTGCCGCCGGTCTCGATCATCCTGATGACGGCGCCGATCATCCTGCCGCCGCTCAAGGCCGCCGGGTTCGACCTCGTCTGGTTCGGCGTGGTGATGACCATCACCATGGAGATGGGCCTGATCCACCCGCCGGTGGGCCTCAACATCTTCGTCATCAAGAACATCGCCCCGGACATCCCGCTCTCGGACATCATCTGGGGCACCCTGCCCTTCGTGATCCTGATGGCGGTGGCGATCCTGATCCTGTGCCTCGTGCCGGGCATCGCGATGTGGCTGCCGGACCTGCTGCTCACGACGACGCGGTAGCTCGATCCACCCGGCCCGTGCGAGGCAGGCCCCTCTCCGCCCGGAGAGGGGCCTGTCGCGTGAGGGGAGGCGGTCGCGCGAGCGCCGCGTCCCGCGCAGCGGCGCCCCGCGCCGGCGCGCTGGCCGGCGCGGCCGGAGCCGCCTATGGCAGCGCGCGCGCCGCCCCGCCCTGATCCCGAGCTTCGGACCGAACCATGAGCCTCGCCTCCGTGCGCGCCTTCTTCGCCGAGAAGGCGCCCGACATCGCCGTCATCGTGCTGGAGACCAGCACCGCGACCGTCGCCGAGGCGGCGGAGGGCCACGGCGTCGTCCCGGCCCAGATCGCCAAGACGCTCTCGATCCGGGTCGGCGATCAGGTCGCCCTGGTGGTGACGCGCGGCGACGCGCGGCTCGACAACCGGAAGGCCAAGGCCGCCTTCGGCGGCAAGGTGCGGATGCTCGACCTCGGCGAGGTCGAGGCGCTCACCGGCCATCCGGTGGGCGGCGTCTGCCCCTTCGGCCTGCTGGCGCCGCTGCCGGTCTACTGCGACGTCTCCCTGCGGGCGTTCGACGAGGTGGTGCCGGCCGCCGGCAGCACCCACAGCTCGGTGCGGATCGCGCCGGCGCGGATGGCCGCGCTCACCGGCGCCGCCTGGGTCGATGTCTGCGCGCTGCCGGGCTGAGCGGCGCGGTCAGCGCCGTTCCCGCTCCGCACGAGGCGCGCGCCGTCGACGCAGGATCGCGCGCTTGATCCTGAACGTTCTCGTCCCTCACCCCAACCCTCTCCCGCACGGGAGAGGAGGCATGGCGCCACTGTCTCGACACCGAAGACGCCTTCCCTCCGGACCGTCGCACCACGTGACAGGGTTCGGCCCTAGCGCCCGGTCCAGTTGGGCGGGCGCTTGCCGAGGAAGGCCTCCATGCCCTCGCGGAAATCCTGGCTCATGTAGCACATGAGGATCAGGTCATCGCCGGGATGCGGCGCGCCCTCGGCGCCGGCCTCCTCCTCGGCGAGCCGCCGCAGCCCCTCCTTGGTCGCCTGCATGGTCAGCGGCGCGTGGTTGGCCAAGAGCTGGGCCAGCGTATCGACCCGCTCCGTGAGCGCGATCCGATCGTCGACCACCTCGCCCACGAGGCCGATGGCGAGCGCCTCCTCGGCTCCGACGAGGCGGGCGGTGAAGATGATGTCCTTGACCCGCGCCGGGCCGATCAGGCCGGAGAGCCGCTTGAGGTTGCCCTGGCTCAGGCAATTGCCGAGGGTGCGGGCGATCGGGAAGCCGAAGCGGGCGTCGCGCGTGGCGATGCGCAGGTCGCAGGCCGCCGCGATGGCCGCGCCGCCGCCCGTGCAGGCGCCGGCGATCGCCGCGATGGTCGGCACCCGCAGCCGCTCCAGGGAGCCCAGCACCCTGTCCATGAAGCGCTCGTAGCCCAGCGCGTCCTCGGCGGTGCTGAAGTCGCGGAACTGGGCGATATCGGTCCCGGCCGCGAAGGCCTTGTCGCCCGCACCGGTGATGATCAGCGCCTTGACCGCGGGGTTCCCGGCGATCGCCTCGCAGCAGGTAATCAGGCCCTGGTACATCGCGAAGGTCAGCGCGTTGCGCGCCTGCGGACGGTTCAGGACGATGCGGGCGATGCCGGCCTCGTCGGTGGTGAACAGCAACTCGTCGGTCGCGGGCTTGGCGGTCATGCGCGGCGTCTCCGGGTGGCGGCGTCAGGCCGCGGTCTCGCGGACCACGCCCCGCGCGATCAGCGCGTCGATCTCGGCCGGCGCGTAGCCGGCCTCCGCCAGGATCGCCCGGGAATGCTCGCCGAGCAACGGGGCCGGCCCGTGCACGCGTCCCGGCGTCTCGGAGAACTTCACCGGCAGGCCGAGCGTCTTCATGCGGCCGACCCGCGGGTGATCGACCTCGACCACCATCTCGCGGGCGAGGGTCTGCGGGTCCCGGTGCATCGCGTTCACGTCGAGGACCGGGCCGGCCGGGACGCCGCCGGCTTCCAGCCGGGCGAGCCACTCGGCCGAGCCGTGGGCCCGGAAGATCGGCGCGAGGGTCGCGGCGAGCGCGTGCCGGTTGGCCATCCGGTCGCGGTTGAGCGCGAAGCGCGGGTCCTCGGCGAGGTCGTCGGCACCGATGGCCTTGAGCAGGCGCAGCCAGTTGGTCTGGTTGGCCGCGCCGATCGTGATCCAGCCGTCGGCGGTCTCGAAGGCCTCGTAGGGGGCGTTCAGCGGATGGGCCGAGCCCATCGGCCCGGGCGCGATCCCGGTCGCCATGGCGATGGCCGACTGCCAGTAGGTGTGGGTGATGCCGGCCTCGAACAGCGACGTGTCGACCGCCTGGCCCCGGCCCGTGCGGAGCCGGTTCGCGTAGGCGGCGAGGATGCCCATGGCGGCCAGGATGCCGGCGGTGATGTCGGTGACCGGCGGCCCGCACTTCATCGGCGGACGCCCGGGCCCCTCCCCGGTCACCGACATGAGGCCGCTCATGCCCTGCGCCACGAGGTCGAACCCGGCCCGGTCGGCGTAGGGACCGGTGCGGCCGAAGCCGGAGAGCGAGCAGTAGACCAGCTCCGGGAACTCGACCTTGAGGGTCTCGTACCCGATCCCGAGGCGCTCCATCGTGCCGCCGCGGTAGTTCTCGATCAGGGCGTCCGCGCCCTTGAGCAGGCGCCGCAGGACCACGACGCCGTCCGGATCCTTCAGGTCGAGGCTGAGTCCGCGCTTGCCGCGGTTCATCATCATGTAGGCGGCGCTCTCGCCCTCGAGGGCGGGCGGGACGGTGCGACGGGTGTCGTCGCCCTCCCTCTTCTCGACCTTGATCACCTCCGCACCCATGTCGGCGAGCATCAGCCCGCAGACCGGCCCGGCCATGATATGGGCGAGCTCGATCACCCGCATCCCGGCGAGGGGACCCGACCGCTTCATCGTCTCCGCCATCGCGCGCTACTCCCCGGCCGGGACGGTGGCCGCGGGGCCGATCGACGGCGTGACGGGATCCACGAACTCCCGCTCGGGGTGCATGGTGAAGGCCAGCGCGGCGCCGAGCAGGCACAGGCCGATCGAGCCGACGAACGGCAGCGTCCAGCTCCCGGTCAGATCGACGATGACGCCGAAGACGATCGGCGAGACGATCGCCGCCACCGCCGAGCCGGTGTTCATCAGCCCGCTGGCGGTGCCGGCGTATTTCGGCGCGATGTCCATCGGCACGGACCAGATCGGGCCGATCACCAGCTCGGCGAAGAAGAAGCCGGAGGACAGGAGCAGCGCCACGAGGGTCAGGTCCCGGGTCATGAACACGCCCGCGAGGCTCGCGGCCGCCCCGAGGAAGCCGATCACGATCACCGACAGGCGCGCGAGCTTCACCTTGCCGGTGCGGTGCAGGATCGAGTCGCTGAGCAGGCCGCCGACCGTGTCGCCGACGACGCCGGCGAAGAACACCCCCGAGGCGAACAGGGCCGAGTTCTTCAGGTCGAGGCTGTAGTTCTCCTTGAAGAAGCTCGGCAGCCAGCCGAGGAACAGCCACAGGGTCCAGCCGTAGCAGAAATACGTGACGGTGACCGGCAGCATCCGGCGCGTCAGGGCGCCCCACGGCACGCTCTGCTTCGCGCCGACCTGGCGGGGCGGCGGCAGCGTCGCGAGCTCGGCCTCGGTGATCGCCGGATGCTCGGACGGGTCGTCGCGGAAGTACAGCCACCAGATCGCGACCCAGACGAAGCTCACCGCGCCGAGGATGACGAAGCTCGTCCGCCAGCCGAAATGGTAGATCAGGAAGGCCACGATCGGGGGCGCCACCGCGTTGCCGAGCCGCGCGAAGGCGTGGGTGATGCCCTGCGCGAAACCGCGCCGGCCGGGCGCCGTCCAGTTCTGCATGGCGCGGGTAGCGGTCGGGAAGGTCGCACCCTCGCCGAAGCCGAGCAGGACGCGCGCCAGGAACAGGCTGACGAGGCCGCCGACCATGCCGGTCAGGATGGTCGCCGAGGCCCAGATCACCCCGCAGGCCAGCAGCGTGCGCCGGGCGCCGAACTTGTCGCCGACCGAGCCGCCGATCACCTGGAAGATCGCGTAGGGGTACGCGAAGGCCGACAGGATCAGACCGAAATCGGTCTTCGACATGCCGAAATCGCGCATGATCTCCGCACCGGCCGTGGCGATGTTCACCCGGTCCAGGTACGTGATGAAGTACATCAGACAGAGCAGGCCGAGCACGCCGTTCGTGGCGCTGAAGCGCTTCGACATCGACCGTTCCTCCCATGGGGGCGCCGCCTCGCGCGGTCGCCGGGCACCTCGGCTCTCGGGCCGGGCGCTCTTTCGTAATGCATTATTCAAACGCGTCGCGCGGCGGAAGGCAACCGCCGACGTGCATCTGGCACGTGAATTCATTCCACGGGGTGCAACTGAAAACGGGGGCCGCCCGGGCCCCCGTCTCGTGTCGGTCGTCGCCGGGAGGCCCCGCGGCGCCGGTCAGGCCGTCGCGGGCCGGAGCTGACCCTGCTCGGCCTCGGTCGGGGTGCCGATCTCCTTGCCGAGCGCCTTTCCGCGCGGTCCGACCCAGCTCCCGACCCACTTGCGCTGCCAGAGGGCGAGGCAACCGAGCACGATCGCGGTGAAGACGGCGTAGCCGACGAAGCCCAGCGAGAACGAGCCGGTATACTGCTTCGACAAGCCCATGACGTTCGGCAGGATCGCGCCGCCGAGCGCGCCGATCTCGCCGATCATCGAGCCGGCCACCGCCGTGTTGGTGGGCCAGCGCAGCGGGACGAGCTGGAACAGCGCGCCGTTGCCGGCGCCGAGCGCCGCGAAGCACAGCATGAACAGGAGCGTCGTGAGCGCGAGGGACGGGGTCGCGGTCAGCGAGAGCAGGGTCGCGATCGCCGCCAGCAGCACCACCGACAGCACCGCGATGCCGCCCATCCGGTCGGCGAAGTAGCCGCCGACGATCCGGATGCCGGAGCCCATGAAGGCCGCCAGCATCGTCAGCCGCCCGGCCTCGACCTTCGTCACCGCGAACTGCTCGTAGAAGAAGGTCGGCAGGAAGTTCGACAGGCCGATGAAGCCGCCGAAGGTGATGACGTAGATCAGCGAGAACGCCCAGCCATCCTTCGTGAACAGGCAGGAGACGTGCTCCTTGAAGGACTGGTGCTCGCAATCCGGCGGCTCCTTGGCGAGCACGATCATGACCGCCAGCGGCAGCAGCATGACGAGGCCCGCGAAGGCGTAGGTGGTCTGCCAGCCGTAGGCCTGGGCCAGCGGCGGAGCGAACAGCACGGCCAGCACGGTGCCGGAATTGCCGGCGCCCGCGATGCCCATCGCCAGCCCCTTGTGTTCCGGCGGGAACCAGCCGGAGCCGAGGGAGAGCGCGACGCCGAAGGACGCGCCGGCGATGCCGAGCAGCACGCCCATGGCGAGCACGTCGTTGTAGGAGGAGACGAAGAGATAGCCGTAGGCCATCGCCAGCATGATCACGACCATCTCGGTGATCGCGGCGTTCTTGCGGCCGATATACTGGGCCAGGACGCCGAGCGGGAAGCGCATCAGCGCACCGGCGAGGATCGGTAGCGAGATCATGAAGCCGGTCTGGGCCGGCGTCAGCTTGTAAGTCTCGGTGATGAACGGGCCCATGGCGCCGTTCAGGACCCAGATGGCGAAGCAGAAATCGAAGTAGAGGAATGCCGCGAACAGCGTCGGGGGGTGACCCGACTTCATCACCGTTTTGAAGCTGGCCATAGCTGGTGCTCGTCGTAAGTGGGCGAACCGCCGTGCGGTCGCTCATGCCGGGGATCCGGACTCACACCGTCCGCTGTTTGGAGCGTCGTTGCTCCGCCGCCGCAGCAGGCGCGGCTGACTGGGCAATGCAGCAAGTGTGCCATCCCGGACGGATGCCCGCCGACCGGATCGCTCGGCCGTCGCGGCGCCGCGGCCGAACCGCGTTCCGCCAAGTCGCTCGCGCCGAGTCGCTGCCGCTCGGCGAGGCAGGCGTGCCGAGTAAACGGGCGCTCGCCCGGCGCCCTCACGGATCGGTGAGCGGCGCGGCCGAAATCGTTGCTGCACGAGGGCAACACACGCGGCGAGAAACGACCCGGAAGACCCTGTAAGTTGCCCTTGATGACCGTCGGCAACTTGGCGGTAAAGCGCGACCTTTGCTAAGCCCCGGGATGAGCTCTGCCGCGACTTCGTGCCGGCCCGCTCGCCTGCGCGTCGCGGCAAGCCCCGGCGGCGCCTCCCGAGGAATTCGAACCATGTCCGCCCCGATCCGTCGCCTTCTCCTGGCCGGCTTCACGGTCCTCGCCCTCGCCTCCGCCGCAAACGCCCAGGGCCGCGGCCCCGTGGGCGATGCCGGGATCGACGGGTTCGGCGACGACAATCAGCTCTACCAGGATCAGAACGGCGCTCTCTACGTGCGTCGCGGCGGCCGCTACCTGCCCTATACCGGCCGCACCGACTTCGTGCGCCCGGCACCCCCGCCGCCTGCCGCGCAGGCCCCGGTCGCGCCGCCGCCGGCCGCCAACCTGGAGACGGACCCGACGGTCCCGGCACGCCCGGGCAGCGCGCCTGCGGCCGAGGGGCTCTCGCCGCTGGAGGCCGCCAAGGCCAAGGCCGTGCTCCGGGCGCCCGACAACGAGCCGATCGACTACGCCAAGATCTACGGCCCGATCACGGACGACGTGTTCCCGGTCCAGGCGTTCAATTACAAGAAGATGAACCCCGCCTTCCTCCGTCAGGAGATCGCCTATCACGGTCCCTACGAGCCGGGGACGATCATCGTCGACCCGCGGGCCCACCAGCTCACCCTGGTCGAGGCGAACGGCCGGGCCCGCCGCTACGGCGTCGGCGTCGGCAAGCAGGGCTTCTCGTGGTCGGGCACCGCGACGGTGAATTCCAAGCAGGCGTGGCCGGACTGGTATCCGCCGAAGGAGATGATCGCCCGCAGCCCGAAGCTCGCCAGCGAGGTCGACAAGCTGCAGAGCGGCCTCGGCGTCGCCGGCGGTCTGCGCAATCCGCTCGGCGCCCGCGCCATGTACCTCTGGCAAGGCAACAAGGACACGCTGTTCCGCATCCACGGAACCCTCGAGCCCTTCTCCATCGGCAAGAGCGTGTCGTCGGGCTGCATCCGGATGATCAATCAGGACGCGATCGATCTGTTCAGCCGGGTCGGCGTCGGCAGCAAGGTGGTGGTGCTGAACTGAGACCGGGCCGGGCCCACCGCCCGAGCGCCGCCGGTCCGCGACCGGCGGTCCGCCGGTTCAGGTCAGCCCGCGCCGGTGCTCGCCGAGGATCCGGCGGACCGTCCCGGCCTCGGACCGGTATACCAGGGTCTCGGTCTGGATCTTGTCCGGCCGGAAGCGCACGCCGCGCAGGAGAGCCCCGTCCGTGATGCCCGTGGCGGCCACGATGACGTCGCCGCTCGCGAGATCGGTCAGGTCGTATTTCCGGTCCAGATTCTCGATGCCCATCTCGGCGGCCCGGCGCCGACGGTCCGGGGTGTCGAGGATCAGGCGTCCCTGCATCTGGCCGCCGATGCAGCGCATCGCGGCGGCCGCCAGCACGCCCTCGGGCGCCGCGCCGGTCCCGAGATAGAGGTCGATGCCCGTCTCCTCGGGGCTCGCCGTGAAGATGATGCCGGCGATGTCGCCGTCCGAGATCAGGCGGACCGCCGCGCCGGCCGCCCGCACCTCGGCCACGAGCGCCGCGTGGCGGGGACGGTCGAGGATCAGCGCGGTGATCTGCTTCGGGTCGACGCCCTTGGCCCGGGCCAGCGCCGCGATGTTGTCGGTCGGGCTGGCGTCGAGATCGACGAGGCCGGGCGGGTATCCGGGCCCGATCGCGATCTTCTGCATGTAGACGTCCGGCGCGGCGAGGAGCGAGCCGCGCTCGGCCATGGCCATGACGGCGATGGCGCCGGGCATGTCCTTGGCGCAGAGGGTCGTGCCCTCCAGCGGATCGACCGCGATATCGACCTCGGGCCCTTCCCCGAGACCGAGCTGCTCGCCGATGAACAGCATCGGCGCCTGATCGCGCTCGCCCTCCCCGATCACCACGGTGCCGCGGATCGGCAGGCCGTTGAGTTCGTCGCGCATCGCGTCGACCGCGGCCTGGTCGGCCGCCTTCTCGTCGCCCTGGCCGCGCAATCGGGCGGCGGCGATGGCGGCACGCTCCGTCACGCGGGCCAGTTCGAGGGCGAGCGTGCGCGGGACGCCGCGCGATGCCGGCTTAGGGGCCTCTTCCATGGTTTCCTGCCTCTGGCCGGGTCCGATCTTGGGGTCGGATCCCGGATGGATACCGTCGGATGACGGCCGCGCAGCGTATACGCCGGTTCGCTAATGCCCACTATCCTGCATCAAGCGGTGGGGGGTCACGCGACCGTATGCACTGTTATTCACGCTCGATCCGGATCAGCTGCGGCGGCTCCGCCAGCAGCCCGTCGGCGCCGATGGCGTCGAGGGCGTCGCGGATGTTGCCCTCGGTCGCCGCGTAGGTGATCAGCACCAGCGGCACCGGCCGGCCGGAGCGGCCGCGCGGATCGGCCTCCGGCCCCTCGACACGGCGCTGCAGGATGCTCTCCAGGGAGATGGATCGCTCGGCCATCCGCTGCGCGACGCCGGCCGCGACGCCCGGGCGGTCATGGACGGTGAGGCGGATGTAGTAGCCGCCTTCGTGACGCTGCATCTCCACGCGCTCGCTGGCGCGCATCGCCGCGGCCGGAACGCCGAAGGTCGGGCGGATCACGCCGCGCGCCACGTCGGCGATGTCGGCCACCACCGCGGAGGCCGTGGCCTCGCCGCCGGCGCCGGGACCGATGAGCGTGAGCTCGCCCACCGCGTCCGCGTCGATCGTCACGGCGTTGGTCACGCCCATGACCTGCGCGATCGCCGAGGATTTCGGCACCATGGTCGGGTGGACCCGCTGCTCGATGCCGGCCTCGGTCGCCTGCGCGACGCCGAGCAGCTTGATCCGGTATCCGAGCTCGTCCGCCATGCGCAGATCGAGGGGCTGCACCCGGGAGATGCCCTCGACCGACACGCCGTCGGCGTCGACGGCGGTCCCGAAGGCGAGGCTCGTCAGGATCGCGAGCTTGTGCGCGGTGTCGAACCCCTCGACGTCGAAGGTCGGGTCCGCCTCGGCGTAGCCCAGGGCCTGCGCGTCCTTCAGGCAGGCCTCGAAGGTCAGCCCCTCGCGCTCCATGCGGCTGAGGATGTAATTGCAGGTGCCGTTGAGGATCCCGTAGACGCGGGAGACCGCGTTGCCCGGCAGGCCCTCGCGCAGGGTCTTGATCACCGGGATGCCGCCGGCCACCGCCGCCTCGAAGGCGAGGGCCACGCCCTTCGCCTCGGCCTGCGCGGCCAGGGCGGCGCCGTGACGGGCCAGCAGCGCCTTGTTGGCGGTCACCACCGGCTTGCCCGCCGCGAGCGCCGCCTCGACCACGGCCTTGGCCGCTCCCTCGGCGCCGCCGATCAGCTCGACCACGCAGTCCACGGATTCCGACCGGGCGAGCGCCACCGGATCGTCGAACCACGCGATGCCGGACAGGTCGATGCCGCGGTCCCGGCCACGGTCGCGCGAGGAGACCGCGGTGACGCGGATGTCGAGGCCTGCCGCAGCGAAGGCGGCGCGGCGGCGCTCGACCATCCGGACAACGGACGCACCGACGGTCCCGAGTCCGGCGATCCCGAGGCGAAAGCTCACTGTCATGACCCCTTCCGTGCCCGGGCGACCGCGATGGGCCGGGCGCCCGATGCGGCGCACTTCTGCAAGAATTCCGCCCAGCCCGCAAGGAATTGGCCCGGGACCGCGGGGCGTGTCACCCGGCGGTCTCCCGGTGGCGGATCGCCGTCGCCACGAGGGCGTACAGGACGACGGCGTTCAGCACATGCCAGAGCGGGTGCGTGCCGGTCGGCAGCAGCGCGCAGGCCGCCCGGTCGCCGGTTCGCGCCGCGAGCGAGATCAGGAAGAGCAGGCCGATGCCGGCGAGCCGCCGCCCGGTCCCGACGAAGCGCTCCTCCGGCCGCCGCGCGGCCGCCCAGGCGACGCCGAACAGCGCCAGCAGGGCGGGCAGGTAGTCGACCGAGCCGTTGGTGAGCCGCGCGACGTCGAGGCCGGTCATCCCGTCGAGCAGGGGCGTGAGCGCGAATCCGAGGAGCGCGAAGCCGCCCGTCGCCGCCGCGACCCGGACCGGCGCCAAGCGCAGGAACCGCGAGAGGGCCAGCGCGAGATAGGCGTAGATGAACAGCGCGATCGGGACGACGTCCGCGAGCATCGCCCAGTAGACCGCCAGGGTGTGGAACAGGAACGAGCCGACGCCCACCACGGCGATCAGGGCCGCCAGCCCGAGGCAGGTCCGGTCCGGCGGATCGGCCACGGCGGCGCGCCGCGCCGCGGCGGCGGCGGCCAGCAGGAAGGCCGCGTTCGACAGCGCGTTCGCGGGCTCGGCCCAGAAGTCCGGCCCGCCCCGCTCGCAGTAAGCCGATACCGGCTCGAACCAGTTCATCCGCCGACCCTACTTCCCCGTCCTTGCGCCGGGATGGCCTTGTCAGCGCGACGCGAAGCGCGGATGACGGCCGGGCGGCGACCGGAAGCGAGGCGATGCGGATCACCACCTGGAACGTCAACTCGATCAAGCAGCGGCTCCCGCACCTCCTCGGCTTCCTGGAGGAGGCGCGGCCCGACGTGGTCTGCCTGCAGGAGCTGAAATGCCAGGACGAGGCCTTCCCGCGCGCCGACATCGAGGCAGCGGGCTACGCGGTCGAGACGCTGGGCCAGAAGGCCTATAACGGCGTGGCGCTGCTGGTCCGGGCGCCGCTGGCCATGTCGGAGATTCGGCGCGGGCTGCCGGGCGACGCCGCCGACGAGCAGGCTCGCTACATCGAGGCGCTGATCTCGGGCGCGGACACCCGCCCGGTGCGCGTGGCGTCGATCTACCTGCCGAACGGCAACCCGGTGGACAGCCCGAAATACCCGTACAAGCTCGCCTTCATGGAGCGGCTGCGGCTCCACGCCCGGGCGCTGCTGGACGACGAGATCGCGGTGGCGCTGGCGGGCGACTACAACGTCATCCCGGAGGCGGCCGACGCGGCCGATCCGGAGGCGTGGCGCTCGGACGCCCTGTTCCTCGGGACGACCCGGGCCGCGTTCCGGGCGATCCTCGCCGAGGGCTACACCGACGCCCTGCGCGCCTGCGACCCGCGCGACGGGCTCTACACCTTCTGGGACTATCAGGCCGGGTGCTGGCAGCGGAATGCCGGCATCCGCATCGACCACCTGCTGCTCTCGCCCCAGGCCGGCGACCGCCTGGTCTCGGCCTCGGTCCAGAAGCACATGCGCGGGCTCGACAAGCCGTCGGACCACGTGCCGGTCACGGCGGAGCTGGCGGCCGGTTAGAGCCGCGATTTGGGGGAACGACGATGATCATCTACGGCAGCAGCGTGTCGCCCTACGTGCGCAAGGTGCTCGCGGCGCTCTACGAGAAGGGCGTCGCCTTCGAACACCGCCCGGTCGGCTTCCACGCGCAGGATCCCGGCTTCCGGGCGGCGAGCCCGATGGGGAAGATCCCCGCGATGGAGGATGCCGGGTATCGCCTCGCCGATTCGAGCGCCATCGTGGACTATCTCGAGCGGCTGCACCCGGCGCCCGCGCTGATCCCCGAGGACGCGCGGGACGCCGCCCGCGCCCGCTGGTTCGACAAGTTCGGCGAGTGCGAGCTGACCCGGCAGGTGCTGGTGCCGTTCGTCGAGCGCTTCCTCAAGCCCCGCCTGTTCAAGGTCGAGGGCGACGAGGCCCTGGCGCAGCGGACCGTCGACACGGCTCTGCCGCCGCTGTTCGACTACCTCGAATCGCAGATCGACGGGCCCTACCTCGTCGGCGGCCGGTTCGGCATCGCCGACATCGCCGTGGCGGCGCCGTTTCACAACCTGCGGCTGGCCAAGGTCGCGGTCGACGGCGCCCGGTGGCCGAAGCTCGCCGACTGGGTCGCGGCGACGCTGGAGCGGCCGTCCTTCACCGCGGCGATCGCCGCGGCGAAGAGCTGAGGCCGCTCAGCGCCGCTTGCACAGTCGAGGGCGGCTCAGCGCCGCTTGCGGATCGAGCCCACGGTCTGGAGCTGCGTCTGCGCCTCGGCGCGGTCGTCCTCGCTGGCGGCCGCCCAGTTCTTCTCGTAGAGGGCGACGATCCAGTCGTCCTTGCGGCTCTCGGCACCTTCCCGCGCGAGCGAGAGCCACATCAGGCCGCGCACCCGCTGGACCGGGATGCCGCCCAGGCCGTTGACCAGCATGTCGCCGAGCAGCGCCTGCGCCGGGTGGTGGCCCTTCTCGGCGGCGAGGTTGAACCAGCGCGCGGCCTGCCGCGGGTCGGCCTCGACGCCGGTGCCGTCGAGGTAGAGCCGGGCGAGATTGTACTGCGCGTTGGGGTCCCCGTAGTAGGACGCCGCGTAGTTGAACATGTCGTAGGCGCGCTCGGGATTGGGGCGCACGTAGGTGCCCTTGATCCCCTCCAGGAAGTAGGTGCCCAGAGCCGTGAAGGCGCTGCCCAGGACCGCCGAGTTCTGCGGATCGGGCCCGTCATCGGTGCTGGCGTCGGCGATCCGCGAGAAGAACTCGAACGCCTTCAGGTCGTCGTGCGGGACGCCGTCGCCGTCGGCGTACATCCGGCCGAGCTTCCACAGCGCAAGGGCGTGGCCCTGGCCGGCCGCGTACTCCAGCGCGCGGGCGGCGCCCTGCTTGTCGCCGGCATTGTACTCGCGCATGCCGGCGCGCAGCGCGTCCTTGGCCGAGCGGTAGCTCTTGTCGGCGACCGGGACCTGCACGGGCGTGCGGACATTGGCGTCGAGGGCGCGCGACGGCGCGACCGGCAGCGCGACCAGGGCGAGCGCCCAGGTCGCGACCGCGAGCCGGCCGACGGACCGGAACCGACCGGGATCGGCCCCGGCCGACGCCCTGCGCCGGCTGAGGTCAGTCCTAGACGTCCGCATAGCTCTGCGTCTCCTTGGCACCTCCCGGATGGGTGACGGCGCCGTACAGGGCCGGGCCGACGCCCTGCGCGTATTTCCAGAGGTAGCCGGAGGTCGCGGTGTTGGGCCGCGCGGTCCAGGCTTTGCGCCGCTCGGCCAGCTCCGCGTCCGACAGGGCGACGCTGAGCGTCCCCTGGATCGCGTCGAGGGTGATCACGTCGCCGTCGCGCAGCAGCCCGATCGGGCCGCCCACGGCGGCCTCGGGTCCGACATGGCCGACGCAGAAGCCCCGGGTCGCGCCCGAGAAGCGCCCGTCGGTGATCAGCGCGACCTTGTCGCCCATACCCTGGCCATAGAGGGCCGCGGTGGTCGACAGCATCTCGCGCATGCCGGGGCCGCCCCGCGGGCCCTCGTAGCGGATCACGAGGACGTCGCCTTCCTCGTAGCTGCGGGCCTGCACGGCCGCGAAGCAGGCCTCCTCGCCGTCGAACACGCGGGCCGGGCCGGTGAAGACCTGCTTCTCGGCCGGGATGCCGGCGACCTTCACGATCGCGCCCTCGGGGGCGAGGTTGCCCTTGAGGCCGACGACGCCGCCGGTCGGGGTGATCGGCCGGTTCGCCGGGTAGACCACGTCCTGGTCCGGGTTCCAGGTCACCCGGTCCATGTTCTCCGCGATGGTGCGGCCGGTGACCGTCAGGCAGTCGCCGTGCATGAAGCCGTGGTCGAGGAGCGTCTTCATCAGCAGCGGGATGCCGCCGACCTCGAACATGTCCTTGGCGACGTAGCGCCCGCCGGGCTTCAGGTCGGCGATGTAGGGCGTGCGCCGGAAGATCTCGGCCACGTCGAACAGGGTGAACTCGATGCCGCACTCGTGGGCGATCGCCGGCAGGTGCAGCGCCGCGTTGGTGGAGCCGCCCGAGGCCGCCACCACCGTGGCGGCGTTCTCCAGCGCCTTGCGGGTGACGATGTCGCGCGGGCGGATGCGCTTCTCCAGGAGCTCCATCACCTTCTCGCCGGCCGTGGCGCAGAACTTGTCGCGGATCTCGTAGGGGGCCGGGGCGCCGGCCGAGTAGGGCAGCGCCAGGCCAATCGCCTCGGAGACGGTCGCCATGGTGTTGGCGGTGAACTGCGCGCCGCAGGCGCCGGCCGACGGGCAAGCGACCTGCTCCAGTTCGTCGAGGTCCTCGAGGCTCATGTCGCCGACGGCGACCTTGCCGACCGCCTCGAACAGGTCCTGGACGGTCACGGGCTTGCCGCGGAACGAGCCGGGCAGGATCGAGCCGCCGTAGATGAAGATCGAGGGCACGTTCAGCCGGACCATCGCCATCATCATGCCGGGCAGCGACTTGTCGCAGCCCGCGAGGCCCACGAGGGCGTCGTAGGCGTGGCCGCGCATGGTCAGCTCGACCGAGTCGGCGATGACCTCGCGCGACGGCAGCGACGCGCGCATGCCGCCATGGCCCATGGCGATGCCGTCGGTGACGGTGATCGTGCAGAACTCGCGCGGCGTCCCGTTGGCGGCGGCGACGCCCTTCTTCACCGCCTGCGCCTGGCGCATCAGCGAGATGTTGCAGGGCGCGGCCTCGTTCCAGCAGGAGGCGACACCCACCAGCGGCTGGTGGATCTGCTCACGGGTCAGGCCCATGGCGTAGAGGTAGGAGCGGTGCGGGGCGCGGTCGGGCCCCTCCGTGACGTGGCGACTCGGCAGCTTCGACTTGTCGTTCAAACGCGTCACCATGACTTCAGACCAAGCCTTCGCAGCCGATCCCGAGGGTGCGTTGAACCGCGGCGCGTCGCCGTTCGCGAGGCGCCGGGAGATCCGTCCGCGTGCTCGGGAAGTCCTCGTTTCCGAACGGTAAACCGTTGTCGAATTTGCCGTTTACCGCGGATGTTGAGGTGGGCCCGGACTATGGCGGGATCGCGGCGTTTACGGGCAGGTCTCGGGGCGGAGCGGGGATCGTTTTACGGTGTTGCGACCCCGCCACAGCCACGCTTGCGGCCATTTCGGCGGCGACGACAAGATGAAGGACAATGGCGCGGCGCTGACGAGACGCTTCGTCGAGACGCAACTTGTCTTCGGGCAAGCCGAGGATCTCCCGGCCGCGATCCGGGCGGGACGCGGCAATCCGGCACCCGGAAAGTCGCTGTATCACTATCCCTATGCGGGACCTGCGCCGGCAATACGCCGACCGACGGGCAGAACGACATGTCGCGCCGCCGCCGCGGCAGGTCCGGCGCGCCAATCTGCTTGCGCGCCGCGCGGTCCTCGCTCGCGCGGAACGGCGGGTCCGGCGCGCGTCCGTGGCGGCGTCGCGGGCCTGATCGAATGGAGCCCGTGTGCCGCTCTTCGCCGACGCAGGCCGGGATCGGGCGTCCTGCACCGGCACCCGCTTCGCGGCGGCGCGGCCGGGATCACGGGATCACAGGACGACGTGATCCCGGCCGGATCCGCGCTCAGGCCGCTCCGGCGTGCGGCGCCGGGATCTCGGTCGAGATGGCGTCCACCGTGCGCGGCATCGGGCTGCCCTGCCCGTCCGCGCGCTGGATCCGGACCTGCTGATTGACCGGCTGCATGTTGCCGAAGGGCGTCGAGAAGGCGATCTCCGCGGCGTCGCGCCCGACGCCGATTCGCACCAGCCCGTCGAGGTCGGCCTGCCGGGTGGCGTCGAACAGCCACCAGCGCCCGTCCAGATAGGCCTCGAATACCGCGTGGAAGTCGCTCGGGACGAGGCCGTGGGCGTAGCAGCTCACGAACCGGGCCGGGATCCCGAGCGCCCGGCAGAAGGCGGCGCCGATATGCGCGAAGTCGCGGCAGACGCCGGCGCGCTTCAGGAGCGACTCGTGGGCGGTCGTCTCGCCGTCGCTGGAGCCGGGCTGGTAGGCGATGTGGTCGTGGATCCAGTTGCAGATCTGGTTCACGCGCGCGTGGCCCTTGGGGAGCGCCCCGAACTCGGCGAGCGCGAAGGGCGTCAGCCGGTCCGAGGAGACGAACCGGCTCGGCAGCAGGAACGGCAGGATGTCGAGGGGCAGCTGCCCGATGGGCGTCTCGTTGACGGTCGCCGGGTCGGCCCGGTGCACGGTCAGGTCGACCTCGGCATTGTACTCCAGCGCGAACTGACCGGTCGGGACGTTGACCGCGAGATAGCGGTTCTGGAGATCGGGGGTCGTGTAGAGATCGCGCTTGAGGTTCGGCGTCAGGACCAGGCTCTCGCTCAGGATCTCGACGCTCTTCAGCTTCGCCACCTCCAGATTAAAGATGAAGGTGGTGTCCGAGAGGATGTTGTAGGACAGGCTGCAACCGAGGGTGTAGCGCATCGGATCTCCTTGCCGGATGACGGCCCATCCGCCGTCCAAGCAAGGGGCGCGCCCGACCGTCGGTTCCGGCTCGATCGGGGGGCGCGGGCGAGACGGGGGCGCCGCGTGCGTCGGACGGCGCCACCGTCATCGCGAGCGGAGCGAAGCGAGCCAGGGCGGCGCGACATCGCCGGGCATAGGGCGTCCCTGGACTGCTTCGCTCCACTCGCAAAGACGGCTGAAGCGATGGAGCCGCTCTCAGCCGCGCTCGGCGGCATCCCTTGGGAGCAGCACCACCGTCAGAGAGCGCACGCCCTGCGCGCCGTGGATGAGGACGCCCTCGATGTCGGCGGTGGCCGACGGGCCGGTATGCAGCACCGCGTAGGCCGAGCGGCCGAATTCCGGCCGGCGGTAGGCCGCCTGCACGTTCGGCACGATGTCGGCCGGGTCGAGCAGCACGACGAGGTGCTGCGCGAGATAGGCGACGGCGTTGACGATCAGCTGGTCCTGCGTGAACAGCACCGAGCCGGTCTCGGCGATGCCGAACACCGCGCGGACCACCGCCACGTCCACGTCCTCGACCTCCTGGGGCGCGCGCACGCTCCGCAGGTCGCGGTTGCCGGTCAGCTCCGGCACCGCGGAGGCGATAACCTTGGCGGCGTCGAGGCGCTCGCGCACGCCCGCGAACACGTCGCCGGCACCGGGCTCGGCCACGCGGCCGCCCATGCGCTTCAGCCGCTCGCCGAACTCGGCGACCAGGTCCTGGCCGACCAGCGGCGCGAACAGCGGCACCTCCGGCAGCGGGAAGTCGCCGGCCGGCCGGTTCCTGCGGATGCCGTCGAGGATCGCGTCGCGGGCGCTCATCGACCCGTGTCCTTCATACGGTTCTGCTTGTACCAGGCGTGGAAGGTCTGGCGCGGCGCGTCGGGCATCTCGCGCTTCTTCCCCCAGGTGTTGAGCGGGTTGTAGACCGCGAAGCGCGGCAGGACCTTCAGGGCGGAATCCGCCGCGCCGATCGCCGCCCGGTAGGCGGCCGGGCGCGAGAGCACGGCGCCCGCGGCCTTCATCATGCCCTGCTTGAGCGCCGGGATCTGGTGCTCCTCGACCAGCACCTTCCGCCACGCGAAGATCTGCTCGTGGATATTGATCTTCACCGGGCAGACGTTGGTGCAGGAGCCGTTCATCGTCGAGGAGAACGGCAGCGTCGAGTATTTCCGCTTGTTGAAGGTCGGATCGATGATCAGCCCGATAGGCCCCGAATAGGTCGCGCCGTAGGAGAGGCCGCCCGAGCGCCGGTAGACCGGGCAGGTGTTCATGCAGGCGCCGCAGCGGATGCATTTCAGCGAGGTCCAGAACTCCTCCATGCCGAGGCGCTCGGAGCGGCCGTTGTCGACCAGCACCATGTGCATCTCGGTGCCCGCGCGGGGGCCGCGGAAATGCGAGGTGTACTGGGTGATCGGCGAGCCCAGCGCCGAGCGCGACAGCAGGCGGATGAACACCCCGAGGTGCTCGACCTTCGGGATGATCTTCTCGATGCCGATGGAGTGGATCTGCAGCGGCGGCACGTTGCCGGACAGGTCGGCGTTGCCCTCGTTGGTGCAGGTCACGACCGTGCCGGTCTCGGCGATCGCGAAGTTGCATCCGGTCATGCCGGCATCGGCCTTCAGGATGTAGGGCCGGGTGGTCTCGCGCTGGCTCTCGGCGAGGTAGTGCGCGTCGTCGTTGTCCGGATCGGTGCCGAGCGTCTTGGCGAAGACCTCGGCCACGTCCATCCGGGTCTTGTGGACGGCCGGCGCCACGACGTGGCTCGGCTCCTCGTTGTCGAGCTGCTGGATCCGCTCGCCGAGATCCGTCTCGATGACCTCGATGCCGTTGGCCGCCATGTGGTGGCGGAAGCCGCACTCCTCGGTGAGCATCGACTTCGACTTCACCAGCGTTTTCGCGCCGTGGCTCCGCAGGATGTCCAGCACGATCCGGTTGTGATCGGCGCCGTCCTTCGCCCAGTGGACGTGGACGCCGTTGGCCTTCGCGGCCGCCTCGAACTGCTCGAGGTACCGGTCGAGGTGGCTCAGCGTGTGGGTCTTGATCTGCGAGGCGAGCTCGCGCAGCTCCTCCCACTCCGGGATGCCGTGCGCGGAGGCGTCGCGCTTCTTGCGCAGGTCCCAGAGGCGCTCGTCGTGGGCGGCCTGGTGCAGCGGCGCCGCGAGGAAGCGCTCGGCGGCCTCCGACTGGTTGATCGGCCGGTCGCCCCGGATCTTCGCGCCGCGCGGCTGCGGCTCCCGGGTCTGCGGGGCGCGGATCGGCTTCGAGGCGGCTTCCGCGTGCTGGAGACGCCGGCCGTCCGGCGCCCGCTCGCTCTCGTCGTGGCCGGCCCGCACCTCGGGGTGGATGACGCCTTCGCGCTCGCGGGGGTTGAGGTCCTCGGCGCTCATGCGGCGGCTCCGTTCAGCACCTGCGCGATGTGGATGTACTTGAGCGGCAAGCCGAGCCGTTCGGCGCAGCCCTTCTGGTGCATGAGGCAGGAGGAATCCGCCGAGACGACGTAGGCGGCCCCGGCCCGGTTCTGATCGGCGACCTTGTCGTAGCCCATCTTGGCCGAGACGGCGGGCTCGAACACCGAGAAGGTGCCGCCGAAGCCGCAGCACTCGTCAGGCCGGGCGAGGTCGACGAGCTCGACCCCCTTCACGAGGCGCAGCAGGTCGAGGGGCTTCGAGTAGTAGGGCTTCACCAGCTCGGTCGGCCGCGCGTGGTGGATGCCGCGCAGGGCGTTGCAGTTGGTGTGATAGGCGACCTTGTGGGGGAAGTTCGCCCAGGGCAGGTCCTCGACCTTCAGCACGTCGTGCAGGAACTCCACGAGCTCGTAGGTGCTGGCGCGGACGTGCCGGACCTCGTCGGTCTGCGGGATCGCCGTCAGGTGCTCGCGCACCTGGTGAACGCAGGAGCCCGACGGGGCGACGATATAGTCGAAGCCGGAGAAGTTCTTGACGAACAGCGCCTCGGTCGCGGCGGCCTCGGCGTGGCAGCCGGTGTTGGTCATCGGCTGGCCGCAGCAGGTCTGGTCGAACGGGTACTCGACCGTGCAGCCCAGGCGCTCGAGGAGCTCCAGCGTGGCGATCCCGACCTCCGGCTCGAAGGCGTCGACGTAGCACGGCACGAACAGGCCGACCCGCATGGTCCGGCAACTCCCTGGATCACCCGGCCCGGCGGCCTGGAACGGTTCAAGACTGACCGAGGGTCTACCGGAAGGGGCGGCCCTTGGCGAGGTCGCGCGCTGCGGCACCGTGCCCGCTGTAACCGGGGAGTTTTCCTGGGAAGCGATGCCGCGCGCTTGATTTCCGACGCCTCAGAGTCGAAGGACGTCTGGAAGCGTTCCGAAGAGATCATCACCATGGAAGAACTGCTCGCCCGCGTCACCACCCGCACTGGGCTCGACGCCGCGACCGCTCAGACCGCCATCGGGCACATCCTGGCCTTCCTGCAGAAGGAAGGGCCCGCGGCCGAGGTCGGCCAGCTCCTGGCGGCGCTGCCGGGCTCCGAGGCGCTGATCGCCGAGTCGAATGCCGGCGAGAGCGGCGGCGGCGGCCTGATGGGCATGCTCGGCGGCATGATGGGCGGCGGCGGCGTCATGGCGCTCGGCCAGAAGCTGATGGCCGCCGGCGTGCCGATGGGTCAGATGCAGCCCCTCGGACAAGAGCTGTTCGCCTTCGGCCGCGAGAAGGTCGGCGAGGACGCGATGGGCCCGATTATCGGATCGATCCCGGGGCTGAACCAGTTCGTCTGACCGCGGGCCGGTGTGCGCGGCCGCACTGCATTCGGGTGACGCCTGGACGAAAGTAAAAAAGAGGTTGCGGAGCGAAAGCTTGACGGAACCTGTCCACGCGATCCCCGTTATTGGGGATGTGGCCCGGATCGACGCCTTCGGCAGTGTCCGGCACCGCACTCAAGCAGGCCGGCCATGCCCGTCTTCGAAGCCAAGAACCTGGACAGCGAGTTCGAAGGGCAGTCCCTGCTCGCTGCCATCCTGCACCCGACCCGCGCGGCGCAGACCCGGGCCCTGCGGCACGGGCGCAGGCGCGCGGAGCGCGCGGCGGCCCTGGCCGATCCGATGACGATCGAGCCGCGCTTCCCGATCGCGCCCGGCGAGCTGGCGCCGACCGGGTTCACGGGCCGCTGAGGGCTACCAAGCCTGCGCGGTGACGAGGCCCTGGCGGGTCACCACCACCCATTCCCGACCGTGGCGCTCGACGCCCTCGACGCGGCCGACGCCCGGGATGACGTCGCCGGGCGCGACCTCGACGAGGCGGCGCCGGCGGTTCTCCAGGATCGCGGTGCCCTCGTAGACGTCCCGCAGGGCCCAGCCCTCGATCACCGGAGGCTTGTCGGACGCGGCCGGCTTCTGCTTGGGCTCGCTCACCTTGGCGTCCGCGACCTTGACCTCGGGCTTCGCCTCGGCGGCGCGGGCGGGCTCGCCGATGCTGCCGGTCTGGGTCGGCTCCGCCTTCGCGGCGGCCGGAGTCGCGGCCGCGCGGCGGTCGAGCTGCGCGGCGAGGCCGCTGAGGCGGGTGTTGTGGTCGCGCTCGACCTGCTCGAGCCGCTCGCCGAGGGTTGTGACCTTGCCGTTCAGGCTCTTGTCGACCAGCGCCAGGCGCTCGCCGAGGGCGGTGCTGCGGCTGGCCGCCTCCTTCCGCGCCACGTCGGTCGAGGCGCGCAGGTCGGCGAGCACGGTGTGGAGCTGCGCGATGTCGGCGGCGAGGCGCACGGTCTCGGTGCGGCCGGCATCGAGCGTCGTCTCGAGGGCCGCGAGCGCGTCGGGCCGGACCGAGGCCGGGCGGGAGAGCGCCATCACGCCCCCGCCCAGGAGGACGCCCAGCGCGAGGGCAGCCCCCGGGATCGCGAACCGCTTCGGATCCAGGCGCGCCAGCGACGCCAGCGCGAACTTCCCGCCAGCCGGCGAGGCCGCGGTCTCGGTCCCGGCGGCCGCGGCGTCGGTCTTGCCGGTCACCGCGGCCTTGAGCAGGTCGGCCGGCGAGATGCCCTGGGAAACGCCCTGCTTGGCTTCGATCTTCGTCATCGCCCCGAACTCCGCACGCGGCCTCGCGCTGCAAGCGTTCGTTAAGGACGTTTGTTTACGAAACCCTTACCGCACGCCCGTGGCTCAGGCCGCCAGCCCGCGCTTCTTCAGGATCGGCTCGATGCTCGGCATCCGCCCGCGGAAGGCCGTGTAGGCCTCGCGCGGGTCGCGCAAATTGCCGGCCCCGTACACGAAGGTCCGCAACCGCTTCGCCGTCTCCGGATCGAAGATGTCGCCGGCCTCGCGGAACGCGTCGAACGCGTCCGCGTCCAGCACCTCAGACCAGAGGTAGCTGTAGTATCCGGCGGCGTAGCCGTCCCCAGAGAAGATGTGGGCGAAGTGCGGCGTCCGGTGCCGCATGCTGATCTCGGCCGGCATGCTGATCCGCCGCAGCGCCTCGGCCTCGAAGGCGGGCACGTCGAGACCGCCCTCGCCTTCCGCCGAGAGGTGCAGGGTCATGTCGACGATCGCCGAGGACGTGTACTCCACGGTGGCGAAACCCTGGTTGAAGGTCCGCGCGGCGAGCAGCTTCCGCAGCAGGGCGTCGGGCATGGGCTCGCCCGTGCGATGGTGGCGCGCGTGGGTCCGCAGGACTTCCGGCTGCTCCAGCCAGTGCTCGTAGAGCTGCGAGGGCAGCTCCACGAAGTCGCGCGACACCGCCGTCCCCGACAGGAGCGGGTAGGTCACGTCCGAGAGCAGCCCGTGCAGGGCGTGGCCGAACTCGTGGAACAGGGTGCGCGCGTCGTCGAAGGACAGCAGCGTCGCCTCGCCGTCCGGCGCCTTGGCGAAGTTCATGACGTTGACGATGATCGGCGTGACCGTCCCGTTCAGGCGCTCCTGCGAGCGGAAGGCGCTCATCCAGGCGCCAGACCGCTTCGAGGCGCGGGCGAAGTAGTCGCCCAGGAACAGGCCGACCTCGGACCCATCGGGATTGCCGACCCGCCAGACCCGGACATCGGGATGGTAGCGCGGCACGTCGGCGAGTTCCGTGAAGGTCAGACCGAACAGCCGCGAGGCCGTGTCGAACGCCGCCTGGATCATCCGCTCCAGCGGCAGGTACGCCTTGATCTCGCTCTCGTCGAGGTCGTGCTCGGCGCGCCGCACCTTCTCGGCGTAGTGCCGCCAATCGTGCGCCTGGAGGGCGAAGTTGTGGCCCTCCGCCTGGATGGTGGCCTGGAGACGGTCGCGCTCCTCCGCCGCCCGCGCGCGGGCCGGCGTCCACACGTCCCGCAGCAGCCCGGTCGCCGCGTCCGGGCTCGCCGCCATCGTGTCGTCGAGGGCGAAATGGGCGAAGCTCTCGAAGCCGAGGAGCCGCGCCCGCTCGGCGCGCAGCCGGATGATCTCCGCGATGATCGCCCGGTTGTCGGTCGCGCCGCCGTTCTCGCCGCGCCGCGTCCAGGCCGCGTAGGCGCGCTCGCGCAGGTCGCGCCGGGTCGAGCAGACCAGGAACGGCTCGATCAGCGAGCGGGACAGGGTGATGACGTGCCCGTCGAGGCCGCGCTCCTTCGCGGCGCTCTCGGCCGCGGCCCGCAGGAACGGCGGCAGGCCGGCCAGATCCTCCTCGCCCTGCAGCGGCAGGGTGAAGCTGCTCTCGTCGGCCAGGAGGTTCTGGCTGAACGTGGTCCCGAGCTCCGACATGCGCGCCGCGATCTCGGCGATGCGGGCCTTGTCCTCGGGCCCGAGATCCGCACCCGAGCGGCGGAAGCGGATCCGGTACCGGTCGAGGACCCGGCGCTGCTCCGCGCTCAGGCCCTCGGCGTCGATCGCCGAGATCCGGGCCCAGAGCTCGGGGTTGAGGTAGATGGCGCTGCCGTGCCGGGCGAGCTTCGGCCCGATCTCCCGCTCGATGGCCTGCAGCTCGGGGTTCGTGTGGCTGCCTGTCAGGTTGTAGAACACGCCGGCGACGCGCTCGAGGGCGAGGCCGGCCCGCTCCATCGCCTCGACGGTGTTGCCGAAGGTGGCGGGAGCGGACTCACTCGCGATGGCGCGGATCTCGGAATCGTGCGCCGCCAGGGCGGCGTCGAACGCGGGCCGGTAGTGCTCCGGCCGGATCCGCTCGAACGGCGGGAGGCCGTGCGGGGTGCTCCACTGCGCCTCGCGGAAGGGATTGTCCGGCGGCAGGCTCGGGAGCCCGGCATCAGCTGCGTCCGACATGCAGTCCTCGATCTCGACGTCCACGCGACGGCGCGATCGTCCGCGCCGCAGGTGCGCCGACATGGGGTGTGCCGGCGCGATCCGGAAGACAGTGGTCCGATCGGCGCGGCCGTCAACCGGGTCCGGGCGATCCGAATGGCGTCTCGCCCGTTGTAGAGGCCAACGCCCACGCTTCGAGGCCCCATGCCGGGACGCAGCCTGTCGATCCTCCGATCCGCGACGCTCCTGGCGGGCGGCGCCCTCGCCGCGGGGCTCGCCCTCCCGGCCACGCCGGTCGGCGCCGTCGAGACGCCGGCGGCCACGGTGCCGACGCCCCCGCCGCTGCCGCCGGAGCGCCCCGAGGCGCTGAAGCCGCCCGTCGCCGAGCCGGCGCCACCGACGCCGCCGGCGCGGCCGCCCGAGCTGAAACCTGCCGCGGCTGAGCCGAGCAAGGAGCCGAGCAAGGAGCCGGGCAAGCACTTGGCCCGAGAGCCTTCGAGGGAGAATGGCCGGGACAAGCCGCCGGAGTCCGGGCAGGAAGCCGGGAAGGAAGCTCCGAAGGAAAGCGCGAAGGAGACAGCGAAGCCCGAGATCCCCTCACCGCCGCCAGCGCCGCCCGCGCGGCCGCCCGAGCTGTCGGGCGCGGCCGCCCTGGCGCTCAAGGTGACACCGCCGGACGATTCCGCCTGCCGGACGCGCCTCAAGCGTCTCGGGGTCGAGTTCGAGCCGCTGCCGGCGATCTCCGAAGGCCAGTGCACCGCGCCGCTGCCGCTCAAGGTGACGAAGTTCGCCGACGGGGTGGTGCTGCCGCAGGGCGCCACGCTGACCTGCCGGACCGCCGAGGCGCTGGCGCGCTGGGTCACGGAGGTGCAGATCGAGGCCGATCGAACGCTGAAGCACCCGCTGATCGCGCTCGAACTCGGCGGCTCCTATGTCTGCCGGGGACAGAACCACGACGTCGACGCCAAGCTCAGCGAGCACGCCTTCGCCAACGCCGCCGACATCATGGGCTTCGCCTTCGCGGGACGCGCGAGCATCCCCGTCAAGGCGATGCCGGACGGTTCCGAGGAGGCACAGTTCCTCGGCGCGGTGCGCGCCAAGGCCTGCGGCTTCTTCCGCACCGTCCTCGGCCCGGGCTCGAACGCCGCCCACGCCAACCATTTCCACCTCGACGAGCGCGAGCGTAACGGCGGTCACCGCCTGTGCCAGTAGAACCGGGTGGAACGTTCCCGCAGGTCCGGCATTTCTCGGCTCGAGAGCGCGTCCGCTCCCCGGAATGACGACGGCGATGATCCCGAAACCTTGGCGGCCGGTCTGCGTGGCTCTCCTGGCGAGTTGTCTGGCCGCGCATGGTGCGGCTGCCCGGACCGGGAAGGGCCGGAAGGCTGAGACCGCCCAGCCGCCGGCGCTGACCGCCGAGGCGGTGAACGCCGCGACCCTGGCGCAGGCAGGCGTCGGGAAGAGCGAGGGGACGAAGTCCGACGCGAAGGCCCGTCGGGCCAAGTCGTCGGACGACAAGCCCGATCCGCTGATCGTCAAAGCCCAGGTGCTGCTCGATCGCGCGCGCTTCTATCCCGGAGCGATCGACGGCCGGAAGGGCGACAATTACCGGCACGCCCTCTCGGCCTTCGCGGTGGCCCAGGGGCTTCCCGCCGGCGAGGACCTGACGCCCGAGATCTGGGACAAGCTCCAGGCGACCAGCGACAAGCCCGCCGTCACTGACTACACGCTCTCCGAGGCCGACGCCGCGGGCCCCTATGTCGAGCGGATCCCGCCCAAGATGGAGGAGCAGGCCGAGCTCAAGTCGATGGGCTACACCAATCCCCGCGAGATGCTGGCCGAGCGCTTCCACATGAGCCGCGACCTCGTGAGCGCGCTCAATCCCGGCAAGCCCCTCGACAAGGCCGGCACGACCATCGCGGTCGCGGCGGTGGACCCGATGGGCACGGACAAGCCGAAGGCCAAGGATCTACCCCAGGAGCCGAAGGTCGAACGCATCGAGGTCGACAAGTCGAGCCGCGACGTCCGCGCCTACGGCGCCGACGGGAAGCTCGTGGCCTATTACCCCGCGTCGATCGGCAGTGCCGAGAAGCCGGCCCCGAGCGGCGAGACCAAGGTGAAGGGCGTCGCGTTCGACCCGGACTACACCTACAACCCGAAATACGCGTTCAAGGGCGTGAAGGCGCAGCACAAATTCACCATCCAGTCGGGGCCCAACAACCCGGTCGGCCTGGTCTGGATCGACTTGGCGATCCCGAGCTACGGGATCCACGGGACGCCGGAGCCCGAGAAGGTCGGGAAGACGGAGTCCCACGGCTGCATCCGCCTGACCAACTGGAACGCCCGCGACCTCGCCGCGCATGTGACACGGGGCGCCAAGGTCACGTTCAAGGACGACTGAACGGCCGCGCGGCGACACTCGCATACGCCCGCGCGAAGCCGCCCGCACAAAAATGTATCATCGGTTAACATAGCGCCCGGTCTGGGTGTCGGAACGGGCCGGGAACGCTTGACACATTGCGCATTACGGGCGACGCCTCAGGTTGTCTCGCGGGCTGACCCTCGGGCCGCGTTCACCCGTCCGGACGCTGCTCACGCGGTGCGCAAGGCGTGACCAGCCGCATGGCAAGATCCCCGGCGACGGGGGCATTCGAAGGGAAGACGGCCCGGCGTGATTGCTGACCCCAACGACGACGTCCTCAACGGCGTCCGTGTTCTCGTCGTCGAGGACGAGGCCGCGATTTCGATGCTGCTGGAGGACATGCTCCTCGATTTCGGCTGCGCCGTGGTCGGGCCGGCCGCGCGGCTGTCCTCGGCGCTGGAGATGGCGTCGCAGGAAGCGTTCGAGGTCGCCATTCTCGACGTGAACGTGGCGGGTGAGCCGATCTACCCGGTGGCCGAGGCCATCGCCAAGCGCGACCTGCCGCTGGTCTTCTCGACCGGCTACGGCGGTGCCGGCATCCGCGAGCCGTTCCGCGACAGGCCCGTCGTCCAGAAGCCGTTCAGCCAGGCCGACCTGAAGCGGACCCTGATCGGGGCGATCCGCGCCGCCCGGGACTGAGACCCGGCGCGTCGGCTCCGGCGGTCACGGGCCGCCCGTCACAGACCCTCGATGGTGAAGACCCCCTCGACATGGGCGGGCCAGGTGCGGGATCCGACGAACACGGCGTCGGCCCGGAACGTCGACCCGGCACACCACGCATTGCGTCCGATCCAGGCGCGGACCGCGCGGGAGAACCGCCGCCGCTTGGCGGCGTCGATCGCCTCCCGGGCATCGTCGCGGCGCGCCCGCGCCTTCACCTCCACGAACACGACGGTCTTCCAGCGCCGGACGACGAGATCGATCTCGCCGCCCGCGACGCTCACGCGCCGGCCGATCGGCCAGTACCCCTTGAGCATCAGCGCGGCGAGCGCCAGCCACTCGGCGCGGTGGCCGAGCCGGTAGGCGGCGCGGCGTCGGCCGGCCCTGTCCGGCACGGCCCCGGTCATCCCTGGTCCCGCGCCAGCGCCAGCGCGCGGGTGTAGACGAGGCGCCGCGGCTGACCGGTCTCGTCGGACACGAGGCTGGCGGCATCCTTGATCGAGTGCCGCTCCAGCGCCGCCAGGATCAGGGCGTCGAGGGCGGCATCCGAATCCGCGCTGCGCTCCGGCGCCGTCGCCGCACCGATGATCACCACGATCTCCCCCTTCGGCGGTCCCTCCTGGGCGAAGCGCGCGCTCAGGCTGCCCAACGTATCGCGCCGGATGGTTTCGTAGAGCTTGGTCAGCTCGCGGGTCACGGCCGCCGGCCGCTCCGGACCCAGCACCGCGGCGGCGTCGGCCAGCATGTCGGGCAGGCGATGCGGCGACTCGAACAGGACCAGCGTGCCGGGAACTTGGATCAGCGCCTCCAGGCGGTTGCGCCGCGCACCGGCCTTCTGCGGCAGGAAGCCCTCGAAGAAGAACCGGTCGGTCGGCAGGCCCGCCGCGACCAGCGCGGTCATCACCGCGGACGGCCCCGGGACGGGCGTGATGGCGATCCCGGCCTCGATGGCGGCCTGGACCAGCTTGTAGCCGGGATCCGAGACGAGCGGCGTCCCGGCATCCGAGACCAGCGCCAGGGCCTCGCCGGCGGTGAGCCGCGCCACCATCCGCTCGCGCACCGCGTCGTTGGAATGCTCGTGATAGGCGAGCAGCGGCGTCGTGATCCCGTAATGCGCCAGCAGGTTCCGGGTGACGCGGGTGTCCTCGGCCAGGACCGCGTCGGCGGCCGCCAGGGTCGCCAGCGCCCGGATCGTGATGTCGCGCAGGTTCCCGATGGGCGTCGCCACGATGTGCAGGCCCGGCGACAGGGGTTCGGTCTCGCTCGCGAGGCCGAAGGCCGTGAAGGTCGTGCTGCGCGGGCGGTCGGGGGCGAGCTTCGGGGACGGAGCTCGGGTCGGGGCGGCGGCCCCCGGGTCGTCGAATCTGCGGGTCATCACCGGCGATCTTGCCACACTGGTCGCCTCTCGTCGCGGCGAGGCTGCGTGGCCGGGGGGCAAGTCCCCGCCGCCGCGTTTACATTTCAGAATCCGCCGGTCAGGCTGCGGAGCCTGCCCGAAGGAGTACGCGCCATGGCGCGCCCGACAAGCGCGCGGGACCGTCTCGTGCGTGTCACCGCCCAGACCGCCGCGCTCTGCGCGATCCTGCTCTCGCTCGGCGGTTGCGTCGGCAGCGACCTCGCGCGACGCGCGACCGGGCCGCAGGCCGAGCTGTCACCGCCGGCCGCCGTGCCGGATGCGCCGGGCACCGCGCCCGCGGCGCCGCCGATGCCGGCCGCGGGCGGCGGCGGGCGCATCGGGGCGGGCTCGGTGAAGGTCGCCCTGGTGCTGCCGCTGACCGGCCAGGGATCGACCGTGGGGGCCGCGATGCGCAACGCGGCGCAGCTCGCCTACGACGAGGCCCAGCAGCCCGACCTGACGCTCATCGTCGAGGACGACCGGGGCAGTCCGGACGGCGCCCGGGAGGCGACCCAGGAGGCGCTGCGGCAGGGCGCCGAGATCGTGCTCGGCCCGCTCTTCGCCGGCAGCGTGCAGGCCGCCGCGGCCGTCGCCAGGACCGCCGGCAAGCCGGTGATCGGCTTCTCCACGGACGCGACCGTGGCGAACCAGGGCGTCTACCTGCTGAGCTTCCTGCCGCAGCCGGAGGTGGACCGCGTGGTCGAGGACGCGGTCGCGGGCGGGAAGAGGTCCTTCGCGGCGCTGATCCCCGAGACCGCCTACGGCAACGCCGTCGAGGCGGCGTTCCGGGAGGTCGTCGCCCGCAAGGGCGCGCGCGTCGCCGCCGTGGAGCGCTACCCGGCCGGCGCGCCCGGCCCGGCGGTCGAGCGGCTCGCGCGGGTGATCACCGGGCCCGGCGCCACCGCCGACGCGCTGTTCATCCCCGAGACCGCGGACGCGATGCCCGCCGTGGCGGCCGCGCTGACGAAGGCGGGCTTCTCGCCGGCCCGGGTGCGCCCCCTCGGCACCGCCCTCTGGAACGAGCCGTCACTGTTCGCGCTGCCGGCCCTCCAGGGTGGCCGCTTCGCCGCGCCGGACCGCGTCGGCTTCTCGAATTTCAGCGCGCGCTACCAGGCCCGGTTCGGCGCCGTCCCGCCGCGGGTGGCCTCGCTCGCCTACGACGCGGTGCTGCTCGCCGCGGCCCTGTCGCGGCGCTACGGCTCGCAGCGCTTCGCCGAGACCACCCTGACCAACGGCCTGGGCTTCGCCGGCGTCGACGGGACGTTCCGGTTCCGGCCGGACGGTCAGAGCGAGCGGTCCCTCGCGGTCTACGACATCCGCAACAACGCCGCGACGCCCGTCAGCCCGGCGCCCCGGGTTCTCGCGAAGCCGGCGATCTGATCAGGCGGCGAGCTCGGCGACCAGGGCGTTGAGCACCGGCGCCCCCCGCGCCGTGGCGGCGATGCGGCCGCCCGGCAGCCGCTCGAGCAGGCCGTCCCCGATCAGCATGCCGATGCGGTTGCCGTTCAGGGGCCGGCCCTTGAGCGCCGCGTAGAGGTCGGGATCGATCCCCTCGCGCAGGCGCAGGCCCATCACCAGGAACTCGTCGGCCTGGTCGGCGGCCGAGAGGCTCTCGGTCTCGACGATCCCGTGGCCCTCGGCCTCGACGCGGGCGAGCCACGCCTCGGGCGACCGTTCCGTCACGGTTCCGACCCGGCCCCGGCCCGTCACGAGCCGACCGTGGGCGCCCGGACCGATGCCGGCATACTCGCCGTAGCGCCAGTAGAGCAGGTTGTGCCGCGATTCCGCACCGGGCCGCGCGTGGTTCGAGATCTCGTAGGCCGGGAGGCCGGCCTTCGCGCAGAGCTCCTGGGTGACGTCGTAGAGGGCGCGACCGACCTCGTCGTCCGGCGTCACCAGCTTGCCGGCGGCGGCGAGCCCGTGGAACGGCGTCCCGGGCTCGATGGTGAGCTGGTAGAGCGAGAGGTGCTCGGCGGCCCGCGCGAGCGCGTCGCTAAGCTCCGCCCGCCACAGGTCCGGCGTCTGTCCGGGCCGCGCGTAGATCAGGTCGAAGGAGGTCCGCGCGAAGGCCGACTGCGCCAGGGCGATCGCGCCGAGCGCCTGCGCGGTGTCGTGCAGGCGCCCGAGGGTCCGCAGCGAGGCGTCGTCGAGGGCCTGGATCCCGAGCGACACCCGGTTGACCCCGGCGGCGCGGTAGCCCTGGAAGCGGCCCGCCTCGACGCTCGACGGGTTGGCCTCGAGGGTCACCTCCGCGTCCGGCGCGACCGCCCAATGCTCCCCCACCGCGTCGAGCAGCCCGGCCACGGTCGCGGGCTGCATCAGCGAGGGCGTGCCGCCGCCGAGGAAGATGCTGGTCACGGTCCGGCCCGGCGTGCGGGCGGCGGTTTGGGAGATCTCGGCGCGGAAGGCCGCCAGGAAGCGCGGCTCGTCCACGCCCGCGCGGCGGACGTGGCTGTTGAAGTCGCAGTACGGGCACTTCGCGGCGCAGAAGGGCCAGTGAAGGTAGATCCCGAAGCCCGCGTCGCGGGTCGGATGGTCCGGGCCGGTCGATGACATGATGGCGGGCATGTGAGCGCCCGCGCGCCGTTTGGCAATCAGGCGCCGGGCGCGAGGCAGGCGCGGCTCAGCTCGACGAAGGCCCGCGCCCGGTGCGACAGGCCCCGCCCCTGCTGCCAGTCGACCCCGTGCTTCTCCTCGGCGCTCATCTCGCCGAAGGTGCGGTCGTGGCCGTCCGGCCGGAAGATCGGGTCGTAGCCGAAGCCTGCGGAGCCCTTCGCGGCGACGAGGTCGCCGAAGACCCGTCCCTCGAACAGCTCGGTGTGCCCGTCCGGCCAAGCCAGCACGAGGGCGGACACGAAGTGCGCCCGGCGCTCGGCGGCCCCGCGCCGGTCGAGTTCGGCGAAGATCCGCGCCATCGCGCCGGTGAAGTCCTTGGTCGGCCCGGCCCAGCGGGCCGAGAAGATGCCCGGCGCGCCGTCGAGGGCGTCGACGCAGAGCCCGGAATCGTCCGCGAAGGCCGGCAGCCCGGTGGCGTCGGCCGCCGCCCGCGCCTTGATCGCCGCGTTCTCGGCGAACATCGTGCCGGTCTCGTCGGGCTCGGGCAGGCCGAGCTCGCCCGCCGACACCGCCTCGATCCCGAACGGCGCGAGCAGGTCGCGCATCTCGGCGAGCTTGCCGGCATTGTGCGTGGCGATGACCACCTTCCCGGTCAGACGGCGGCTCACGCGATCGCCTCCTTCTGCAGGGCGACCAGCCGCTCGGTGCCGGCGCGGGCGAGGCCGAGGAGCTCGAGGAGCTGCTCCTGCGTGAAGGACTCCATCTCTGCGGTGCCCTGCACCTCTACGATGCCGCCGCGGCCGGTGAGCACGAAGTTGGCGTCGGTCTCGGCCGCCGAATCCTCGGCGTAGTCGAGGTCGAGGACCGGTGCGCCCTTGTACAGGCCGCACGACACGGCGGCGACGTGGTCGCGCAGCGGGTCGACGGAGATGATCGAGCGGGTCCGCATCCAGGCGAAGCAATCGTGCAGCGCCACCCAGGCGCCCGTGATCGCGGCGGTGCGGGTGCCGCCGTCGGCCTGGATCACGTCGCAATCGATCGTGATCTGGCGCTCGCCCATGGCCGGGAGGTTGGTGACGGCGCGCAGCGAACGGCCGATCAGTCGCTGGATCTCCTGGGTCCGGCCCGACGGCTTCCCGGAACCGACCTCGCGGCGGGTGCGTTCGTGCGTCGCACGCGGCAGCATGGCGTACTCGGCCGTGACCCAGCCCTTGCCGGAACCGCGCAGCCACGGCGGCGCGCGCTCTTCCAGCGACGCGGTGCAGAGCACCCGGGTGTTGCCGAAGCTGACGAGGCAGGAGCCCTCGGCGTAGCGCGAGACCGCGCGCTCCAGGCTCACGGGCCGCAACTCGTCGGCGGCACGCTTGGAAGGCCGCATCGCGGGCCCCTTCTGTCGAGAGTGTCGAGGGCCGGGCTCTTAGGCCGCCGCGCCACCGCGGGCAAGCATCGCCGTACGGATTGATCCGCGCGGGACGGTTGGACATGATCGGACCACAGGATGACCCCGTGACACACCCCAGTCCCAACTTCTCGAACGGCCAAGCGATGCAGGCGCTCGCCGCCCTCAACGAGCGTGCCCGGGAGATCTTCCGGCAGATCGTGGAGAGCTACCTCACGACCGGCGAGCCGGTCGGTTCCCGGAATCTCGCGCGCATCCTCCCGATGGCGCTGTCGCCGGCCTCGATCCGCAACGTCATGGCGGATCTGGAGCATTCCGGCCTCATCTTCGCGCCGCACACCTCCGCCGGCCGCCTGCCGACGGAGCTCGGCCTGCGCTTCTTCGTGGACGCGATGCTCGAGCTCGGCGACGTCAGCCAGGACGAGCAGGCGCGCATCGAGGCGCAGATGCGCGCTGCCGCCTCGGGTCACACCTTCGACTCGGCCCTGGCCGAAGCCTCGACCATGCTGTCCGGCGTCTCCCGGGGCGCCGGGGTCGTCCTGACCACCAAGGCGAACGTCAACCTGAAGCACATCGAGTTCGTGCGCCTCGATCCGGCCCGCGCCCTCGTCATCCTCGTCTCGGACGACGGCTCGGTGGAGAACCGCCTCGTGGACCTGCCGGCGGGCCTGCCGGCCGGTGCCCTCCAGGAGGCGACGAACTTCCTCAACGCGCGCCTGCAGGGCCGCACCCTCGGCACGCTGCGCGCCGAGATCGAGGCCGGCCGCAAGGCGATGAAGCGGGAGCTCGACGCGATCACCGAGCGCCTCGTCGATGCCGGGCTCGCCACGCCGGTCGGCCCCACGGAGGCCCGCCAGCTGATCGTGCGCGGGCAGGCGAACCTGCTCGACGACCTGCGCGCGGTCGAGGATCTCGAGCGGATCCGCCTTCTGTTCAACGATCTGGAGACCCAGAAGGACGTGATCGATCTCCTGTCCCGAGCCGAGGGCGGCGAGGGCGTGCGGATCTTCATCGGCTCGGAGAACAAGCTGTTCTCGCTGTCCGGATCCTCGCTGATCGCGGCGCCGTTCCGCGACGGCTCGCAGAAGATCGTGGGCGTCGTCGGCGTGATCGGTCCGACCCGGCTGAACTACGCGCGGATCGTGCCGATGGTCGACTACACGGCGCGCGTGGTGTCGAAGCTCCTGGACGGCGGGCGGTAGAGGGCGCCGGGCAGAGGATCCGCCCGGCCCACCGATCTTCTTGTGACCGCCCGCTCAGGCCGGGATCACGTCCACGATCTCGTAGGTGTCGGGATCGATGATCACGATGTCGTCGCGGACCAGGACGAAATCGTAGCCCTCGTATTCCGGCACTAGCTCGATGATCGCCGGCGGCAGCCTGTGGAGCCTGACCGAGCGCGGGATCGCGGTGCCGATCGCCAAGCCGAAAGCCACGTCCCGGAGCGGCGAGACGCCCAGACGCGTGATCGAGCTGCGGAACTCGGTCCGCTGACGGGTGTCGAGGCGGCCGACCGCGCCGCGGACGGCGCCCCGGTCGCGGGCACCGGCACGGCCGTCCCGTTCGCCGGCCGGACCGCGACCGCCGCGCTCGGGACCGGCCGCGTCGCGGTTGCCCCGCTCGGGTCCGGCACCCGGCTCGCGGCCACCCCGATCGCCGGCACCGCGTTCGCCCGCACCGCGGTCGCTCGCACCGGGATTCGCGGCCGGGCCGCCCCGGTCCGCCGGTCCGTTGCGCTCGGCCGCGCCGCCCGGGCGACCCGGTCCCTCGCCGCCGCGACCCGCCGGCCCACCGGGCTCGGCGCCGCGCGGCCCACCCTCGGCACCGCCGGGACCGCGCATCGCCCCGCCCTCGGGCCCGCCGGCGCCGCCCCGCATCCCACCGCCCGCGCCACCGCCCGGGCCGCCGCCACCGGCCGGACCGGCGCCCGCGCCGGCCGCGCCGCCGGGACCGCCAGCGCCGCCGCCACCGGGTCCCGCTCCGCCACCGCCCGGTCCGCCCTGCGCGAACGCCGTCGCCGCTCCGGCCACGACGATGGCCGCCGCGACCGTGTCTCTCAGAATCCGCTTCATGGCCTCTTCTCCAGCCGTGGTCGGCACGCCACCGACGCCCACGCCGGCCCGCAACGGGGCCCCGGGCCGAACCGTTCCCTCCCGCGGCACCGTGGACGCGCGGCCGGTGACACCCGCCCGCGCTGTCCTCGGCTAAGTCGGATCACGGTCTTGCGATCGGGCGCGTCACCTGTAACGTCGCGCCGCACCAAGAAGAGACCGGCCTCGGCCGGCACCAAGATTGATCGACGGAGACGCCATGTCCGCCTCGCGCGACGATACGATCGGTATCGCACCGAGCGACCTCGATGATGCCGCGGACCGCAAGCGCCGGATCTGGGCGATCGTCGGCTCGTCGTCGGGCAATCTCGTCGAGTGGTACGATTTCTACTGCTACGCGTTCTTCGCGCTCTATTTCGCGCCGGCCTTCTTCCCGAAGGGCGATTCGACCAGTCAGCTCCTGCAGACCGCCGGCATCTTCGCGGTGGGCTTCTTCATGCGGCCGATCGGCGGCTGGCTGTTCGGGCGCATCGCCGACCGGGTCGGCCGTCGGACCTCGATGGTCATCTCGGTGCTGATGATGTGCTTCGGCTCGCTGCTGATCGGCATCCTGCCGACCTACGAGCATGTCGGCACGCTGGCGCCCGTGCTGCTGCTGCTCGCGCGCATGCTCCAGGGCCTGTCGGTCGGCGGCGAGTACGGCACCTCGGCGACCTACATGAGCGAGGTGGCGATCAAGGGGCGGCGCGGCTTCTTCGCCTCGTTCCAGTACGTGACGCTGATCGGCGGCCAGCTCCTCGCCTCGCTGGTCCTGGTCCTGCTGCAGACGGTGATGACCGGCCCGGAACTCACCGCCTGGGGCTGGCGGATCCCGTTCTTCATCGGCGCCGCGCTGGCGGTCGTCGCGCTCTATCTCCGGCGCTCCCTGGCCGAGACGAAGGACAGCAGCGACAAGGAGACCGCCGGCACCTTCGCCGCGCTGGCCAAGCACTGGCGGGCGTTCCTGGTCGTGGTCGCCTACACGGCCGGCGGCTCCCTGAGCTTCTACACGTTCACGACGTACATGCAGAAGTACCTCGTCAACACCGCCGGCATGCCGAAGACGTCGGCCTCGCAGACGATGACGGTGGTGCTGTTCGTCTACATGATCATCCAGCCGATCTTCGGCGCGCTCTCCGACAAGATCGGCCGCAAGGCGAACATGCTGCTCTACAGCGGCCTCGGCACGCTCATGGTGGTGCCGCTGATGACGGCCCTCGGCACCAACAAGGACCCCTACCTCGCGTTCGCGCTGATCACCCTCGGGCTCGCCGTGGTGTCGTTCTACACGGGCATCAGCGGTATCGTGAAAGCCGAGCTGTTCCCCACCAACGTCCGGGCGCTCGGGGTCGGCCTCTCCTACGCGATCGCCAACGCCACCTTCGGCGGCACCGCCGAGTTCGTCGCCCTGTGGTTCAAGGACGCCGGCATGGAGAGCACGTTCTTCTGGTACGTGACCGTCCTGATGGCGATCGCCTTCGTGGCCTCGCTGATCATGCCGAACCCCAAGGTCCACGGCTATCTCGACGGCGCGGGCACCGTCGAGGAGGCGCTGGGGAAGAAGCCGCGCCTCGCCCACGCCTGATCGGCCGCCCGGCTGGACCGGGCCGGACTTTCACGCTGATATGCCTCCCGCCGGGCGCGCCAGACGCCCGCGGGAGGACGCCATGTCGAGGAACGCCGCCGCCGGGGCGCTGGCCCTGCTCTGTCTCGCCACCGCATCGCCGTCCCGAGCCGCCGAGCCGGGTGCCGCCGACGGGCCGTTCAGGCCGACGCAGCCCGCGGGCTACTTCTTCGTCGGCGGCCGCTACGCCACCGCGGGCGGCAAGACGACGGCGTCCGGCCAGATGTTCGTGGAGTACCGCGTTCCGGAGCGGGTTACGCAGCCCTACCCGATCGTCCTGGTGCACGGCACCGCCCAGACCGGGACCAACTTCCTCGGGACGCCCGACGGCCGGCCGGGCTGGGCCGACCGCTTCGCCGCGCAGGGCTTCGCGGTCTACGTCGTCGACCAAGTCGGTCGCGGCCGCTCGGGCGGCGACCCGGACACCTACGGCCCCTACGCCCGCCTGCCCGCCGAGGATCTGGAGACGGTGTTCACCGGGCAGGAGCGGTCCGCGCTCTACCCGCAGGCGAAGCTCCACACGCAGTGGCCGGGCGGCGCCGGGATCCGCGGCAACGCCGCCTTCGATCAGTTCTACCTCTCCCAGGTGCCCTACATCGCCAGCGCCCTGAGGAGCGAGGAACTGGTCGACCCGGCGCTGATCGCCCTGCTGGAGAAGATCGGCCCGGCGATCCTGCTGACGCACTCGCAGGCGGGCGTCTTCGGCTGGGCTGTCTCGGATCAGCGGCCCGACCTCGTGAAGGCACACGTCGCCGTCGAGCCGAACGGGCCGACCTTCTACGACATCCGCTTCAAGGGCGGCGCGGACTGGTACGAGCGCGTCGGCGAGGCGCGGGCGCGGCCCTACGGCATCACCCGGGTGCCGCTGCACTTCGAGCCGCCGGTGAGCGGCCCGGCCGACCTGACGGTCGTCCAGGCGGAGAGCGCCGCCGCGCCCGACAGGATCCGCTGCTGGCTCCAGGCCGAGCCCGCGCGCCGATTGCCGAACCTCGCCCGGGTGCCGGCGGTGATCGTGACCGCCGAGGCGTCGTTCCGGGCGACGATGGACGATTGCACGGCGGCCTTCCTGACTTAGGCGGGCGCGAAGCCGGACCGGTTGGCGCTCGCCGACCACGGCATCCGCGGCAACGGCCACATGATGATGCTGGAATCGAACAGCGACGCCGTTGCGGACGCGATCGCAGGGTGGATCCGGGACCGGGTCGGGGCGCCGGCCCGGCCTTAACCCGCCGCTTACCCTGTCCGGCGAGGGTGCCCCCGTCATCCGACGAGGGACTGCATGACCGACATGACCGACACCGTGGGCGTCGCGGGCGACCGCATCCGCTCGATCATCGAGCGCGTGGAACGGCTGGAGGAGGAGATCAAGGACCTGATGGAGGCCAAGAAGGAGGTCTTCGCCGAGGCCAAGGGCGAGGGTCTCGACGTGAAGGTGCTCAAGGAGATCCTGAAGATCCGCAAGCAGGACAAGGACGAGCGCGACGAGCAGGAGACGCTCCTCGACGTCTACCTGCGCGCCATGGACGCGCCGTCGCCGGCCCCGATCGCCGCGGCGGCCTGACGGGCTCAACCGGGTGCGGCGCCAGGCGCCGCACCGCCTGTCCCGACCCCGAGGCTACGCCGCGAGATAGGCGGCGATGTTGCGCCGGATCCGCTCCAGGGGCTCCTCGGCCGGGTCCGGCAGGACGAAGCGCTTGCCCGTGATCGTCTCGTAGGCGCGGATGTAGACCGCGGCTGTCTCCAGGACCACCTCGGCTGGGATCTCGGGGATCGGGTCCTTGTACGGGTCGCAGCGGGCGACGACCCAGTTGCGCACGAAGTCCTTGTCGAAGCTCTCCGGGGCCGAACCCGCGGCGAAGCGCTCGGGATAGCTCTGCGCGAACCAGTACCGGCTGCTGTCCGGCGTGTGGATCTCGTCGGCGAGGACGATCCGGCCCTCGGGATCCGTGCCGAACTCGTACTTCGTGTCGGCCAGGATCAGGCCGCGCTCCGCCGCGAGCGCCGTCCCGCGCGCGAACAGCGCCAGGGCCGCCCTCGACACGGTCTCCCACTGCGCGCGCGTCAGCAACCCGCGCTCGAGGATCTCCGCCTCGGTGAGCGGCTCGTCGTGGCCGCCGTCGAACGCCTTGGTGGTCGGCGTGATGATCGCCTCCGGCAGGCGCTGGTTCGGCCGCATCCCGTCGGGGAAGGCGTGGCCGTACATGTCCCGCTCGCCCGCGCGGTAGCGCGTCAGGATCGAGGTCGACGTGGTGCCCGCGAGGTAGCCGCGCACCACCACCTCCACGGGCAGGATCTCCAGGCGCCGGCCGACCACCACGTTGGGATCGGGATAGGCGAGGACGTGGTTCGGGCACAGGTCGGCGGTCTGCTCGAACCAGTAGCGGGCGGTCTGGGTCAGGACCTGGCCCTTGAACGGGATCGCCGCGAGCGCCCGGTCGAAGGCGCTGATCCGATCCGACGTGATGAGGATGCGACGGCCGTCGGGGAGGTCGTAATTGTCCCGGACCTTGCCGCGGTAGTGCCGGGGCAGCTCGGGCAGGGTCGCGTCGCGCAGGACCTGATGCGCGTGCGGGGCGAGATCTGCCGTGTTCATCGGGCTTTCCGTCAGGCTGAACGGCGACCGCGCCGCCGGACTTCTGTGCGCGGACGGGGCGGGAAATTCCAGTCCCGGCCTCACCGAGGGCGCGCGGCGCCGGCCCTCGCCCTGGTCGCGCCCGACCGGGACCCTACACTTACGGGGGGACCAACGACGGTGGACGACCGGCCGCGCGACGCCGAGCGCTTCTGCCGGACGGCCGAGGCGCGATGAACGAGACACCCCAACCGTCGGTCAGAGATCCGTTCCTGCGCCGGATCGAGACCGTGGCCCTGTTCCGGCTGTCCGACGCGGAGCGCGCCGCCCTCGTCGCGCTCCCGCTGCAGGTCGCCCAGTTCGAACCCAACCAGGACATCATTCGGGAGGGCGACCGGCCGTCCCGGAGCTTCACGCTGCTCAGCGGTATCGCCTGCACCTACAAGTCGACACGAGCGGGCAAGCGGCAGGTGATGAGCTACCACGTCCCCGGGGACGTGCCGGATTTCCAGAGCCTGTTCCTGGAGGTACTCGACATCAACATCGCCACGGTGAGCGCCTGCCGCCTCGGCTTCGTCCAGCACGACACGGTCCGGGCGATGCTGCGGGCGCACCCGCGCCTCAACGAGGTGTTCTGGCGCGCGACGCTGATGGACGCCGCCCTGGTCCGGGAATGGATGCTCAACACCGGGCGCCGGGAAGCGTATGCGCGGATGGCTCACCTGTTCTGCGAGCTGATGACCCGCCTCGACGCCGTCGGTCTGGCACCCGACCGGACCTGCGACCTGCCGATGACACAGCCCGAACTCGCGGACGCCCTCGGGATCACGTCGGTCCACGTCAACCGCACGATCCGCGATCTCAAGGCCGCCGGCCTGATCACGCTCCGGGGTCGCCGCCTCACCGTCCACGACTGGGCCGGGCTGCAGGAAGCGGCCGAATTCGATCCGACCTACCTGCACCTGCGCGACGCGGAGACGCGCTGATCAGGACGCGCGGACGCGCGTGATCTACAGCCGAGTATTGTCAGAAAATCGAGGATCCTGTCGCCGGCTCTACCGATCCGATGGTCGGGCGCTCAGCGGGATAATGGTGCCCAGGGACGGAGTCGAACCGCCGACACTGCGATTTTCAGTCGCATGCTCTACCAACTGAGCTACCTGGGCGTCGTCCGCGCCGGTGTCGGCCTCGGACGTCGCGGGGTATAGTGAGTGCTTGGCGGCCTGTCCAGCCTCGCGTGACCTCGACGGGACCGGAAGGCCGAAAAATTCAGCGCTCCGGATCCGGCGGGGGCGGCGGCGCGTCGGGATCGAGCTCCTCGGGGATCGCGTAGCGCTCGTTGAGCCAGCGCCCCAGATCGACGTCGGCGCAGCGCTGGGAGCAGAATGGCCGAAAGTCCGGCGTGGAGGGCTGCCGACAGATCGGACAGGGGGGCGGCCGGCGCTCCCGAGTCATGCGAGGGCGCCCCATCCGGCCCGCACGGGATAGCCCTCGCCGTCGAGCAGGCTCAGGGTCTCGTAGAGCGGCAGGCCGACCACGCCGCTATACGAGCCGACCAGCTTGACCACGAAGGCCCCGGCCAGTCCCTGGATCGCGTAGCCGCCGGCTTTGCCGCGCCACTCGCCCGAGGCCACGTAGCCCTGGATGTCCCGGCCCGAGAGCCGCTTGAACCGGACGCGGCTCTCGACGATCCGCTCGCGGCGCCCGCGGGGCGAGAGCACGCAGACCGCCGTGTAGACCCGGTGCTGCCGGCCCGAGAGCAGGCGCAGGCAATCCGCGGCCTCGTCGGGGATCTCGGCCTTCGGCAGGACGCGCCGCCCGACCGCGACGACCGTGTCGGCCGAGAGAAGCCAGGTCGGCGTCGTCGTGTCCTCCAGGTGGAGCGCCGCCTCGGCGGTGGCGAGCTTCGTCCGCGCGAGGCGACGCGCCAGCTCGCGCGGCGGCTCGGCCTTGCGCGGTGTCTCGTCGATCTCGGCGGGCAGGAGCGCCGCGGGCTCGATCCCGATCTGCTGGAGCAGCGCGAGACGGCGGGGCGAAGCGGATGCGAGCACGAGTCGCGCCGTCGGCTCCTGCGTCGCGCCGATCGCTTCAGGTTTGGCGTCCATGATGTCCCGTTCGCACAATCGACCGGAGCCGCGCGACCGGAGCCGTGCGCGCCCTGCGCGGCGGCACTTCGTCGGCCGGGACAGGCTCGATGCGCCTGCCTGATAAGGGAAGGGGTCCGGCTTGTGAACTCGAGCGGGTGCCGACGCCCTGGCGAACGCGCGTGGATTCGCCTGGGCGATCCCGCGCGGCCCGGTGCGTCCGCGGGCAGCGTTACTCAGGTCTGGCGGCGCCTCGGCGTGACCGGGGGCGCCGACGAATCCAGCTCAGAGCCTGGCGCGAAAGCGTCCGCAAGAACAGCGCAAGATGTCGAGGCGGCATGTAACCCATCGTTAACCACGATCGACGCAGGATGGCGTCACTCCAATGGGATCGTCATCGATGCTGAACGCTGACCCGCTCGTGCCGCGCCCGAAGCTCGTCAATGCGGCTCTGCTCGCCCGCGCCCTCGACGGGCTCCGGCCGCAGGTCGCCTCGCCGGTCGAGATGTGGCAGCGCCTCACCGATCAGTACGTGGTCGACCTCGACGCGGTCGCGGCGCTCCTGCCCGCCGACGAGCCGGAGACGCGCTGGCTTCCCGCCCGCGACTGAGTCCGGCCCGGACGACATTGCACCTCGCAAGGGACGCGTCGTGCTGCGCTGGCACATGACGTGCTTCGAGTCTTCAGCAACCGGAGGAAGCGACCAGGCAACGACAACGCGGTGGCTCGCACGCCGGAGCACCCCGCGGACCTTTCGATCACTCGAAGCTGAGGTCCGTCATGTCGGAATTGCTCTCCGTTGCCCTCGTCTGTGCCGGCACGCTGCTGGCTCAGGACTGCTCGCGCGACACCGCCCTCGACGTCATCGTCGCGCCGGCGCACACGCCGATGGAATGCCTGATGCACGCCCAGACGATGGCCGCCCAGGCCGGGTTGCCCGGGGGCAGCGACCGGTACCTCAAGGTCGCCTGCGAGCATCGTCGGAGCGAGTCCGATCCGCGCCCGGTCATTCGCCGCGCCTCGTGACGGCGGGGGTGTGTCGGGCGATTCGGCACACCCGAATGTGATCGGCGCGGCGCGTGGTGCATCAAAGTCACGTCACGACAATTCTTGTTCGCATCCGCCTATCGGACAGTTGCCGCCTCCGGGAACGGGACCCATCCTGCACGGCCACGCTGATGCAACCCTCACTCCGGCATCCGCCAACGTTGCCGCCCCGATGGCCCGCGTGCCGGGCAGGGCTCAAGCGAGTGCCTGCCCGATGCTGTACGACGCGTTCGATCTGCAGACCGACATGGCCGCCCAGACCCGGGCGTGGGGGCGGCTGCTGAACGACATCTGGTCGCCCTGGGTCGGGTGGGGCGAGCCGGCGACCTGGATGTCCGCCGGGGCCCGGATGATGATGCGCGCGGGCCTGACCTTCGCGCGGCCGCCCTACGGCATCGAGTCGGTGAATGTCGGGAACCGGAGCGTCCCGGTCTCCGAGGAGGCGGTCGAGGTCACGCCCTTCGCCACGCTGCTCCACTTCAAGAAGGACATCCACACCGAGCAGCCCAAGGTGCTGATGGTGGCGCCGATGTCGGGCCACTTCGCCACGCTGCTCCGCGCCACCGTGCGCACGATGCTGCCCGATCACGACGTCTACATCACCGACTGGCACAACGCCCGGGACGTGCCGCTCTCCGACGGGACCTTCGGCTTCGACGACTACGTGAGCCACCTCATCCAGTTCCTGCGGACCATGGGCGAAGGCGCCCACATGGTGGCGGTGTGCCAGCCCGCCGTGCAGGCCCTGGTGGCCGCCGCCGCGATGGCGCAGTCGAAGGACCCGGCCGCCCCGCGCAGCATGACCCTCATGGCCGGCCCGGTGGATTGCCGGATCAACCCGACGGGCGTGAACGAACTCGCGACCTCCAAGCCGATCGAGTGGTTCGAGAAGAACCTGATCGCCACGGTGCCGTCGCGCCACAAGGGGGCCGGCCGCAAGGTCTATCCGGGTTTCGTGCAGGTCTCGGCCTTCATGGCGATGAACGCCAAGCGCCACATCCAGGGCCACGCCGACCTGTTCTGGCACATGGCCAACGGCGAGCACGACAAGGCCGAGGCGATCGAGACCTTCTACGACGAGTATTTCGCGGTGCTCGATCTCGCCGCCGATTTCTACCTCGAGACGGTCAAGACCGTGTTCCAGGACCACGCCCTGGCCCGGAACGCGGTGTCGTATCGGGGCGAGCCGATCGACCTGCGCGCGATCCGCCGCACGGCGCTGATGACGGTCGAGGGCGAGCGGGACGACATCTGCGCGGTCGGGCAGACCATGGCGGCCCACGACCTGTGCTCGGACCTCGCCCCGTACATGCGGACCCACCACCTCCAGGCCGGCGTGGGCCATTACGGCGTCTTCGCCGGGCGGCGCTGGGAGTCGCAGATCTACCCGCAGGTGCGCAACTTCATCCAGGCGCACAACTGACCGGCGCGCCGGTCGGGCCGCCGTCGCGCCGATTTGACCCGCCGACCCGCGCGGCCCACCATGCTAGGCACGTGTGACGGGGCCCGCCGGGGGCGGCTCCGTAGGCCACTCCTTCGGCGTGAGGCGGAACGGTCGGCGTGATCGGCAGCAACGGCACCGAGAGCAAGACCCGGGTGGGCGGAGCGGACGCGGCGTCCACGCGGCTCGACCGGCTGGTGGCGCAGGCGCGGGCGGCCGCCCTGTGGGAGCAGGCCTGGCCCGTGCTCTGGCGCGGCATCGGCGTCTTCCTGCTCTTCCTGGTCGTCTCCTGGGCGGGCGTGTGGCTCGACCTCACGCCGCTCTGGCGCCAGATCGGCCTCGGCGCCCTCGCCATCCTGCTCGTCGCCGCGCTGCTGCCGCTGATCCACATCGCCCGGCCGGACCGGCGCCTCGCCCTGGCGCGGCTCGACCGCGAGGCCGCCTCCCGCGATCCGAAGCTGCGGCACGGGCCGGCCTCGGCCGCCCAGGACAGCCTCGCCGTCGGCGCCGCCGATCCGGGGAGCCGGCTGCTGTGGGACCTCCACCAGCGCCGCGCCGCGCAGGCGATCTCGGCCCTGCGGGTCGGCCTGCCGCGGCCGGGCATGACCCGGCACGACCCCTTCGCGCTGCGCGCCGGCCTGGTGGTCGCGGCGGTCGCCAGCCTGTTCGTGGCCGGCCCCGAGTGGCGCCAGCGGATCGGCGCCGCCTTCGACTGGCAGGAGCCGGCGGCGCCCGGCCCGAACTTCCGCGTGGACGGCTGGATCGACCCGCCGCTCTACACGCGGCTTCCGCCGCTGCTGATCGCGATGGACGGGAGCGACCAGCACCTGCGCGCGCCTGTCAACGCGCAGCTGATCGTGCGGATCGCCGGCCAGGGCAAGGCCGCGTCCGAGACGACCCTCACGCCCAATGCCGGCCTCGTCCCGGTGCCGGGCCAGGAGGCGCGCCCCGACCTGCGCGAGGAGCGCTACCGCATCGTCGGCGGCGCCGCGCTGACGATCGTCACCCCGGCAGGCAAGCAGCGCCTCACGGTCGACGCGATCCCCGATCGGCCGCCGGAGGTGACCGCCGTGGGCGGCCCCGAGGTGAACGGGCGCGGCACCTTCAACCTGACCTACCGGGCGAAGGACGATTACGGGATCAGCTCGGCCGAGGCGGTGATCGAGCCGCTGAAGTCCGCGCGGGCCCTGGTCCCGGTGCCGCAGATCAACCTGGCGCTGCCGGGCGACGCGAGCGGCGACACCGATACCAAGACCCTCGTGGACCTCACCGAGAGCCCGTGGTCCGGCGCGAAGGTCCGCTACCACATCGTGGTCAAGGACGAGGCCGGCCAGGAGGGGCGCACGCCCGACACCGAGATCGTCCTGCCGGCGCGGCCGTTCCGCGAGCCGCTGGCGCGCGCGCTCGCCGAGCAGCGCCGCCGGCTCGTCATCGCGCCAGACACCGATCGCCGCTGGGTCCAGGGGGCGCTGGACGCCCTGCTGGTCGCGCCCGACACGTACACGCCGCAGCCCGCGATCTTCCTCGGCCTGCGGACCGCGACCGAGCGCCTGCGCCGCGCCCGCACGGATGCCGACCTCGTCGCGGTGGCCGACCTCCTCTGGGAGATGGCCCTCAAGATCGAGGACGGCGACCTGTCGGACGCCGAGAAGCAGCTCCGCCAGGCCCAGGACCGGCTGAAGGAGGCGATCGAGCGCAACGCGCCCGACGACGAGATCAAGCGCCTGACGCAGGACCTGAAGCAGGCGCTCGACAAGTTCCTGTCCGAGATGGCGCAGAAGCAGGGCCGCGAGCCCCGCGAGCAGAGCGAGCGCGGCCAGAGCAACGGGCAGACCAAGACCGTCACGCCGGAGGATCTCGACAAGATGATCCAGGACATGGCGGAGGCGATGAAGCGCGGCGACACCGCCGAGGCGCAGCGCCTGATGGAGCAGCTGCGCAATATCCTGGAGAATCTCCAGACCGCCGAGCGCGGCGGTCGCTCCGATCAGGCGTCCCGCGAGATGCAGAAGCAGATGCGCGATCTCGACGCGATGTCGCGCGAGCAGCAGGGCCTGCGCGACGAGACCTTCAAGGACGGCGAGGAGCAGCGCGACGGCCAGCGCCCGCAGAGCCGCGGCCAGCCGCAGCAGGGACAGCGCGGCCAGCAGGGCCAGGGGCAGCAGGGCCAGCGCCAGCAGGGTCAGAAGGGTCAGCAGGGGCAAGGCCAGCAGGGTCAGGGCCAACAGGGCCAGAAGGGTCAGGGACAGCAGGGCGAGGGCCAGCAGGGCGGCGTCGGCGAGCGCCAGCAGGCGCTCCGGCAGCGGCTGGAGGACCTTCAGAAGCGCATGAAGGAGAACGGCATGCGCGGCGAGCAGGGCCTCTCCGACGCCGAGGACGCCATGCGCGAGGCCGAGAACGCGCTGAAGGACGGCGATTCGGACGGCGCGGTCGACGCGCAGGGCCGCGCCCTCGACGGCCTCAAGCGCGGCGCCGACGGCATGGCCCAGCAGATGCAGGAGATGGCCGAGGGCCAGGGCGAGGGCCAGCAGGAGGGCGGCCAGCAGCCGGGCCAGCAGGGTCAGGCCGGCGCGCGCGACGACGATCCTCTCGGGCGCCCGACCCGCGGCCGCGACATGAGCGACGGGCGGGTCCGCGTCCCCACGGCCGACGAATCCGCGGTCCAGCGCGCCCGGCGCATCATGGAAGAGCTGCGGCGCAAGCTCGGCGACCCGAGTCGCCCCCGCGAGGAACTCGACTATTTCGAGCGCCTGCTCCGCCGCAACTGAGCGCCCGACACCTCAACGACGCGCCGAGCCGCATCGCGGCTCGCGCCCCACCCGGATCCCCGACCGCATGTCGTCCAACACCCTCGTCCTGATCGCCTGCCTCGCCGTCGCCGCGGTCCTGGTCGCGGGCCTCGCCAACATGATGCGCGGCGGCAGCGTGAACCTCTCGCAGAAGCTGATGCGCCTCCGGGTGCTCCTGCAGTTCGTCGCGATCGTGATCATCATGGGCGTGGTCTGGTGGCGCTCGGCATGAGGGCGTCGGGCCGGGTGTGACCGCGCCGCCGCACCGAACACCTTTCGATCCGGTGAAGGATGAATAGGCCGCCCCGCCGCGCGGGCCTCTGCTACGCTCGGTAGAAGCAAATCGCTGCGCCTAACCGGCCGAGCCCGCATGACTGCCCCTTCCCGCCTCCGTCTGTTCGGCCTTCTGACCGGGGCGGCGATTCTGCCGGCTTCGGCCGCCGACCTCGCGCCGCCGCCGCCCGCCGCCTACGCGGCCCCCGTCCAGCCGCTCAGCATCGTGTCGGAGATCCGGATCGGCGGCGCGGTGCAGGATCCCGGGAGCGCCGAGGGCAAGCTCCCCGGATTCAGCAAGGCGAACGTCAACGGCGAGATCCTGTTCGCCAAGCCGCGCATCAGCGACGATCCGTTCTGGCAGGCCTTCGTGCCGCGACCGACCGTCGGCGGCAGCTACAACACCGGCGGCCGGACCAGCTACGCCTATCTCGGCGCGACCTGGACGCTCGAGATCTTCCCCGAGACCTTCAACCGCCGCGTGTTCCTCGACGGGTTCTTCGGCGGCGTGGCCCATAACGGCTGGACCGGCCCGAAGGCCGAGACGCCCTACGGTTTCAACACCCTCGGCTGCTCGCCGATGTTCCGCGAGGCGGCCGCCCTGGGCTTCCGCCTGACGGAGCACTGGAGCATCATGGCGACGGTCGAGCACATGTCGAATGCCGGGCTCTGCGCCAACAACCGCGGCCTGACCAATTTCGGCGGCAAGATCGGCTACACGTTCTGAGGCACGCCACCCCGTGGTCAAGCTCAACCGCATCTACACGAGGACCGGCGACAAGGGGACGACCGCGCTGGCGGACGGGCAGCGGCGCTCGAAGGCGGACCTGCGGGTCGAGACCTACGGCACCGTCGACGAGACCAATGCCTGCATCGGCATGGCGCGCCTGCACACGCAGGGCCCCCTCGACGGGATGCTGGGGGCGATCCAGAACGACCTGTTCGACCTCGGCGCCGACCTCGCGACGCCGCCGACCCCCGAGCCCCTCCCCTACGAGCCGCTGCGGATCGTGGCGAGCCAGGTCGACCGGCTGGAGCGCGACATCGACGCGCTCAACGCCGCGATCCCGCCGCTGAAATCCTTCGTGCTGCCCGGCGGCTCGCCGGCTGCCGCGGCGCTGCACCTCGCCCGGACCGTCTGCCGGCGCGCCGAGCGGCTCGCGGTCAGCCTCGCTGCGCGGGAGGACGAGACGGTCTCGCCGGAGGCGCTGCGCTACCTCAACCGCCTGTCGGACTTCCTGTTCGTGGCGAGCCGGGCGGCGAACGGCGACGGGGCCGACGACGTGCTCTGGGTGCCCGGCGCCAATCGCTGAGCCGGCATCGCGGTTTTCGCGGGGCCGCCACGGCGCCGCGTTGACAAGGCGGAAATGTGGCCGTTACGGTCCGGCGCCTTGCGTGCCCCGGCCACGCTGCGCCTCGCGCGCCCGTGGGAGTGGCCTGCACGACGACAAGAATCCTCCGGGGAAGGATCGTGACCGCCATGAAGGTGCTGGTGCCCGTCAAGCGGGTGGTGGACTACAACGTCAAGATTCGCGTGAAGGCCGACGGCTCCGGCGTCGAGCTCGCCAACGTCAAGATGTCCATGAACCCCTTCGACGAGATCGCCGTCGAGGAGGCGATCCGCCTGAAGGAGAAGGGCAAGGTCACCGAGATCGTGGCCGTGTCGATCGGCCCGCAGCAGGCGCAGGAGACGCTGCGCACGGCACTCGCCATGGGCGCCGACCGGGCGATCCTGGTGAAGACCGACGTGAACTGCGAGCCGCTCGCCGTCGCGAAGCTCCTGAAGGCCGTCGTCGAGAAGGAGAGCCCGGAGCTCGTCATCCTCGGCAAGCAGGCGATCGACGACGACTCGAACCAGACCGGCCAGATGCTCGCCGCCCTGCTCGGCTGGCCTCAGGGCACCTTCGCGTACAAGATCGAGCCCGGCGAGGGCAGCCTCGACGTCACCCGCGAGGTCGACGGCGGCCTGCAGACCGTGAGCCTCAAGCTGCCGGCCATCGTGACGACGGACCTGCGCCTCAACGAGCCGCGCTACGCGTCGCTGCCCAACATCATGAAGGCCAAGAAGAAGCCCCTGGAGGAGCTGGCACCCGACGCGCTCGGCGTCGACGTCACGCCGCGGCTCACGGTGCTGAAGACCGCCGAACCGCCGGGCCGCTCGGCCGGCGTGAAGGTCGCCTCCGCGGCCGAGCTCGTCCAGAAGCTCAAGGTCGAAGCCGGCGTCATCTGATCCGAGGCGGGGCTCCCGGTCGACGGTCGAGCCCCGCGCCACCACCTTCGAGGGCACCAGCAGACCATGACGACACTCCTCTTCGTCGAGCACGGCAACGGCCAGATCAAGGACAGCACGCTGAAGGCGCTCGCCGCCGCCAAGGAGATCGGCGCGCCGGTCCACGCCCTCGTGCTGGGCACCGGCTCCAAGGCCGTGGCCGAGGCCGCGGGCAAGCTCGACGGCGTCGAGAAGGTCCTGAACGCCGAGGACGGCGTCTACGACCACGACCTCGCCGAGCCGGTCTCGGCGCTCATCGCCGCCATCGCCGAGCCCTACGACACGATCATCGCCTCGGCCTCGACCACGGGCAAGAACGTGCTGCCGCGCGTGGCCGCCCTGCTCGACGTCGCGCAGGTCTCCGACATCATCAAGGTGGTCTCGCCCGACACGTTCGAGCGGCCGATCTACGCCGGCAACGCCATCCAGACCGTGCAGGCGCCCGCCGGCAAGAAGGTGATCACCGTGCGCACGGCGGCCTTCAAGGCGGCCGAAGAGGGCGGCGCCCCGGCACCGGTGGAGGCCGTCTCGGCGGCCGCGCCCGAGGCGGGCGGCTCGAGCTTCAAGGGCGAGGAGATCGCCAAGTCCGACCGGCCGGAATTGGCCTCGGCGCGGATCATCGTCTCCGGCGGCCGCTCGCTCGGCTCCTCGGACAAGTTCCACGAGCTGATCGAGCCGCTGGCCGACTCGCTGGGCGCCGCCGTCGGCGCCTCGCGCGCCGCCGTGGACGCGGGCTACGCGCCGAACGACTGGCAGGTGGGGCAGACCGGCAAGGTCGTGGCGCCGGACCTCTACGTCGCGGTGGGCATCTCGGGCGCGATCCAGCACCTCGCCGGCATGAAGGACTCGAAGGTCATCGTCGCCATCAACAAGGATGAGGACGCGCCGATCTTCCAGGTGGCCGATTACGGCCTCGTCGGCGACCTGTTCCAGGTCGTTCCCGAGCTGCAATCCGAGATCGGCAAAGCCAAGGGCCAGTAACGGCACCGGATCTGGCAACCCGCGAGCATTGTCGCAGAACGCGGCTTCACGGGTTCCTTCCGGATCGAGGATTGGTCTAGAAGGCAGCAGCGGCGAGACTTCGCGCGGTGCCGTCGCGTCCGTGCCGTCCAGAGAGCTGGGCGGCAGCGCTGCGGCATCCGCCTTGGGGGCACAGGTCGGCACATGCATATGGAGATCAAGCGGGTCGGCATCGTCGGCGCGGGCCAGATGGGCAGCGGCATCGCGCAGGTCTGCGCCACCGCCGGCTTCGAGGTTCTGCTGAACGACCGCGATCCCGCCCGGCTCGAGAATGGACTGTCGGTGATCGAGGGCAGCCTCGCGCGCCTCGTCACGAAGGGCACGCTCACCGAGGGCGACAGCGGCGAGGCCCGCTCGCGCATCGTCCCCGCCCGCGACTTCGCCGCCCTCGGCCCGTGCGATCTCGTCATCGAGGCGGCGACCGAGAACGAGGCGACCAAGCGCGAGATCTTCACCACGCTGTGCGGGTCGCTGCGGCCGGAGACCCTGGTGGCGACCAACACGTCGTCGATCTCCATCACCCGGCTGGCGGCGGCGACCGACCGGCCGGAGAAGTTCATCGGCATCCACTTCATGAACCCGGTGCCGGTGATGCAGCTCGTCGAGCTGATCCGCGGCATCGCCACCGAGGACACGACCTACGAGTCGGCCAAGGCGTTCATCGCGAAGCTCGGCAAGACGTCGACGATGTCGGAGGATTTCCCGGCCTTCATCGTCAACCGGATCCTGCTGCCGATGATCAATGAGGCGATCTACACGCTCTACGAGGGCGTGGGATCGGTCGAGTCGATCGACACCGCCATGAAGCTCGGCGCGAACCACCCGATGGGCCCGCTGCAGCTGGCCGACTTCATCGGCCTCGATACCTGCCTCTCGGTCATGCAGGTTCTCTACGAGGGCCTCGCCGATTCGAAGTACCGACCCTGCCCGCTCCTAGTGAAGTACGTCGAGGCCGGCTGGCTCGGCCGGAAGGCCAAGCGCGGCTTCTACGATTACCGCGGCCCGACGCCGATCCCGACCCGCTGAGAGGGTCGGCCGCGGGACGGCGCATCCCGTCCCGCGCTCGACGCCTTACTTCGGCGCGCCGTTCGCGCCCGGCTGAGCCGGCTGCGGATAGGACGGGTTGCCGCCCGGAACGGCGGTGCTGTTCGACGGCGACGACCCGCCGGACTGGCCGTTGACCGAGCCCGTCACCTCCTTGCGCGACGCGTCCTGGCTCTGGCTGGCGTAGTCCTTCGGCGAGTTGGCGCCGTTCCACGTGAGCAGGCCCACGGTGGCGATCGCCAGCAGGACGAGGCTCGCCACCAAGACCCAGAGCACCGGCTTGCCGCGCTCGCCCTGGCGGCTCTCGTTGGGGTTCAGTCTCTCGGCCATGTGCAAAACCTTCCTCGGCGGGACGCCACACGCCGGAACGGGCGCTGTGCGACACGATCTCGTTACCGGCCGCCAACGCGGGGCTGCCGAGGCAGGTTCCTGACGGGGCCGGCTCAGCGGCCGGTCGTCAGCAGGATTTTGCCGAGATGGGCGCTCGATTCCATCAGCTCGTGCGCCGCCCGCGCCTCTTCGAGCGGGAACGTGGCGTGGGTGACGGACCGGATGCGTCCGGCCTCGAGCTCGGGCCAGATGTCCCGGCGGAGACCGTCGGCGATCGCGGCCTTGTCGGCCTTCCCGCGCGGCCGGAGCGTCGAGCCGGTGAAGGTCAGGCGGTTGCGCATGATCGGCGTGATGTTCAGCCCGTCGACCTTGTAGCCGCCCATCAGCGCGATCATCACCAGCCGCCCGTCCGGTGCCAGCGACTTGAGGTTCCGGGCGAGGTAGCTGGCGCCGATCATGTCGAGGATGACGTCGACGCCGCGCCCGTCGGTGAGGCGCTTCAGTTCCTCGGCGAAGTCGGCCTGCTTGTAGTCGATCGCGGCATCCGCCCCGAGATCCTCGCAGAACCGGCACTTCTCGGCGGAGCCCGCCGTCGCGAAGACCCGGGCGCCGACATGCTTGGCGATCTGGATCGCCGTGGCGCCGATGCCGCTCGACCCGCCGTGGACGAGGAAGCTCTCGCCGCGCGTCAGGCGGCCGCGCTGGACCACGTTGGAGTAGACCGTGAAGAAGGTCTCCGGCAGACCGCCGGCATCGACCAGCGAGACGGCCTTCGGTCGCGGCAGGCAGTGGGCCGCCTCGGCCACGGCGTACTCGGCGTAGCCGCCGCTGATCACCAGGGCGCAGACCTCGTCGCCGGCCGACAGGCCCTCGACCCCGCTGCCGAGCGCGACCACACGGCCGGCGACTTCGAGGCCGGGAATCTCGGTGGCGCCGGGCGGCGGCGGGTACACCCCGGACCGCTGCGCGACGTCGGGCCGGTTCACGCCGGCCGCCACCACCTCGATCAGGACCTGGCCGGGTCCCGGGCTCGGCACGGGCGCGTTCTCCAGGCTGATCACCTCCGGTCCGCCGGAACCCGCGTAGCGGATCTGGCGCATGGTCCCGGGCAGGTCGGTGGTGGCCATCAGCGATTGTCCTCAGCGCGCACGTCGTCTCGGCCGCGCTCACGGTGTCGCGGTCCGGCTCTACTTGCGGCAACGGGCGCGCTTGGCAAGCCGCGCGCCCGTTGCCGGTCCGGAGAGCCGCCTAGCGGGCCGCCGCCTTCACGGCCGCCGGGAGCACGATCGCGCCCTGCGCGAGGCTCTTCGGCCAGACCGCGACCTGCTTGCCGTCCTGCCACTGCGCCATCAGGCCGGTGACGAAGCCCGGCCCGTACTTGATCGAGTGGGTGAATTGGTCGTCCTTGCCGTAGAACTGCGTGCGCCCGACGGTGCCGACCCAGTCGGTCTTCTCCAGGGCGTCGACCAGCTTGTCGGCCTCCGTGGTGCCGGCCCGCTTCACCGCGTCGGCGGCGTAGTAGACCTGATCGTAGGCCATGTACCCGGCGTAGGACGGGTCGCTGCCGAAGCGCTTCTTGAACGCGGCGCTGAAGGAGAGCGACTTGTCGGTGATCGCCGCGCCCGGCACCGCGATGCTCTGGAAGATCACGCCCTGGGTCGCGCCGTTGGTGTTCGACCAGAAGGTCGAGGAGGTCGCCTGCGAGTTCATGCCGGTCATGGCGAGCGGCACCTTCTGGTTCTGCCACTGCACGGTCGGCTGCACGCCGACATGCGAGATGCCGGTGACGATCAGGTCGGGCTTGGCCGCCTCGATCTTGTTGTAGATCGGCGTGAAGTCGCCCGTGTCCGGCGAGAAGCGGATGTGGTCGACGACCTTCACGCCGATCTCGGGCAGGCACTTCTCGTAGCCGACGTCGAGAGGCCGGGTCCAGGCCGCGTCCTCGCTCATGATCGCGGCGGTCTTCACCTTCATCAGGTCGATCAGCATGTCCTTGGTGGAATCGCAGATGGACTGGGCGAGCGCCGCCGAGGTCAGGTAGCCGTGGAAGGTGTACTTGTTGCGCGCGTAGTCCTTGTGGACCGCGGCGCTGATCTCGTTCGAGGCAGCGCCGGGCGTGATCATCGGCGTCTTGAGCCGGGCCGCCCAGGGCATCAGCGCCAGCACGACCTCGGAGATGTAGCTGGCGATGACGAGGTTGACCTTGTCCTCGGAGACCGCCCGCTGGAAGGCTCGGACCGCGTCGGAGGCCGAGGACTTGTCGTCGTAGGTGACGACCTGGATCTGGCGCCCGTCGACGCCGCCCTGGGCGTTGATCTCGTCGGCGGCGAGCTGGACGGCCTGCGGGATCGAGGCCCCGACCACCGACTGCGCCTCGGCGATCACCCCGATCCTGATCGGATCGGCGGCCCGCGCCTGCGTCGATCCCAGTAATCCGGCCACTGCGAGAAGGGCCAGGGCCCGGCTCGAGACGCTGCGTTCCATCGGCATGGGCTTCCTCCTGCGGCCCGTGCGGCTTTTGCCGCCGCATCGGGTCCAGGGCAGGATAGTGCAGCACGCGGATGCTTGAATACAGTGTGCAGATACGGAAAGCCGTGACAGACGGGCCCTCACCTGTCCGCACGTCTGAAGATCAGGCTCAGATTGTTGGCGGGCATGGCGACGCGCCGGACCAGGCTGAGCCCGTGCCGGGCCGCTTCCGCCGCGACGGCGTCGAGGTCCCGCACGCCCCAGGCGGGATCCCGCGCGCGTAAGGAGGCGTCGAAGGCGGCGTTGCTCTCCGCGAACGACCGGTCCGCCTCGCGGAACGGCCCGTACAGGAACAGGACGCCGCCCGCGCTCAGGACGCGTCCGGCGCCGGCCATCAAGCCCTCGGTGGCGGCCCAGGGCGCGATATGGATCATGTTGATGCACACGATCCCGTCGACCCGCGCGACGGGCCACGCCGCGGCGGCGGCGTCGAGCGCGAGCGGCGGCCGGATGTTGGCGAGGCCGGCCCGGAACGCGTGCGCGGCGATGCTGCGCCGGGCGGCGGGTTCGGGATCGCTCGGCAGCCAGTCCAGGCCCGGCAGGGCCGCGGCGACGTGGACCGCGTGCTCACCGGAGCCGCTGGCGATCTCCAGAACGGTGCCTCTGTCGGGCAGGATCTCGCGGAGCACGGCCAGGATCGCGTCGCGGTTGCGCGCGACGGCCGGCGCCGTCAGGGCCTCGTTGACGTCGACGTCCCAGCCGAGCATGGAGGCCTTCCATCGATCTGCGCAGTCCGTCGACGGGATGGCGGCCGGACGCGTCACGCACCCATATTGCGCGGGCGGACCCGTTGCCATACCGCATTCCAACGGTGTTCTGCCCGTTCGACGCGCTGTTCGCGCCCGCCGCCGCGTCTCTCGCGGTGCGAACCGTTCCGATCGGCCCGGCAGGGTTGAGAGCGCCGCCCCACTTCCGGACTTGCCGTCCTCCGAGACGTCCAGGGATTCGCCCATCGTGCCCGACCCGCAAGCCGCCCGGACACTACCCAAGGTCGCGACCGGCATCACCGGTTTCGACGACCTGACCCATGGCGGTCTGCCGGCCGGGCGGCCGACGCTCATCTGCGGCGCCGCGGGCTGCGGCAAGACGCTGTTCGCCACGACCTTCCTGGTCAACGGCGCGACGCTCTACGGCGAGCCCGGCGTGTTCATGAGCTTCGAGGAGCGGGCCGAGGATCTGGCGGCGAACGTCGCGTCGCTCGGCTACGACCTCGACGGTCTCGTCGCCGCGGGCCATCTCGCCATCGACCACGTGCGCGTGGAGCGGAGCGAGATCGAGGAGACCGGAGAGTACGACCTCGAGGGCCTGTTCATCCGCCTCGGCTTCGCGGTGGACTCGATCGGGGCCAAGCGCGTCGTCCTCGACACGATCGAGACACTTTTCGCGGGCTGCACCGATCCGACCCTGCTCCGCGCCGAGCTGCGCCGCCTGTTCGGCTGGATCAAGGATCGCGGCCTGACCGCGATCATCACGGGCGAGCGCGGCGAGGGTCCGCTCACCCGCCAGGGCCTGGAGGAGTACGTCTCCGACTGCGTCGTGCTGCTCGACAACCGCGTCGAGGACCAGATCACGACGCGGCGGCTGCGCGTCGTCAAGTATCGCGGCTCCGCCCATGGCACCAACGAGTACCCGTTCCTGATCGATCACGCCGGGATCAGTGTGCTGCCGGTGACCTCGGCGGATCTCGCCTACGCGGTGCCCGACGGCATCCTCTCGACCGGGATCGCCGGGCTCGACGCCATGCTGGGACCGCGGGGCTTCCATCGCGGCTCCGGGATCTTGATCTCCGGGGAGGCCGGGACCGGGAAGAGCATGCTCGCCGCCTCAATCCTCGACGCGGCCTGCCGGCGCGGCGAGCGCTGCATGGCCTTCGTGTTCGAGGAGAGCGGGGCCCAGATCATCCGCAACGCGCGCTCGATCGGGCTCGACCTCGCCGCGCACGTGGCGAGCGGCCGCCTCCGCTTCGAGGCCGCGCGGCCGAGCCTGTTCGGCCTGGAGACGCATCTCGCGCGGATGCATCGCGACCTCGACCAGTTCCGGCCGGACGTGGTGGTGATCGACCCGATCTCGGCCCTTCGCGGGCCGGCGGGCGAGTTGCAGGCGACCCTCCTGCGCATGATCGACCTGATGAAGGTCCGCGGCGTCACGGCGATCTTCACGACCCTCCGCGGCGACGGGTCCCTGGTCGAGGACAACGATCTCGGCGTGTCCTCCCTGATGGATGCCTGGATCAAGCTCCAGAACATGGAGGCGAACGGCGAGCGGACGCGGACCCTCTACGTCATCAAGGCGCGGGGTATGAGCCACTCCAACCAGATCCGTGAATTTCTGATGTCGTCGGGCGGGATCCAGTTGGTGGATGCCTATATTGGTCCTTCAGGTGTTCTCACCGGCACCGCGCGCCTGGTTCAGGAGGCTCAGGAACGCGCGGCCGCGCAGCAGCACCGGGACGCGACCGAGCGCCGGCTCCGGGATATGGCGCGCCGGCGCTCCGCCCTGGAGCGCCAGATCGAGGAGCTCAGGGCCGGTCTCGAGGCGGCCGTGGACGAGGAGGAGAGCCTGCGCGCCGAGGACGCGGCGCGGGGCGTTATGCTCGCGGCGGAGCAGCAGGCGTTGATCGCACGACGGAGTGCCGCGGAATGAGCGATGCGACATCGGACGACCCGGCACCCGAGACGGATCCCGACCGCGATTCCGGCCACTATCACCTGCGCCTCTACGTCGCCGGGCAGACGGCCAAGTCTCTCGCCGCGCTCACCAACCTGAAGCGGTTCTGCGAGGAGCACTTGGCCGGCCACTACGACATCGAGGTCATCGACCTCATGAAGAATCCGCAGCTCGCCGCCGGCGATCAGATCCTCGCGATCCCGACCCTCGTGCGCCGCCTGCCGTCGCCGCTCAAGCGGATCATCGGCGACCTGTCGAACACCGAGAAGGTTCTGGTCGGCCTCGACATCCGTCCCAAGGCCGATCGGCCTTGAGCGCGGCCCCCTCGTCTCGGACGGACGCGCGGCACGTTCGGTTGCGGCTGTTCGTGGCCGGAACCGCGCCGCGCTCGCTGCGCGCGGTCGAAGTGCTGCGCCGCATCTGCGAGGCGCACGTGCCGGGCCGCTACGAACTGGAGATCGTCGACATCTATCAGCAGCCCGACCTGGCCGAGCGCGACGGGATCCTCGCCGCACCCACACTCCTGAGACTGGCGCCGGCGCCGGAACGGCGCCTCTCGGGCGACCTCTCGGACGAGGGCCGCGTGCTGCGCAGTCTCGAGATCGCGTCCGCCGCGGAGCCGCTCTGATGGGTGTGGACGCTCTGCTGCCCGGCGACGAGCCCGGGCTCGACGCCTATCGCGCCCATATCCGCGAGCTCGAGGCGCGGCTGGAGGAGAGCGAGGAGACCCTCGCGGCCATCCGCCGGGGCGATTTCGACGCCGTCGTGGTGGAGGGGCCCAACCACGAGCGCCTCGTCTACACGCTCGAGAACGCGGACCTGCCCTACCGGGCACTGATCGAGCAGATGCAGGAAGGCGCGTTCACGTTGGCGCTGGACGGGACGCTGCTCTACTGCAACCGGCGGCTGGCCGAGATGCTCGGCGAGCCGCAGGAGCGCCTGACCGGCCGCGCGCTCCGGAATTTCGTCCACGTGGATGTCGACCTCGGGCGCCTGATCCGGCACGCGATGGACGGGCCCGTCCGCGAGGAGATCGCGCTGCGCGCGGCGGCGGGGTCGGAGAACGCGACCTTCCTGTCGCTCAGCCGCTTCGCCTGCCAGGGCGATCAGCCGCTCCTCTGCGGGATCCTGACGGACCTGACCGAGCAGCGACGCAATATGCAGGCGTTGGCGGAGGCCCATGCCAGGCTCCAGTCCGAGAGCGCCGAGCGCGAGCGCGTGGAGGAGGCGCTGCGGCAGTCGCAGAAGCTCGAGGCGGTGGGGCAGCTGACCGGCGGCGTCGCCCACGACTTCAACAACCTGCTGACGGTGATCAAATCCTCCACCGACCTGCTCAAGCGGCCGGACCTGCCGGAGGAGCGCCGTCGCCGTTACGTCGAGGCGATCTCCGATACCGTCGACCGCGCCGCCAAGCTGACCGGCCAGCTCCTCGCCTTCGCGCGCCGCCAGGCGTTGCGGCCCGAGGTTTTCGAGGTGGGCGCCTCGCTCCGGGCTGTGGCGGAGATGCTGGATTCGGTCACCGGCGCGCGCATCAGCGTTCTGGCCGAGATCCCCGCCACACCCTGCTACATCCGCGCCGACCTCAGCCAGTTCGAGACCGCGCTGATCAACATGGCGGTGAACGCCCGCGACGCGATGGGCGGTGAGGGCACGCTCACCCTGCAGCTATCCGGCGACCGGCCGATGCCGGCGATCCGCGGACACGCGGGGTCGCGCAGCACCTTCGCGGCGGTGTCGCTGTCCGACACCGGCATCGGCATTCCGGCCGACGTGCTGCCGCGCATCTTCGAGCCGTTCTTCACCACCAAGGACATCGGCAAGGGCACGGGGCTCGGGCTGTCCCAGGTCTTCGGCTTCGCCAAGCAGTCCGGGGGCGACGTCGACGTGTCCAGCAGCCCGGGCCACGGCACGACCTTCACGCTCTACTTGCCACAGGCGGAGCACGCGCCGGACATGCCCGTCACGCCGCGGAGCGAGGAGAGCGGGCTCGACGGCGCCAGCCTCTGCGTGCTGGTCGTCGAGGACAACATCGAGGTCGGCCGCTTCGCCACACAGATCCTGGAAGATCTCGGGCACAAGACCGTCTGGGCGACGAATGCCGAGGAGGCGCTCGTCGAGATCGAGAGGATCCCCTTCCGTTTCGACGCTGTCTTCTCCGACGTCGTGATGCCCGGCATGGGCGGTATCGCGCTGGCCCGCGAGCTGCAGCGGCGCCTGCCCGACCTGCCGGTGGTCCTCACCTCCGGCTACAGCCACGTGCTGGCGCAGGAGGGCGTCCACGGCTTCGACCTGATCCAGAAGCCCTACTCGGTGGATCAGCTCTCGCAGACCCTCCGCAAGGTCGTCGGCAAGGGCCGCGCCGGAGCCCGGCGGCGGCGCTGAGGCCGGCTCCTAGCGGGTGCCGTACATCCGGTCGCCGGCGTCGCCGAGGCCCGGGACGATGTAGCCGTGGTCGTTCAGGTGGCTGTCGATCGCCGCGGTCCAGACCGGCACGTCCGGATGGGCGGCCTGGAACTTGGCGAGGCCCTCCGGCGCCGCCAGCAGGCAGACGAAGCGGAGGTCGGAGGCGCCCCGGGCCTTGAGGCGGTCGAGGGCCGCGATCGCCGAGTTGGCGGTCGCCAGCATCGGATCCAGCACCAGCACCGTCCGGTCGGCCAGATCGGACGGCGCCTTGAAGTAGTACTCCACGGCTTCCAGCGTCTCGGGATCCCGGTAGAGCCCGATATGCGCGACGCGGGCCGACGGGACCAGCGACAGCATGCCGTCGAGAAAGCCCACTCCGGCGCGGAGGATCGGCGCGAGCACCAGCTTCTTGCCCTGGATCTGCTGCCCCTGCATCGGCTGGAGGGGCGTCTCGATGGTGACGGGCTCCAGCGGGAGGTCCCGGGTCACCTCGTAGGCCAGGAGCATCCCGATCTCGTTGAGGATCTGCCGGAAGCCCTTGGTCGAGCGGTTCTTGTCCCGCAGATGGGTCAGCTTGTGCTGCACCAGCGGGTGATCGACCACGGTGACCCGAGCCGTCGACATGCCCCGAACCCTCCCCTTGTGGTTGAGGAGCAATGCAGGAGCGAAGGCCGAGGTGCAACTCGTCCCGGTGATCCCGGCGGAAGGCCGGATCGACGGAGGTGCGTGAGGACTCGGGTAGGCATCGCAGCCGGGCGCGGAATCCTCTCGGAAGGATGGGGGCTCGGTCGGCGCGGACCGTCGCGTGCGGGTCCGGCTCAAGCGTCACTTGTATCGTCGCCGTCAACGCTTTCGTCTGGATAAGAGAGATTCTCGGTCGAAGCAGATACCAGAACCTGCGCGACGGTTGACCTTTATCTGATATGAAGATGTAGATTTGTTCGGTTAATTATGTATTTTTGAATTATTTTTGCAAGTCAAAACCATTCTATGATGTTTTTAAGGCGCGAGTTGTGCGAGATTCCGAAGTGGCTAGATGCAGTCGCCTGCGTCGGGCCGCCCGATGCGATTGTCCCGCACTCGGATCTGGCCGAGGATCGTCATGCGCGTATCCATTCCACTCAAAGCAATCCTGGCCCTTCTCTTCGCGGGAATTGCCCTGATCTCCGCGGCGCAGGGCGGTCTGTCCCTCCGTCAGCTGGCCGGGATCGGGCAGGCTGCGACGGCACTGGCCAGGGACTGGGTGCCCTCCCTCGAGAAGGTCGGCGCGATCGAAGTGGCGGCCTCCGAGGTGCGCATCAAGCAGTACCGGCTCATCCTACTGTCGGATACACCGGAGCACCGGGACGCCAATGAGGCCGCCCTGGCGAACACGCACGCGCGGCTGCGCGACGCGCGCCGGGCTTACGAACCGCTGATCACCACCGTCGAGGAGCGGCGGCACTACGACGCGTTCGGCGCGTCCTGGACCCGACTCGCGGAGGTGGAACGGGACGTGCGGCGCCTCGTGGAGGCGGGGCGGCAGACGGAGGCGACCGCGCTGCTGATCCGGCCCGACGTCGTGGCACTGTACGACGGCGCCCGGGCGGCCCTGGCCCGTCTGGCGGACCAAGACGAGAAAGCGGCGCAGCAGGACGCGGACGCAGCGATGATCCGGGTCGAGGCCGCGTCCGCCGCGGCCGTCGCCAGCATCGGCCTCGCGCTGGTGTCCGCCCTGGCGGCGGCGATCTTCGGCCTCCTCTACATCTCGCGGCCGATCGCCGCGATGACCGCCGCGATGACCCGGCTGGCGCGGGGTGAGGCCGGCACCGACGTCCCGTTCCGACACCGTCGCGACGAGATCGGCGCCATGGCGGCGGCCGTGCAGGTGTTCAAGGACAACCTGATCCGCACCCGGCAGCTCGAGGTGGAGGCCGAGGCGGCCCGGCAGGACGCGGAGCGTCAGCGCGGCCTCGCGATGCGGCAGGTCGCCGACCGCTTCGCCGACGCCGTCGGCGGGATCGTCGCGCAGGTCTCGACCGCGGCGGCATCGTTGCAGGCCACGGCCCGCGGCATGACGGAGACCGCGGCCGAGACCGCGGGGCAGTCGACCACCGTCGCGGCCGCGGCCGAGGAGGCGGCCAGCAACGTCGGCACCGTGGCGGCGGCGGCCGAGGAACTCGGCGCCTCCGTGCAGGAGATCGGCCGGCAGGTCGACGGCTCGGCCGGCCTCGCGCGGGCGGCGGTCGCGGAGGCCGACCGGACCGGCGCGCTGGTCCGGGACCTGAGCGAGGCCGTGGCGCGGATCGGCGACGTGGTCGGGCTGATCTCGACCATCGCGGGCCAGACCAACCTGCTGGCGCTCAACGCCACGATCGAGGCGGCGCGCGCGGGCGCAGCCGGGCGCGGCTTCGCGGTGGTGGCCACGGAGGTGAAGGCGCTGGCCGAGCAGACCGCCCGGGCCACGGAAGAGATCGCGGGCCAGATCGGGCGGGTCCAGGCCTCGACCGGGCAGGCCGTCGCGGCGATCGGGACGATCACGGCCCGCATCCGGGACATCGACGGCGTGGCGACCACGATCGCGGCGGCGGTGGAGCAGCAGGGCGCGGCGACCCACGAGATCGTCCGCAACGTCGGTCAGGCCGCGGCCGGCACCGGGGAGGTGACCCGCAGCATCGTCAGCGTCGCGGGGGCCGTCGAGAAGACCGGTCAGGCCGCCGGGCAGGTTCTGGCCGAGGCGTCGCGGCTCTCGGAGCAGTCCGAGCACCTGAACGGCGAGGTGGCGCGGTTCCTCGATCGCGTCCGCGCGGCCTGAGACGGCACGCGGCATTCAGGGGTGCGTCCGGGCCGATGGGCCCGGACGCCGCGTCGCAGAATCAGACCGCGCGGCCGCCACCCTCGGTCCGGCGCTTGGCCATGAACGCGTCGAACTGCTCGCGGTCCCGGGCGCGCTTCAGCTCCTCCACGAAGTTCGAGAAGGCGCGGCTCTCTTCCTCGAGGGCGCGGCGCTGCGCCTCGAGGCGGTCGAGCTCGGCCCGGCGGTACTCGTCGAAGGCGGCGTTCCCGCTGCCGCCGCGGCGGTTCGCGGCCTCGAAAGCGCGGGCGAAGCGCGACGCGGGGCGCCCGCCCTCGAACCCCGACACCGTCCGGCGCGCGGCGTCCCGAATCTCGGCGAAGGCCGGGTAGCCCGCGAATTTCCAGGCCACGAGCGCGAGGCCGATCGGCCACCAGTAGATGAAGCCCACCACGATCGCGCCGATCTCCAGCGACCGACGCGGGAACGGGCCGGACCGGCAGAGCCTGCCGGTCGCCCAGGGAGAGGAGGTTTGAGAGGTCACGGCTGTGCTCCGCTGTTCATGTGAACGCGGTTAACATGCGGGTCCGGCGGGGGCCTTTCAAGGCCGCCCACCGCCGCCGTCGCGCTCGCCGGGGCGCCCCGCCCCGTGGACCAGGGCGAGGACTCCGGCCCGCAGCAGCTCGTACTTGTCGGGGAAGCCTGGGCCGCGCGGCAGATGGCCGGCGGCCGAGAGGGTGGCGAGGCCGTGCGCCAGCGCCCAGACCTCCAGGGCGATGAACCGGGGTGCCACGCCCCCGAACCCGTCCGCAAAGGTCGCCTGCAGCGCTTCCACCAGCAGGTCGAAGGGACTCGGCCGCGCCTCCGCGCTCGCGGCGCCGGGCGGCGCCTCGGGATCGGCCCCGCCGGCGGGTGCCCCGCGGGTCTCGAAGATCGCCGCGTAGTAGGCCGGCTCCTCCTCGGCGAAGGCGAGATAGGTCTCACCCATCCGGGTGAACCGCTCCAGCGGCGTCCCGCGCGACGTCAGGGCCCGCGCCAGACGCGCGGCGAGCTCCGCGAAGCCGCGCCCGGCCAGCTCCTCGAGGAGCGCCTCGCGGCCGCGGAAATGGCGGTACAAGGCGGCCGGCGTTACGCCGACGAGCCGCGCGGCGTCGACCAGGGTGAAGCCGCCGATCCCGCGCTCGGCGATGAACCGGCGCGCGGCCTCCAGCAGGGCCTCCTTCAGGTTGCCGTGATGGTAGCTCCGCCGGTCGTCCGGCCCGTCCCGCCAGGGTCGCAAGATCTCACATCCTTCGCGCGCCTATTACACCACACCGGACCTCTACGCCCCTGTCGAGTCCGAAGACCAACGAAGTCGGTTTTTCCGAGGTCGGCCTCTACATGACCGGTGAACACGACGGTTGTTTCAGGCGCATGGGGCGACGCTTGACCGCCCCCGGATAACTGTAACAGTGTTAGACATCCGCAACCGAGCTTCCACGGCAGGACAACGAGCATCGCGCATGGCTTTCGTGAGCCTCAAGGCGTGGCGGGCCCGCTCGGCGGAGCGCGCCGCGATCGCGGCGCGCCTGAAGCAGGATCTGCGGACGGCCCTCGGCCTCGGCGAGGCCGACACGCTGGCGGTCAACGAGATCGCCTGCGCCGATCCGGGCTGCCCCGACATGGAGACGATCGTGCTGGTGATGCGCGCCGGCGCGCCCACGCGCGCCCTGAAGATCCGGCGCCCGATCGACGCGGTGGATCCCGACGACATCGCGGCGCTCGTGGCGGAGGACCGGTCGTCCGACGCGCCGCCGTCCGGCGTCTCGACAATGTGATCCGGCGCGGGGGCTTTCCGTCTTTGGGGCGCACAGGTCACAGGGACGGGGCCGGGCGCGCGACGTAGCATCCCGCCAACAGCAGCCCCCCGCGCCGACGGGGTCGCGGGAGGATCGCACGCCATGAAGAGCCGCCGTCACGTCCTCGCGCTCGTCGGCCTCGCCCTCGCCGGCCCGGCCCTGCTCGGGGTCCCGACCGCTGCCCTGGCGGGCGAGACCCGGCCGTTCTCGGACGCGGCCTTCGAGGCCGCGCAGAAGGGCGGGAAGCCGGTGCTGATCGCGGTCAGCGCCCCGTGGTGCCCGATCTGCCGGACGCAGAAGCCGATCCTCGCGAAACTCGCGGCCGAGCCGCGTTTCAAGGATCTCCAGATCTTCGACATCGACTTCGACAGCCAGAAGGAGCTGCTGCGCCGCCTGAACGTGCGGATGCAGAGCACGCTGATCGCCTACAAGGGCGCGACCGAGGTCGGCCGCTCGGTCGGCGAGACCCAGCCGGAATGGATCGAGGGCCTCGTCGAGAAGACCCTCTGACCGACGGCGCGTCGCCGGATCTCCCCGGTCCGGTTCCGTTCAGGGAAGCTCCGGCATAAGCCCGATCCAGACCCGCATGACGGGTCCGGCGGAGATGATCACCGGTGTCGAGCCCCCCTTTGTCAGACGTCCCGGGTCCCGATGCGATCGTGGCGGTGCCCGTGCGCAACGAGGAGGAGCGGATCACCGCGTGCCTGCGGGCGATCGACGCCCAGGAGGGTGCTGAATCGGGGCGCGTCGGGCTCGTGCTGTTCCTGAACAACTGCACGGACGGCACCGAGGCCCTCGTCACCGCGCTGGTGCCGACGCTGTCGATCCCGGTCCGGGTGTCCGTCGAGAATTTTTACGGCGCCCATGCCGGATGGGCCCGGCGCCGGGCCATGGACGCCGCCGCCGCCTGGCTGGGTGATGCGGGGAATGCGGGGATCATCCTGTCGACCGACGCCGACAGCCGGGTCCCGCCCAACTGGGTGGCGCGCAATCGCGCGGCGATCGAGGCCGGGGCCGACGCTGTGGCCGGCCGGGTCGAGCTCGACGCGGCGGAGGCGGCGCTGCTACCGCCCTCGCTCCCCGCCCGCGGCCGGCTGGAGGACACCTACGACGCCCTGATCACCGAGGTCGAGGCGCGGATCGATCCCGATCCGAACGACCCCTGGCCCTGCCACCGGACCGCGATCGGCGCGACCCTCGCGGTGACCCGCAGCGCGTACCTCGCCGTCGGCGGCATGCCCGAGATCCCGCTCGGCGAGGACGGCGCCTTCATCGCCCGGCTGCTGGAGCACGGGCTGCGGGTCCGGCACGCCACCGACGTCTGCGTGACCATCTCGGCCCGCCTCGCCGGGCGCGCGCCGGGCGGCGTGGCGGACACGATCCGCTCCCGCTGCGAGGAGCCCGACGCGCTCTGCGATGCCCGGATGGAGACCTTCCCGCGCGCAGTGCGGCGCTACCTCTGGCGGCGGCGATTCCGCCAGATGCACGGGCGCGGGGCGCTCGCGCGGAGCGACGGCTGGGCGCGGGCGATCGGCATCGTTCCGCCGGAGGCGCGGCGCATCGCGTCCCTCCCGCTGGGTCAGGCCATCGCGGAGGCGGAGCGCGCCAGCCCGCGCCTCGCCTACCGCCCGATCGGCCCGCGCCAGCTGCCCGGGCAGATCCGGATCGCGCGGGTCGGCGTCGTCGCGATCCGCCTCGGCCTGGGGCTCATCGGCGTGGCGCAGCGGCTCGCGGGCGCGGTCGCGCCCGGGCGGACGGTCTCCGACCCGCGCGGCAGCCGCATCTGACTCCGTCAGGGGCGGCGTTCCAGCACGTCCCGAGGCGCCACGCCGAACCGGCGGCGGAAGGCGCGGCTGAAGGTGGCCGCGTCGGTGAAGCCGCAGCTCGTCATCACCGACCCGATCCGCGTGCCGCCGCGGAGCCGCTTGTAGGCCCGGTCGAGCCGGGCGTCGCGGATCTTCGCCGCCACGCCCTCGTCGCCGGTGAAAGCCGCGTAAAGGCGGCTTCGCGAGACCCGCAGAGCCGTCGGCAGCGATTCCGGCCCGAAGGCGGGATCGTGCAGTCGGCGCTCGATATGGGCCAGGGCCAAGGCCCGCACGGCGTCCCCGGACAGGTCGTCGCCGGCCGTCTCGCCTTGGCGGTCGGCCAGGGCGCGCAGCAGGTGCAGGACGCCCTCGAGGGCGATGCCGGCTTCCGCCTCCGACATACCGCCGACCGTCTCGGAGAACGAGCGCAGATAGGTCGCGAACAGGCCGCTGAGCGGCGTCGCGCGGAGACCGCGCCCGGCGAAGGCGTGCACGCTGCCGACCTGGCTCACGAAGGCGGCGCGCGGCACCTGGAGGCGGATCTCCTCGTAGGAATCGCGGCTGCCGATCGCGAAGGGCTGGTCCATGGCATGGACTGCGATGTCGCCGGCGCCCAGCACGGCGCCGCTGTTGCCCTGCTCGATGTAGCCGCTGCCCTGGAAGAGGAGCACGATCGCGATGTCGTCGCTCCCGTCCCGGCGCACGTGCTGCGTCGTGCGCTCGACCCCGATCGGTTTGCTCAGGGTGTGCAGGATCGCGCCGTGACGGGTGATCGCGAGCCGGCGGCCCGCCGCGAACGGGATGTCGGGTGCCAGCGGCGTCGCGTTGACGCGCGCCAGTGCCGTGCTGCGCCAGTAGTCGAAGGCGCGCTTCTGATCGACCGAGTCGGTCGTCTCGACGACGATGGGAACGGTTTCGCGAACACTCAAGGCACGGCGATCCCATGCGCCGACGTCGGCCGACGCTCACGCCCGCAACGGGAACGCCGTCGAGAAGGTTGCCGATCCGCGGGAGAGGCGTGACCTGAGCTAATGACCGGCGCGGACCCGCCTCACCGATCCGCCGCCGCCACTCGAGGGTCGGAGCGGGTCGCGGACGCGTCGGCGAAACGCAGCACCACCGCGCGCCCAGCGGCCGGCGGCGACGGCAGGCTCGCGCGGAATCGCGCGGTCTCGGTCGCGGCGAGGATCGTCCGCGGCGGCGCGACCGTGAAGGTCTTGATCGTCCGACCGCCGGCGTCGCGGATCTCAACGCTCAGCGGCGCGACGGGCGCGTCCGAGCGCGCGACGCCGACGAGGTCGCCCTCGACGACGAGTTCCGCGGGACTGTCGTCCTCGGCCGGGTTGTAGAAGGCGACGACATCGCGGATCTCGATCCCGCGCACGTTCACCGGCAGGCCGATGCGCGCGAACAGGGAGGCGGTCTGCGGGACGGCCCGGACCACGCTGGTCCGGGCGAGGCAGACGAGCGGGATCGCCGCCAGGAGCGTCAGGCCGAGAGCCAGCGACGGGGTGAGACCCGGGATCGAGCGGCGGGCCTTCCCGGCGGCCTTCCCAGCGGCCTTCCCGGCGGACTTGCGCTTGGCGGACCGTCGGGATTCGGGCGCCGGAACGTCGGTGGCATTCCGCACCGAGGCGGTCGCCTCCTCCCAGGCCGCGTCCGCGAGGGGATCGGTCTCGGCCTGCGCGGCGAGCTCCGCCTCGTGGCCGGCGAGGACGTCGGCGGGCGAGATGAACCACGTCTCGCGGCAGGCGGCACAGCGGACCGAACGGCCCTCCATGCCGACCTTGCTGGCGTCGATGCGATATTCGCTCGCGCAGCTCGGGCAGGCGATCAGCATCCGCGCCATACTCGCATCGATCGGCCGCGACCGGGCCGGACTGTGAATTGCTTGAAGAAGTGTGCCCGAACAGGGTTAAGGGGCCGTGAAATCCCCGAGGCCTTGAAAACGCCCGCCGCTCCGGCGATTCCCGAGGGACGGACAGACGAGATACGGCACGGCTTTGAACCTACAAGCGAGCATGAAGAGCCTGCTGCCCGGCGCGGAGCGACCGGTGGTGCAGTTCGAGAATGTCGGCATGCGCTACGGCCTCGGGCCGGAGGTGCTGTCCGACGTGAGCTTCCGCATCGCGCCGCGCTCCTTCCAGTTCCTGACCGGTCCGTCCGGCGCCGGGAAGACGACGCTGCTGCGCCTGATCCTTCTGTCGGTGCGGCCGACCCGCGGGCTCGTCTCGATCTTCGGCGAGGAGGTGAGCGACATCTCCGCGAAGGCGCTGACCGGGCTCCGGCGCCGGATGGGCGTGGTGTTCCAGGATTTCCGGCTCCTCGACCACCTGACCACCTACGAGAACGTCGCCCTACCGCTGCGCGTCCAGGGCCGGGCCGAGGCCAGCTACCGGGCCGAGGTGGTGGAACTGCTGCGCTGGGTCGGCCTCGGCGAGCGCATGCACGCCCTGCCCCCGCTGCTCTCGGGCGGCGAGAAGCAGCGCGCGGCCATCGCCCGCGCGCTGATCGCGCGGCCCGACCTGCTGCTCGCGGACGAGCCGACGGGCAACGTCGATCCGGGCCTCGGGCGGCGGCTGTTGCGCCTGTTCCTGGAGCTGAACAAGCTCGGGACCTCGGTCATCATCGCCACCCACGATTTCGGCATCATGGACGCCGTCGATGCCCGCCGGATGGTCCTGGGCGAAGGCCGGCTGCGGATCGAGGAATGAGCACTCAGGCGATGCCGCGGACGAAGGCCGGTGGATCGGCCGTTCCGCCCGACCCGTCGATGCCGGCCAACCTGCGCCGCAACGCGCCGCTGGTGCCCACCGACACGGCGGCGGGGCGCTCCCTCGCGGCGGTCATCGCGATCCTCACCTTCCTCGCCGGCCTCTGCGCGGGCGCGGCCGAGATGGTCGCGACGAACGCCGCCCAGTGGCAGGGCGACGTGGCGCGGGAGGTCACGATCCAGGTCCGGCCCGGTCCCGGCCGCGACGTCGACGCCGACGTCGCCCGCGCCGACGGCATCGCCAAGGCCGAACCCGGGATCGCGGAGACGCGGGTGTTCAGCAAGGCCGAGGCGGAGCGCCTGCTCGAGCCGTGGCTCGGGACCGGGCTCGACCTGTCCGACCTGCCGGTGCCGCGGCTCATCGCCCTCAAACTCTCCAGCAGCCAGGCCGCCGATCTGAAGCGGCTGCGATCACGCCTCGTCGAGGCGCTGCCGGGCGTCGCAAGCCTCGACGACCACGCCCTCTGGCTGCAGCGGCTCTCGACCGCCGCCAACGCCTTCGTGGGGATCGGGATCGGGCTCGTGCTGCTCGTCCTGATCGCCACCGGCCTCGCGGTGACCTTCGCGACACGCGGTGCCATGGCGAGCAACCGCGAGGTGGTGGAAGTGCTGCATTTCGTCGGCGCCGACGACGACTACATCGCCCGCGCGTTCCAGCGGCGGTTCTTCGGCCTGGGCCTGCGCGGCGGCGCGATCGGCGCCGGTCTGGCCCTCGTGGCCTTCGTGATCGCCGGGCTCCTCGCCCGGGCCGCGCGCTCCGGACCGGCCGGTCAGGAGGTCGAGGCGCTGTTCGGCGCGTTCCATATCGGCCTGCGCGGCTACGCCAGCGTGATCCTGATCGGCGTGATCGCGTCCCTCGTCACGGGCGTCGTCTCGCGCGTGACCGTGCGGCGCTTCCTGGCCTGATCCCTGCTGCGTCACGAAGACGTGGAAATAGGGGGTCTTACGAGCGCGTTTACCATCTGGAAACTTTATCGTTGCGGTGTGGAAACAGTTGACTGCGCCGGCCTCCGAGCCGCCGCAATCGGCGCCGATTCTCCGGAGGATGACCACGCGTATGCTGCGCGCATCGGATCCGCCCTCGACCGACGCCGTCGGCTGGGCCTGGCACGAGTGGGGTCTCCCGCGCCGCGCCGCCGCGCGCCCGCGCGACCGGCGGCGGATCGCGCTCTGGACCTGCGGCCTCGGCGCCGGGCTCGGGATGCTGGCCCTGTTCGCGGGCTTTCTCGTGTTCGTCGGCGCGCTGGCCCGCCAGGAGCGGACGCCGACCGACCGGGCGGACGGGATCGTCGCGCTGACCGGCGGTGCCCAGCGGATCGGCGACGCGATCGACCTGCTCGCGGGCGGCTACGGGCGGCGCCTGCTCATCACCGGGGTCAACGAGCGGACCAGCCGCGACGAGATCGCCCGGCTGAACCCGACCCAGCGCGCCCTGATCGCCTGCTGCGTGGATCTCGACTACCGGGCGCGCAACACGATCGGGAACGCCATCGAGACGCGCCGCTGGATGCGCGCGCACCGGTTCAGCACCGTGGCGGTCGTGACCTCGAACTACCACATGCCGCGGACGCTGGTCGAACTCGACCACGCCCTCCAGGACAGCGACCGCGTCCTGCCGCATCCGGTCGTGAGCGAGGCCTTCGATGCCGATCGCTGGTGGCAGAACCCGCCGGCCGCGCGCCTCCTGGCCTCCGAATACATGAAGTTCCTGGTCAGCTGGGTCCGCACGCGCTTCGAGGCGGATCCCGAACGCTCCCGCGCGGCGATCCTGATCGGGCGCGGCAAGCCGGTGAAGATGGTGGCCGAGCCGCTCATGCTCCGCGGCGTGGATTGAGGGCGCGGCGCGCGCCACCCCCGCCCCTACAGCCCCTTGCAGCGGGCCTTGATCGCGGCCGAGAACTCGCGGTCCGACCCCTGGACCTGGGCCAGGCGCTCGCCGCGCTCCGAACCGGACAGGCAGCGACCGTAGACGCTCGCCACGCGGCGCATCGTCTCCACGTGGCGCCGCCAGACGCGGCAGTTCTTGGCGTCGTCCCCGTCCGCCTGTTCGAGCTGCTCGAGGGCCTGGCGCTGCATCGATTGCGCCACCAGGACGTCGCGCGCGCAGGTGGTCTCGCCCTGGGCGGCGGCGCCGGAGATGCCGGCCGCGAGGGTCAGGGCGGCGGCCGTTCGGAATCTCTGGATCATCACGCGGCCTGCGGTGCCGTCGAGCGCGTCAGGAGCGCGTAGAGCGCGCCGGCGTCCCGGGCGGCGCGGATATGGGCGAGCATGCCCGGCTCGCGCAGGATGCGGGCGACTTGCGCCAGGGCCTTCAGGTGATCGGCGCCGGCGCCCTCGGGCGCGAGCAGCAGGAAGGCGATGTCCACGGGCTGGCCGTCGAGCGCCTCGAAGTCCACCGGCCGGTCGAAGCGCGCGAATAGCCCGAAGAGACGGTCGAGACCGGGCAGCTTGCCGTGCGGGATCGCCACGCCGTCGCCGATGCCGGTCGACCCGAGCCGCTCGCGCTGGAGCAGCGTGTCGAAGACGGGGCGCTCACCGAGGGCGGGCAGGCGCCGCGCCGCCTGCGCGGCGAGGTCTTGCAGCACCTGCTTCTTGGCGCGGGCGCGCAGGGCCGGCACGACCGAGTCGGGGTCGAGGAATTCCAGAACTGGCATCGAACGACCGTTGCCCCGTCGCCCGTTCGCGAGGAAGCGGGCCTCGTCGCAGGGGCATCGACGACCGTTCCGGCCGCGCCCCCACCAGATTCAATAAGCGGGGAAACCAGCCGGTTCCGGCTCCGTTCCTCCCGACCCGCGGCGTCACTCGGTGGCGTTCGGCGGGTCCACCCAGCCGATCGCTCCGTCGCTCCGCCGATATACGACGTTGACGCGGCCGGTGCCAGCGTGGACGAACACAACCACTGGGGATCCCGTCATGTCGAGGGCGGTCACCGCCTCGCCGATGGTGCGGCGCTGGAGGGTCTTGGTGCTCTCGGCGACGATCGGCGGGTGGGCGTCGCCCTCGGCGGCGTCGTCCTCCTCCACCTCCGGGGCGGCGAACACCGCGTAGGCGGCCTCGACCGCCGCTTCGTCCCCCGGGCCCGTCGCGTGCTGCTTCAGCTTGTGCTTGTAGCGCCGCAGACGGGTCTCCAGGCGCTCCGCGGTCTGCTCGAAGCTCGACCGCGCGTCGTGCGCGAAGCCGTTGGCCTCGATCGTCAGGCCGGAGACGAGGTGCAGGACGCAATCCGTCCGGAAGGCGGTGCCGTCGCGCCGGAGCGTGACGTGGCCGTTGCAGGAATCGTGCATGTGCGAGTCGAGATACTTCGCCTGGATCGCCGACATCCGTTCCTCGACGCGGCCGCGCAGACTCTCGCCGAGATCCACGCCGTGGCCAGTCACTCGCAACGATCCCATGCTGCCTCCCCCGTTCCGATGCAGTCGGCCGAATTAGAGAGCCGGCTCGGGTTAAGTCAACGGAGCCCCTTGCGGTTCAAGCGCTTGCTTAACGCTGGGTTCAGCCGGCCTGTCCGTATACACGGGGCCTCCGGCACCTTGCCTTGCGACGTGAGACGACCGCCTGCATGATGATCGACCCCGGATTCTCCGCCACCGCGACACGCCGCGCCGTCCTGGGGGGCGCGCTCGGCGCTGCCGCGGGCCTGCTCCCGGCAGCCGCGCGGGCGGCCGACCCGGAGAAGGCCCCGGCCCTGCCCGGCGCCGGCGAGGCATTCGCGGCGGGCACGCTGACCGACCTCGCCCGCGCCCGGGCCGCCGCCCCCTACGCCGCCCCGAAGACCGGCGACGTGCCGACGGTTCTCAAGAACCTCTCCCGAGAGGCCTACGAGGCGATCCGTCCCGCGGAGGGCCGCGCGGTCTGGGCCGACCGGAATGCCGGCTACGTCCTGGAGCCGCTGCTGCGCGGCTCGATCTTCGAGACGCCGGTGTCGCTGTTCGTCGTGGAGAACGGCGTGGTGCAGCCGGTCGGGTACGACAAGTCCGCCATCGCGGCGCCGGGCCTCGACCTGCCCGACCTGACCGCCGACACCGCCTTCTCGGGCTTCCGCCTGCGCGCCCGGTTCGGCGGCGCCGACGAGTTGTCGAACTTCGCCCTGTTCCAGGGCGCCTCGTTCTTCCGCCTCGTCGCCGAGGGCCAGGATTTCGGCATCAACGCCCGGGCGCTCGCCCTGCGGCCGGCGGATTCCCGCGGCGAGGAATTCCCGCTGTTCCGGGCCCTGTTCGTCGAGGCGCCGCGGGCGGGCCAGCCGGTCATCGTCCACGCCCTCGGGGAATCGGAATCGGCGACCGCGGCGTTCAAGATCACCCTGACGCCGGGCCGCGACGTCTCCACGGCGCAGATCGACGGGACGGTCTTCGCCCGCGCCGAGCTCGACCATATCGGTCTCGGCGGCATGCAGGGCAGCTACCTGTTCGGGCCCCTCGACCGGAACCGCGTGGACGACCTGCGCGCCGCGGCCTTCTCGGTGGAGGGCCTGGCGATCCACAACGGCTACGGCGAGCCGATCTGGCGCCCGGTTCACAATCCCGAGGCGCTGCAGGTCTCGGCCTTCGTGGATCGCGGGCCCAAGGGCTTCGGCCTCATGCAGCGCGCCCGCGCCTACGACGATTTCGAGGACGACCGGCGCCACTGGGAGCAGCGACCGTCCCTCTGGCTGGAGCCCCTCGACGACTGGAACGAGGGCGCGGTCACGCTGCTGGAGATCCCGAGCGATTCCGAGCTCAACGAGAACGTCTTCGCCTACTGGCGGCCCAAGGCGAAGCTCGCGAAGGGCGCGGAGATGCGCTTCCAGTGCCGGCAGCACTGGTCCAAGGGCTGGCCAGACCCGCTGCCGCCGGAGATCGCCCGGGTGCGCGACAGCCGCTGCGGTCACGGCAGCACGGGGAACCGCCGGCTCTTCGCCGTCGATTTCGAGGGCGACGCGCTGTTCCGGCCCGGCGACATCGACGTCGACCTCGGCGCTTCGGCCGGGATGATCACGCGTCAGGAACGGTTTCGGTACCCCGATCGTAAGACGCTGCGGATCCTGTTCGAGCTCGATCCGGGGAGCGAGCGCGCGAGCGAGCTGCGTCTCGCGCTCCGGCGCGGCCAGGCCCGGGCCAGCGAGACCTGGCTGTTTCGCTGGACACCCTGAACCCCGACCCGATTGCTGAGGAACGGCCTCCCCCGTGCGACTGGACGAGACCATGATGTTGCCGCCAGCGACAGACGCCAGTTCCGGGCGCGAGACCGTGACCGACGGCGGCCGTTATCTGCCGCCCGAGGCCCCCCTGTCGATGCCCGTCCAGGATCTGGCGCGCTGGGATCCGGGGCTCGGTCACCGGCCGGAGCGCCGGGTCCGGTCGCCCTGGCCTGAGCGGATCCTGGTGTTCGGCGGTGCCCTGGCGCTCACGGCCTTCGGCGGCTGGCAGATGGTCGAGACCGTGTCGGTCTCCGGCAGCCCGACCGCCCTCCAGCTCGTGCTGGTCGTCCTGTTCTGCCTGACCTTCTCGTGGATCGCCCTGGCCTTCACCAGCGCGGTGCTCGGCTTCGCGACGCTGCTGCGCCGGCCCCGGCCGGCGCCGAACCCGGCCGCGCTGCGCACGCGGACCGCGGTCCTGATGCCCGTCTACAACGAGGCGACGGCCCGCACCTTCGCGGGCATCGAGGCCATGCGCGAGGCGGTCGAGGCGACCGGGCTGGGCGATCATTTCGACTGGTTCGTCCTGTCGGACTCCACCCAGCCCGATGCCTGGATCGCCGAGGAGCGGGCCTATCTCGACCTGCGCGGCCGGCTCGGCCCCGAGGCCCGGCTCTACTACCGGCACCGGCCGAAGAACCATCACCGCAAGGCCGGGAACATCGGCGATTTCGTCACCCGCTGGGGCGGGCGCTACGACCACATGCTCGTGCTGGACGCCGACAGCCTGATGAGCGGATCTGCCGTCGTGGGGCTCGCGGCCGCCATGGAGGCGGACCCGGACGCCGGGATCATCCAGACGCTGCCGCTGATCATCAACCGCAACACCCTGTTCGCCCGACTCCAGCAATTCGCGGCCCGGATCTACGGCCCGGTGATCGCCGCCGGCCTCGCCGCGTGGTCGGGCCGGGACGGCAACTACTGGGGTCACAACGCGATCATCCGGACCCGCGCCTTCGCGGATTCCTGCGGCCTGCCGGACCTGCCCGGGAAGCCGCCCTTCGGCGGACACATCCTGTCCCACGACTTCGTCGAGGCGGCCCTGATCCGCCGTGCGGGCTGGGCGGTGTACATGCTCCATCGCCTGCCAGGCTCGTACGAGGAGAGCCCGCCCTCGCTGATCGACGTGGCGGTGCGCGACCGGCGCTGGGCGCAGGGCAATCTCCAGCACGCGCGGGTGATCGGCGCCGCCGGGCTGCATCCCGCGACGCGGCAGCACTTCGCCACCGGCATCGCCGGCTACCTCGCCTCACCGCTGTGGCTGCTGCAGCTGGTGGTCGGTATCCTGCTGGTGCTCCAGACGGCCACGGAGCGGCCGGACTATTTCGGCGGCGCCGGCTTCTCGCCGGTCTTCCCGCGCTTCGATCCGGTCCGCGCGCTCCAGCTGTTCGGCCTGACCATGGCGGTGCTGCTGGCACCCAAGTTCCTCGGCCTGATCCTGGCGCTGCTGGACGGCCCGGTGCGGCGCGCCTGCGGCGGCGCCGGACGGCTCGTCCTGTCGAGCCTCGTCGAGATCCTGCTGTCCGCCCTGGTGGCGCCGGTGGCGATGGTGATCCAGTCGGGCTCCGTGATGGGCATCCTGCTCGGACGGGACACGGGCTGGAACCCGCAGCGGCGGGACGACGGCTCGATCCCGCTGCGCGACATCGTCGTCCGCCATCGCTGGCACACGCTGCTGGGGCTGGTGGCGGGCGTCGCCGCCTTCGCGATCGCCACCTCGCTGTTCCTCTGGATGAGCCCGACGATCCTGGGTCTCGTTCTGGCGATCCCGATCTCCTGGGCGAGCGGCCAGCTCGGGCTCGGCCTGGCGCTCAAGCGACGCCTGCTCCTCGCCACGCCGGAAGAGGCCGCACCGCCGGAGATCGCGGTCCGCGCCGCGTCCCTCGCGGCCCGCAACGCGGAGCGCGGGTTCGACGAGACGGATGCCCTCGCGGCCCTCCACGCCGATCCCGACCTCGCGCGTGACCACACGCGGATGCTGCCCCTCGGACAGCGGCGGCCCCGGGGCGCGATCGATCCGGACCAGACCCTGGCCACCGCCAAGATCTGCGAGGCCGAGACGGTGGCGGAGGCGCAGGCGTGGCTCTCGCCGAAAGAGCGGATGGCACTCCTGCATGACCGGGCCCTGGTCGACCGCCTCGTCCGCCTCGACGCGCGCTAACGGTGATCGCGGTCCGTCCGACCGCGAAGTGACGACCGCGGCGCGCGCCCGGGATCGGTCAGCGCCGCTCGCGGAGACGTGTCGGTGCGCCCCGATCGTGAGGTCCACCGAGGCCGCCAGCCGGACCGAGCCGTGAGAAGTGATTAACCATTCGGGTCCTAGATTCGCGCATCGTCATTCGGATCCGGTCATGACCCTCCTGTTCGTGTTCCTGCTCCTGCCGCTCGCGGTGGCCATCGTCCTGGCCCGCGGCGAGCCGATCCGCACCATCAGCTGCCTCGGCGCGATGGGCGTTGGCTGCGTCATCGCCGCCACGAGTCTCGTGAGCCTCGTGCGCCACCGGATCCGGACGACCTGACACCGGACCGGAGCAAGCTACCGTCAGAGGAACCCGACCTGGCGCGGGCCGCCGCCCAGGCTGCGCCCCGCACGGGAGACCAGCTGGGAGAAGGCCAGGGCCGCCGCCGTGGCCTGGGCGCGGGACGGGAAGCTGCGTCGCGATTCGAGAACGGGCTCGTCAGTCTCGTTGACGAGAACCCACGACCACAGCGACCGGCTACGCTCTCGTATCTCGAATTGCACGGGCGCCTCCCTGTCCGGGACATGCGAAGCGAAAGACTTGCATCCGCGAGTGACATCCGGATGACGTTGTTTCGCGACCGTCAAGGCGCGCCGGCCGCCGCAAAATTCTGCTGAAGACTATTGTCTTCGTGGACGGAGCGCGGCGAGATCGATGGTTCAGCATCGTGCCAGCTATCCATCGAGATCTGACCCGAACAATCGAGTGCGAAATCCGTGCCAGGATGAGCGGACAGCCGGCCAGCTATCCCCAGGAACTGCGCTGGCCCCGTGATGGCCGCCTCGGCATCCGCGCTGCCGACGCCGCGACGCGCCTGCGACGCGCGGACTTGACTGGATTGTCTGGATCTCGATGCTCTGGCCCGTTGCGGGCGGGGTCGAGGGCATTCTGGCGGCAGCACCCGGTGGCGCTGCGAGGCGGATCGACGTGATGGCAGATCACAGCAGAGTCCCGAACGAACGGTCGCGTCGCCTTCTCGGCGATCTGGCCGAGACTCTCGGATGTTCGGTCGACGTCTTCTTCGATCCGGACCCGCACGACGACCGTTCGATGACCGAAGAATTGCTGACCCTGTGGTTCTCGATCAAGGATCCCGATGCCCGGCACCGCATCCTGGATTGTGCCCGGGCCGTGAAGGCCGAGGCCGGGGCGGACGCGCAGCCGCGCCCCTGACCGGTGCCTTGTTTCCGACGGCTTGGCGCTCCACCCAGGCAGCCCGTCCGTCGCCGCGACCCCAGTCGGAGAACCCATGAAATCCGTGAACGCTCTGATCGCCGAGGAACTCGGTGTCGGGGAGGCGCAGGTCGCGGCCACCGTGGCGCTCCTCGACGGCGGCGCGACCGTGCCGTTCATCGCGCGCTACCGGAAGGAGAATACGGGCGGCCTCGACGACACGCAGCTGCGCAGGCTGGAGGAGCGCCTGTCCTACCTGCGCGATCTCAACGAGCGGCGCGCCGCGATCGTCGCGAGCATCACGGCCCAGGGAAAGATGTCCCCGCCCCTGGCGTCAGCCCTCGACGCCGCCGACACGAAGGCGCGGCTGGAGGACCTGTACCTGCCCTTCCGGCCCAAGCGGCGCTCGAAGGCGCAATCCGCCCGCGAAGCCGGCCTCGAACCGCTGGCCCAGGCCCTGCTGAGCCGTCCCGACCGCGCGCCCGAAGCGGTCGCGACCGCTTACGTGTCGGACGCGCGGGGCGTGCCGGACACCGAGGCCGCGCTGGAGGGCGCCCGCGCCATCCTGATCGAGCGCTTCGGCGAGGATGCCGACCTCGTGGGGCGCCTGCGGGCGGATTACTGGCGGACCGGCCAGCTCGTCTCGCAGGTGCGCAAGGGCAAGGCGAACGAGGGGGCGAAGTTCTCGGACTACTTCGACTGGAGCGAGCGGCTGGAGCGCATGCCCTCGCACCGGATCCTGGCGATCTTCCGCGGTGAGCGGGAAGAGGTCCTCGACGTCGGCTTCGCCGCGGAGGGGGAGGAGTCGGCGCCTGGCCTTCCCGGGCCCTTCGAGACGGCGATCTGCCGCCGCTTCGAGATCGCGGCGCGGGGGCGTCCCGGCGATGCGTGGCTCCTCGACGCGGTGCGCACGGCCTGGCGAACGAAGATCCGGGCCGGGATCAAGCAGGACCTGCGCGGCCGGCTGTTCGAGCGGGCCGAGGACGAGGCCGTGTCGGTCTTCGCCGGGAACCTCAAGGACCTGCTCCTCGCCGCTCCGGCGGGCGGCCGGGCGACGATGGGGCTCGATCCGGGCTACCGGAACGGCGTGAAGGTCGCGGTAGCTGATCGGACCGGGCGGGTCGTCGCGGTGGAGACGACCTACCCGCACGAGCCGCAGCGGCGCTGGCGGGAGGCCGTCGCGACGCTCGGCCGGCTCTGCCGGCTGCACGGCGTGGAGCTTCTCGCCGTCGGCAACGGCACCGCGTCCCGCGAGACCGAGCGCCTCGCCGCGGAGATCATCGCGGCGAACCCGGACCTGCCGCTGGCGAAGGTCGTGGTCTCCGAGGCCGGCGCCTCGATCTACTCGGCCTCCGAGATCGCCGCCAAGGAGTTGCCCGACCTCGACGTGTCCCATCGCGGCGCCGCGTCGATCGCCCGGCGCCTCCAGGATCCCCTGGCGGAACTGGTCAAGATCGACCCCAAGTCGATCGGCGTCGGGCAGTACCAGCACGACGTGAGCGAGGCGAAGCTGTCGCGGTCGCTCTCGGCGGTGGTGGAGGACGCGGTCAACGCGGTCGGGGTGGACGTCAACACCGCCTCCCCGGCCCTGCTGGCGCAGGTCTCCGGCCTCGGCGGCGCGATGGCGGCGCGGATCGTCGCCCACCGCGACGCCCAGGGACCGTTCCGCACGCGGGCGGCGCTCAAGAAGGTCCCGGGGCTCGGCCCGAAAACCTTCGAGCTGGCCGCCGGCTTCCTCCGCATCCAGGGCGGTGACGACCCGCTCGACGGGTCTGGCGTCCACCCGGAAGCCTATCCGGTGGTCCGCCGCATCCTCCAGGCGACGAAGAGCGACATCCACGTCCTGCTCGGCAACACCGCCCTCCTCGGCCGCCTCGCGCCGGAGCCCTTCGTCGACGCGCGCTTCGGCCTGCCGACCGTGCGCGACATCATCGCCGAGCTCGAGAAGCCGGGGCGGGACCCGCGGCCGGAATTCAAGACGGCGCGCTTCCAGGAGGGCGTCGAGACGATCGGGGACCTGAAGCCCGGGATGCAGCTCGAGGGTGTCGTCACCAACGTCGCGGCCTTCGGGGCCTTCGTGGATATCGGCGTCCACCAGGACGGGCTCGTCCACATCTCGGCGATGGCCCGGCGGCGGATCGCGTCGCCCACCGAGGTCGTCCGGATCGGCGAGGTCGTCCGGGTGCTGGTCCTCAGCGTCGACGTCCCGCGCAAGCGCATCGCGCTGTCGCTGCGGCTCGACGATCCCGTCGAGCCGGGCCAGCATGCCCGGAGGACGGCCGAGCCGCGGCAGGACGCGCCGCGGAGCCGACCGAGTTCGGATCCGGCGCCCGGCGGGGCGCTGGCCGACGCGCTCCGGCGTGCGGGCGCCGCGCCGCGGCGCGAGTGAGGCATGCCTGACGCGCACGGCCTCCGCGTCGCGGCCGGGACTGCCGCCGGTGAACCGAGAACATGGTTAGCGCTTCGTAAACCTCCGTGCGGTCAGAGTGCGGGCGTCGTGCCGCGGAGCGCGATTCGAAACACCTGATCGCGGTTCCGGGATCGCTGCGGCGACCCCACGGCTCGGAGGCTCTGATGCAAGCGCACGTTGCGGGGATCGACAACCCGAACCCGATGATCGGCCCGGCCCGCTTGATCCGGGCGGCCTTCGAAGGCGCCGACATGGCCGCCCTGGCCGCCGAGATCCTCGCCGAGGGCGGAGACTCCGCCCTCGACGCCGGGACGGCGCTGGACATGGCGACGATCCTGCTGCTGAAGCACCGCTTCACCGAGGGGCTCGCGCTCCAGAGCGAGGTGCTGGACGCACAGCGGGTCTTCTCGCTGCGCTCGAACCCGGATCAGGCGCGGATCCGCGTCCTCGTCCTGGTCACGGCCGGCGATCTCATGGCGAACACGCCGATCGACTTCCTGCTGAACGACGGCGATTTCGGCCTCACCTACCTCTATCTCCGCCCCGGCGAGCCGGTCCCGCACGACCTGCCGGCGCACGACGTCATCGTCACGGGCATCGCCTACGCGCGGACCGCCGAGCCGCTCCTGGAAGCCCTCGCGGCGGCGGCGGACCAGTGGATGCGGCCGATCGTCAATCACCCGCGCCACGTCCTCAAGACGTCCCGCCACGGGATCGCGGACGCGCTCCGCGGGGCGGCGGGGATCCTGGCGCCGGAGGTCGTCCGCGTGAGCCGCTCCATCCTGAGCGCCGCGGCGTCCCGCAGAGCCGAGGGCCCGACCTACCCGCTCCTCGTGCGCCCTCTGGACACGCACGCCGGCAACGACCTCCAGAAGATCGACCGGGCGGAGGACCTGCATCTCTACCTCGCTCAGACGGAAGCCGAGGCGTTCTACGTCACGCAGTTCTGCGATTACCGCGGTCCCGACGGCCTCTATCGGAAGTTGCGCATCGTGCTGATCGACGGTGTGCCCTACCTCTGCCACATGGCCATCCGCGATCACTGGATGATCCACTACCTCAACGCTGGCATGCTGGAGGATCCGGTGAAGCGGCAGGTCGAGGCCGCCGCCATGGCCACGTTCGACACCGACTTCGCCGAGCGCCACCGCGCCGCGTTCGCCGAGATCCACCGCAGCATCGGCCTCGATTACCTGATCATCGACTGCGCCGAGAGCGCGGACGGCCGGCTGCTGATTTTCGAGGCCGATACCGGGATGGTCGTCCACGACATGGATTCGGCGGAGCTGTTTCCCTACAAGGCGCCGCAGATGCGCCGGGTCTTCGCCGCGTTCCAGGACGCGCTGCGGGGGCGGGCTCGGGGGCGGACCGCCTAGGTCGGCCGCCTCGGCAAGGGAGGCTGCGGGCGTCGGGTGCTCCACCCGGCGCCTTCACCAGGGGATGCGGCCGAAGCGGTCGACCAGCCGCTGGTACTCGGCGTTGCTCTCGGCCTTGGAGGTGCCGCCCGAGCCGACATCCGAGGTTCCGGAACCCGGATGCACGAGGCGGCACACCAGCGGCAGGACGAAGCCGTGCCGCACGAGCTGCACGTTGGGGCCGCCGTTGCGCAGGACGTTGGCGAGCCACGGGCGGACCTGGATCGCGTCCTGCAGCGTGACGGGCGCCGTCGCCTCGACGAGGTGGGCGCGTCGCAGGCCGGTCTCGGCGAGGCGGCCGAGCCACTCGTTGTCGTAATGCCACTTCGCGGCGGGGCTGATCGCGCCGACCTGCGCGAAGGTGGTCCGCCGCATCAGCCAGCCCGACGGCGTCGCGAAGTCGTTGATCCGCACCACCTCGCCGGCCTCGTCGGTCTCGAGCTGCGTCGAGGAGACGAAATCGAAGCTCTCGAGGGCCCTCAGCGCGAAGCCCAGATAGGCGGGCAGCCAGTGATCGTCGTCCTCGAGGAAGCCGACGAGGTCCCAGCTGTCGTCGACGGCGGCGATGGCGGCGTTCAGCGCGGGGATCTGGCCCCTCTGCGGGCCGCGCGCGAAGGTGACCTGCGGGTGCGCGGCGAGCCGCGCCGGGATCTCGGTCCCGGGATCGGTCCCGACGAAGAAGTGGATCGTCGCCGGCCGGTCGAGCTCCTGGGCGTTGGCGCTCGCGATCGCGTGCTCCAAAAAGTACTGGCCGGCCTTTCCGGCCAGGGTCGAGGGTTTGAGCCTCGACGGCGTGATGATCGCGATCCTCATTCCCACGCCTCACCGTGTCGGGCGTCGCGCGCCGCGGCGCGGAACGCTGTCAGAGCTTGAAGGATTGCTCGCCGATATGGCCGAGCTCCTTGCTGAGATACGGATCGCACCAGATCCGGAAGCCGGCGGCGCGTGCCCGGTCGCTGAAGTCGAAGTCCTCGCCGATGTTCACGCCGGCTTCCTCGTCGACGCGGAAGCGGAAATAGGGCTTCTTCAGCTTCTCGAAGACCGTGGACTTGATCAGCAGGAAGCCGGTCGGGATTCGGGACATCTCCAGCAGACCCTTCGGCGCGTCGGCCGGCTGCTCCGGGAGGATGTCGCCCAGGAAGTGGAACGGGGCGGTGCGGCGGGAATAGGTCGCGCCGATGATGTCGACCTGCCGCACGAGGAGCTTGAGGAGTGCGTCCTTCGGGAAGGTCATGTCGCTGTCGATGAACAGGACGTACTCCGCCCCGTACTTCTGCGCGTATTCGAGGCCGAGGTTGCGGGCATCGGCGACGATCGACGACTTCCCGACGACGATCGACATCGGCATCTCGCCGAGCGAGTGCATCATCGATCCGAGGCTCACGGCGAAGTCTGCGTGGACCATGGTCCCGCAGGGGATCGCGATCGCCACATGGGGCAACTTCGGCGACGCGGAAGGGGTCGCGGCGCCAACATCACCGGACGCTTGAGCGATCACATCTGAGCTCCCTGCAAGGTGCGCCCCGTACCCGCCGCGCCGACCGAACCGGATCGCCACCGGTCGGGCAGGCGCGACAGACTTGGTTTGCGTCACAGCTTATGGCTGCGGATGGTTAATGGATCTTGAACACGCTCCGCGATCCGTAAATACTGAGCGCCTAAAGGATCGATTCATTAACGATCACTTCGGACACACTGGGAGTCGGCAATTGATTTAACCCCCGCGAAACGTTTGGAGGACGATTACTGGCGTACCCGAGAAACGGGTGCATCAAATCAGAAAGATAAGACCTATGTCCTCGATCACCCTGTCGGCCGCCACGCGTCAGAACCTGCTCTCGCTGCAGGACACTGCCCAGCTGATGGCGACCACCCAGAACCGGCTCGCGACCGGCAAGACCGTCAACTCCGCCCTCGACAACCCGACCAACTTCTTCACCTCCCAGGCCCTCGACGGACGCTCCTCGAGCCTGAACTCGCTCCTCGACGGCGTCTCCAACGGCATCCAGTCGATCCAGGCCGCCAACCAGGGCATCACCTCGATCCAGAAGCTCGTGGACCAGGCCAAGTCGATCGCCAACCAGGCGCTCTCGACCCAGCTCTCCACCACCGGCACCGCCGCCAACGCCTACAGCGCCAGCACCGCCTCCCAGACGGTGCTCCTGACGATCAACGGTACCTCGGTCTCGGCCACGGTCGCCGCCTCCTCCAGCATCAGCGCCACGGTCGCGGCCCTGAACTCCGCGGTCAGCTCGGCCTCGACCTCGTCGAGCGGCTCGTTCGGCGCCGGCGCGATCTTCTCGGTCGACAGCACCGGCACCAAGATCGTCCTGAACGCCCAGGCGGACGTGGAATTCCAGAACTCCGGCAGCCAGACGGCACTCGGCTTCACCGCCTCGGCCACCACCGCCTCGACCTACGGCACTGCCGCCAGCACCGTCGTGTCCAGCGACCTGTCGATCTCGGGCGTGACGCAGCGCGCCTCGCTGGCCAACCAGTACAACAACCTGCTCAACCAGATTACGCAGCTCGCCGGCGACGCCAGCTACAACGGCGTCAACCTCATTGCCGGCAAGGGCAATGACTTGAACATCAAGTTCAACGACACCGGCAGCTCGACCCTCAACGTCGCCTCGGTCGACGCCACGGCGAGCGGCCTGGGCCTGTCGTCGATCACCAGCTCGAACAACTCGTCGAGCCAGAACGGCCTCGGCAACTTCCTGCTGAACTCGGACGTCAACAAGACTCTGGCGACCCTGACCAGCGCCGGCAACTCGCTGACCTCCGCGGCGAGCTCCCTGGGCTCGAACCTGTCGGTGGTTCAGAACCGCCAAGACTTCTCCAAGCAGCTGATCAACGTGCTGCAGACGGGCTCGGCCAACCTGACCAACGCCGACCTGAACCAGGAGGCGGCGAACTCGCAGGCGCTGTCGACCCGCCAGTCGATGGGCATCTCGGCCCTGTCGCTGGCCAACTCCGCCCAGCAGGGCGTCCTCCAGCTCCTGCGGTAAGCGACACGCACCGCGAAGCGACAGAGGCCGGCCGGGGCAACCCGGTCGGCCTTTCTCTATGTCCGCGCCCGCGATCGTGGAGCCCGGCATCCGAAGCCGACGTCGCGCCGGCAACCGCCCCGGCTCGAGGGAGCGCCGCGGAGAATCCACGCGGCAAGGCGGCCCTCGCGCCGCACGCATTCTGAACAGGACGATCCAGAGCCCGTTGCGACCGCGGGGTTGCCAAGCTTAACCGTATCGGCCAGCCTGTCCGTAGTTACTGCGTACCGACCCGAGCTGAGCCGGAGTGCCGATGCGAGTGAACCACCAGCGCCGTCTCCTCAACAAGGCAGCGGAGGCACGGGATTATCAGATCACGATCCGTCAGAGGGCGGACGCGTCCTGGCCCGGCGACCACAGCCGACTGACGGCGCTCGAGAGCACCGGCCATCTCCGGCGGATCGATCCGCTCGAGGATCCGGGTGGTCCAGTGGCGGTCTGGCAGATCACCGCGGCCGGCCTCTCCCAGCTTCAGGCTCTCACGTCGGGAGCCGAGTGATGGCGTCCGTCAAGATCCGCGCGACCGACGACGGGACCTTCGTGGTCTACCGCAACGGCGCCGCCGTCGCGTCGGGATTGACCCGCGAGCAGGCCGAGCGCTGCGCGACGGTCCTGGGCTGGATCGCACAGGGGCGCTGACGGCGCGGCGGCTATTCGGCGGCCGTCCCGGGGACCGCGTCGCCGAGAGCCTCACGCCGCGCGCTGTTCAGGACGCGCTGACGCGCTTTCGGATCCTGTATCGCGTGCCAGAGGTGAAAGAGTTCGTGCGTCATGCCGAAGTCGACGGCCTCGCCATCCGGTCCGTAGAAGGCCTCGACCGGACAGCCAATGACGGCTGCGATCTCGCGCAGGCGCGCGACAGCTCGAACATCGATGGCCATTGGAGACAGAATTCCTACACGCCGGACGCGCAAGGGCTATCATCGCCCAACCCTGAGCAGCAAGGGATCGCCCTGTACTAGGCCTGATCCGACCGTATCAGTTTGAACATTTCTGGGCATGTGGTCGACACGCTGCGCGAGCGGATTGCAGCGCGCAACCTCACGAAGGCGTGAACAATCTCCGCACAGTCCGGGGCCACCGGCGTGCCGGCGTCCGCGATCTGGCCGGCCACGGCGCAGCTCGTCGTGTTGCGCGACCCGGCTAACCGGAGCCGGGGGCACGAATCCGCGCCCCGACCTGTCCTCGCGGGCGCTGAACGGGCGATCGTCAAGCAATCGGCGGGACAGCTGCCACGGAATTAGCGGATGGAAGCTTCCCGTTAACGAAGCGTAAACCTTTGTGACGTGATCCTAGGACGGTGGACGGGCACGGGATCCGGCCACGCAGATCGGGCGAGGCTCCGATGATCGTCTTGATAGCCGCAGCCATCGTCAGCGGTCTCGCGACAGCCACGATCCTGGCGCCAGTGAGCGCCCTCGCCGCGCTGATCATCGCACCCCTGGCAGCCAGCGCGTCGGCCATCCTCGCCTGCATCTTCATCGCGTGGCGCAACACGCGCGACGATGTCGGGCCGCCCGACCTCGAGACGCAGGCCGACGCGATGGTGGCGGTCCTCTGCGAGGTTGCCCAGCAGGGCAAGATCGTCCCGGTCGCCGCGCCAGTCCGGGTCCGCGGCAACCGGTCGGCCTGATCCCGGCGCGCCGCGACCGGCATATCGCCGGCCCGGGCCCGATCCCAGCGGCACCGGTCGCGGGCCCATCCTGCCCGGAATGAGGCCGTCCGTACACCGCTCCGCCGTCCAACCTCTCCCCCGAGCGCAGTCAGTCGGGCATCGCGCAGGACGGAAGAGACGCTGGGCGTCGTTCTGTTCGAGCAGGTGGGTCAGGGCATCCCGCGGACCCCTGCCGGAGAAGCGTTGTGCGACCATGTCGGGCGCGCCTCCGCCGAGTCGAACCGCGTCTTCGACCTCGTGGCGCTGCGGCTGGCGCGATTCCTGAGCGCCCATCCGGCTTCGGGTTGCGGCTCGCCGCCGGCATGAACCCTGCCCGCCTCATCACCGAGGCGTTCGTCGCCGACATCGTCTCAGGACCGCCCCGCAGCGAAAATTTGGTGCGGATGCCGCTGGGTTAGGAAACTGTCACGCCGCTCCGCGACCCGCTCGGGCGGCCCGCATCCGCGAGCCGGCCGACCTGCTGGCGCGGATTCGCGCGCTGCTGAACGGCAGAGATTCCACAAGGACTGGAAAACGAAGTACGGCGACGGGGCGCGGTCGCATCGTGAGGATGCGTCGGGCAAACTGACCGGGACCGTTTTCCGCAGGATCGGATAACGGTATCGGAGAACGAAGGCGCGCCGAGACGCACCGCAAGACACACGCGAAGACGCATGTGGGGTCGATCCCGCCGCCAGCGGCATCGGGAGCGGCCCCGACGGAGGGGCGCCATGCAGATCGATGTTGCGGCCGTCGAGTCGACGGCGGGGATTGAATTTTCGGGCCCGCCGCTGCGCGCCCGCGGCTGGCTGCGCCGGGTGGATGCCGGGCTCGGCCACCTCGTGGAGATCCCGGCGGCACTGCTCGTCCTGGCCGAGATCGCGGTGCTGCTCAGCGGTGTCGTCAGCCGCTACGTGTTCCGCGATCCCATCATCTGGTCGGACGAGCTCGCCTCGATCCTGTTCCTGTGGCTCGCCATGCTCGGCGCCGTGGTCGCCTTCCGGCGCGCCGAGCACATGCGCATGACCGCTTTCGTGGCCATGAGCGGCCCGCGCCTGCGCGCCTTCCTAGAGACGGTCGCGCTGGTGGCCGGCCTGATCTTCGTCGCCCTGCTGCTGGAGCCGGCCTTCGAGTTCGCCAGCGAGGAGACCTTCGTGCAGACGCCGGCGCTGGAGCTGAACAACGCGTGGCGCGCCGCCGCCCTGCCGATCGGCCTCGGCCTCATGCTGATCGTGGCGCTGATCCGACTCCTGGAGACCGCCGACTGGAAACTGACCGTGGGGGCGCTGATCCTGGGGGGCGGTGTTGCCGCCGCGCTCCTGGCGCTGCAGCCGTGGCTCGCCAACCTCGGCAACCTCAACCTGCTGCTGTTCTTCGTCGTCGGTGTCGGCGCGCTGGTCTTCTCCGGCGTGCCGATCGCCTTCGCGTTCGGCCTGTCGACCTTCGCCTACATCGCGCTGACCACCGACGCCCCGTCGATGGTGGTGGTCGGCCGCATGGACGAGGGCATGAGCCACCTCATCCTGCTCGCGGTGCCGCTGTTCGTGTTCCTCGGCCTGCTGATCGAGATGACCGGCATGGCCAAGGCCATGGTCGGCTTCCTGGCCTCGCTGCTGGGACACGTCCGCGGCGGCCTGCACTACGTGCTGGTCGGCGCCATGTACCTCGTCTCGGGCATCTCCGGCTCCAAGGCCGCCGACATGGCCGCCGTGGCGCCCGTGCTGTTCCCCGAGATGAAGGCCCGCGGCGCCAAGGAGGGCGACCTCGTGGCGCTGCTCGCCACCACGGGCGCGCAGACCGAGACGATCCCGCCCTCGATCGTGCTGATCACCATCGGCTCGGTCACCGGCGTGTCGATCACCGCCCTGTTCACCGGCGGCCTGATGCCGGGCCTCGTGCTCGCCGCGACGCTCTGCGCGCTGGTCTGGTGGCGCTACCGCCGCGAGGACCTGAGCCACGTCGCCCGGCCGTCCGGCCGCGCCATCGGCCGCGCCTTCCTGGTGGCGATCCCGGCGCTCGCGCTGCCCTTCGTGATCCGCTTCGCCGTGGTCGAGGGCATCGCCACTGCCACCGAGGTCTCGACCATCGGCATCGTCTACGCGGCGCTGGCCGGCCTGCTGATCTACCGCCAGTTCGAGTGGCGGCGGCTCTACCCGATGCTGGTGACCACCGCGACCCTGTCGGGGGCGATCCTGCTGATCATCGGTGCGGCCACCGGGATGGCCTGGGCGCTGACGCAGTCGGGCTTCTCGCAGACGCTCGCCGAGGTGATGAAGAGTCTCCCGGGCGGCGCGCTCGGGTTCCTGTTCGTCTCGGCCTTCGCCTTCATCATCCTGGGCTCGGTGCTGGAGGGCATACCGGCGATCGTGCTGTTCGGGCCGCTGCTGTTCCCGATCGCCCGGGCGGTGGGCGTGCACGAGGTCCACTACGCCATGGTGGTGATCCTCGCGATGGGCATCGGCCTGTTCGCCCCGCCCTTCGGCGTCGGCTATTACGCCGCCTGCGCCATCAGCCGGATCCATCCCGATGCCGGGATGCGCCCGATCGTCGGCTACATCGTGGCCCTGCTGATCGGGCTGCTCGCCATCATCCTCGTCCCCTGGTTCTCGATCGGCTTCCTCTGACGATCTCCACCGCGGGGACGCGCCGCGCGCGATCAGATCATGCCGGCGCCGCCGGTCCGCGCGATCCGCTCGCGCTGCTCGGCGTAGCGTTCGGCCGCGGCGCGCCGCACTGCACCCTCGAGCCGGCTGACGAAATTCGCGAGGGTTGTCATGGCGCCGAGATCCCGGTCCTGGCCGGGCGGGGGCCCGGCGTGCTGCACTGCAATATGCGCGCGGCTCCGGGGACATGTCAGGGTCTGCATCTCGGAGCTGTCATGCAGCGAGATCATGATGTGCGCGGAGGGGTAAGGACCGGCCCGACTTTCCGCTCGGAATGTCTGCCACCGGTCGGACCCCCTTAGGTCGACGCGGCTCCCTGAAACTGCATCCCGCATATGGAGGCCGATTCCGCCGCTGGCGTCCTCGAGAGCGAAGTGAAGCGATCCAGGGCGGCGCGTCCACTGAGATCGTGGCGCCGACTGGATTGCTTCGCTCCGCTCGCAAAGACGGGATGCCGCATCAACCGGATGGGATCGCGACAGCCCTATCGGGCCTGCGGCCTCGCCTGCCCGTCGAGGGGCAGGTCTCCCCGCGCCTCAAGTCCCTCGCGGATCGCGCGCTTCGTCACCTTGCCGTAGCCGGATTTCGGCAGGGCCTCCCAGAAGAACACGCGCCGAGGCAGCTTGTAACGGGCGACGGTCGCCGACAGCCACGCGATCAGCTCTCCCTCCTGCACCGCGGCCCCGGGACGGGCGACGCAGACCGCGACGCCGACCTCGCCCCAGCCGGGATCCGGGACGCCGAGGATCGCGGCCTCGGTGATCGCCGGATGCGTGAGGAGCTTCTCCTCGATCTCGCGCGGATACACGTTCGAGCCGCCGGAGATGTACATGTCCGAGGCGCGGCCGGTGATGAACAGGAAGCCCTCGGAATCGAGATGGCCGAGATCGCCGGTCCGGAACCAGCCGTCGCGGAACGCCGCCGCGTTGGCCTCCGGATTGTCGTAGTAGCCCGCGAACACGGCCGGGCCGCAGACGCAGATCTCGCCGGTGGCGCCCGGCGGGCACTCGCGGCCCTGCATGTCCTGGATCTGGACCTGCATGCCGGTGCGCTCGAATCCGCAGGTGCCGACCTTGACGTCCGGCCCGTCCTCGGCCGCGTGCAGGCGTGGCGGCAGCACCGTGATGTTGCCCGTCACCTCGCCGAGGCCGAAGTATTGCACCAGCACCGGCCCGAGCACCCGCAGCGCGTGCTGCTGGTCCGCCCGGTACATCGGCGCGCCCGCGTAGATGACGTGGCGCAGGCTGGAATGATCGTGCGTCGACACCGCGGGGTGCTCGGTCAGCAGCTTGACGATGGTCGGCACGGTGAAGAGATTCGTGACGCGCCACGCCTCGATGAGAGCCCAGACCTCCTCGGGATCGAGCCGCTCGCCCGCGGTCAGCACCGTCTTGGTGCCGGCCGCGACCTGCGCGAGCTGGTGGATGCCGGCGCCGTGCGAGAGCGGCGCCACGACCAGGGACGCGTCGGCCTCCGTCGTGCCCGGCATCAGGTCGCAGAGGTGATTGGTGATGACGAAGGCCATCTGGCCGTGGGTCAGGACCGCCGCCTTGGGGCGGCCCGTCGTGCCGGAAGTGAAGAAGAACCAGCACGGATCGTCGTGCTCGACATCGGCAACGGGCGCGGCCGCGCCGAGATGGTCCGCGACGAGGGCGTCGTAGCCGGCCCCGAAAGCCGCGTCGCCGATCGCCACGACGCGGTCCAGATCCGGGCAGGCCTCGCGCACGGCGGCGGCGTGCTCCGGGAAACCCGCGCCGCAGATCAGCGTCGAGGCGCCGCTGGCACGGGCGAGATAGGCGATCTCCGCGGGCGTCTGCCGGAAATTGGCCGGCACCCAGACGGCCCCGAGCCGGAAGCAGACGAACATCGACTCGAACAGCTGGTTGCTGTTGCGCGCCTGGACCAGGACGCGATCACCCTTGGTCACGCCACGGGCGGCGAGCGCCGCCGCCATCGCGTCGACCCGGGCGTCGAGCTCGGCCCAGGTCCAGCGCCGCTCGCCCCAGGCGAGCCCCACCGCGTTCGGAAATCGGCGCGCGGCGCGGCGCAGGAAATGGGCGAGATTCATCACCCGCCGGGAGCACGGCGCGACCCCGCCGCGCGGCGCCCCCGCGGCGCCCATCAGGTGAGCTTCCCGCAGGCCTTCTCGAGCAGCGACCAACCCTCGTCGCCGTACCGGCCCTTCCACTCGGCGTAGAAGCCGGCCTTGCGCAGCTTGTCGCGGAAGGGCTCCGGGTCGGGCTTGTTGAAGACCATCCCGTTCTTCGACAGGTCCGCCTGCAGGTTGGCATTGAGCTGGGCGACGTCGGCCCGCTCCTTCATCCCGGCGGCGTTGATGTGGCGGGCCACCGTCTCGCGCAGGTCCGCCGGCAGTCGCTCCCAGGCGCGGCGGTTCGCCAGGAACCAGTACCCGTCCCACATGTGGTTGGTGAGCGAGCAGTACTTCTGCACCTCGTAGAACTTCGTCGTGGAGATCACCGCCAGCGGGTTCTCCTGGCCCTCGACGATCTTGGTCTGCAGGGCCGAGTAGGTCTCGTTCAGGTTGATCGACGCGGGAGCCGCGTCGAAGGCCTTGAACATCGAGGTCCAGAGCGGCGAGACCGGGACGCGGATCCGGAAGCCCTTGAAGTCGTCGGGCGTGGCGATCGGCTTGGTCGACGAGGTGGTCTGGCGGTAGCCGTTGTCCCAGATCTTCTCCATGGCGACGAGGCCGGCCTTGGCGATCTGCTGGCGGACCCAGGCGCCGAGCTCGCCGTCCATGGCCGGCCAGACGGCGTCGTAGCTCGGGAAGGCGTAGCCGATACCGTTGATCGACGCGTTCGGCACCAGCGTCGAGAGGATGAGCGGCGACATCGTGAAGAACTCGACGCTGCCCGAGCGCAGCTGGCTGAGCGTGTCGGTGTCGGAGCCGAGCTGGCTCGTCGGGAAGATCTTGAGGTCGAACCGGCCGCCGGTCTCCGTACGCAGCGCCTCCGCCATCTCGCGGGCGCGGATGTTCATCGGATGGGTGTCGGGCAGGTTGTTGGCGTACTTGTACGTGAATTCCGCCTTCTGCGCCCGCGCCACGTGCGGGGCCGCCACGGTACCGGCGATGAGGGCCGTCGAGCCGGTCGCCAGGAATCGGCGGCGGGACAGGGGCGTGCGGTACGGGGACATGGCGGCCTTTCCGATGCGGGCGCGGGGCCCGGCGTTTCCTCGGGTCCGCGTTGGTGCGGACTCCTGATTGCGGCCTCGATAGCCGCTGACCGGTGCCAGTCAACGGACTTTCGCGGCCGCGTCCCCGGGAATAATTGCATCCGGCCGCCGCTGATACGGGGCGGCCGGAGGCGGCCCCGGCCGCGCGAGACCGTGGCGACGCGGCGACGGCGCGGATGGCGCGCTCGGCCTCAGTCCCGGCCGGGCAGATGCACCGTCCAGGGTTCCTCGAAGGTGTGTTCCTCGAGGTTCACGCCCGGGCCGCCGCGGTCGACCACCACGAAGTCCTGCGGCTGGCCGTAGGGCGTCAGCACCCCGTGCCACGTGTTGCGCGCGTAGCAGACCCCCTGCCCCGGCGCCGTCACGAAAGCCTGGGGCGGACCGGGACGGCCCTCCGCGTCCGGGCAGACCACCACCAAGAACGGCGCCGCGCTCAGCGGCAGGAACGCCTGCGCGCCCAGCGGGTGCCGCTCGACCAGGCCGAGCCGCAGCGGCACCGGGTAGGGCTGCGCCTCGACCAGCCCGATCACCACCCGCGACCCCTCGCCCACGACCTCGACCGCCGCCAGATCGTGGAAGCGCCGCGCCATCCCGCCGTTCATCGGCCGCGGCGCCACCGCGGCGGCGTCGATCACCGTGCCGAACGGCGCGAACGCCTCGGCCGTCAGCGGCCGGGCGACGACCGTGCGGGCGCCCGCGCTCACCGGCCGAGCCCGCGCGGCGCCAGCGCCGGGTGGCGGTTGACGTCCTTGTACAGCAGGTACCGGAACGGGCCCGGCCCGCCCGCGTAGCAGGCCTGGGGGCAGAAGGCGCGCAGCCACATGAAATCGCCCGCCTCGACCTCGACCCAGTCGCGGTTGAGCCGGTAGACCGCCTTGCCCTCCAGCACGAACAGTCCGTGCTCCATGACGTGGGTCTCCTCGAATGGGATCGAGGCGCCCGGTCGCATGCTGACGATGTTGACGTGCATGTCGTGGCGCAGGTCGTCGGAGGCGACGAAGCGGGTCGTCGCCCAGGCGCCGTCGGTGCCGACCATGCCGGCCGGCTCGACCGCCGATTCGTGGGTGACGAAGGACGTCGGCGCGTCGAGGCCGGCCGCGGGCTGGTAGGCCTTGCGGATCCAGTGGAACCGCACGGGCGCGTCGCCGTCGTTGCGCAGGGCCCAGGCCGCCCCGGGGGCGAGGTAGGCGTAGCTGCCCGGCCGCAGGGCGTGGCGCGCGCCCTCCAGGGTGAGGCTGGCCGTGCCGGCGACCACGAACAGGACGCCCTGGGCCTGCGGCTCCGGCTCGGGGGCCTGGCTGCCGCCGCCGGGGGCGACCTCCATGAGGTACTGGGCGAAGGTCTCGGCGAAGCCTGAGAGCGGCCGGGCCACGATCCAGGCCTGGGTCCTGTCCCAGCCCGGAAGGAGGCTGGTGACGATGTCGCTCATCACGCCGTGGGGGATCACCGCGTAGGCCTCGGTGAACACCGCGCGGCCGGTCATCAGCCGCGTCTGGCCGGGTAGGCCACCGCACGGGGGGTTGTAGGCTCCAGCGCTCATGGTCGGTCTCCGGAATTCGACTTCAAACTGTAAACGTCTGTCGGGGATCTGGTCACGCGGTGCGCGGCTCGGCGACGGGCGCCTCGAGGATCTCCGCCGTGTCGGTGGTGTCCTCGCCGTTCAGGACGCGGTTGGCCCGCGCCCGGTCGATGTCGCCCTCCCAGGCGGCGATGACGACGGTCGCGACGCAGTTGCCGATCAGGTTCCCGAGGGCGCGGGCGATGCCGACGAACCAGTCGACCGACAGGACGAGGACCAGCCCGATCACCGGGATCTCCGGCACCGCCGACAGCGTGGCGGCGAGGACGACGATCGCCGAGCCGGGCACGCCGTGGGCGCCCTTGGAGGTCAGGAGCGCGATGCCGAGGATCAGCATCAGGTGGCCGAAGGACAGGTCCGTATTGGTCGCCTGGGCGATGAACACGGTGGCGAGGGTCAGGTAGAGCGAGAAGGCGTCGAGGTTGAAGGAGTAGCCGGTCGGGATCACGAGGCCGACGGTGGATTCCTTGATGCCGAGCCGCTCCAGCTTGCGCATGACCTGCGGCAGCACGCAGTCCGACGAGGCGGTGCCGGCGACGACGGTCAACTCCTCGCGCAGGTAGGCGAGCAGCTTGAAGAGGCTGAATCCCGCGAGCCGCATGATGCTGCCGAGCACCACGACCACGAAGAGCGCGACGCCGGCGTAGAAGAGCATCACCAGCATGCTGAGCTGCTTCAGGGACCCGACGCCGTACTTCCCGACCGTGAAGGCGACCGCGCCCAGCACGCCGAGCGGCGCCAGCCGCACGATGAAGCCGATGATCCGGAACAGGACTTCGGTGATGCGCTCCAGGCTGTCGGCCAGGGGCTTGCCGCGCTCGCCGAGGAGCGAGAGGCCGGCCCCGAACAGGATCGCGAGGAGCAGGACCTGGAGGATGTCGCCCTTGGCGAAGGCGTCGACGAAGGTCGTCGGCACGATCTTCATCAGGAAGTCGACGGTGCCCGTCACCTGCCCGACCCGGTCGGTGTAGCTGGTCAGCGACTTGGCATCGAGGGTCGCCACATCGACGTTCATGCCGTGACCGGGCGCGAAGACGTAGGCGAGGACGAGCCCCAGCGCGAGCGCGATGGTCGTCACCACCTCGAAGTAGATCAGGGACTTGAGCCCCACGCGACCGACCTTCCGGAGGTCGCCCGCGCCGACGATGCCGTGCACGACGACGCCGAAGACCAGCGGCGCGACCACCATCTTGATGAGCTTGATGAAGACGTCGCCCAGCGGCTTGAGGGTGACGGCGAAGTCGGGCCAGAGCCGGCCGACGAGGATGCCGATCATCAGGGCGGCCACAACCTGCCCGAACAGCGACCCGTACAAGCGCTTCATCGCGATCTCCCTCGGAAGGCTCGCCCCGACCCGACCGCTATCGTCCCGCCTCTCATGGGCGGGTCCGGTCGAGCCCGACCGCGCGGCGCGGCGGCATTGTGCAAAGCGATGCCTGCTCGGCCTTCCCGGCGGCAAAATCGTGCCGAACGATCTAGACGTCAAATATCTATTTCATTTAGTTTGAAACTCTGAGAGTTTTAATCCGCCCATGGAAATGCGCCATCTCCGCTACTTCGTCGCTGTGGCGAAGCACCTGAGCTTCACCGCCGCTGCGGAGAGCCTCGGTGTCGCGCAGCCGCCGCTGAGCCAGCAGATCCGCGATCTGGAGGCGGAGATCGGGACGGCCCTCTTCGAGCGGACGACCCGGCGCGTGGCGCTGACGCGGGCCGGTCACGACTTTCACGTTCAGGCGATCGGGCTCCTGGAGCGGGCCGCCGAGGCCGTCGAGCGCGCCCGGGCGATCGGCGCGGGCACCGCCGGCATCATCAATGTCGGCCTGACGGGCTCGATGCTCGCCGGGCCGCTCGGGCACGCGATCCGGGATTTCGCGCAGGTCTATCCCGCGGTGGATCTCCGGATCCACGAGATGTCGCCGGATCGCCAGATCGCGATGCTGAAGGCGGGGCAGACCGACGTCAGCTTCCTGCGAGCCCCGCCGCAGGATGCCGATCTGGTCCGGGTCCGCGCGTGGTGCGAGACCGTGCAGGTCGTCCTTCCGAGGGGGCACCGTCTCGCGCGGGGCAGGCTCCGGCTCGCCGACCTGCGCGACGAGCGGTTCGTGTTCCTCCGGATGTCCGATTCGCTGTTCGCCAAGTACCTCTGGGATTGCTGCGTCGAGGCCGGCTTCGTCCCCACCATCACCCATCAGGCCGTCGAAGCGGCCTCATTGACGAGCCTCGTCGCATCCGGCCTGGGCATCGCCATCATCCCGGAATACGTCGCCCGGCTGGCGCATGCCGACGTGGTCTACAGGCCGCTCGAGGGCCCCCGCATCCGCGCCGACGTCTTCGCGCTGTGGTCGCCCGCGAAAGCCGCTCTGGTCTGCAACTTCGTCGATCTGGTCCGCGACGGTCGGAAGACGCTCGCCGACTAGGCGGATCACCCGGGCCTCGGCGCCATGGCGGGCGCCTGTAGGACACGCGCGCCCTCGGATAGCCGGCCGTGGCGGAGCAGCCCGATGCTTTTCCCTCACTGAATTTCCTGTATCCGCCTTCTTTTGGGTTCGCCATATTCCCGAAACGAATCTGATACGCTATTGCAGCTTAAGGTCCGGAGCGCTTGAAGCCACAATGCCTTCCCAGTTCATCCGCTCCGCGGCCTGGGCACCCACGATTGCTTTGTCGTGGTTCTGGGGGCTCGGGTTTTTCTACGCGATCCATGTCACGCTGACATACGGCTGGCTCGGGTTCCTTGCCTTCGCCTTGCCGAACGCGACCGGTCTCGGCCTGTTCGGCTGGATGCTCGGCGCGCCCCGTCGGAATCTCGACGCGATCGTGGCCGCCGTGCAGGGCCCCTACGCGCTCCTGTTCATGGGGGCCCAGTTCTTCGCCGTCGCGATCACGATCTTCGGCTTCGCGGCCTACGCGTGGCTTCCCCTGTTCGGCCACGACGCCGCCGTGGGCGTGATCGCATTGGTCCTCGTCGCCTGCTCGCTCGGCCACGCCGTCCCGCTGCGCGGGATCCGCATCGTCCATTGCGGGGCGCTGGCGGTCGGGCTCGCCGCGAGCGTGATCCTGCTCGGCGGTCTGTCCGCGCACCGGGACGGCTGGGACGTCCCACTGCAGGCCTTCGACGAGCGCTTCTACGGGCTCGTCGTCCCCTCGCTGGTCGGCTTCCTGCTCGGCCCCTGGATGGACATCCAGCAGTGGCAGCGGGCGGTCGAGATCCGCCGCTCGGGCGGATCGGTGCGCGCGGCCTACGTGACCGGCGCGCTCCTCTTCCTCGGTCTCCTGACGATCAACGCACTCATGGCCGCGCGGGCGGGGCTCGGCATGCCGGTCGTCTCGTCCGACGGCCTATCGGGAGCCTACGCGGCCGTGGCGCAGGCGATCGGGCGCGAACCCGCAACCGGCGTCGCGGTGGCCTTCGTGATCTGGACGGCGATCGCCGCCGCGACCACGATCGACAGCTTCTACAGCGCCACGCGCTGGCTCGGAATCTCGGTCACGGCCCGCAGCAATTCCCCGCTCCTCGCCTTCGTGCCGGCCGGCCTCGTGGCGTCGCCGGTCTGGATCCTCGGTGCCGCGCTCGCCACAGCGGCGGCGGCGATCTGGGCGAACCTCTCGCTTCTCTACCTGATGATGCCCTTCGCCACGCTCCTCGTCGGGGCGGCGGCGTGTCTCGTGTGCGAGACGCTCGGCGCGACCCGCCGCTACGACCCGGTTCTCACCTCCATGATCGGGGCGACGGCGTGCCTGATCTTCGTGACGGGCTATCTGGCCCCGAGCTGGGCGCTGCTGGCCATCGCGCCGCTGATCGGCCTGATCGGCGCACTCCCGATGATCGCCGAGGTCCTCGGCTGGCGCGCGCCGCCGCCGGTCGCGGAGCTGATCCCGGCGGCGGAGCGGGCGCCGCGGGCGGCGCCGGTGCCCGTGGCGGTGGACCAGACCGACGCCGTCGCGTCGCACGGGTTCGACGGGCACTGGTTCGTCCTGCGCCTCATCCCGACCTACGACGACACCAACTCAGTCGGGAACGTCTACTTCGCCAATTACGTGCGCTGGGTGGGCAAGGCCCGCGAGCTTTTCTTCAACATCTGCATGCCGGATTTCGACCTGAAATCGACGGACTTCTACATTCTGACAAAGTCCTTCCAGCACGACTTCCGCCGGGAGGCGATGGAGTTCGAGCCGGTCACCGTCCGCATCTCGATCGCGAGCCACAACCGGAAGTTCGTGACCCTGGCGCACGAGATCCACAGCGAGGTCAACGGCCTCCTCGGCCGGGGCGAGCAGTCGCTGATGTTCGTGGACACAGTCCACTATCGCCCGCTCGATATTCCGCGGGCGATCATCGAGGGCTTCCTGCCCTACTGGCCGAAGACGTCCCCGCACGCCGTCGCGGGCGGGAGCGGCACGACCGGCGTCGCGCCGCTCGGCGTCTGACCGCGCCTCACGCCGCCTGAACCGCCGCCGGGAGGAGTTGACGGCTGCGCGCCAGCGCGGCGGCCTGCTCGGCCGGCAGCGGCTTGCTGAACAGGTAGCCCTGGAACTCGTGGCACCCCTGCTCCAGCAAGCAGGCGCGCTGGGCATCCGTCTCGACGCCCTCCGCGGTGATCGTCATGTCGAGGCTCGTCGCCATGTCGATGATCGCGTTCACGATCGCCGCAGCGCTCCGCTCCTGCGGCAGGTCGCGGACGAAGCTCTGGTCGATCTTGATCTTGTCGAAGGCGATCCGGCGCAGGTAGCTCAAGCTCGAGTAGCCGGTTCCGAAATCGTCGAGGGACAGCCGCACGCCCATCTCGCGGAGCTTGGCGAGCGTGGCGTTGATCGCCGGCGTGGCCTCCAGGAACACCGATTCGGTCACCTCCAGCTCCAGGCGCGGGGCGGCGAGCCCGCTCGTGCGCAGCGCGGAACGGACAAGTTGCGTCAGGTCCGAGTGCCGGAACTGCCGCGGGGACAGGTTGACGGCGATGCGGACATCCCCCGGCCAGCCCGCCGCGATCCGGCAGGCCTCGCGGAGGATCCACTCGCCGAGCGGTATGATCACCCCGGTCTCCTCGGCGAGCGGGATGAACTCCCCGGGCGAGACGAAGCCGCGCACCGGATGTTTCCACCGGATCAGCGCCTCGAAGCCGCGCACGCGGCACTCCTTGGCCGCCACGATCGGCTGGAAGTAGAGGACGAACTCGTCCCGATCGAGGGCGCCCCGCAGGTCGGCCGTCAGGGCGCGCCGCGCCTCGATCCGCTCGTCCATCTCGGCTTCGTAGAAGCGGTAGCCGTTCCGGCCCTCGCTCTTCATGCGGTAGAGGGCGAGGTCGGCCCGCCGCATGATCTCCTGGCACCCGTCCTGCGGAGCGATCGCGATCCCGATGCTGACGCTGACGGTCAGCCGGATGCCGTCGATGGTGAACGGCGACGCGAGCGCCTCGACGATGCCGTTCGCGAGCGACTCGATGCCGTGCAGGTCCCGGGCGCTCCGTCCGGTCGCGAGGACCGCGAACTCGTCGCCCGCCAGACGGGCGAGCTGGACGTCGGACGCCTCGAAGCTCCGCAGCCGCTCGGCGACCGATTTCAGGAGCCTGTCGCCGGCCGCGTGGCCGAAGGTGTCGTTGACGCTCTTGAACTCGTCGAGGTCGAGGGCGAGCACGGCGAACCGGTCCCCCTGCGCGAGCCGTTCCCGCGCCGTTTCCTGGAGCTGATGGAACAGGACCCGGTTGGGCAGATCGGTCAGGGAATCGTGCAGGGCGAGATACGACAGCCGCTCCTCGGAGCGCCGCTTCTCGGTCACGTCGGAGCCGACGCCGCGATAGCCCGAGAAGGCACCGGCCCGGTTGAAGGTCGGCTTGCCGCTGAGGCACCACGTCCGCCGCTCGCCGGCGATGTCGAGCTGCAGGTGCAGGTTCCGGAACGCGCGCCGCTCGGCGATGCAGCCCCACAGGGTGGTGCTCGAGTGGCTCCTGGGCGGTGCCACCGGCGGCAGCAGCAGCCGCTCCAGCGGCAGGCCCATCAGCTGGCGCTCGGAGGAGCCGGCGACCTCGATCAGGCGCGGCGAGACGTGCTGGAGGCGCAGGTCGGCATCCGTCTCCCAGAGCCAGTCGCTAGCGCTCTCCTCGAACTCGTTGAGCAGGAGGTGGGTGAATTCCTGCTGCCGTTCCAGCTCGATCTGCGCGATGACCCGCATCGTCAACAGCCGGCTGAGATGCACGATCGTGAAGCAGATGAAGATCGCGTAGAAGAACAGCAGGACCGCGACGTAGATGTAGAAGGGCTCTCCGGTCGTCGCGAGGGCGATGAACGAGCCGAGGATGATCAGGCCGGAATAGCCGATGGCGACGCGGGGCAGCACCGCCGCGCTCATGCCGGTCGCGATCAGGCCCGCGATGCTGGAGGCGATCAGGAGCCGCCCGTGCGCGTCGGCCCCGGCGAAGAGCATGACCGGGATGGAGGCCAGCAGGAGGCCGTAGGCCTGGGCGGCCAGCACCACGCCCTGGACGAACGAGGACGGCACTTCGAGCGGTTTCGGACGGGAGCGCCAGCGCCAGCACTGCTGGAGCGAGACCACCGCCAGGGGCAGGACGAGCGCCTCGAGCCCGGCGAGGTAGACCCGGTTGCCCGGTTGCCAGAACAGGTAGACGATGACCTGTACGACGCTGAGGCTCACAAGAATCGTGAAGGGAACCAGGCGGAGCGCGACGTCGAGCTGCTCGACGCGGGCCCGCGCGCGAAGGTTCGCGTCGAGTGGATCCGCTTTGCGATCGGTATCGATCAGGAAAGAAATCAACATCTCGCGCGACGCAAACGCCCTCTGAGAAACCTTTACGATCGAAAACTGCGGCTCTCGCTATTTAGATGCATACACAATCGCTCGCTTGCACAAGTACAAGTCGCTCGTCGGTTTACAACTCGTAAATATCGCACCGGCACCCGGCGGTGCGGCTCGCATCCGCCGGGCGGCGGCGCTAAGAGGCGAGCGCGCCCCGGTCGCGGCTCAGCCAGAGCCGTCCGCGGGGCCGCGTAGGATGAAGCAGACGATGCCGCAAACGCTGGGCCTCAACCGCATCCTGGGCGGTGCGATCGGTGTCATCGCCCTGGTGTCGGTCCTGACCAGCGGCGCGGTCCTGATCACGGCCGATCAGCTGCGGGACGCGACCGATGCCCGGAGCCGGTCCAACCAGCTGATCCGCGCCCTCGACGGCTTCCGCGCGGCCATGCTCAATCAGGAGACCGGACTGCGCGGCTACCTGATCACGGGCCGCGACGGCAGCCTGGAGCCATACCGCACGGGACGCCAGACACTGGACGAGGCGATCGACAGGCTCAGGACCCTGATCGGCCACGATTCCGAGCGGACGCGCCTCTTGGCCGACGCGGTGGCCGCGGCCCGCAGCTGGCAGACCGAGGTCGGCGAGGTCGTCGTGCGAATCGCGGCCGATCCGGCGAAGCGTGACGAGGCGGTCAAGATCGAGGCGGACGGTCAGGGTAAGCGGCTGTTCGACACCTTCCGCGAGAAGCTCGCGGCCATCGAGGGTCTCGAAGGAGCGGTTCGGGCCGCGCTGGCCGAGCGCGTCGCGCGGAGCGAGCGCAACGAGGGCCTCGCTCTCTGGGGCGGAACGCTGATCACGCTGCTGATCTGCCTGGGCATCGGGGTCGCCATCAACCGCCTCGTCGTCAGGCCTCTCGTGGCGGTGATGGGCTTCGTGGGACGGGTCGGCGAGGGCGACCTGTCGAGCACGCTCGACGTCCGCGCCGGCGGCGAAGTGGGCCGTCTGAGCACGACGCTGAACACGATGGTCTCGGGTCTGTCGGACCTTGCGCGGACGAACCGAGCGGCGACGGCGGACCTGAACGCGGCCGCGGCCGAGATCCGCGCCTCGGCGCAGGAGCAGGCCGCCTCGGTCGAGCAGCAGTTCGCCGCCGTGCAGGAGACGGCCGCCACGGTCGACGAGATCACCCATTCGGGGGCGCAGATCTCCAAGCGCGCCACCGAGGTGATCGCCACCGCCCAGGCGACCGCCCAGACCTCGCGCCAGGGGCTGCGCGCGGTGTCCGACACCGCCAAGGCCATGGACGCGATCCGCGAGCAGGCGGAGGCGGTGGCGGGCAACATCGTCAGCCTGTCGGAGAAGACCCAGACGATCGGCGACATCATCGAGA
>NZ_JBKFAK010000030.1:0-50564 GCF_053345595.1 Methylobacterium sp. D54C
GTCGCCGTCCCGAAGGGCCGACCGGTCGCCCTCGCCTGCGTAACGGCGTGGATGGATGAGGCGAAGCGCACCGGCGTCGTCCGGCGGATCTTCAATGCCCGCGGCTTCCGCGACGACGCGGTCGCGCGCTGACGGATACGCCCGCGCCAGTCTGAACTGCAGTTCTGAAGTGTTCGCCGAGGCGGCGCTCGTGAGGCGTCGGCGACCGAGGTCGCCAAGACAACGAGGGTGAGTGGGTGGCCGGCATGGTCGCCCGATCGGCACTTCTGCGCCGGACATCGGGTCCGATGAAGGTCGACAGCGGACCTTAGTGCGTCTCGATGGAGCCGGTCCGCTGGGCCTACGAGAACGGCATCACTCCGGACGTTCCGCGGTTTGGCATGCCGACCGACAACGCGCTGGTCGAGGCATTCAACGACGGCCTGCGCCTGAACGCAACTGGGGCCTTGTCCCTCGCCGAGACGAGGAGCAGGATCGAGACGTGAAGGCGGCGAGTACAACCAGTGCCGTCCTCACACGGCCCTGGGGAGTGGCTGACGCCCCAGGTCTTCGCCTTGGCGTTGCTCCAACTGGCCGCCGAGTGGGACCCGGAGCTCACCTCCCGGCCCGACCGAGATCAGGGGATCCTCGATCGCGGCCGGGTGAGAACGGCTCCGACTTGGCTCAAGCCAGCGTCGGAACCGGGCCGGTGAGGCCCGTAGCCGGCTTGTCGGCGTCGAAGTGATTGGCCAGCGCCACCACGAAAGCGAAGTTGGCGATGGCGGCGAAGGGGAGAAGGGCGAGGGCAGTGAGGAGGGGCATCGGCGGCGTCCTTTTGTGCGGTGCGTGAGAAACGATATCGCACTGCACGCGACTTCTTGGTATGCCACATGCCTCACGCCAGATATGCGGCGCATGCATGAAGGTGTCGGGAATAAGATCGACCCTTGCAACGATCGGGCTGCAGATAACTGGCCCGCAGGCGAGCGGAGTGCGGGTCGTCGACGTGCGCGACGCCGCCGCCTGTTCGAGATGCCGAGTTCTCATCCTCTGCATCGAACCCCAACGCGCGGCAGTCGAGCCGCCGCACAATCGCAGCTGAGACATTCGGGCATTTCAACCGCGGTCTCCGAGAGCCGAATGTACCGGATGGCCGACGAATGGCCGTGTTGCGGCCGCAACGCCTCGGACCCGTCGCGCCGTTCGGCGGATTGACTCTGGAGAGACGGGCGCGGGCCGATCCAGGCCGGCACGCGGACCGCTCGCCGCAAGCCGAATGGGAGACCGTGTGGACGGATCCGGGGAAGTGGAAAAGCGCGACCTCAAAGCCCCTGGTGATCGCGCTCGTCGTCGTGGAACGCGTCTCCGCGGGGTCCATCGCGGGCAACTGGATCTGGCAGGCCGGCAGCCGGCCGCATACTGCCCCGCAGCAGAGCGACGGATCGGCGACGGCTCTCCCGACGTGAGCGGGTGATCCGGGCCGCAGGTCCGGCGGACACTGTCGTCTTGGTCGAGGCGGACGCTTGGGCGGGTGGAGCGCCAGTATCGAGACAGCGCTTAAAGAAAAGCTCCAGCGATACGGGCAATCGAGACGGTCCGTGACACCCGGCCTTCAGCCGAGGGCAGGTATTCGGTCAGTGCCGACGGAGATCGGCTCAGCCAAGACCTGGAGATCGGTTGATGCTCAAGTCCCTCGCCGCCGCGACGCTGCTCGCCGTCGGCTTCGCCGCGCCGGCCTCGGCGCTGCCCGTCGCGGGTTCTCCGCTCCCCGCCGCGCAGGACGGGCTGATCCAGCACGTCTACGGCGGCTGCGGGCCCTATGGCCATCGCGGCCCTTATGGCGGGTGCCGCGCCGGCGGCCAGTGGGGCGGCTATGTCGGTCGGGCCTGCCCGCGCGGCTTCCACCTGGGTCGCGGCGGGCGGCGCTGCTGGCCGAACCGGTACTGGTAGCGACGCGCCCGCCGCTCTCGGCGAGCGGCTGGGCGCCGTGGCGCACCGTGGCGGAACGCAGGAACACCCTGGGAGCGTGCGCTTCCAGGGTGTTGCCGACCTCGCGGCCAGTTTGATCGGGCTGGGGATGCGAAGGCCAACCGGAAGGCTGCTCTTCGGCGGCCGGAGGGCGATGAGGCGGACCTGCCCCCCTCGCCCGCCGCCGCGTCTCCCGGCGTGGAGGCCGGGAGCGGCGCGACCCGATCTCAGTAGGATCCGAACTTGTAGTTCAGGCCGGCGCGGACGACGGCGAACTCGGTCTTGGCAGCGGCGCCGTTGAGGTAGGCGGTGCCGTTCGGGGGCAGGAGGTTGCCGTAGAACACGCCGCCGGCCGAGTTCTTCTGGCGGTCGAGGCTGACGTAGAGGCCTTCGACTTTCAGCGTGACGGCCGAGGAGCGGAAGAAGTTCAGGAACGAGTCGGTGGGCAGGGCGTACTCGACGCCGCCGCCGGCGGCCCAGCCGGTGCGGAAGCTGTCGCGGAAGCGGTTGCCGGAGAAGTTCTGGTCGTCCTGGCCGGAGCCGTAGGCGAAGCCGCCGGTGCCGTACACGAGGGTGCGGTCGAAGGCGTAGCCGAGGCGGCCGCGCACGGTGCCGAAGTAGTCGAGGCCGTTGCCGCTGGTGGCGACGAAGGCCGGCGGGTTGGAGAAGGCGACGCCGGGGAAGCCGAGGAAGCTGTAGTTCTGGGTGGCGTTGGCGCGGCGGGCGAAGTCGACGTACTGGGCGTCGGCCTCGAAGCCGATCACGATGCCGGAGCCCGGGGTGAACTGGTAGTTGTAGCCGATCTGGGCGCCGCCCGAGAAGCCGTCGTTGTTGTTGCGGTTGTTGACGCTGACGACGCCGGCGGTGCCGGGGGAGTTGATCAGCGAGCCGCCGGGCAGGGCGTAGCTGGTGGTGTTGCGGCTGTTGGCGTCGAAGCCGTAGCCGGCGTTCACACCGAAGTAGAAGCCGGTCCAGGTGAACACCGGCACCGGCGTGAACACCGGCGGCGGCGCGGCGCGGCGCGGAAGGTCGGCGGCGGACGCCGCGGCGGTCAGCGCAGTGAAGGCGGCTAGGGAGGCGATGAGCTTGGTCATGAGGGCGATCCGGGTTTCGATCTGGTGATAAGACTACCAAGCTCTGAGCAGAATAGCTGTAGTTTTACGGACACACAGGCTCGCCGCGTCGGAAAAAACATAGTAAATGGCAGATTAACTCTGGATAGATCTGTTAAATACTGATGAAGTTATGGCGGTGTGCTCGGGGCCTGCGCCCGGGGCGCGTGCATCGGTCCGCGGCGCGGCCGCGCGGCCAGGGGGCGACGCGCCGACATGTCCGAGTGCGGCGCTGCCGGACGCCCGCGCGGGGAGGGTTTGTCGTCGCTGCGGGTGCGCTGCGGACGATCCTGGCGCCGCCCGCGCCGGATCCGTCGGGCGGTAACATGGGATCGAGAGCCGGCTCGCCGGCGGGTGGCGCCGAGGTGGCGGACGGCGCGCGGGGACCTGTCCGGCGGTCCCCGCGTCCGGGGCCGCGCTAACCCGTCCGGTCGCGCCGGGTGATGTGCTTGACCAGCTCGGCCAGCTTCTCCTCGGCCTTCTTCAGCGCCACGCGCGAACTGTGTCCGGGCGGCGTTCCGTCGGCAGCCTCGCGAAGCTTCGCGATGGTGTCCTGGGTATGCTCTACCTCGGTATCGAGCGCGGCACGCTCACCGGATCTATCGATGGCCATATCGATCCTCCAGGTGTTCTGCCCCTGGCGGCCGCCAGGGCGCCACGCCCTGAGGTAAGGCGGCATCCCGACCGTGGCGAGCTTCGCGGGCCTCGCCGGAGGCCGTTTCCGGCACGGATCCGGGCTCGGCGACCCCGTCGCCGCCTGTGCGCCACGGCACGCCGCAGCGTGATCCCGGCGCCCGCGGACGGCGTTCTACCGTCACACACAGGAGACCGCCGCCATGCTGATCCTCAATCCCCTCACCGGCCAGACGGTCGACGTGCGCGTGCCCCGCCCGCAACCCGGGAAGGCGTGAGGGACGGCGTGAGTCCGCTCCCGCGCGGGCTCTCGCCGATGCGCCCCGGGGCCCGAGCGTGCCCTCCCCGGTCGCGCCGGCGGCCTCGGTCTCACCCGCCCGCAGGTTCGGCACGCCGGGTGCTGCGAGCGCTCACAGGGAACGCGGGGGCCGGCGCGCCAAGCGCTCGGCCTCCGCCTGCCACGCGTCGCGCTCGGCCTGAAGCGCCTCGATGCGGGCGTGGAGATGGCCGGCGTCGATGGCGGTCTCCATCAGCATGTCCTGCGCGGTGGCGAGCTGCTGGCGCAGCTCGGCGTTCTCGGTCGCGAGCGCGAGGAGCAGGGCCGCCACGTCATCGCTCATCCGGGCCCCTGCGCCGCCATCGAGCCGGCGCGTTTAGCCCCGGCACGACCGGGCCACAACCGCCCCGCGGGCACCCCGGACCGATCGCCGCCCCGGGCCGCGCGCGTCAGGCGGCCTCGTCGGACAGGAGGCGCCCGACGTAGTGGCGCCCGACCGACTCGATGACGGGCGCGAACAGGCTGGCCATCCAGGGCACCAGCGCCTCGACCTCCAGCGCGTCATCCGCCACCTGGATGGCGACGCGCGCCGATTGCCCGTAGCCGCTGCCCGAGAAGGAGCGGCGATTACCCAGCCAGTCCTCGGCCTCGACGCGGATCTTCTCCGCCTCCAGGCGACGGAAAGCCCAGTCCATGTGCAGGTCGATGCGCCGGCGAACCTCGGCTGTCCCGAGGTCGTGCGGGACGGTGATCGTCAGGCGCTTCGGCATCGGCATCTCCTCGCGAGCGGGCCCCGTGAGGTGCGGCCGGAAGGTTAACGCCCGGTGATCGGCGCCACCCGATCGATGCGCCGGGCGAACCGCCGGCGGTCAGTACCGGACCGTGCGGACGCCGCCGGCCCCGCCACTCACGACGCTCCGGATGACCTCCTTGGTCGACGGGCTGATCCCACCGTCACCGCGCAGCCGGCGCCCGTCCGCCCGGTCGAGGCGCGCGACGTCGTCGGAGCACCGGTCCAGGGCGCGGCGGACCTTGGACGACAGCGGCCCGCCGCGTTCCGCTGGGGCGCCGGCCATCTCGAACCGCAGGCAGGACGCCAGATAGCCTTTCAGGTCGTCGAAGGCGGCGGCCTGGGCCCCCGACGTCAGGACGATGAAGATCAGGGCGGATCGGGCGAGCATCACGCGCTCCAGGGAAAGCGGTCCGCGCGGACAACGCGCGAGCGGGGCATTGGTCCCGGAGGCCGCGCCCTCGCGGCCGCCGCACTCAGCCGCTGCGGCGGGGCGCCTGGGCCGCGTCGCGCCGCTGGTCCTGGGTTCCCCGACACTGCACGTATTCCGGCGTTCCCGGCTCGGCGCCGTAGCCCCGGCAGATCGCGTCGTCCTTCGCGGCGACGTCGGCCTCGCTCATGAAGAGCTCGCCGCGGCCGGGCCGGTTCGCCGCGTTGCAGGCCGTCAGGGCCGTGGCCGCGATGGCCAGAACGATGATGTGCTTCATGGGACTCCTCGCCGCCGATCAGCACCACAGCGGCAGGACGCTGTCGATGACGCTGTCGACGACGCTGCCGCTGCGTCCACAAGCCGGCGGTCGACATGGTTATCCAAGGATGGCGGGACCTTCGGCGCCGCGCCGCGGTCCCGGCCGTCCACCGCACGGGGCGGGGCCGGCCCGGCATGCAAGCGTGACGCCGCCGTGACCGGCGGTCCCTGCGGGGCCGGCATGTCGTGTCGCCGGTGCACCGGCGGCGCAACGCCGGCTAAGCATCTGCCTCTGCATCCTCCCAAGGCAGACCCACCTTCGGCCCCGCCGGCAGCGCCGCGCGGGGCCTTTTCGTGCGCCGATCCGGAGGGTTGGCGCTCCGCTCGCGAGCGAGACCCTGCGCACCGGGCGCGACCGGGCACGACGATCGGCGGCGCACGACGGCGACGGGTGTCGGAAACCGGGTCCGCGCTCCCGCGTTCGGGCACGGAGGCCCGTGCGTGAGGCACAGTCAGGGCCGAGATGCCAAGGAGCACATGATGCGTCATGCCCTCTTCGCCATCTTCGCGCTGGTCGCGGCGTCGCCCGGTTCGGCACAGACCAGCACCGGTCCCGCACCGATCCGGCAACCCGGACCAGCGCAGCCGGTGACGCCGGGCACCCCGGCCGGAACCGTCGTCGTTCCCGGCGGCAGCCAGAACAGCGGTCCGGGCAGCACCGCCGTCGTCGCGCCCACCGGGACGGGGGCGACGACCATCACGACGGATTCGGCCGCCGGCGGGAATGCCGGCCAGCCGGAGCGCGGCGTACCCCAGGTCGGCAAGGGGAGCGGCGACGGCAGCGGCGGCAGCTGATCGCCGGACCCCGTCCTGAGGATCCGTCCCGCCCCATGCTGGATCGGGGCGAGACAGGTCGACCGTCCCACCGCCGGCATCCCGACGCGGCGGGCGGCGGCGCGCGGGCACGGGACCATCGCACCGTTGACCCGCGGCCCGGGACCGCCCGTCGCCGGGGAGGGATGATCCCGCGCGGCGTTCAATGCCGAAGCCGAGCAAGTCTGTTGCGAGCCAACGAATTTTGATCGCTGTGTCTAACTCAGGTTCTGCTTTCAATCTTAGATAATGATCGGCTGCGAAATAATTAGTATCAACATACCGGTAAAATTTATTTCCGATTCATCGATGCGGTGTTCGCACTCTCACGTTATAAAGATACTGTAGATTTAAAGCGACGCCGCCGCGCGTCCGTCGGAGATTGATTTGGCGGATCCGGAATTCGAGGGTGGAAAGTTCGGGCCGAACGACAAGAGATCGATGCTCCGGCAGATCGCGCACGCCCTCGGCGTGCCCGAAGACGCTTTCCTCGACGAATCCGAGGCGCTCGCCGCGATCGACATGACGGGGGATTTGCTGCGCGTCTGGCACGCGCTCACCCTGTCGGACCGCCGCTTGCTGCTGCAGATGGCGCGCGGGATGATCTCCCGCGGCTAGAACGGCCACGGCTCCTCCTGCGGCCCCGGCGCCGCCCGCTCGCCCGGCGCCACGAGGTCCACGATCTCGTCGAGCGGCTGCGTCACCCGGATCGTTCGCCCCGCCGCGGTGATGAACGTCTCGTTGCGCATCAGGTCCGTGTCGCTCAGCGCCTGGACGCTCGTCACGCGCAGCAGGTGCCGGCAGCCGTCGCCGTCCTGCACCTGGAGGAAGTTCCCGACCCGCCGAACCGCCGACATGGCGCTCTCCCGCCCCGCTGGTGATCTGTGGCCTAGGCGCCCTGCAGGCTCTCTGCGAAGTCGTCGGGGATCTCGCCCCACTGGCCGAGGATCGTGACGCCCTCCAGTTCGCCGGTCTCGTCGTCGGCCACCACCTTCAGCGCCGCCGCGCCCGGCATCCGCCTGGCCATGTTCTCGGCCTTCTTCACCGCCCCGCTCTCGGTCTGCGCAGGCTCCTGCCGGGCCGGCCGCAGCCGCTTCCGGTGCAGCTCGAAGGGCTGCACCACGAACGCCGTCCTCATCGCCATCGTCGTCCTGCACCCCGGTTCGTCACAGGTTCTCCACAGACCGCACGGGCCGCCCAAGGGCGCGCCACGACCGGAGTTTTCGAGCCGTATCCACACGCGTCAACGGGGCCGGAAGAAGAGTCTCGCCCGCAGATTGTGCCCGGCCCGCCCGTATGATCTGTTCCGCTTTCGTTCTAGCATGGCGAGGCCGCGGGTGCACCTCTCCCGGATCGACGCGCGGCGGATCTCGGGCGCCGATTCCGTCAGCGGGCCGGCGCCGCACCGGCCTCCCCGCGCCTGCCCGACGGGCGTTGGGCAAGGCGGCCCGATCATGCCACCGGGTCATACCAAGGTATGGCGCCGGCCCGCATCCGTATAAATGTAAGCCTCCGTCGCGATCGCTACACTTTCCGTCATTCAGCAGCACAGACGGAGAGTTATCGTGACGGAATGTGCCAAGGGAACTGCTCTGATCACCGGCGCTTCGGGCGGGATCGGCGCGATCTATGCCGAACAGCTCGCCGCGCGCGGCCACGATCTCATCCTGACCGCCCGGAACGCGGATCGCCTGGAGGCGGTCGCCGAGACGGTGCGCGGCGCCTCGGGCCGCACCGTCGAGGCGCTCGCGGCGGACGTCAACGACCGTGCCGGTCTCCGGCGCGTCGAGGACCGCCTGCGGAGCGACCCGGCGATCACCCTCCTGGTCAACAACGCCGGCTTCGGCTCCGCGGCCCCGCTGCTCCAGGCGGATCCGGACGAGATGGAGCGCATGATCGGCGTGAACGTCACGGCCGTGACGCGCCTCGCCTACGCGGCGGCGCCGGCCTTCATCGCGCGGGGGCACGGGGCGATCATCAACGTCGCCTCGACCGTCGCCCTCAATCCCGAACTGCTCAACGGCGTCTACGGGGCGAGCAAGGCCTACGTTCTCGCCTTCACGCAGGCGCTGCAGCACGAACTCGCCCCCAGGGGCGTCCGGATCCAGGCGGTCCTGCCCGGCGCGACGGCCACCGAGTTCTGGACCGTGGCCGGCGTCGGCGGCCACCGGAACCTCCCGGCCAGCATCGTCATGACGCCGTCCGACCTGGTCGCGGCCGCGCTCGCGGGATTCGATGCCGGTGAGGTCGTCACGATCCCGCCCCTGGAGAACGGTGCGGCCTGGTCCGCGCTGGACGCCGCGCGCCTCGAACTCGCCGCCCAGCTCGGCGCGGCGACGCCGGCGAGCCGGTACCGGACCGCGTGCGCCGACGCCGCCTGAGGCCCTCGGGGGGCGTCCCGGCCGGGGCGCCCCTGCCCGCTCCCTGCCCGCTTCCCGCGGCCGCCCGGTCAGGACCGGGCGAGCGGCAGGCACACCGAGAAGCGGGCGCCCGGCGCCCCGCCGCGGGGGCTCGCGTCGATCGAGCCGCCATGGGCCGCCACGATGGTCCGGCAGATCCGGAGACCGAGGCCGAGCCCCTCGGCCCGCGTCGTGAAGAAGCCGTCGAACAGCCGGTCGACGGTGCCGGGATCGAGGCCCGGCCCGTTATCGACGACGTCGACCGTGATCGACCCGTCCCGGCAGACGGTCTCAACCGCGATCTCGGGCCCGGGGGTCCGCGCCTGCCGATGGATCTGGATGGCGTTCATCAGCAGGTTGACGAAGACCTGCTGCAGCTGGATCCGGTCCGCGAGGACCTGCGCGGCCGCGTCCGCCGGGGCGACGGTGAGCCTGATCTCGGTGCGGTTCAGGTCGTGCGCCACGAACCGCGCGGCCTCGGCCAGGACCTCCGCCACGGCGACGGGCGCGCGGACGCTGTCCCGCTTGGCGGCCATGCGGCGGGTGCGATCGATGATGTCCCCGGCCCGCGTGACCTGATCGACGATGCGCTGGCATTGCCGCCGGAGCAGGTCGCGGTCGAGGTCCGCGCGGTCGAGCAGGCGCAGCATCGCCCCGGCGGTCATGCCGATCGACGACAGGGGCTGCCCGAGCTCGTGCGCGATCGACGCCGACAGCTCGCCCAGCGTCGAGATCCGGGAGACGTGGGCCAGCTCGTCGCGCAGCACCTCCAGCGACATCTGCCGCGCGACGTGCTCGGTGATGTCCACGAAGGAGGCGAGCCACAGGCCGGAGGTGGCGCCGTCCGCCCGCGGGACCACGCAGAACAGCGTCTCGAAGCGCGATCCGTCGAGCCGGACGCTGTGCGCCTGCTGCTGGAACGAGGTTGCGCCCGCCGCGAAGGCCCGGGCGGAATTGACCTGGGCGGTGCAGAGCGGGTCGAAGAAGCGCTGCGTGCGCTGCCCGATCATGTCCGCGCGGCCGCCCGCGCCGAACATCCGCACCGCCGCCTCGTTGACGTCGAGGATGACCATCCCGTGCCGCAGGCGGTCGGCCACGTCCGGATGGGCGTCGAGGTGGGCGGCGATGTCGGTGATTCCGGCCGCCGCCAGCGCGTCGAGGGTGGCGACCCGCTCGCGGGCATCGACGACGACGAAGCCGATCGTCGAGACCTTCATGCAGACGAGGTACCACGCGTCGTTCCAGTCGGCCTCGCTGGCCACGACGATCCGGTCGGCCGTCGGCGTCAGACCGTTGCTCATGTCGGCGGTTCCCGGGGCCGGCCCCGATGCAGGCCCGCCGCGCCCCCGCTATACGGCATCCGAAAATCCCGCTTCCAGTCGGGACGCGGGACTTTCGGGGGCAGGCCCCGGGGTCATCGCCCGGGGTCATCGCCCGGGGTCATCGCCCGGGGTCATCGGTCGGCGTCAGGTCCCCGAGAGGGTCTCCTTGGCCAGGGGCAGGCTGCGCAGGCGTCGGCCGGTCAGCGCCGCGACCGCGTTGACCACCGCCGGCGGCACGCCGGGCAGGCCGGGCTCGCCGATGCCGCCCATCGGCGCCCCGCTCTCGACGATCGCCACGTGCACCCGCGGCATCCGCTCCCGGTCGAGGATCGGGTAGGCGTCGAAGTTCCGGGCCTGCCGCTCCCCGTTCTCGTAGACGACCTGCTCCAGCAGCGTCGACGAGAGGCCGAGCGCCGCCGCGCTCTCGACCTGGCGCTTCACGATCGCCGGGTTGACCACGCGGCCCGGATCGATGGCTATCCAGAGATCGTGCACCCGCGCCTCGCCGTTCTCGAGCGACACCTCGGCGATCGTCGCCGTCTCCGACCCGAACGGCGAGGCCATCGACACGCCCCGCGCCCGCCGCGTGCCGTCCTGTGCCCGGAACGGCCCGCGCGTCCAGCCGCCCGCGAGGTCGGCCACCGCCTGCAGCAGGGTGCGGTGGCGGGCGCTGTCCCTCAGGAGCGTCATCCGGAGGGCGAACGGGTCCTGGCCGCCGGCCTGCGCGATCTCGTCGAGGAAGCTCTCGTAGAAGTAATCGTTCATCGAGTGCCCGACCGAGCGCCAGAACGCGATCGTCACCGGGTGCGGCACCTTCACGTAGGTGAGCCGCCGGTTCGGGATCGCGTAGGGCTTCCGGTCGAGGCCCTCCACCACCGAGGAATCCACCGGCCCCTTGAACAGCGCGCCGAACCAGCGCCCGATCGGGCCCTCCCCCACCGCGGTGGTCTCCAGCGCCACCGGCATCCCGTCCGGACCGAGCGCCGCCCTGAACCGGGCGAAGCTCAGGGGGCGGACGGCGTCCATGCCGAACTCCTCCTCCCGCGACCACAGCACCCGCACCGGCTTGCCCGTCGCCTTGGCGAGCAGGATCGCCTGCGGGAACGGGCTCGCCGGCCCGTAGTGGAAGTGGCGCCCGAAGAAGCCGCCGAGCATCGGCGAGTGGATCCGGACCTGATCCGGCTGCAGCCCGGCCGTCTTGGCGGCGACCTGCTGGAACAGCTCCGGCATCTGGTTCGGCACCCAGAGGTCGAGGCTGCCATCGGGGGCGAAGCGCGCCACCGCCGAGGGCGGCTCGAGCTGCGCGTGGGCGAGGTAGGGCGCGTCGTACGCCGCCTCCACCACCTTGGCCGCGCCCGCGAAGGCGGCGTCCGGGTCGCCCGCCTGCTCGGCCGGAACGCCGGGGCCGGCCGCGTCCCGGAGGGCGGCCAGCATCGCCGCCGAGGAGAAGCCCGCCGAGACGGTGGCGACGCCGTCGGGCGCCGGCCGGGTCCAGGTCACCTGCAGGGCCTCGACGGCCCTGCGGGCCCGCCACCACGTGTCGGCCACCACCGCCACCGTGCCCGGCAGGCGCTCGACCGCCTGGACGCCCGGCATCGCCCGGACCTCCGCGGCGTTGGCGATCGCCTCCGGCTCGGTGCCGAGATGCGGCGCGTGCCGGATCGCGGCGTGGACCATGCCGTCGAGCCGGATATCGATGCTGTAGACGGCCCGGCCGGTGGACTTGTCGCGCATGTCGAGGCGCGCCACCGGCTTGCCGATCCAGCGGAAATCTCTGGGATCCTTCAGGGCGACATCGTCCCGCGGCTGCAGCGCCAGCGCCGCGGCGGCCAGGGCGCCGTAGCCGAGGCTCCGGCCGGAGGCGGCGTGGATCACGCGCCCGTTCTCGGTGGTCAGGCTGGCCTGCGGCACGGCGAGCTCGGCGGCCGCCGCCCGCAGGAGCATCTCGCGGGCGGTGGCGCCGAGGCGGCGCATGGCCTCAAAGCTGGAGCGTGTCGAGAACGACCCGCCGGTCATCCGCAGCCCGTTGACGACCGCGTAGTCGGGGCCGGGCGGGGCGCATTCCACCGCGAAGCGCGCCGGGTCGAGGTCGAGCTCCTCGCCGATCGTCTGGGCGAGGCCGGTGTTGATGCCCTGGCCGCCCTCCACGAAGGGGCTGAGCAGGCGCACGGTGTCGTCGGGGCGGATCTCCAGGAAGGCCGTCACGCGGGTCCCGGGTTTCGGCGCGACGGCCGCCGGGCCTTCGGCGCGGGTCTGGCCGGCGGCCGGCGCGACCCGGAGGCCGACCCCGAGGAACAGCGCGCCCGAGGCGGCCCCCAGGAAGCCGCGGCGGGAGAGGTTGCGCACCGGTTCGCGGCGATCCGGGCGGGCGGGGGGCGTGAGGTCGGTCATCGTGCGCCTCCTCAGGCCGCGGCCTGCCGCACGGCGGCGGCGATGGCGTTGTAGGTTCCGCACCGGCACAGGTTGGTCATGGCGCCGGCGATGTCGGCCTCGGTCGGCTTCGGGGTCTGCTTGAGCAGGCTCGTGGCGGCCATGACCTGACCGGACTGGCAGTAGCCGCACTGGGGCACCTCGATGCCGACCCAGGCGGCCACGACCCGGGCACCGACCGGGTCCTGCTCGATCGCCTCGATCGTCGTGATGGCTTGGTCGCCGACGCTCTCCAGGGGGATCTGGCAGGAGCGGGTCGCCGCGCCGTCGAGCAGCACCGTGCAGGCGCCGCACTGCCCGATGCCGCAGCCGTACTTCGTGCCGGTCAGCCCGAGGCTGTCGCGCAGGACGAACAGCAGAGGCGTGTCCGGTTCCGCGTCCACCGTGTAGCGACGCGCATTGATCGTGAGCTGGACCATCGTTCGACCTCGTGGGATGGGGACGCCGCGACGTGTCTCGGCGTGCGAACCGGCCGGGCAACGTGTCTTCGGGGACGGGCGAAGGCGCGGTCCGGATCGTGTGCCGTGTCGCGAGAGGTACCGCCGCCCCCGGCCGCGCGGAATCATACGAAGGTTAGGGGTCGTCACCCGAAACGGTGCCCCTCCGCGGCCCGCCCCCGGGATCAGGGCCGGCCGAGGACAGTCCATCGCCCCGGGTCTCGGCCCTGAAAGCTTCGCGCGGCGGCGCGCGGGCGGCCGGTCACGCGCCCGGGCCGCGGCCGCGGCGAACCCGCGTGTTCAGGGATCCGAGCCTTCGAAGCGGAGGGCGCGGGATTGCGGCAGGCCTGCCTGCAGAGGCGCCGACCGGAACGGGCGATCGCCCGTCAGCGATGGACGGAACTGCGGCGATGGGCCGATCCAGCTCAGTCCGGCCGAGGTTTCGGTCGGATCATCCGAGACTCGATGCGCACGAAACCTGCGCGCCGGGCGGTCGGGACCGGTCTATCATACCGACGCATGATATCCGTTCGGTCGTGAGGCCTCTACGTTTTCCGCAGATCTCGGGATCGCGGAGGAAATACCATGGACGACCACTACGATGCCCTCGTGATCGGCAGCGGCGAGGGCGGCAAGTTCCTGGCGTGGCACCTCGCCAAGGCCGGCCAGAGGGTCGCGGTGATCGAGCGCCGCTGGATCGGGGGCTCCTGCCCCAACACCAACTGCCTGCCGAGCAAGAACGAGATCTGGAGCGCCGAGATCGCCCACCGCGCCCGGCAGGCCGACCGGTACGGCATCGAGACCGGACCGGTCGCGGTGGATATGGGCCGGGTGGTCGCGCGCAAGCGGGCGATGGTCCGCGACCTCATCGACATGCACCTCGACCGCTACCGCGAGAGCGGCGCGGAGCTCGTCATGGGAACGGCCCGCTTCACGGGCCCCAGAGCGCTCACGGTCGCGCTGAACGCGGGCGGCTCGCGCGCGATGACGGCCGAGCAGATCTTCCTGAATCTCGGCACCCGCGCGACCATCCCGGGCGTCCCGGGCCTGCGCGAGGCCGGGCCGCTCACCCATATCGAGGCGCTCGAACTCGACGCCGTGCCCGCTCACCTCGTCGTCCTCGGCGGCGGCTACGTGGGCCTCGAACTGGCCCAGGCCTACCGCCGGTTCGGCAGCGCGGTGACGGTGATCGAGCACGGGCCCCGGATCGCGGGCCGCGAGGATCCGGACGTGGCGTCCGCCCTCGCGCAGCTCCTCGAGGCCGAGGGGCTGGCGATCCGCACCGGCACGGAGGTGGTCCGCGTGCGCGGCCGCTCGGGCGAGGCCGTGGAGATCAGGGTGCGCGGCGGCGCCGGTGAGGCGGTCATCGCCGCGAGCCACATCCTCGTCGCGGCGGGGCGCGCGCCGAACACCGACGAGATCGGTCTCGACCGCGCGGGCGTGGCGCTCACCGAGCGGGGCGTCATCGAGGTCGACGACCACCTCCGGACGAGCGCGCCGGGCGTCTGGGCCATCGGCGAGTGCGCGGGCAGCCCGGCCTTCACCCACGCCTCCGCGGACGATTTCCGCGTGATCCGCGACACGCTGGCGGCCATCCCGCGCTCGACCGCGGGCCGGCTGATGCCGTCCTGCCTGTTCACCGACCCGCCGCTGGCGCGGGTCGGGTCGACCGAGACGGAGGCGCGGGCCGACGGTCACGCCGTCCGGGTGGCGCGGCTGCCGATGGCGGCCGTGCTGCGCACGCGGACGACCGGGCAGACCGACGGCTTCATGAAGGCCGTCATCGGCCCGGACGACCGCATCCTCGGATTCACGATGCTCGGCGCGGAGGCCGGCGAGGTCATGGCCGCGGTCCAGGTCGCCATGCTCGCCGGCCTGCCCTACACGGCGTTGCGCGCGATCCTCGCCCATCCGACTACCGCGGAGGGGCTGAACAGCCTGTTCGCGGCCGTTCCCGCCCGCTGAGGCTCAGCCGGCGGCGGCGGGCTCGGCCGCGGCACCGCCCGCCGCGCCCGGCTCGGCCGCCGGCAGCTCGACCGCGAAGGTCGCGCCCGGCCCGTCGTTGTTCCCGCCGGTCAGCGTGCCGCCATGGGACTCGACGATGGTCCGGCAGATCGCGAGGCCGATGCCCATCCCGTCGCGCTTGGTGGTGAAGAACGGGCTGAACAGCCTGGGCAGCTGCTCCGGATCGATGCCGGTGCCGCTGTCGACGACCGCGATCCGCAGCCGGCCCGGCGCGGGGGCGGTCAGCGCGATCCGCAGCGCGCGGCGGGGCTCGGGCAGGTCGCGCACGGCGTGCAGGCCGTTCGTCACGAGGTTGACCACGACCTGCTGCAGCTCGACGCGGTCGGCCAGGACGCGCGCCTCGGTCGCGGCGATCACCGTCCGCACCGTCGCCCCGGCCGCCAGGATCTCCCGGTCGAGGAGGGTCGCGACCTCCGCCAGGAGGGAGCCCAGGTCGAGGATCTCGGGCTGGCTGCGGTCGCGGCGGAGCTGCTCGCGCGTCCGCTGCACGATCCGGCTCGCCCGCATGCCGTCGCGGACGGCGCGCTCGGCCGCCCGCGCGGCCGCCTCGAGGTCCGGCGTCTCGCGCCGCAGCCAGCGCAGGCAGGCCTCGGCGCTCATCACCATGGCGCCGATCGGCTGGTTGACCTCGTGGGCGATGGAGGCGGAGATCGCCCCGACGGTCGAGACCCGGCCCGCGCGGGCGAGCTCGGCCTGGGCCGCGAGCAGGGCCTCCTTGGCGCGCTCCCGCTCGGTCACGTCGACCATCGCGCAGGCAACCCGGTCGAGGGCCGCCTCGTCGTCCGGCAGCGCCACGACGAGGATCGCGGTCACCTCCCGCCCGTCGGTGCGGATCAGGCGGCCCTGGGCCTCGAAGCGGCCGCCCGCCCGGTCGATCCGCTGCAGGAGCGGCAGGACGAGGTCGTTGCCCGGCGGCAGGAAGCGGCTCATCGAGCCGAGCACCGCCTCGCGGGAGCCGCAGCCGAGGAGCCGCACCGTCGCGTCGTTGACGTCGACCAGCGCGATCCGCCGGGCGCAAGCGGCGACGAGCGCGGCGTCGGCCTGCCCGCGGAGGTCGGGCCCGAGGGCGCCGGCGGCCCGCGCCTCGGCGAGGTGGGCCTGCGCCTCGGAGAGATCGACCTCGCACAGCGCGACGTGGCTCTGCTCGAACAGCGCGCGGTAGCGGCGCTCGCTCCGGGCGAGCGCGTCCAGCGCCCGCCGCCGGGCGCTCGTGTCGAAGGCGATGAGGCTGATCCCGCCGGTCAGCGCGAGGTAGAAGCCGACCGCGGTCAGGCCGCTCTGCGCGGCCAGCGCCTGGGCGATCATCGGCGAGAAGGCGCCGCCGATGATGCCGCCGACGTTGAACGCCACGGAAGTCCCCGTGTAGCGCACCTGCGGCGGGAACAGGCTCGGCAGCCACGCGCCGAGCGGCCCGTTGACGAAGCCCATCACCCACAGGGCGAAGGCCAGGAAGGCGAAGATGGTCGCGAGGGAGCCGCTGCCGAGCATCGGCGCCAGCAGGATCCCCGACACGATGGTCCCGGCGCAGCCGACGATCAGCACCCGGGCCGGGTCGAGCCGGTCCGACAGCCAGCTCGCGACGACGATGGCGGCGGCCATGAACAGGATCGCGCCGAGCTCGACCGTCAGGAACGAGGCCCGGGAGTAGCCGAGCGTCGTTGTGCCATAGCCGAGCGCGAAGGCGGTGGCGGTCCAGAACAGGGAGAAGCACGCGACGACGCCGAACATCCCGGCGACGACCTGCCCGGCATGGTCGCGCATCAGCGCGACGAGGGGGACGCGCGGGGGCTGCGCGTCCTTCACGGCGGCGGCGAACTCCTCGGTCTCGCCGAGATTCGTGCGGACCCAGAGCCCGAGCCAGACCAGGGGCACGCTGAGCAGGAAGGGCACCCGCCAGCCCCAGTCCGCGAACTGCTCCGCGCTGAGGGTCAGGGTCAGGACGAGGAACAGGCCGTTGGCCACGAAGAAGCCGAGGGGCGCTCCGAGCGGCGCGAACATCGCGTAGCGGGCGCGCCAGCCCGGCGGGGCGTTCTCCAGCGCCAGCAGGGCGGCCCCGCTCCACTCGCCGCCGAGCGCCAGGCCCTGCCCGAACCGGAGGAGGCAGAGCAGGACGGGGGCGAGCCAGCCGGCCAGCGCGAAGGTGGGCAGCAGCCCGATGGCCGAGGTCGTGAGCCCCATCAGCAGGAGCGAGGCGACCAGCGTCGCCTTGCGCCCGATCCGGTCGCCGAAATGCCCGAAGACCGCGCCGCCGATCGGCCGGGCCACGAAGGCGAGGCCGAAGCTCGCGTAGGCGCTGATCAGCTCCGCCGATTGCAGCGCCGCCGGGAAGAACAGCGGCCCGAAGATCAGGCTCGCCGCCGTGGCGTAGATGTAGAAGTCGTAGAACTCGACCGTCGTGCCGATCAGGCTCGCGAGGAGGACCCGCGCCGTCGTCTGCCTGGGACGCGCGTCGCCCACCGCACTCATCTCCGCGCCTCGCTGCACAGCCTGTCGGACGGGCGCGCGGCCGGAGGAGGCGGGCGGCCGCGAGTCCCGGGCCGGGAGGCGCTGACCTCGCCGGAGGTTGAGCCAGTCCCGGGGACAGTGCAACCGCTCATAGCCACAAGCTTGGCCGCGAGTCGATAGGCGCGTCGGGAGCGGTCCGGCGAGCGGCCATTCGGGGCGACCCGTGCCGGCGGTCCGCGCCGTCCACAGACGGTCGGCTTGATCGGGCGCGGATACAACCTGTAAGCACTGCCCGTGCGGGCAGCCTGTCAGAGGCGCGCGGGGACTCGTCGATCACGATGTCAGGCAACGTCCGGGGTGGCGCGGCGAAGCCCGGCGCCGACACGGCCTCACCGCTGGTGGTCATCGTCGAGGACGACGAGGGCGTCCGCGAAGGTCTGCAGGACCTTCTGCACTCCGTCGGGCTCGACACCCTCGCCTACGGCGCGACGCGCGACCTCCTCGCGGCGACGCTGCCGGACCGCCCGGGCTGCCTGATCCTCGATGTGCGGCTGCCCGGATCCAGCGGCCTCGACCTGCAGGCGAAGCTCGCCGCGATGGGCAACCGCATGCCGATCATCTTCATGACCGGCCACGGCGACATCCCCATGACCGTCCAGGCCATGAAGGCGGGCGCGCTCGATTTCCTGACCAAGCCGTTCCGCGATCAGGACATGCTCGACGCCATCGCGGTCGCGATCGAGCGGGATAGGACCCGGCGGGCGTCGAGCGCGGGGGTCGCCGAGCTCGAGGCGCTGGCCGCGACCCTGACGGCGCGGGAGGCCGAGGTGATGGCACAGGTCGTCAAGGGGCTGCTCAACAAGCAGATCGCCCACGCCCTCGGAATCAGCGAGATCACGGTCAAGATCCACCGGGGCAACGTCATGCGGAAGATGGCGGCCGGCTCCGTGGCCGACCTCGTGCGCAAGACCGAGCTGCTCAAGGCCCGGGCCGCCGTCTGAGCCGGCCCATCGCCCCGTCGCTTCCGCAGACCCGGCCCGGGCCGATCGGCGCGGAACGATGCCGGACATCGCCGCGTTGGCACCCGCACTGGACAGATTCGTCGCGGCGATCGGATCGGGGATCGGCGAAGAAGTCCTGCCTCAACTCGTGAAATCCATGTCTACCGGGTCGCGTCGCGGCGCCCCGGGTCCTGCGTTGCTGTGGCAGGACTCGGTTCATCGGGATGTGAGTCCGTCGCGCGTATCAAACCATCGTATAATTTCGTCGAAGCCGCCGCCGGCCCACAGAGGTGGGATCGATGCGCCTTCGAGAGGCGCCGGAGGGAGATTCGTGCCGGTCGGGAAGAAAGCGGTCGCGGTCGTGGACGACGACGAGGCGGTTCTGGACGCGACGTCCAGCTTCCTCGAGGCGTTGGGCTACGACGCGCGGGCCTTCAACTCGGGCGAGGCCTTCCTGGCCGCGATGGCCGGCAGCGACGTGTCGTGCCTGTTGACGGACGTGAACATGCCGGGGATCAGCGGCATCGAGTTGCAGGATCGCGTCCGGGAGCAGCGCCCTGCCCTGCCGGTCATCATGATGACCGCGCTAACCGACGACGCACTCCGGCGCCGGGCCCTCGCCGGGGGCGCCCGCGATCTCCTGCGCAAGCCGCTCGTGGCCGACGAGCTGATCCGCTGCTTGGAAGAGACGATCGGGGCCTGACGCCAGGGGCCTGCCGAGGAGCCCTGCCGATCCGTGACGGGATCGCCGGCCGGCTCCGAACCGGCATCGCGCGCCCGGACCCTAGAGACATGCCTGGGCGTGCCCAGGCACGTGGCCGTCACGAGCCCCGCTGGCACGCCGATCCGCGGCCGGTCCGGTTAGGACATCAAACCTCCGTATGATTCCGGCGCGGGCGGCCACGGTCCAAGGTCGCGCCATGGAAGCGGCGCGCCGTCGGCGGGCCGGACGAGGAGGCGGGGATGGGACTGACGATGGCGAGCCCGGGCGGGGCGCCCGACGAGGCCCTGCTGCGCGCGGAGACCGCCCGCAGCGCCATGGCCCGGCTGCTCGCCGTGGCCGGACACGACCTGAAGCAACCCCTGCAGGTGGCCCTCATGGCCATCGACCGCGCGGTCTCGGACGGCGTCGGTCCCCGGGCCGCGGCCCGGCTCGGCCTCGCCAGCGACGCGCTGGTGCGGCTCGGCCGCGAACTCGACGATCTGGCCCGCTCCTCCCAGGCCGGCAGCGTGGCGCCCCGGCTCGGTCCCGTCGCGGTCGCCCCGCTCCTGGAGGCGGTGGCGGCCGAGTGGGGGCCCTACGCCGACGCGGTCGGGGTGCGTGTCCGGGTCTGCGCCACGGCGCTGACGGTCACGAGCGAGGTCGCCATGCTGACGACCATCCTGCGCAACCTCGTCGGGAATGCCGTGAAGTATGCGGGCCCGGGCGGCCGCGTCGTCGTCGGATGCCGCCGCCGGCAGGGGCGCGTGGCGATCGAGGTGCACGACGGCGGTCCCGGCATCGCGCCCGAACGGCTGGCGGGCATCTTCGACGCCTTCGACCGTGCCGGACGCCGGGACGGGGCCGGTCTCGGGCTCGGCCTTCATATCGTCCGGCAGACCGCCGCGGCGCTCGATCACCCGGTCGCCGTGCGATCCCGGCGCGACCGGGGCTCGGTCTTCGGCGTGACCGCGCCCCGCCACCGTCCGGCATCCGCGTAGACGCCCCGGGACGGTCCCGACGGCGCCGCCGCCGCTGCGGAGGTCCGCCGTCCCGGTACCGCAGGCCGCGAAACGCCCGGACCGCGCGCGCAGGCCGCCGAAATCGGCGGCGTCCACGGCCACGCAGGCGTGCCGCGGCCACACGGCTTGCTCGCCAGGGTTGCTTGTGGAACCGTGTCGGCCTGAGACCCCGAAGAGGCGACGGATGCTCCGCACCGTGCTTTCGCAGACGGAGCGCGACCTGACATGACGGCTGGTGATCCGCCCAACAAGATGGCCGAAGTTGCCGGCCTTGCGGCCGCGATCGCCGACCACATCCTCGCGCAGCACGAGGCCGGGACCACGATCCCGCCGGACCAGTTCCGGATGCTGGTGAGCGCCGCCCGGATGCTCCTGGATAACGGCGTGGCTTGGCCGCCGTCGGTGACCTACCTCGTCATGGAAGTCGCCCGACGGGTCGAGGAGGCCGAGCCGCCGCCCAAGGGCGACGAGGTCGTGACGCACCTGGAGCAGGCGCTCGACGCGGCGAAACCCACCTGAGACACCTGAGACCGACCGTCAAGCGGCGGGCGCGCCGACTTCCCGCGGGATCGGCGCCCTATATGGGCCCTATGCCCACACTCGGTCTCAAGCTCCCGCTCCGGATCTGCGTCCTCGAGAACGCCGCCTGCGTCGAGGATGCCGGCGGCCGGCGCACCGGCTACGTCTACTGGGACGAGGGCCGTTCGGGAGGTGGTGACAGGCCCTTCACCCGCGCCGAGGCCATCGAGCAGGTCCGGATCATTGCGGGCGCCTGGGCCGGCGCCCTGGTCCACAGCGGCACCCTCGACACCGGCCCGGCGCCCGAGCCGGGTGCCGCCGCCGCCGAGCCGTCTCCGGAAGGCTGACCGCGCCCGGCCGAGCGGGATCCGCTACAGGCCGGTGCCGCTCACGTAGGAGACCGGCGCGCCCGGACCCGAACTCGTCGCGGAGGCCGCGACGGTGGCGGCGATCCAGTCGCCGTCGCTGGTCCCGGATGCCCGGCACTCCCGCGCCATGGCCCGCACTCGGCGGCGCCAGAGCCAGAGGCGGAGGGTGTGGATGAGGTCGTACATGGTCGGCCCCGCGCTGTCGCTCCCGTCCATGTGGGGCGCGCGGGCGGACCGCTCAAGCCTGCCGTCAGCACAGCGGCCGCAGGAGGCCGTCAGCCGGCGCCGAGTTCCCGCGACACCGCCGCCAGCATGTCGGCCATGTAGTCGAGCATCGGGTCTGTCAGGCCGGGCCAGACGCCGATCCAGAAGCTGTCGCGCATGATCTTGTCGGTGTGGATCAGCGGGGCGTGGACCCGGTAGGTCACGTCCCGGAAGGCGGGCTGCCGGGTCAGGTTGCCGGCGAACAGCAGCCGGGTCCCCACGCGCCTCTCTTCCAGGCGCGCTACGAGGGCGTTCCGATCGATAGGGGCCTCGTCCCGCACCGTCAGGAGGTAGCCGAACCAGCTCGGCTCCGAACCCGGGGTCGCCCGCGGTAAATGGAAGAGCCGGTCGAGACCGCGCTCCCGCAGGCGCCGCTCCACGCCGGCGAAGTTCGCGCGGCGGCGCGCCACGAAATGGTCGAGCTTGGTCAGCTGGCTCACCCCCAGGGCGGCCTGCATGTCACTGACCTTCAAATTATAGCCGATGTGAGAGTACGTGTACTTGTGATCGTAGCCGCGGGGCAGGTCACCGAGTTTCCAGCCGAAGCGGTTGCCGCAGGTGTTGTCGGTGCCGGGCTTGCAGTAGCAGTCCCGCCCCCAATCCCGAAACGACTCGACGATCTTGGCGAGCGGGCCCTTGTCCATCAGCACTGCGCCACCCTCGCCGGTGGTGATGTGGTGGGCCGGATAGAAGCTCAGGGTGGCGACGTCGCCGAAGGTCCCGACCCCCTGCCCGCCGATGGTCGCGCCGAACGCGTCGCAGCAATCCTCCACCAGCCAGAGACCGTGGCGGCGGCAGATCTCGGCCACGCGGATCGCGTCGAACGGGTTTCCGAGCGAGTGCGCGATCATCACCGCCCGGGTCTTCGGCGTCACCGCCGCCTCGAGGAGGTCCACATCGACGTTGTGCGTCTCGACGTCGACGTCGACGAAGACCGGCACGCAGCCGTGCTGCACGATCGGCGCGACGGTGGTCGGGAAGCCTGCCGCAACGGTGATCACCTCGTCGCCCGGCCGCAGGCGGCGCGCGCCGTGCTTCGGCGAGGTCAGCGCCGCGAAGGCCAGGAGGTTGGCGGCCGAGCCCGAGACGGTCAGCCGCGCATGCTTCCGTCCGAACGCCGCCGCGAGCTCCCGCTCGAACCGGTCGGCGTAGCGCCCCGCCGTCAGCCACATGTCGAGGGAGGCGTCGATCAGGTGGGCGCAATCCTCCGCGTCCATGACCTTGCCGGAGGGCGGGATGTAGGTCTCGCCAGGCACGAAGGCCGGTTTCCCCCGGGCTTCGAAATGCGTCCGGGCGAGGCTTAGGATCTCGGTGCGCAGGGCGTCGGTCATGGGGGCGAAACACTGTTGTCCGGTCGCGGGCCTCGGGCAGCTATACCGCGGGATACGCCCGGCGTGAGACTGACATCGGCGACGGGACCCGCCGCGATCGCGCCTGCGGTCCAGTCGGCGCGCCTGTCGCTGACTGGGCGCATGGCTCAGAACGGCGTGTGGAAGGCGTCGAGGCCGGGATGCAGGCGATCCCGGTCCGACAGGGTCGGGTACGCGATGCTCCAGTCGAACCCGAAGCTGTCCCAGCGGATCCCGGCATCGGCGGCGGGGGCGTGGACCGACGTGACCAGGTAGAGCAGCGTCGCCGCGCTGGAGCGCACGGCGAAGCCGTGGGCGCAGCCCTCCGGGATGTAGACGCCGGCGGGCGCCGCCCCGTCGAGGTCGAGGGCGACGGCGCGGCCGTAGCCGGGCGAGGCCCGGCGCAGGTCGAGGACGACGTCCGTCACTGTGCCGGACAAGCACCAGACGAGCTTCGCGTGCTGGTGGGGTGGCACCTGGAAATGCATGCCGCGGATCACGCCCCCCGCCGATGTGGAGCAGTAGACCTCGGCAAAATCGGTCCTCAGCCCCGCAGCGGCGAGGCTCGGCGCGTGCATCAGCTTGTGGAAGCTGCCGCGGGCATCGCGGCTGCCAGGCGCGCGGACGGCGAGCACGCCCGGAAGGTCGCTGGTCCGGATCTCGAACATCACTGCGCCGCCATCAGTTCGGTGAGGCCGCGATCCAGGCCGATGGCGGCGGACCAGTCGGGCAGGAGCGGCCCCATCCACGGCCGCATCACCTCCCGGGCCCGATAGGGCCGCGCCCCCCAGGCCACCGGAACGGGCCGCGCGCCGAGACGCTCGATGCGCGCCACGAGCGCGCGTAGCGAGAGCGTCTCGGGCCCGCGGAGCGCGAAGGCTTCCTGCATACGCGGCGGCGCCGCGCGGATCCTGTCCAGGGCGGCGCGGCTCCCCGACAGCACGTCGTCGACGTGGATCAGGTTGAGGCTCTGCTCGCCCGGGGACAGGTCGAGCCGTCGCCCCTCCCGCTGAGCCTGGAGCAGGGCCGAGACGAGCTTGCCGCGGCGATCCGCCGGTCCGTAGGTGTCCGGAAGCTTCAAGGTCAGGATCGCGAGGCCCTCCGCCTCGGCGTAGTAGGCCGCGATATCCTCGAAGGCCTGCTTGGTCGCCGCGTAGAGGGTCGCCGGATCGTAGCGATCACCCGCGAAATGCTGCCAGATCGTGCCGAAATTGACCATGTGCCGGACCCCGCAGCGCGCCATCGCGTCGAGGAGCTGCGTGCCGAACAGCAGGTTGGCCTGGATCAGCGGCGCCACATGGTCCGGCCCGTGGACGCCGACGAAGTGGGTGGCGGCGTGGATCACCGCCTCGGGCGCGAAGGCGCGCATCGCGGCGTGCAGCGTGTCCGTGGCGCCGTCGTGGCGCAGGATCGTCGCGCGCGGGTCGAGGAGCTCGGTGGCCGAGCCCGCCCGCACCAGGGCGCCGACGGCGATGTCGGCCTCTGCGAAGCCCCGGGTCAGGCGTCCGCCGATGAACCCGGTCGCGCCGGTGATGAGCAGGCGGCCGAAGGGCGGCGGCGCTACCACGTCTTCCACGGTGCCCGTCCCGACGCCCAGAGCGCCTCAAGGTTGGTCTTGTCCCGGAGCGTGTCCATCGCCTGCCAGAAGCCGTCGTGGATGAAGGCCTGCAGGTCGCCCTCCCGGGCCAGGCCCTCCAGGGGCTCGCGCTCCCAGACCGTCTCGTCGCCCGCGACCGTGTCGATCACCGACGGGGCGAGCAGGAAGAAGCCGCCGTTGATCCAGCCGCCCTCATTGTCGGGCTTCTCCTCGAAGGCCGTGACCCGGTCGCCGTCGAGGGCGAGGTAGCCGAAGCGCTTGTCGGGTCGCACCGCCGTTACGGTGGCGCGCTTGCCGTGGGCGCGGTGAAAGGCGATCTGCGCGGTGACATCGACGTCGCTGACGCCGTCGCCGTAGGTGAGCGCGAACATCTCCTCGCGCTCCAGGTGATGCCGGACGCGCTTCAGGCGGCCGCCCGTCATACTCTGGTCGCCCGTATCGACCAGCGTCACGGTCCAGGGTTCGGCGGTCTTCCGGTGGATCTCCATCCGGTTCTCGGCGATGTGCATGGTCACATCGCTCATGTGGAGGAAGTAGTTCGCGAAATATTCCTTGATGATGTACCCCTTGTATCCGAGGCAGATCACGAAGTCATTGATGCCGTGGCGGCTGTAGCCCTTCATGATGTGCCACAGGATCGGCCGGCCGCCGATCTCGACCATCGGCTTCGGCCGCGTGGCGGTCTCCTCGGACAGGCGCGTGCCAAGGCCGCCCGCCAGTATCACGGCTTTCACCGGCCGTCTCCCCGGCCCGTGGGGCGTGAGCGGAGGGTGGGGCGACGTGCGTGCATGATCAGGCGCTTTCCTCGTCTGCGTGGCCGGCTGCGAGCCGGCCATACTCCGCGATCTGGGCCGCGACGAGCGCCCGGGCGTCGGCGGGACGCGCGCTATAGTCGCGATACCACTCCATGGTCAGGCGCACCGTGTGGGCGAAGCCGAGCTGGGGGCGCCAGCCCAGCTCCGCCTCCGCCCTGGCCGCGTCGAGCTTGAGGATCCCGGCCTCGCGCAGGGCCGAGGCCTCGATCTGGACCGGGATGGGGTCGCCGCCCCAGGCGGTGAGCGCCTCCGCGATCAGCCGCCGCACCGCGACCTCGCTGGCGCGGGCCGGGCCGAAATTCCAGGCGCCGACCGCCGCGTCGTCGGCGGCGAGGAGCCGCGCGCCGAGCAGCAGGTAGCCGTGCAGGAGTTCGAGCACGTGCTGCCAGGGCCTGACCGCGTCCGGGTTCCGCAGTACGAGCGGCGCTCGGCTCCGGATGGCGCGGACGAGATCGGGCACGAGCCGGTCCTCGGACCAGTCGCCGCCGCCGATCACGTTGCCGCCGCGGGCGGTGGCGAGGCGCAGGCGCGATCCGGGCATCAGGGTCTGCCGGTAGCTGCCGGCCACGATCTCTGCGGCGGCCTTGCTGGCGCTGTAGGGATCCTTGCCGCCCAGCGGGTCGGATTCGCGGTAGCCCCAGACCCACTCGCGATTCTCGTAGCACTTGTCCGAGGTGACGCAGACGACCGCGTGGACCGAGTCGGTGTGGCGTGCCGCCTCCAGCACGTGGGCAGTGCCCATGACGTTGACCGCGAAGGTCTCGAGCGGGTCGGCGTAGGAGCGCCGGACCAGCGCCTGGGCCGCGAGGTGGAAGACGATCTCCGGACGGAACGCCGCCACGGCTCCGCGCACGGCCTCGGCCTCGCGGATATCCACGCAGGCGGATTGCATCCGGTCGGCGAGCGAGAGGTCGCGGAACAGGCTCGGCCGGTCGGCCGGAGGCGGCAAGGCGAGGCCCATCACCTCGGCGCCCTGATCGAGCAGCCAGGCGACGAGCCACGCGCCCTTGAAGCCTGTGTGACCCGTGACGAGGACGCGGGTGCCGCGGTAGCGCTCGAAGGTCATCTCAACGGTCCGGTCCGGCTGGGCATCGATCGGGGCTCACGCGACGGCCGGATCCGCCGCCCCCGCCGCGCCGGCCTCCGGAGGTGAGGGACGGCTCAGCGCGTCCCAGAAGAACCCGTACAGGTCGGGCGCGCTGATCCTCTGCTCCTGGGCGAACGGGCCGCACGCATCGAAGAACATCATCAGGACATACCGGATAAGCGCGGACTTGAGCGGGTCCGAATCGGCAAAATCGCCGAGCTTCGGCTTCAGCTGCTCGAAGAACTGGAACATGCCCGTATAGGCCTGCTTCGCCGCCGAAGTCGCCCGATGACTCTCCTGATTCTGATGCAACCGATACAGGAAGACGGCCTCGGGCGCGTAGAACACCTTCGACCCGCGGTTGAGAACGCCCACGAACGGGATCGTGTCGGAGAAGTAGGAGCCCGACAGCGTCGGCTGCCCGCCGGCGTCCAGCCACGCGGAGCGCCGGTAGAAGGTCGAGAAGATGGTGTTGATCTGGGAGTGGGCCGTCGGACTGGCGAAGTACTGCGTCAACCACGGCTCCGCGGCTTCGACCTGGGCGTGCGCCGAGAGCGGCTCGGCCCGGTGCAGGATCTGGCTCGCGCCGTCGATCAGGACCCGGCGCCCCAGCCCGACCTGAACGGCGTCGTCGGCCTCGAAGGCGGCCACCATCGTCGAGACGTAGGTGTTCGAGATGAGATCGTCGTCGCTCAGCAGTAGCATGTACTTGCCGCGCGCGTGCCGGACCGCGTCGGTCACGTTGGCCTCCATGGGCAGCGTGAACGACCGGGTGAGGACCGTGAGTCGATCGTTCCGGAGCTGGCCCAGGAAAGCGCCCGTGGCATCGGTGCTGGCGTTGTCGCTGATGATCAGCTCCAGGTTGCCGTAATCCTGCGTCGAGACGGAGCTCAGGGTCTGCGCCAGCAGCTCGAGACGGTTCAGGGTCGGCACGATTAGGGAAACCAGCGGCAGCGACATCGAACGGCTCTCTGACTGGATCGCCGAGGCGCCGGGGGCGGACGGCTCGGAGGCGCGCCGCGCGATTCGGACGGAACAGACCAAGAATGGCGTGACGCTGGGCAGACCTGCCAGAATCGAAGACCTGTGTCGATCAGAGCGCATGGATTCCGCCGTCGCTGGGCGTGATCCTCGATCGGCCCACGCCGCGCTCCTTCGGTGGACGAACTCTCAGGCCCTATCCCCGGGCAGACCCGCCCAGGCTTCGCGGACGAGCGCGAGGCGCCGCTCGGCCCGGGCCGCGTCCGCGTCCGCGACTTGGTCGAGCACGGCCTCCAGCGCCTCGGATCCGCCGAGCGCGGCGGCCGCCTCGCCCTGGCGGCGCATGGCGGAGCGGTGCGCCCGCATCGCCGGCCCGGCCTTCTGCCCGGCCTCGATCGCCTCCAGGGTGGCGATCAGGGCGGCCGCGAACGGGGCGACGTCGCGCCAAGTCGCCGCCGCGGGCGCTGGCTCGGGCGGGTGGGCACGCTCCGGCGGCGGTGCGGAGAAGTTGGTGGTGAGCGGGCGCTTCATGACGAACCTCCACGGGCGCGGTATCAGGGGGCCATCGGCCGGAGCGGAGCTGTACGAGGAGCGCATGGCCGAAAGGCGGAAGGGCACCGGGTCCGGCGAGGATAGCCTGTCGCGCCACATCCTCCCCAATGCCGGCACGATGGTCGGCGTCTGCACCACGCTGATCGGCCTCGTGAAGATCGCCGAGGGCTGGATCGGGCCGAGCCACGTCGACGAGGCCGCCGCCCTGACGGCGATCCTGTTCCTGGTCAGCGCGATCGCGTCCTACCTGTCGATCCGCCTGGACGACGGCGGCGATCTCTCGGTCACCCTGGAGCGCTGCGCCGACATCTGCTTCGTCATCGGGCTGATCGGCCTGACGCTGATCTCGGTCCTGTTCGCCTACGAGACGATCTGACGACGCGCGGCGCGGAGCCTGTCGGGCAGGGCCTCGCGGTCGGTCAGCGCCGCGGCCAGGACCGCGAACAGGCCGAGATGCAGGCCGAGCGCCGCCAGCCCGGGATCGCGCAGGGACCACAGGCCTGCCGCCCCGAGCGCCATGAGCGGCGGTCCGGCCACGTAGACGGCGCTCCGCCACCCGGCGGGCCGGCCGAGACGCCAGAAGCAGCCGGCCAGCGCCGCCAGGGCGAAGCCGCCCTTGAGCAGTGCCATGAAGCGGATCACCCGCACGAGGTCGGGATCGACGGGCGCCGCGGGGACCCGCGCGGCCGCGACGAAGGCCAGCGGAAGCGCGAGGATCGTCAGCGCGGCGAGCAGCAGGCGCGCCCGTGGGGCGCCGCGCGTCGCGGCCCCGGCCGCCGCCGGGATCGTCATCGCCTGAACCCGCATCGGCTTCCTCCTGCGCGCGCCGCGATCGGGGGCGAGTCTAGGCTCTCCGGAGGCTCCGGTCACCTCGCGGGGGAGGGCGGCCGGGCCGCGCCGTCGCGGGCCGGGTCCGAGGGCGGCGCGTGCGGCTTAACAGCCGCGGAACAGCGCCACCCCGAAGGCGGTGAATTTCAGCGGCAGGTGGCAGTGGCGGTCGGGGTCGTCGATCCGGAAGCGGATCGCCGCCTCCTCCAGGAACCCTTCCCCCGCGGCCCCGACGAAGTCCCCGATGACGAACACGACCTCGTAGAGGCCGGCGGCGAGCCGCGTCCGCACGACCGGATGGTCGAGGGTCCCGTCCGCCCCGAGGCGGCCCTCGGCGATCACCCGCCGCTTCCCCCCGGGGCGCAGGACGCGCACGCGCATCCCCTCGGCCGGCCGGCCCGTGGCGGCGTCGACGGCGTGGAGCGACAGGCCGGTCACGGGGTCCCGTCCTCCCACACCATCCGCCAGGGATGGGCCGCCTCGTAGGCGGCCGCCATCGCGACCAGGGTCTCGTCGCCGCCCCAGGGCGCCACGAGCTGGAACCCGATCGGCAGCCCGGCGCCCGAGGGTCGGCAGGGGATCGAGATCCCCGGGCAGCCGGCGGCGTTGACGAAGCCCGTGAAGGTCGCCGAGCCGCGGGGGCCCACCGGCACCCCGGCGATGCGCGGCGGATGGGTGTCCTCCGCCGGCCAGGGTAGCGCCGCGGCCGCGGGGGTCATGAGGACGTCGTGGTCGGCGAACAGGGCGGCGAGGTCCCGGCGCAGCGCCAGCGCCATCCGCTGCACCTCGAACAGGTCGGCCGCCGAGAGGGCCGCCCCGGCCTCCGCCAGGGCGCGGATGTCGGGGCCGAGCGCGTCGCGTCCGCCTGGATGCGCGCGCATCAGCCACGCGATGCCCGCTTGGCCGAGGACCGGCCACGCCTCTGTGATGGCGCTCGCCGCGTCGAAGCGGCCGGTCTCGACCCGGTGGCCGAGGCCGGCGAGGCGCCCGGCCGCCTCGGCGACGCTGTCGGCGATCTCGGGATCGACCGGGGCTGTCCCGAAGGCCGGGACGTGGAGGATCCGCAGCGGGCGCTCCGGCACCGCGGTGGTCCCGAACGGGCCGAAGCCGTGCGGCGCGACGGCATCCGGGTCGGCCGCCCCGAGGATCCGCATGGCCGTCGCGAGGTCGTTGACGGTGCGCGCCATCGGCCCGACCACCTCGAGGTCGAGCATGATCGGCGGCAGCCCGCCGGTCCGCGGCACCCGGCCGGCGGTGGGTTTCAGGCCGACGAGGCCGGTATGGGAGGCGGGCCGGCGGATCGAGCCGCCCGCGTCGGTCCCGAGCGCCAGGGGCCCGATCCCGGACGCCACCGCCGCCACGGCGCCGCCGCTGGAGCCCCCCGGCGTCAGCGCCGGATCCCACGGGTTCCGGGTGACGCCGTGGACCGGGTTGCCGGTGTAGCCCTGGACGGTCAGCTCGGGGACGTTGGTCTTGCCCAGGATCACCGCCCCGGCCGCGCGCAGGCGCGCCACCGGCGTCTCGTCGCGGTCGACGGCCTGCCCGGCCCCCTCGCCCGCGTAGAGCCGGCTGCCCCAGCCGGTCGCGAACCCGGCGACGTTCAGGCTGTCCTTGACGGTCAGCGGCACGCCGTCGAGGGGCCCGAGCGGTCGCCCCGCCCGCCAGCGCGCGGCGCTCGCCGCGGCGGCGCGCTCCGCGCCCTCGGGATCGACGGCGACGAGGGCTTTGAGCACCGGGTTCACGGCCTCGGCCCGCTCCAGGCAGGCGCGGGCGGCCGCGACCGGGCTCGCCGTCCCGGCGGCGTAGCGGCGGCCCAGGGCGGCGGCCGAGAGGGTCCAGAGCGGGCCGTCCGCGTCGATCCGGGTCATGACTCCTCCTCGCGATGGGCGATCCAGCGGGCGAGCGGCCCGGCGAGGCCGGTGGCCGGCTTGGCGGGCGGGCGGGCGAAACGGCCGGCCCGCGGCGGCCGCATCCCGAGCCGCACCAGGGCCTGCGCTTGGCCCAGGGCGGCCGCCAGCGGGTCGACGAGCGGCACCGGCACCGCGTCCCGCAGGGCCGTGGCGAGGCCGGCGAGCGGCGCGCCGGCCAGGATCACGACGTCGGCCCCCTCCCCCACCGCCCGCTCGGCCAGGGCCAGGATCTCGGGCCGAAGCTCGTCCTGCACCTCGGTCACGGCCTGGAACGGCCGGCGCACCGCGTGGAGGCCGGCGCAGCGCGCCGACAGCCCGGCCAGCGCCACCGCGTCCTCGTACCAGGGCAGCAGGGCGGGCGCGAAGGTGACGACCGCGAACCGCGCCCCGAGCTGGCAGGCGGTCAGCATCGCGGCCTCGGCCATGCCGACCACCGGCAGGTCGAACAGCTCCCGCGCGGCGACCAGACCGGGATCGCCGTAGGCGGCGATCACCGCGGCGTCGTGGCCGGAATGGTGGGCGGCGAGCGTCTCCAGCACCGCCGCCCCGGCGAGCTGCGCCTCGGCCCGGCTGGCGATGTAGGGCAAGCCGGTCGCGGCGGTGAGCGCGGTGATGTGCGCGTCGGGGGCGAGCGCCGCCTCGGCGGCCCGGGCCATGCGCGCGGTCATCGCCGTCGAGGTGTTGGGGTTGAGGAGCAGGATGCGCATGCGAGGGCTCCAGGCGCTTCAGCCCGCCATCCGGCGGGACAGGCCTGCGGCCCGCTCCATCACGGCGGCGAGCACCACGGTCACGAGGATCAGCAGGCTGGAGGCCGCCGCCACCGTGACGTCGAGGCGGCCCTCCAGGTCCTGCCACATGCGGATCGGCAGCATGTCGGTGGCGGCGTCGCGCAGGAACAGCGAGACCGGGACGTTGTCGAAGCTCGCCATGAAGGCGATGAAGCCCCCGGCCAGGATCCCGGGCCGGATCAGCGGCAGGGTCACCCGGCGGAAGGTGTAGAGGCGCGAGGCGCCGAGCGAGGTCGAGCTCTCGAGGAGCACCGGGTCCATCTGCGACAGGGCCGCGACGGTGGTGCGGACCACGTAGGGCACGCAGACCACGGTGTGACCGAGGACGAGGGTCAGCGGCGAGACCGGGATGCCGGCGAGGCTGAACAGCATCAGCGCCGCGAGCCCGAAGGCCAGGGCCGGCAGGACCAGCGGCGACAGGAACAGGCTGTCGAGGAGCCGCGCGGAGAGCCGCCGCGACCGGGCGATGGCGAGCGCCGCGGCGGTGCCCAGAACCACCGACAGCAGGGTCGTCCAGCCCGCCACCACGAGGCTGTTCCAGGCGGCGGCCCGGAGCTGCTCGGCCTCCGCGAGCGCCGCGTACCAGCGCAGCGAGTAGCCCGGCGGCGGGAAGCGCAGGGAGAAGCCGCTGGTGAACGACACCACCACGACGATCACGGTGGGCGCCGCCAGCAGGACGAGGCAGAGCCCGGCCAGCAGAAGCACCGCGCCGTGGAAGCTGAACCAGTCGAGATCGCGCCGCAGGCTCGTCCGCATGGTGACTCCCGGTGGCTTCAGGCGCGCGCGCGGCCGCCCGACAGGCGGCCCGCGAGGTTGAGGAGCGTGACGCAGGCGAGCACCGCCACGAGGAAGACGATCGCGATCGCCGCCGCGAACGGCCAGTTGTTGAGCGCGGAGGCCTGCTGGTACAGGTACATGGGCATGAACAGCATCTGCCCGCCGCCGATCAGCGACTGGGTGATGAAGGCGGTGATCGCCGCCGCGAAGGTCAGCAGGCAGCCCGCCACGATGCCGGGCAGGCAGAGCGGCAGCGTCACCCGGAGGAAGGTGCGCCACGCCCCCGCCCCGAGCGCCGCCGAGGCGTCGGCGAGGTTCGGGTCGATCCGCGACAGGGCGGTGACCAGCGGCAGGACCATCAGCGGCAGTTGCACCTGCGCCAGCGCCAGGACGAGGCCGCCCTCGGTGTAGAGCAGCTTCAGGGGCGCGTCGGTGAGGCCGAGGCCGAGGAGCGCGGCGTTGACGATGCCCTGGCGCCCCAGGATCACGATCCACGCGAAGGTCCGGACCACCACGCTCGTGAGCAGCGGCAGCAGCACGATCAGGGTCAGCAGGCCGCGCATCCGGCCGGGCGCCCAGGTCAGGAGCAGCGCCAGCGGCAGGCCGAGCAGGAGGGTCAGCGCCGTGACCTCGACGCCGAGCCACAGGGTCGCGCCGAGCACCCGCAGGGAGAACGGGTCGAGCAGGAACCGGGCGTACTGGTCGAGGCCGAACCGGGTCATGGCCGGATCGGCGTAGAAGCTCACGAACAGCAGCAGCGCCAGCGGCGCCAGGAAGAAGACGAGGAAGAACGCCCCGAGCGGCAGCGCGAGGCGAATGTCGTAGGCCGCCGTCCAGGCGCGGCCCGGGCGGAGGGGCGCCGCGACCGGGCCCGCCGTGGCCGGCCCGGTGCTCACACCCGGATCTCGCGGTTGAAGCGCTCGATCCAGGCCGGCCGGCCGCGGTTGATCGCGGCCCAGTCCTGGAACACGGACTTGCGCTTCAGCTCGTCCGCGTCCTTCGCCAAGACCTTCGCGACCTCGCCCTCGATGGCGACCTTCCGGTTGGTCGGCACGATCAGGTAGGGGCTCTGCATCAGCTTGGCCTGCACCTCCGGCGACAGGGCGGCCTCGATCAGCTTGAAGGCCAGCTCCTTCGACGGCGTGTTCTTGACGATGTGGATCGTCGTCTTGAAGGCGATGATGCCTTCCTTCGGTGCCGCGAACTCCACCGGCACGCCCCGGGCCTTCAGGATCTGGATCGCGTTGAAATTGCCCGGCCCGATGTCTACCTGCTCCTGCTGGTAGAGGGCCGCCAGGGCGCCCGGGTTGGCGGCGACGGCGGCGAGGTTCGGCTTGAGCGCCTCCAGCGCCTTGAAGCCCGGCTCGACGTCGGTCTCCGAACCGCCGTGCATCCGGGCGATCTCCACGAGGAAGCCGGTGCCCAGCGTCGAGTTGAGGTTGGTGATGCCGACCCGGCCCTTCAATTCGGGCTTCCACAGGTCCGCCCAGGAGGTCGGCGGGGTCTTCACCTTCTCGGGATTGTAGGTCAGGCCGACGATCTGGAAGAACGGCGCCGGGCCCATCGGCTCCTGCGCGTCCGCGATCAGGTCGCCGTAATGGGCGGACTGGGCCACCGGGTAGGGCTCGACGAGGTCCTGGGTGATGGCCGTGAGGGCCGGCCCCGGATCGTGCAGCATCACGTCGATCGGCGGGTTGGCGCGGGCCGCCTGGACCTTGGCGATCTGGTCGACCGAGAGCATCGGATCGAGGATCACGTCGCCGCCCGAGCTCTTGCGGAAGGCCGGCACCAGCACGGCCCGGTGCGCCTCCTCCCAGCTGCCCGTGAAGGTCGCGAAGACGAGCTTGCGCGCCTGGGCGTGGGACAGGCCCGGGAAGGCCTGCGCGGCGCCGAGAGTCAGGGCGCCGGCGAGGAGGCTGCGGCGGTGCAGGGGCATGGTCGGTTCTCCTGGCTCGGTGTCGGGCGGCTCGGCCTCAGTGTCGGGGATCGGGAAAGACGCCGACCCGCTCGGGTGCTGTCGGGCGCAGGCGCACGCGGGTGCCGGGGGGCCGGGGCCGGGCGCCTGCCGCGCGCGGCTCGGCGGTCTTCAGGCGGGCGCCGCCGTCGAGCCGGATCTCGTGGACCAGGGTGGCGCCCAGCGGCAGGCCGACCTCCACCGCGCCGTCGAGGCCGTCCGCGGCCCCTGCCCCCGCTCCCTCCTCCGCGAAGGCGACGTGCTCGGGCCGAAGGCAGGCGGCGACCCGGGTCCCGTCCGGCAGCGCCGTGGCGGCGGGGAGCAGGCCGCCCGCCTCCAGGGCCACCACGCGGGCGCCGCCCGGCTCCGTCGCGAGCCGCCCGTGCAGGACGTTGGCCGTGCCCACGAAGGTGTTGACGAACAGCGTCTCGGGGCGGTCGTAGACGTCGGTCGGGGGGGCGAACTGCTCCAGGCGCCCGGCATTGAGCACGGCGACCCGGTCGGCCATCGACAGGGCCTCCTCCTGGTCGTGCGTGACGATTAGCGTGGTGGTGCCGGCGCTGCGCTGGATGCGCTTGATCTCGATCTGCATGTCGAGGCGCAGGTTCTTGTCGAGGGCCGCGAAGGGCTCGTCGAGGAGCAGGATCGAGGGGCGCACGGCCAGCGCCCGGGCCAGCGCCACCCGCTGCTGCTGGCCGCCCGACATCTCCCGCGGGAAGCGCCCGGCGAGGTGCTCCAGGCGCACCAGCGCCAGCATCTCGGCGACCCGCGCCCTCTGCTCGGCCCGCCCGACACCCCGGGCCGCGAGGCCGTAGGCGACGTTGTCGGCGACGCTCATGTGCGGGAACAGGGCGTAGTTCTGGAACACGATGCCGACGGTGCGCCGGTTCGGCGGCAGGTGGTCGACGGCCTGACCGCCGATGATGACGCGCCCCTCCGTGGGCTTCAGGAAGCCCGCCACCGCGCGCAGCAGGGTGGTCTTGCCGCAGCCCGAGGGCCCGAGCAGCGCGATGAGCTCCCCGCCCCGGATGTCGAGGGTCACGGTGTCGACGGCGAGCGTCGACCCGTAGCGCTGGGTGATCCCGTCGAGGATCAGGGTGGTCCCGGCGCTCACGGGCGGCCCGCCCCGCCCGCCGCGAAGGCGCGGCCGTGCGCGGCGAGATGCGCCGTCGGGCAGCCCGCCAGCTCCAGGCCCTTCCACAGGGTGACGGCCACGGAATCGACCACCGGCACGCCGAGTTCCGCCTCCAGGGCCGGGGCGAGCGCGGCGCCCGCGAGGTTCGTGCACACGATCGCCACCGCGTCGACGCCCTCGGCCGCCACCGTCCGGACCATGCCGGCGACGGCCTCCGGGCCGGTCTCGGCGAAGGCGAAGTTCTCCGACAGGCCGAGGTGGCGCTCGGCGGCGCAGTCGAAGCCGGCCGCGCCCCAGTTTTCCTGGATCCGGCGCTGCACGTCGCCGGTATAGGGCGTGACGAGGCCGATCCGCCGGAAATCCCGGGCGCGGAACAGGTCGCGGAAGGCGAGCGCGGCGGTGGAGGCCGGGCACCCGGTCCGGTCGGTGATCGCGGCGCTCAGGCGCTCGTCCGCGTCGAAGCCGAGCCACGCGCCGGAGGTCCCGTTCCACAGGATCGCGGCGACGCGGGCATCGGCGAGCAGTTCGGCCGCCGCCAGGATCGGCTCGGGGTCGAACTGGTCCAGGGCCGCCGCCGACAGGCCGATCTCCGTCACGCGGAAGCGGGCGAAGTGGGCGCTCACGCCCGCGAGGCCGGCCAGCAGATGCGCCGTGGCCGGCTCGAGGACGCTGTTCGACGAGGGCGTCAGCATGCCCAGACGCGTCGTGCCGTTCGCTCGTTCCATGGAATCCATCCCCGATACGTGAAGCATCCGACAGGCCTGGGCAGGCGACAAGGCATTTTCTGCATGCTGCATGCAATTTGCGCAAATGCATGATATGGCAGCGCAAGCGGCCGAAAAATAGGTCATCGATCGGGCGGCCGGACGCGCTAGGCTGGCGCGGGAGAACGGGAGGATCGATGGACGTCGTCGCACGCCGCCGGGGCCGGCCCCGCAAGGCGCCGGTCGTCCCGGCCGCGCAGGTGCCGCGGACCGGGCTGCACGAGCAGGCGGCGGGCCGGCTCAGGGACATGATCGTGCGCGGCGTGCTGCCGGCCGGCGCGTCCCTCGTGGAGACGGACCTCTCTGTGGCCCTCGGGGTCAGCCGGACACCGTTGCGGGAAGCGCTCAAGCTCCTGGCCGCGGAGGGGCTGGTCGAGCTGCACCAGAACCGCAGCGCCCGCGTCCCGGACTGGACGCCGGAGGAGATCCTCGAACTGTTCGAGGCGCTCGCCGGGATCGAGCGGCTGACCGCGGAACTCGCGGCGCCGCGGATCTCCGAAGCCCTGATGGACGCGCTGCGCGGCAAGCAGGCGCAGCTCGACCGGATGCACCGGGACCAAGTGCTCGACGCCTATTTCGCCCTGAACCAGGAGATCCACCGGACGATCGTCGAGGCCGCCCGGAACCGTCCGCTGGCGGAGGCCCACGCGGCGCTCCAGGCCCGAGCCCAATGGGCGCGCCTGCGCGCGCTCTCCAGCGGCAGCCGCTGGGAGGAATCGGCCCGCGAGCACCGGGACCTGTTCGCGGCCCTCGCCGCGCGGGACGCCGCCGCGGCCGGGGCCGTCGCCCACCGCCACGTGCTGCGGACCGGCGTGGTGATCGCCGAGACGCTCCAGGCCCGGCGCGCGGACCCCGCGGCGCGGTAACGAAGCGTTAACCCTGTCGTCGCATCGGTGGGTCACCAGCCGGACGCTGGCCTTCCACGCTCATCCGATCCGCCCCTCAACACGGGTGGGCGTGGAAGCCTCGGCCGCCGCCCGTCAGGCGTCGCCGAACGCGACCCCGAGCTCGGTCTCCTGGCGCCACGTGACGCGGGCGGGCCGGCGCCGGCCGCTGCCGCCGTAGGCGAGCACGAAGGCGTCCGGCACGCCGATCACGCTGACGACCTTCAGGCGGGCGCCCCCGTCCGACATGTTGCGGATCGTGCAGTCGATCACGCCGCCGCCGGCGAGTTCGATATGGCCCTCGAGCAGGGTCCGTCTGCGGGGCGCGGCGCGTCTGTCGTCCATCCTCGTTACCCTATGGTTGCGGGCCGGATCCCTCCGGATCCGCGCGCGCTCCGCCGGCCCGGGGCACGGATGATCGATCCCGCCCGTCCCGTCCCGGCGCGACGCCGTCGGGCCCGATCCGGGCCGTCCGCCATCCTGCCCAGCAGACCACGGCGTTCGTGTCGATTCCGTCAAAGCGCTCTGCGAAGCCGCGGCGGCGCGCCGGTCAGGACGTCCGCACGAGCTGCAGGGCGCCCCGCGGGGACGGCGGCGCGACGCTGCGGGTCTGGTTGCGCCCGCCGTTCTTGGCCTCGTACAGGGCGCCGTCCGCCAGGCGGTAGGGATCCGACAGCGGCGTGCTCCGGTCGGCGCCCGGCCGGACGGCCGCGAGCCCGATGCTCACCGTCACGGCACCGGCCCCGATCCCGGCCGACGTGACAGTCAGCTTGGCCACCTCGGCGTGGACCGTGTCGGCGACGCGCAGGGCGCCGGCCTCGTCCGTCTCGGGCAGGAGCAGCGTGAACTCCTCGCCGCCGATGCGGCTGACGAGATCCTGGGGGCGGTGCACGCTCGCCGCGAGGCAGCGGGCCAAGCCCCGCAGGATCTGGTCGCCCACCGGGTGCCCGTAGCGGTCGTTGAAGCGCTTGAAATGGTCCGCGTCGACGATGAGCAGCGACAGGGGCTGACCGTCGCGCCGGGCCGCGTCCAGATTCCGCCGGAGGGCGTCCTCGAAGCAGCGGCGGTTCGGCAGGCCGGTCAGGGCGTCGGTGCGCGACAGCGCCGCCATCTCGGCCCGCAGCGCCTCGCGGCGACGCAGCTCCCGCCCGAACAGGAGCGACAGCGCGATCGTGAGGCCGCACAGCGCCAGCACGATGCCGCCGATGATCGTCGCCTTCGCGGCCCACTCCGCCTCCACGTCCTTGGTGGACAGGGCGACGTTCAGGATCAGCGGCAGATTTCCGATCCGCGTGAACGTGTAGTTCCGCTCGACGCCGTCGCGCACAGAGGTGCTGACGAAGTTGCCGCGGCCCTCGCGCAGGAACCGTTTGAAGATCGCGGTCTGCCCGATATTCGCCCCGAGATCCGCCTCCACGTAGGGGTAGCGCATCAGGCGGGTACCGTCGGTCAGGTACAGGTTGATGGCCCCGCCCGGTCCGAGATCGATCTCGCTGAACAGGTGCGTGAAGTAGGACAGCTTCACGGTGCCCAGGACTACGCCGCCGAAGCTGCCGTCGGGCCGGTCGATGCGGCGGCTGAACGGGAGCATCCGCTCCCCGTTGAGCCGCGACACGATCGGGCGCCCGACATGGAGGCCGAGCCCGGTGCTTGCCCGGTGGACCTGGAAGTACTCGCGGTCCGCGTAGTTGCCCGGGCGCGGCGGCACGGCTGCGATGTCGCCGACGGCGTCGCCCCGCTCGTCCAGGATCAGCATCACGCCCATGTCGCGGGCGGTCGCGGCGCGGTCGAACAGGATGAGCTGGCGCAGGTGCGGGTCGGCCTCGGCCAAGCCCGGCACCTTCAGGTTGTCGACCGCCGCGTGGATCGAGAGATCGTACATCTCGATGTTGCGCGCGATGTCGCGCTCGAGGACCTGCAGGAGGTTCCAGGAGGTCTGCTCCGCGCTTGTCCAGGCGTCGCGGCGCAGGTCGGCCAGCATGAGACCGGACATCACGACCATGCCCAGCGGGGCCAGGATCCCGAGGACGATCCAGGTGCGGGCCGAGCCGAGCCACGGGGCGACGCGTCGCCAGACGTTCATCGGCCCCCCGCGGACGGCGCTTCGTTGCCACGCTCTGGCACGCCGAGCCTTAACCGCCGCTTTCGCGGCGGTCGGGCCGGTCTTACATCCCGGCGTCTCTGTCCACGATCCGAGACACCTCGTTGATCGCGCCGCGCGGCCTTCCGGGTCCGCGCCGGTCGGCGGGAAATGCCGCGTCACGGGCGCGCCGGGGATGTCGGCGACTGCCGCTATGAGACTCAAGCCATGGCCGGCGGTCCGGCGCGCGGTCGACGCGGCGGAAGACCTCGCTGCACTTCCCCGGCCTCAACCCAGCCCTGGCTCTGCGCGGCGAGCCGTTGTCGGTTCCGACGGCGACCGGCTTCATACGCCCTTCGGCATCGCGATCCTGAACGGCGTCGTGCTCGCGAGCGACCTCCGCGATCTGGAGGCGTCCAACTCCGGCGTCCGGGAGGCCGCCACCCACGCCGCCGCGAAGCCGCTGCGGCCTGTGATTATGGCGGCTCACCTTACGGCACTGGACTTCCGGCTGTGGCGTTCTCGACCAGCGCCCGCGCGGAGGTGCGGCGGCCGCTCGCCACCGCGGTGATCGGGGGCCTGATCGCCGCGACCCCGCTCACCCTGGTGCTGCTGCCGGCGGTCGATACCACCGTCGCTGACCTTCACCGCCCTTCGAGTGGTCCCGGCCCCCTCCCGGCTACGGTTCCAAAGCGCGGCGGCGCGCGGCGACTGACCCGTGAACGCGACAAAGTATCCGCAATCGGTATGTGGATACGCAATTCTGTGCTGATGCCGGGACGATGCTCAGGCGACTATGCTGAGCTGACACGGAGCGGGAGTCCGGCATGTTGGACGGCGACGCCTTTGCCCACGAGATCGCGGCGCTCCTGATCGCCGACATCAAGACCTCCGGCGCGCGCACGCGCGGCGAGATCGAGGAGGCCTGCCGGATCTCCCTCGAGAGCCTGCTCGGCGGCACCGCGGTGCCGCCGCAGATCGCCGTGCTGATGCCGATCGGCCTGGAGCGGTGGCCGCGGGTGGTCGTGAAGGGACGGCCCCTGCCCGACGTGTAGGCCGGCGCCGCTCGCCCCCCTCAGCGGCCGATGACGCCGGTGCCCCCGGTCGGGCCGATGGCGTTCGGCCCGGTATTCGGAGCGGGCGTCGCGGCTTGGTTCCTCTGGATGTCCATCCGGAGCGTATTGCTCTGGGTCGTCTGCTCCTGTCGCAGAGCGCGGACCTGACCGCTGGTCTCCATGGATTGGTTGGCAGCGTTCGGATTGTTCTGCTGCACCTGGGCCAGGGCGGGTGTCACGGGGGCCGCGGCCAGACCGAGGCTCGCGGCGGTGAGCGTGGCGATGAGGGGGCGCATTGAAAAGCTCTCGCGCTGAGGGATCCTGCGGAGTTGACACGCCGACCGCCCGCCAAGTTCCATTCCGGTCGCGTCAGGTTGCCGTCCTCGCCGTTTGGCGGGGTGGTTAGCCAATTCCTGCCGACCGACGGCGTTCTTCACGCCTTGTTAACGCATCGGGGCAAGGCTGTCGGTGGCGTAGGGTGCGGGACGTTGAGAGGGGCGTGATGCGGGCCTTGTCGGCGGAGGATGAACAGGCTGTCGATCGGCTCACGCTGCAGCTTCTTCACGACGCCTATTGCGACCTCGCGGCGGTCCTGCGCGGCGCCCAGCCCCAGGCGGCCGCGGCGATTCTCGGGGTCATGGAGCAGCGCGTGACCGAAGTCCTGACCCGGATCTGCCGGCAGGGTTCGGAAGGGGCGGCCTCGGTGGAGATAGCCGTCGCCGTCGGCGAGCGGATCGGCGAGATCATGGATCAGGCCCACGGACGGGACGTCGCCGGCACGCGAGCCGCTTGATTTGGAGTGATCACGAACGTCGGCGCAACCAGCGTGTTCTACGCCCTGCGCATACTCTACCATTCAAGGCTCAGCTGAACTTACGGGCCGCGCAAACTAATTTTTGACTTAAATGATGTGATGTTTTAGTTTTCGAATATAAGCATCCTGGATCGCAATCGTCAATTTTTGTATTGCTCAGCTCGCATGCAATGCCTCGCCGCTGCAAAAATATCTTCATAATTATATTGCCTCGGGTCGAAAAGCCAGCTTATGGCTTTGTGGAGCCATTGCGGCGTGTTCGAAGTCCTTGTGTTGTTTGGCGGCATAAGTTTTGATGGGAGTTTTAGGGGAGTCCAGATCCTTCATGCCGTATCCAATTTGCATTTCGAGTATATCTCTCGAAGTATGCAAATTTTTGCTTCGTTGTTCCATCTTGTCACGGGCGTGGCGCCATTTGATGGCGCGGACTTTCATTGTGACGCGGCGGTCCTGGTGGAGTGCACCCTGTTTGACCGGACAGGCAGCGGGGCGGGTTTAGGCAGTCCGGCTGAGGTACTCTCGGGGCGAGAGCATGCGCAGGCCGGAGTGCGGGTGGATGGTGTTGTAGTCCTCGAACCAAGCCGGCAGAAGCCGCATCACGGTCTCGGCGTCGACCAAGATGGCAAGGCGGGCATAGTCGCGCTTGAGCGTCTTCACGAACGCCTCCGCGATGCCGTTGCTCTGCGGCGAACGCACCGGGGTGAACAGCAGCCGCAGGCCGAGCGCGGCGGCCGTCTGCGCTGTCTCCTTGGCGATGTAGGCGGAGCCGTTGTCGGACAGCCACTCGACCGGGTGCGGGGTCTTCGTCGCGCCGAACCGGCGCTCGCAGCAGGCGATCATCAGGTTGCAGACCATCTCGGCCGAGACGCCCGTCGTGGTCGCCGACCACGCGATGATCTCACGGTCGCACGCGTCGATGGCAAACAGCACGCGGACGACCGCACCGTCCCGGCAGCGCAGTTCGAGGTGATCCGAGCACCAGCGCACGTTCGAACGCAACGCCACCACGGTGCCGTCGTGGGTGCGGCCGGGCCGCCGGGCGGTGTGCGGCGCGAGGGTGAGCCCGTTCGCCCGCAGGATGCGCAGCACCCGCTTGGCATTGACGCTCGTCTCGCCGCGCGAGTGCAGTGCCCGGTTCACCAGTGCGGTGACGCGGCGATAGCCGTAGCTCGGGCGGGCATCGACGATCGCGCGGATCGTCGGCAGCAGCTGCGCATCCTCGGGCTTGCGGTAGGGACCGCGCGGCTGGGCGGGGCGGCTCAGGCGCTCGGCCAAGTGGGAGCGGGCCACGCCGAGCGTGTCGGCAACCGCCTTCACCGCGAACCGCCCATCGAACCGCCCCAGGAGCTGAGCGGCGAGGTCGGTTTTTTTGTGCGGGCGAGGTCGAGCGCCTCCTTCAGGATCTCGACCTCCATGGTCTTGCGCCCGAGCAGACGTTCGAGGTCGCGCACGCGCCGCTCCAGCTCACGAACCCGGCTGGTGCCGACGACCTCCTCGTCGGCGTGCACGGCCTGATGGCCGCCCTCCAGCATGCGCCGCTTCCACGAGAACAGCAGGCTGGGCGAGAGGCCGTAGCGGCGGGCGACGAACGACACGGACGAGCCGGGCTGCTGGCTCTCCTCGACGAGGCGGATCTTCTCGGTGGTAGACTAGCGCCGTCGACGCTGAACGCCGGACAGGATCTCGCCGTGCACCGGTGGGGCGGTCGGATCGGATGACATGGCCTTACCCATAGGCCAACGCCTATGCCTTCGTGAGCTATGCCGCCTGTCCGGTCAAAACGGGGTGCGGTTCACCTGGGTAGCGAGCCGAAGCATGCCAAGAGTATTTCTCGATCCCGTCGCGACACGCCTCGGGCGTCGAAAAAAGCTGGGATGCGCGAGGTGGCTTCATGAACCTCATCGAGAATGGAACTGGCTTCGGCAGCGGAGAGGCCAAATTTTGTGTAGGCCGCGAATGCGGTGCACGGGTTGCATTCCCGGCTGATACCGGGAGCCGGGGCGCAGACATGCTTGGTGCCCGACGGATGCGGGACAACATCAAACACCGGTGAAAGATTCCAGCCGGTCCCATCGTTGATGAAAGCGTGGTTGCGCAAATGATCGTCTGTGTTGCGGAGATAGGTATTGACCAGGAGCCTACGAAAAATCTCGCGTTCCGGCGCGTGCACACCGATACGGCGCGCGGCTGCCGCGATGTCCAAATAGGTCTTGCTTGTCGCATAACCATAAGCGGGCTCGCCCAGCAAAGTGCCGGCGCTGAGGTAAGACAAACACGCTCCAGCCGAGGATCGGTCAAAACGTGATACCAAGAGAACCGGCCTGTCGTTTACGACACGAATCTCCCGCTCCGGGACTCGCAGGCCTGCTGCCTCGGCGAAATCGAGGCAAACCGCTTCAGCCCTGGGATTGTCGAACCTGTCGTCCCACGCGGAAAATTTGGCTATCCATTCTTTTTCTGAAATCCTCACACGCGTCTTCGGTCGAGCTCCCCCAACATCCGAGCTGTGGATGAGTAGCTGCGCGAGTTGGCGCGCCGACGCTTCGCCATCCTCGTACTTCTCTGCTGCGATGAGCGCACCTTCAAGATCATCCTCGCTTTGAGCGTGCTCAAGCGCTGCTTCCATCCTGGGCGTCCACCTCTCGGGAGCCTCTGGCGTTGAGCCGAAGGCCAGATCGCCAGTGCGCGACAGGCCACCCAGAGCCAGAAACTCCGGCATGCCGAGTTCCAGTTCTGGGAATACCTGTGTCAGGATTCCTTTGCCCCAGCCGTCGGGGCCTGCATCGTGAAAGGCCAGATGGACCTCTCCCACAGTCACAGGCCGCCACTTGTTTGCGAGCGGCAGGCCGATGGGGTCAATCGGCCTGCGTCCTTCCGAAGCTAGATAGTCGGAGCTATAGGCAAAACGACCGAGCCGCCGTGAGGAGCTACCTTCGAAGACCAAGAGGCCGATGGGCACATAGCCGCTCGGCCTTGACCGGAACACGTACATTTCCTCGATGCGGTTGTACTTAGAGGTTCGCCACATACCCGCTCACGATGATCCCGCGGCGATCCAGCATGGCATCCGCTGTGTCTCTGATGTGATCACACAGGCAAATGTCGCCACGTTGATCTGTGCGGATCGGTGAGATCAGCGCACTGAGCAAGAATCTGCTGGCGACAACCGGCCACCCGGCCATCAGGCGATCATGGGATGTGATGCGCTCACCCGCAACAACAAAAAGGGCGCCAGGCTTCCGTTAACGATCGCGACAGGAAGGACTTCCTCAAGCTCATATTGCCGCATCTGCGGCCTTCTCAAAGGTGCCGATCCACGCCAAGTTCGTACCTGGCAGACCACACGCACACGCCGCGCCGCTCTTTAGCAGAGAGCGGCCGGCACCGGTGTTAGCAGCACCGAGTGCCGGCCTGACCACGATCCGTATCGTCAAAGGATACCGACCATGGCTGAGACCTTCCCTACCGGCGTTATCACGCCGACGAAACTGTCCCGATGCATGAAATCCGGGCAGTCCCACTCCCCGTCCCGGGAACCCGCCTGATCGCCTGAAGGTGCGCTGGCACGCGATACGCCGTGCCTCAGCGTCCCCTCGCTATCCCGCAATCCTGACGCCCTCGTTACCGCAGGCCTAAGGCTGCGAAAAACGAGCCCGTTCGCCGCCCCGCCATTCGGTGAAGGGCGCGCGGGTTGGCGTCGCCTGGACGGAAACCATCCATGACCATCGTCGTCCCCCACCCCGCCGCCCAGCGCGGCGGCCGACAGCGGCTATCTGCACGTGGGCAGCCTGGATCCGCGCCGACCAGCCGAATCACCGTCCCGCTCGGGAGCGCCGCGGCCCTCGGCTGCGGCCACGTCCAGCCCGCGATCCCGCAGATCTGCGCACCCGAACTGATGGCCGCGGCCCAGGCCGCGCTCGACGGCGCGTTCCGGGCGACCTTCGTGCCCGATCCCCTGCTCGGACCAGGCTTGTCGCAGCTCGGATCCGTGCTGGCCTCCATGGTCAAGAGGCACGGGTCCCTCATCGAGGCGACGATTACGGACGTCCTGGAGCGAAGCGGGCGCTACCTCGTGCTGCGCAACGTCGCGATGCCGATCACCGTTCCGACCCAGGAACTCGTCCGCGCCAGCAGCGTCGCCCAGCTCAATCAGACCTCGATCGAACTCGCGGGCGCCGTCGCGCAGTCGGTATTCCTCGACCTAATCGTGGTCGACCGGAAAGAGAGTCGAGCCATCATCGCCGAGGTCAAGAGAGGCTCCGGAAAAAATGAGGCTAGGAAAATACACCAAGTCGAATGGGTGCTGCGGTGCGCGCAGGTCCAGGGCCGCTCGTTTCTAGCTTCACTCGGCTATGAGGTCGCGCAAATCCGCGCGGTGCTGATCGACGTCTATGGACGGGCCGGGTACGGCGATGACCTTACGGTGAGCGGACCGGCCATAGATCAGCTGTTCGCGACCCCGGTCTTGGCCGCGCTCGAGACTGTCACGGCGGCGCTTCAAGCCCGATTGCGCGCGGCTGTGCCGGACCTTCTGACGATGGCGTTGGCGAGCCTCGCCGGTCCTGAGAACGTCAAACACCTGCACCCGCCCGGGCCGCTCGCACCCTGACCGCACCACGCTGGCATCAGGTCGCGGCCGCGACCTGATGCGTCCATCTCGCTCTCCATCAATCCCGCACCGTGCGCCTGCGCGCCGTCGCGCTCTCCAGGTCTGTCTCAATGACACTCGCTCGTGACCCCGATGCCCATCTCTCCGGCACAACTGACGCGGCCAAACTCTCGCTGCCGCTTTCCTGGTGGCGCGTCCTCGCCCCTGAGGCGCTCGATATGGCGGCGCAGTGCCGCCTGTCCGCTGCCCTGAATGCCACGCAGCCCCTGCCGTCCCCCGACTGGTCCGCTGCTTGCCGGGGCGATCCGGCGGCTGCGATCCATATCGCCCTCAACGTCCTCGCCGAGGCCATCGCCTTTCCTGGGCGCCTCGATCCGGCGATGTCGGCGATCTGCCTCTGCGCCGTACGAGGTGACGCCTCCTGCATCGATCTGCTCGTGCACGTACTCGGGCGGCGCGCTCGACGCCGGGCTGATCTCGAGGTGCTCTGCCTCGCCCATGCTTGGTGCTCCGTTCCGCGCCGCGGTTCCGACCGCGCCGGCGTCGCCCACTGAAGGGGAGGAAGCCGATGGCATTCTCTTCGACCCCGCCTGCCCTGCAGATCGACTCCGAGGCGGCACGTCGCCTGCTCGAACCGATGCTTCCGCGCCGCCTGCGCGCCTGCCTCACTCAAGATCTGCGTGTGGCTTCTGCTTGCTCCGAGCTCGCCCTCGAGATCACCACCCTCGCCCCCGATGCCGAGGCGCTGGTCTCCGCCTGGATCGGGGCGGCCACTTCGGAAGGCGGCTTGTGGCGTGACCGTCGATGGATAGCCCGACGATCCGCTCTGATCCGGTTCCTCGACGTGTGGGCCGTGGAGCACGATCAGCCGGTGGCGCGGGCGTTGGCCGATGTCGCGACGCTGTTGTCCTGCGCCGGCGATGATCGCAGAGCTGCAGCGCGCTTGGCCCAGCCCCTGTGGCTGGAACGCGAAGCGGTTCTCGACCTCCGCAAAGGGTTTGCAGCGCTGGCCGAGGCGCAGACGCGCCTCACTATCGGACGCGTCGCCGAACAGGGTGCCGATTCGGACATCATCGGGGCGACCGATCTCGCTGTCGCGCTGCAGGCAGCTTGGCACGACGCGCTCACGGACGCGCTTCTGACGTTCTCCGAGAAGACGAGCAGCGCCATCGCCGCTGCTGCCACCTTGGCCTGTGGCGCCGATGATGCCTTCGCCAGCGACGTGGCACTCGTCCACGCGCTTGTGCCCGTTGGGGAGGTCTTGACACGACCCGTCGCAGACGGCGCGGCGACGCGGGAGCGGCGCAGATGGAAGAAGATCGAGGCTCAGCTCGTCAAGAAGAGCGAGGCGCGCCGGCGGGAGAAGGTGGCAATCGTCGACACCACGCCACAGCTGCCGGATGCCGATGCCCCACCCGCGGAAGTGCCCAAAGGCCACGTCCTCGTCGTTCCGGCGATCCAAGAGACCGGGAGTGATCGCGGCAAATCCATCGCCCGCGGCTATGAGCACATCATCGGCAAGCCGCTCCCGCTGGTCGCCGTGCCGGATCTCGCGGATGTGCGCGCTCGGTTGGTATTCGAGTTTCCTTACGCGCAGACCATGATCGACCGACTTCTGGCCGATCTGATCGGACATGAGCACGCCACGCTCCGGCCGACTCTGCTGATCGGCCCGCCGGGAGCCGGCAAGAGTCGCATCGTCGCGAGGATCGCCCATCATCTCGGATTGGGGCTGTGGCGGGTCGATGCTACGCGGGACGCGGGCGCATCGCTCGGTGGCCTTGATCGCCGCTGGGCAACGTCGGAGCCAGCGCATCCGATCATGGCGGTGGCTCGATCTGGCACCGCCAATCCGCTGATGCTGATCGACGAGTTGGAGAAGGCCGCAACGCGCGCAGATCACGGTAGGCTCTGGGATGCCTTGCTTCCGATGCTCGAACCGGAGACCGCCCGGGCCTACCAAGATCCTTGTTTTCAGACCGAGGTTGATATCAGCCGAGTGTCCTGGTTGGCCACGGCCAACGGGGTGGGCAACATTCCTGGTCCGTTGCTCGACCGCTTGCGTGTCTTGGAGATGGCGGCGCCAAGCCAAGCAGATCTTGAGGCGCTGCTCGGACCGGTCCTGGAGGGTATCGCTGCCAATCGCGGGCTCGATCCTGCCTTTGAAGCGCCTCTGGATGGGGAAGCGGTCGCGCTGCTTCGTCGATCCTGGCGCGGGGGATCGGTGAGGCGGTTGACCCGATTGGTCGAGGCATTCGTAACGGCGCGCGAAACTCTTGCGGTTCGGCATTAGGGAGTGAACCGAGCCAGGGTATTGTAGGGTTTGGCAGTTTGTGATTCCAGGCGGCCGTTTGCAGCCTGGAGGTGGCGATGGCGAACCTGTTCTGACTCTCGGACGAGCAGTAAGGCGATGACCGAGCCGTTCATGCCCAGGGGCCAGCCCGGCCGCGGGCGGAAGGACGACCGGCAGATCATCTCGGGCATCCTGCACGTCCCGACGTCGGGCGCCGCTGGTGCGACTGCCCGGCCGCGTATGACCCGCGCACCACGGTCTACAACCGCTTCAATGGCTGGTCGCGGCGCGGCTTATGGAAGGCAATGCTCTCCGCGCTGGCCGAGGCCGGGTGGGCCGGCAACGCAGGCACTCTCGACAGCTGTTTCGCCCGGGCTCACCGGTCTGTCCATGGAGGGAAAGGGGGCGAGGGCGCAGGTCATCGGCTCGTCGCGCGGCGGCCAGACGACCGAGATCCACGCTCTCAGCGATGTCCTCGGCCGGCCCAACGTCCTCCCGCTGACGCCGGGCAACGCCAGCGACATCACAACCGCCCCAGTATTGCTGGTCGAGGCGCCGGGCCGGATCCGCCGCCCGAGCGCCGACAAGGGCTACGACGTCGATTGGCTGGCCACCGATCTGCGCAGGAACGGCATCATGCCCGTCCTTCGCCACCTTGAAGAAGAGCGATGAGCCGGCGCGCCGATCTCCGAAAAACAGAGATGCGCGACGCCGAGACTATACGGTAGGCAACAGGGGGCACAACGAGAATCAAGTCGGCCATTGAGCACTTCTGTGAGGCGTGCGTTGTGTCTGGCCTTAGCGAACCTAGAAGGTGCCAGAGAAACGGCTCGGTATACGCCAGATGTCTGGCGCAGCGATCCAATCCTTCTTTTCGATTTGATCTGCAAAGACACGTTTCGTATCTTCGAAATGTTTCTCTCCCCGTCGCATCTCTAGGACGCGGCGAGGCAGACTCGCAACCTCGTTTTGAATGTGATTTATGAACTTGTCCGGTGGTATTGAATGATGTGATGCTTCAATGCTAGTTGGTGTAGCAGCGTTTCGCTTTTTCTGTCGTTCGTACAAAATCCCATTGTCGCAATGGGCGATATGGAATAAGAAAAGGTCGGCGAAATTTGGTCGATGATTGCCGACGATGCAATGAAATCCGTGCATCCAATCAGTTCGTCCAGCGATCAGCGTGGGCTTGCACAATGCAGAAAGAGGCCGAGCAAAGCAACGCTGATGAGAAATTGGCGCCTTGAAATCAATGGCACTCTCTTCAGCGACATGGAGCACATCGACACCAAACATGGTCACGACGTGGGGCAGATTATGATCCGCAGCGTATGAGCCCAAATTCGACGATATGGCTGGATCTGGGACAACGAGCTCGTCGGCATCTGTAAAGAGAACGCGCTTATAGCCGATGAATAAGGAGGCGCAGAAGTCGCATACCGTTTGCGCCCGCGCACTCTCATCCATCGGAGTGCGTGGGAGCCTTATTAGACTCGCGTCTATGTTTTCAGTTGAGCCATCGTCGGAACCGTGATCAATGACATAGCAGTGCTCAAGCCCAATCTGCCGTTTGTAGTGCTCTAGCCAGACCGGAAGCAGCGCTTTTTCATTGTACGTCATCGTGACGACAGCGAGTGGCTGTTTCTCCACAGAGATCTCCCGATGCGTGCAGTTTGCTTAAGCATTGCGTCTGCGGGTTGCTATGATAGACGGGCGTTTTGCCAGCGTGGATCCTGCTATGTCGTCATTATGAATCGCGTATGCTTCAGCGAATGAAACATCGAATCCAAGATTGTCGAAAATTTTGATATAGAGGCCGCGCGATAAGTGCCACCAAACATAAAATACATTTGGGTCGTCCAAGTTCGTGATTGGATGGATGACGAGTTCATCAAGCGGTAGCACGTCCGTGAAGGGAATCAGTACGGCTTCCTTGGCAAGCCGGGCCCAGGCTCCAATTGAATAAACCGGATCCGAGAGATGTTCGACTATTGCACCCGCCATCACCACGTCGAATGTCTGTTCCGGCCATTCGTAGAGTTCTGCGATTGGTGCATATACGCACTTAGCCTTGCTATTGAACTTGTGCCAAGCATACCACCAGGAATTTTTGATCGGTATAAGGTTTTCTCTTTCCCATATGGCTCGTGATTGTTTTATGTCGCGGTAAGAGAGGGTGCTGGCGAACGGCATGTGCCGGAATTCAACGGTCGAGGCAGCATCCAAGCCGGTGACTTGAGCGCCGTGTTTCTCTGCATTGAAAGCCAAAAAACCAGACGCTGTGCCGACATCCAGCACGGTCTTGCCTTGTAAATTATAGCTGCCAATGTATTGAAGGAAGTCATCGATCTGCCAACTGCCTTGAACGGCTTCGCCATCCGGAAATTGCATCGAGTGGTACCAATAGCATCGGCTATTTAATGCGTCGTGCCATGGCGCTTCGAAGCGCGGTTCAATTATTACACTGACCTCTGCACTCATCCGCTTCCTGCCTATCTTAGGTTGAACGGGGCGTCGGTCATACACCGCCACCAGCGGAATGTCTCCCTATTTTTCGAGCTGGCGCAACGTTGGTCTAAGCATACCTCTATCGTGGCGAGAGATTTTTGTGAGAAGTACTCCCACATGATGCCGTCCGCCTATCAGAAATCCCATTGGAATCGCCTGCTGGCCCGCGCTATTTGAATTAAATATTTTATACAGTTGCTCAGTGATTGGATAGATCCGCTAGCGTTCACCGATTGAACCTTGCTCAAAAGATTGATTTGCGCCGAACGCATTTTCTTCGAGCATCCTGAGCCTTGAGGCAGGTGGCCGCCATGCTTCGCAAACGCCTCATGAACGATCAGATTGCCTGTGCCCTTCGGCAGGCGGAGGCGTGAGCGGCTGTAGAGCAGGTTCGCCGGAATCTCAGCTAGGGCCTGTCGTCGCCTGAACCATCTGGCGCAGCACGCGTTTTGTGTCTCCGCTCTGAGGAGGGACGATGCTGAGCGACGCGCAATGGGCTGTTCTGGAGCCACTGGTCGAGGCTTGTCGGCCG
>NZ_JBKFAK010000299.1:0-252 GCF_053345595.1 Methylobacterium sp. D54C
GGCCTACCTGACCGACGTCATCACCCGCATCGTCGCCGGCCATCCGCAGAGCCATATCGACGACTTGCTGCCCTGGGCCTACGCCCCGCAGCCCCTCAAAGCCGTGGCCTGAGAACGACGCTTACGACGATCGTGAAGCTGTTGGCCGATCACGTGGCGGCTATGGGACCAAGGCTTGCGTGATCGCTGACGGCGCCGGCCGCGCGATCGCCTTTCGGATCGCACCGGGGCAGGCCCATGAACTGCCCCACG
>NZ_JBKFAK010000300.1:0-252 GCF_053345595.1 Methylobacterium sp. D54C
CGATCTCGTGCGCCGGGTCGGGGCAGACTGCGCGGTCAGCGTCGACGGCAACGCCTATTCGGTGCCGTGGCGGCTGATCGGCGAGCGGGTTCGCGTCACCGTGAGCGGAGCGGTGGTGCGCGTCCACTGACCTGACCGATATTTTGGACCGAGCCGATTGGGAGGCTACTGCATGGCCGCTGCCATGGGTAGCCGGAAGGCCAGATCCGGGTAGCTGACGGGCGCGGGCGGCCGATAGCCCAGGGACGAATG
>NZ_JBKFAK010000301.1:0-250 GCF_053345595.1 Methylobacterium sp. D54C
CCGTGTCTTGAGACACAGTACCATAGGCGCTGGCGTGTTTAACGGCCGAGTTCGAGATGGGATCGGGTTCTGGGCACGCCGCTCAGGCCACCAGACCGGCGCATCGCAACTTGTTTGGCACTGGGCGGCGCAGGGTGCTGCGACGGCGAGTGCTCAGTTCGGCAAGCATGCAGCGTCTGGCGCTGCGGGTCTTCTTGTTTCGTGTGTCTCTGGCTTCGCCAGCCTTTTCGGCTGCCGAACCAGTCCGGAC
>NZ_JBKFAK010000302.1:0-246 GCF_053345595.1 Methylobacterium sp. D54C
CGGGGGCTATAAGTTTCCCGAGGCGACGTCCGCCAGCACCTGCTTTTCCAAGGACAGGTCAGCCACGAGCCGGCGCAGCCGCGCGTTCTCGCGCTCCAGGTCCTTCATCTTCCTGGCCTGGTCGACCTGGAGACCGCCGTACTCCTTGCGCCAGCGGTAATAGCTCTGCTCGGAGATCTCCGCCTCCTTGCAGGCCAGCGCCAAGCTCTTACCCTGGGCTGTCTGCACCTCAATCTGGCGCAGCTT
>NZ_JBKFAK010000303.1:0-246 GCF_053345595.1 Methylobacterium sp. D54C
CTTGCTCTCGTGCAGGAGCGCGGCGTTCGGCTGGGCATGGTGTTCCTCGATGGCACCAATATGCGTGCGCATCAGAAGGCGGCTGGAGCCGCTAAAAGGGGGGATCTGCAGCCGAGCGAGACGATCGTGAAGCTGTTGGCCGATCACGTGGCGGCTATGGGACCAAGGCTTGCGTGATCGCTGACGGCGCCGGCCGCGCGATCGCCTTTCGGATCGCACCGGGGCAGGCCCATGAACTGCCCCACG
>NZ_JBKFAK010000304.1:0-246 GCF_053345595.1 Methylobacterium sp. D54C
GGTGCAGTTTTCTCACGCGAGTGGAAGGACGCGCTATGGGCCAGGTTCAGCACGGGAGCGCCACGACGACAGCGGCAGTCCGTCGAGCGATACAGCATAGTCAAGCGAGCCTGAGGGCGCTGGCGGCCCGTTACGGCGTCGACCCAAAGACCGTCGCGAAGTGGAAGAAGCGGCCCTCGGTGGCTGACCGGAAGACGGGCCCCACAGAACCCCGATCCACGGTGCTGTCGGCCGAGAACGAGGCGG
>NZ_JBKFAK010000305.1:0-226 GCF_053345595.1 Methylobacterium sp. D54C
TGGCGCGGGGCCTGCGGCACGCGCTCGAACTGGCGGCCCGGCTCTCGGCCGGAGACGCGGCCGAGGTGCCGCCGCTCGCCCAGCGCGTGGTGACCGGGCTGGCCGATCAGATCGGTGCCTTGCAGATCCAACTCACCCGACTGGAGAAGGAGTTGCTCGCCTGGCATCGGGACAGCGACCTGTCGCAGCGCCTGGCGACGATCCCGGGTGTCGGCATCGTGTCGGC
>NZ_JBKFAK010000306.1:0-225 GCF_053345595.1 Methylobacterium sp. D54C
GGCGCTGGCGTGTTTAACGGCCGAGTTCGAGATGGGATCGGGTTCTGGGCACGCCGCTCAGGCCACCAGACCGGCGCATCGCAACTTTTTTGGCACTCGGCGGCGCAGGGTGCTGCGACGGCGAGTGCTCAGTTCGGCAAGCATGCAGCGTCTGGCGCTGCGGGTCTTCTTGTTTCGTGTGTCTCTGGCTTCGCCAGCCTTTTCGGCTGCCGAACCAGTCCGGAC
>NZ_JBKFAK010000307.1:0-219 GCF_053345595.1 Methylobacterium sp. D54C
TGCCCACCTGCCAGCCGTCTGCTTGCAGCAGCGCGGTGACACGACGGTAGCCATAGCGCCCGTACTCGGAGGCCAGGGCAACGATGGCTCGGGTCAGCCCATCCTCGTCGGCCGGCACCGTCGGCACATAGCGCTGCGTGCCGCGGTGCTGACCGACGAGCCGGCAGGCGTGACGTTCCGAGAGGCCGTACTTCTCCCGGATCCCGTCGACCGCCTGCC
>NZ_JBKFAK010000031.1:0-46682 GCF_053345595.1 Methylobacterium sp. D54C
GATCACCGCCCATTGCTCATCCGAGAGCCAGAACAGGTCCGCCATCACCGCCTCCAGGCCAGAAAACGGCCGCCTGGAATCATAAAACGACAGACCCTGCAACGGATTGGTTCGGTTCACACCCTAGGCTCGACAGCCCGACTCCTGCAAGGATCAACCCGAGGGTGCTGCTGCCGCGGGCGGCGAGCGCGTTCAGGAGGAGCGCTGCGACGCCGGCGCCGGCGATGCCGCCGAGCGGCAGGGCAAGGCTCATGGTGGCGGCGAAACCGCCGTAGAAGACGATGACAGCGCCCAGCGCCGCGGCGGACGAGATGCCGAGGATGCCGGGGTCCGCGAGCGGGTTGCGCAGGTAGCCCTGCATCGCGGCGCCGGTCAGGCCGAGGCTGAAGCCGACCAGGGCCCCAAGCAAGGCGCGCGGAATGCGAAGCTCCCACAGGACCAAGGCCGGCAGCGTCGTGCGACCGGCGACGAGGTCTGCGAAGGCGGCAGGCACGTCGAAGGGCGCGTAGCCGATGGCGATGGAGGCGAGCGTCAGCGCGAGCGTGGTCAGCCCGAGCACGGCGATGACGGTTCGCCGGGCGCGCGGCGTGCCGAGGCGACGGGAGGCCGTTGGATGGAGCGAGGTGACCGGCGCATTCATGGCCGGAGTGCCCGTTCGTTCGCAGCCTCGGCGAGCTGCGCCACGACCTCCGCGACCTGTGGCCCCGGACAGGTCCAAAGGCGGTTCGGGATGTCGACCGTCCGGTGCGCTCGCGCGAGCGCTTGGAAGACGGGATGATGCAGCAGCGTGTCGGCGAGCGAGGGCGAACCGGGCGCGCCTTCATCGACCACGATGAGGTCCGGGTTCGCCAGCGCTGCGGCTTCGAGGGGCACCTGCCCGAAGCGGTCACGCCCGATCTCGGCCGAGACGTTGACGAGGCCGGCGGCGCGGATCAGCGCGTCCCCAAGCCCACCAGGCGCGACCGTGAAGGCGTTCGGACGCATCACGAGGACGCGAAGGGGCTGCCTGGCCGGCAAGATGGCGGCGAGACGCGCATTGAGCGCCGCGACCATCGCCTCGCCCCGTTCGGCATGGCCGAGCGCCGCCGCGACCTCGCGGATCTGGGCGCGGACGCCATCGAGGTCAGCCGGCACGCCGAGTTCGAGCACGGGGGCGCCGACGCGCTTGAGCATGCCCACCGTCGTGCGCGTCGTGAAGGCTCCGGCGATCACAAGGTCGGGCTTCAGGGCCACGACCTCCTCGGTGAGACCCCGCGTCACCGGCAGCCCGACCGCTTCGGCCGCGACGGTCGAGCCCCGCGGGTCACGGGCAAGGTAGGTGACCGACAGCACTTGATCGCGGTCGGCCAGCCGGAGGACGAGTTCGTCGGCGCAGAGGTTCATCGAGACCACACGCACGGGTGCCGCCGCCGCGACCAAAGGCACGGCGGACAGGATGGCCACGAGAGCGAGCGCGAGGCGTGACGTCATCACCATCTCAGAAGGCCGTGAGGCGCACGCCGCCGTAGGCGGCGAGGCCCGGGCCGAGATAGCCGGTCGGGTTCTCGTAGCGGCGGTCGAACAGGTTATCGACCCGGACGAACAGGCCGACGTTCTCGTTGATGTCGTAGTTGGCCGACAGGTTCACGACCGTGAAGCCGGGGTTCTTTAGCCGCGGCACTGAGAAGTCCCGGTTGCCGTCGACGAACGGTCCGAGCACGATCAGGGTCCCGGTGATGGTCAGGCCCGGCAGAGGGTTCCAGAAGACGTTCGCGCTGCCCTTATGCCGGGGCCGGCGAAGCAGCTCCTGGTTGGCGATCTCATCCTTCGAGACCGTGTTGGTGTAGTCGATCCGGCCCGACAGCGTGTCCGTGAACCGGACCGAGACGAAGGCTTCCGCCCCGTAGGTCGTCGCCCGTCCGACGTTGACGTTCGACGTGAAGGTCGCGTTGGTGTTGATCAGGTTCCTGAAGTCGTTCTGGTAGTAGGTCGCGCCGATGAGCACGCGCTCGCCGAGCGGCTGTTCCAAACCGCCGTCGAACCCGAAGCTCTCCTCCGGCTTGAGGTTCGGGTTGCCGAAGAAGTTGGACGCTGGGAAGTTCTGGTAGAGCTGGCTGAGGGTCGGTGCCTTGAAGCCGGTGCCGACACTGCCCTTCAGGCGCGTCTCGGTGCCGGGCAGGATGTAGCTCGGCGCGACGCGAAACGTGGTGGCGGGGCCGAACTGGTCGTTCTCGTCGTGGCGGATGTTGACCACGAGGGCGGCGCGGTCGAAGGGCGTCAGTTGCACCTCGCCGTAGCCGGCTGTGTTGCCGTTGCGTGCCCTGAGGGTGCCGGCACCGAATGCGTTCGGATCAATCGTCAGCAGGCTCTCCTCGTCTCGCTGCGCTCCGAACAGGACGAGGTTGCCGGGCGAGAGAAGGTAGTCGCCACGATACTCGTAGCGCAGGCGCTCGCCGAGGCCGGTCGTCGGCTGGATGGCGAACGGGTCGTACTCGTTCTGCTGCTGGCGATTGAACAGGTTCGAGTAGTTGATCGCGAAGATGTTGTGAAAGCCGACAATGGGCGTCCATTCGGCCTCGTTGCGGGTGTAGAGCTGCTGCACGTCGGCGGCGCTGCGGACCGCGGACGGAAAGGCCGGGAAGGTGCTGAAGTCCGTGCCGGTGAACAGCAGGCGCGAATTGATGAACCGCGTGGTCGAGTTGACCCGGAACGTGTCGGTGAACTGGTAGCCGAGCTTCGCCGAGACCGTCTCGTTGTCGTAGTAGTTTGGGTGGATCGGGCGGCCGAAGGGCACGAGGTCGCGCGGCGTGACCGGCGTCGCGGCCGCTCGGAAGTGCTGGATCGACACCGAGTAGTCGAAGCCGTCCTGCGCCCCGCTGATGCGGCCGAACTGGTTGAAGGTACCGAACGATCCGCCCTCGGTCCGCAGGGTCACGCGCGTCGGCCCCTCGCCCCGCTTGGTCGTGAAGGAGATCACGCCGCCGATGGCGTCGCTGCCGTACAGGCCGCTCTGCGGCCCGCGCAGGACCTCGATGCGGGATAGGTCGTCGGTCAACAACTGACCGAAGTCGAACGAGCCGTTCGGGTTTGAGGGGTCCGTGGCGTCGATGCCGTCGATCAGGACCTTGGTCTGGTTCGAGTTCGCGCCGCGGATGAACACCGAGGTCTGCCCGCCGGGGCCGCCCGTCTGCACCACGTTGAGGCCGGGCACCTGTTGCAGGGCGTCCGGCACGGTGCGCCGTTGCTGGTCTTCGAGCACGCGGTCGGTCAGGACCGTGACGCTCGAACCTGTGGCGGCGATGGGCGTCGGCAATCCGGTGGCCGAGACCGAGATCTCGGCGAGGCTGACCGCGGCCTCGGCCGCAGCCGCTTGCCGGGGGGCATCGGCGAAGGGAGCGGCCACCTGCTGGGCCAGGACCGGCGAGGCAGAAAGAACCGCGCTGCCGATGCAGGACGAAACGAGCGCACGCCTGAGCGCGGGAGAGAGGAAGCAGGACAAGGGACGGCCTCGGGTGACGGCTGTGGCACGTCACCGCGAACGAGGCCTCGGCGGCCGCGTCCTCAAGGGAACCACGGCGCCGCGACACCTCCCAGGACACCCCGCCCGGCAAGCTCCGCGTGTGACCACGGCTGACGGCAGGTCTCCTGGCTCGCGGGTCGTCGCCCTCTCATCGTCTTCCCGGGCGAGGCCGCCCAGTGACGTCGTGATGAAGGACTCGCCGCTTACAGTTGCGGGGGCAGCCGCGGCATCGGCCGAGCCCTCACGGGCGTGACCTCACCGCGTTCCCTTTTGATCCCCGAGGGGAACCGTCACACTCAAGCTAGGCTGCGATGCGTCCATCCGTCAACGCAGGGAAACACCTTGTTCAGATGTGTGGCGTTCGAGGGGAGGCAGTCGCTTCTTCGATACCTCATGCGTAAGTGGCCGCGGGGCGCCTAAGAGCCCGATCCCGTCGAGGCCGCCTTCAGCGCGACGCCAGGCGCGGCTACTACTCGTACACACGTGCATGTCGGCTCAGGGTGGGTTTCTGCCTGTCTGGTTTTGAGCGGATTAGCGGTGAAGCAGACATCGCCGTTGTGCTCGATCTGAGATCTGCAGCATCTGCAACTTCAGGATGTCTCTTCAGCGCACCGCACTCGGCTCGTGGAGCGGGCAGCGGTTGAACCGCTCACGGAACTCGGCCGAATGCCGATAGGGGGCGTTGCGGGCGCGGTTGATGTTGCCAAGAGGTCGGTGCGCTGCGAGGCCTGTCCACACGCTGAACCGCATCTCCTCGTCCACTGCCTGGACCCGTGCAGGGTCCCAACTGTCCTGCGGCTGAACCTGGACAATCCCGACCCGCTGGAACGGTGCCTCGTCCTCCTTCCACTCCACCGTCGGGTCCTCGACCGGCTGGCGCTCAAGGTCGCGACAGAGCTGCACGCGGAATTCCCACTCGCCGGCGATGCCGATCATCTCAGACTGTACGGTTTCGCGGATGGCGTTCGGGCGGCCGGAGGCATCGATCTCGGTGCCGGTCAGGGCGGTCAGAGCTGGCGCGACGGGGGCCAGCGAGAACTTGGCGATGTAGGCGCCATACCGGAACGGGGTCAGGCTGTAGTAGGTCTCGCCGAGCGGATCGACATTGGGCGCGCCACCGAGAGAGCCGATGGTGGGGCTGTCGATGCCCACCGCATGCAGGGCCTTGTTGACCCCGCGCAGGACCGTGGAGGCGGCGACCTTCAGCCCCTCGGCGCGGTCCGTGGTGCCGGCCAGCAGCTTGAGGCTGCCCAGAAACTTCTCGGCGTTCGGTGCCTGGAACACCTTGCCGTTGACCATGATGAAGTTCTGGGTCGTCCCCTCCGCATCCGGCAGGCGCTCGCCGTCGACGTCCAGCACTTTGAGGGCGAGGCCTCGGGGCAGGGAGACCGCATCGGGAAGGATGTCGCCGGCGTTGGTCGACAACCGCATGTAGACCTTATGCTGGCCGGGAGTGGCGAACAGGCCCTGGGCCAGCTCGGGGGGCAGGCCCGCATCGATCGTCAGAGCCCCTTCGAGGATGCCATGCGACTTCGCGTGGACCGAGCGCACGGCATGGCCCGAATGCTCCGCGACCCGGTTCAGGATCTTATCGAAGGTCTGGTTGAGCTGCTCGATGGTATGCCCTTCGTCCGGCAGCACCGCCTCGACGTCGGGAGTGTATCGCACCGGTGATCGCAAGGTCTGTCTCCCGCTGACGGCCAGGACCGAACGCCCGCTCACCCGGCGACGTTCCGGGTTGTGCGGCATTCAATCGCCCATGAACTAAGGTGGGGAACGGCAGGGGGCCGGCGCGGCTTGTCTCCAATGCGGTCTTTCTCTCTGCCAAGGCGTGGCCATGATCCGGCAGCCTTCGGACCCCGCGTCCCGATCCTAGCCTTCGTGCAATCACCCCGCAGGCGGACGACACGTCGAGGATACGCCGATGACATTCCTTCGCTACGCCCCCGACATCGAGACGCCCGCCCCGGACGAGCAGAAGTCCATCGACGGCATCATCCAGGGGATGACCCAGCAGTCGCAGGTCGTGGAGAAGCGCGAGCACCGCGCGGTGCGCGCGAGCCACGCCAAGAGCTCAGCCTGCGTCGTCGGGGAGTTGGTCGTTCCGGAGAACTTGCCCCCGGAACTCGCGCAAGGCCTGTTTGCCAGGCCGGGTACGCACAAGGTGGCGGTGCGCTTCGCGCAAGGGCCTGGGGAGATCCTGGGCGACCGGGTATCGACCCACCGCGGCATGTCGATCAAGGTCTTCGGGGTGCCGGGCGAGAAGCTTCCCGGGCACGACGTCGATACTCAGGACTTCGTACTCGCCACCGGCACGACCTTCCCGTCGGGCACCGCGGCGGGCTTCCTGCGCGACGGCACGGTCATCGGGAAATCGACTGGCTTGCCAGAGGGCGTGAAGAGTGCCGTCGCGGCCACGGCCCGCAACCTCAACCGAGTGCTGCACGCGTTCGGCACCGAGAGCGCCTTGGCCGATTTCCTCGGCCATCCCTACAGCCATCCGCTCGCCGACAGCTACTTCAGCCAAGCGCCGATGCGCTTCGGCGACTACGTCGCCAAGCTCGGGGCGGTCCCGGCTTCGCCTGCCCAACGGGACCTCGCCGAATGGCGGCTTGATCCGCACGGGGACGAGGATGGCTTCCGCCACGCGGCGGCGGCGTTCTTCCGCGACAACGAGGTGGTCTACGACCTGAAGGCGCAGCTCTGGGCCGACGCCGAGCGCCAGCCCATCGAGGATGCCTCGGTCGACTGGCCGGTCGCGGTCAGCCTGTACCGCACGGTGGCGATGATCCGCCTGCCCCGGCAGGACGCCTATTCTCCCGAGCGGGTCCGCTACTTCGACGAGGTGATGACCTTCCGTCCCGCGCACAGCCTGGCGGCGCACCAGCCGCTGGGTTCGGTGATGCGGGCGCGGCTTCAGGTCTACCAGGCGCTGAGCGATTTCCGCCACCGGGAGAACGGCGTGACCGCCGAGAACACCGCATCGCCGGAGAGCATCCCGGCCTGAAACGGACTCCTTCAGCGTCTCGGATGGACCGACAGCAGTCCCGTCAACATAAGGGACGCTGAAAGCCTCGACGATTTCAGGAGGGGCTTCGGCCTCGGCACGGCGGAGGCGGGACCAGCTACGTGGCTTGCGCCTTCGGATGGCGCCTTTTGCCGAAATTACCTGTACTTTACAGCATATTCACAAGCAACGGCCGCACAACATGCGACTACTGACAACTGGAGGCCAGTCTTACAGGAAGTATTTCACCGAAGGCTTGATCAACGATCTAGCCGACGCGTCCTTTGCGCGCATTGCGGGTGAGCGAGACGATGGCCCTCAACACCGCCAGGGTAGCCGAGACTCGATTGTGCGCTAACTGGTCGTCGAGCCTGTCGCGAACGGGCGGGGGGACGATCCATGACCAAACGCCTTCGGACCATCGCCACCGGTCTCGCGGCCTTGATCGTCAGCACGGGCGCGGGCCTCGCGCAGGACCATGGGACGCACGGCGCGGTTACGCTGCCGGATGCCGCGAGCGCGACCTACCAACCGGGTCCGCCGAACCTACCGAAGGGCACGCAGATCAGCATGGTCTCAGGCGATCCGAGCAAGCCCGGCCCCTTTGTCCTGCGGGTGAAGTTTCCCGCCAATACGGTCATCGCGCCCCATACTCATTCCGAAGTCGAGACGCTGACGATCCTCTCGGGCTCGATCTATCACGAGCACGGCACGACCATCGACAAGGCGAGAGGCAAAGAGCTGCGCACGGGCGGTTTCGTGTTTCTGCCCAAGGACATGCCGCATTCGCTTTGGACCACTAAGCAGCCGGTAGAGCTTCAGGTGAATGGCTCTGGACCCTTCGGTCTGAACTACATCAACCCCGCCGACGACCCGAGCAAGTCGGTTCAGTAGATCTGGTCCCTCGTACCAAACGCCTCATCCGAGATGCCCGCTACGACGGACACTGCGCCCGCAATGGCCCCTCTGTCGTGTTGAGGAGGCGCTGCTATTCGGCCGCGTCGAGGAGTCGGAGTAGACTGCAGATCCGTGCTCTATCCTCCCGTCCATCTGCGCCGGCCTGAGACCGTCTACTCAGGGTGGATTACCGCCTGTCCGCTTCGGGGCGGCAATGCATGGAAGCGGACGTTGGCTTCGTGCCCGCTCACGACTCATTGCAGACGCTCAGCACCATGCCAGGATGGCCCCACGCGGGGGGGCTGGACGATGCCGACCTTACAAATCCATGACCTTGAGCCGCAGCACGCCGCTGTAGTCGATCCTCGCCTCGTGCTGCCGATGCTCGGCGAGCGTGCGATCCGGGCTTCATGGCAGGTTGCCGGGGTTGCCCGCTTCAACGAACCCCTCTTCGCTACGGGCGAAGGAGCAACCCATCTTGAGGCGCTCTGCCGATCTCTGAAGCGTGTTTCAGGTGTAGTGTTGAGGCAGATTTTCGATCAGGTTGAACAGGTCATCTGGGGCGAGTTCTCTGCCTACGACGGAGAAGGCACGCCTTGGGTGATACTCCGGGCTATCGACAGTTCTTGGTGCGAGGTCGAGACGGACGACGTTGGCATTCTGGTTCGCATCCGGGAGACTTTTACGGATGTCCGGACGGACCAGTGAGGGGCCTGTTCACACCCTAATCAGCCCTTTGCAGAGCGCTCCAGGGCGAAATCCAGTGTAGTCCAGTTGGACACTTCGACGCCCGTCTCGTCATGGATCAGGTATCCGTGGACCGACCCTTCGGGCACCTCGATGGCTGTGACCCACCCCTCTCCCCTGCGCTGCGATCTCGGCGCTAGGCCGGAGGCCAGATCAGCGAGTTCGCGTTCAGTGATAGGCTCAAGTGCGCGGGCACCTGCCTCAGCGGCTCCCGCCGCTGTGGCGAACACTTCGGTGAGGGTCTCGTAAGGAACAGGCGCTGTCCAGGGTGGGAAGACCGCCAACTTGACCGTGTAGCTCATAAGTTCACTAGTGCCACTGGAGGCCCTAACGCCGAGTTCCGCTAACCACCCCGAACCAAAGTAGCCGGACGGCCGAGGAATGGCTGCTTTCGGGAAGTGCGAGTCGCGTTCTGCACGGCTGGACCGGGTCGCAAGCAGACCGTCGCATAGCCAAGACGATGGGTTCGACCCTAAAGGTACTTGAGCCAAGCGATGTCGCGTCGCGACGCCTTGAGGCGCGAGAACCAGGCCGTCGGGAAGTACAGGGGCGGGATCAGCGCCGCATACCAGACCACGATCCACACGTAGTTGTCGACGCCGAACACGGTGCCCTGGGTCGCGCCCCAAATCGCGAACGCGCCATGGTAAAGTAGCCGCAGAACCGTCAGGTGAACCACGTAGAAAAAGAGCGGCGCCCCGCCGAACACCGCCAGCGCCGCGACGACCAGGCGGTCGCCAATGCGTTCCAGCGCGACGAGCAATAGCGCCCCGATCCCGAGCGTCAGCAACAGGAACAGCAGCGAGGGCGGATACTTCGTCAGCGCGAAGAAGCTCATCGCGGTCCGCATGGCGCTCTCGTCGACGACGAACCAGGGCCTGTCGCCGTAGCCGTTCACCAGACGCAGCAACGCGAAGCCGACCAGCATTGTGATGCCGACTGTAGCGAAACGGCGCTCGCGCGTACCTGTGGCGACGCCGGGCAGGAACCACGGACCGATGGCGTAGCCGAGCGCGATGACCCCGATCCAGGGAAGCACCGGGTAGGTCGTCTTGGCCACCAGACCGAATGGGAGCGCGATGACGTCGCGCTGGTGCAGCATGGCCCAGGCGGCGAAGAAGGGGTCATCGGGCCGGAGTTGGATCGGGTCGAGGAGATTGTGCCCGCAAACGATCAGCGTCCCGACCGCGAATAACGCCGAGCGCGGCAGGCCGATCATCGCCGCCAGGACGATCATGCACACGCCGATGCACCAGATCACCTGAAGCCAAAGCGTCGGGCTGGCGACGCCCCAGTACAGCTCCGAGAGGTAGAAGACCTCCAGAGCCATCAGCACGAGGCCGCGCTTCACGAGGTAGGCGCGCGTCTCCGCCAGGGTGTGCCGGGTGCTGAACAGGTACGCTGCCACCCCCGTCAGCGCGATGAAGATCGGCGCGCACAGGCTGACCGCGAGGCGCGCGAGATACAGGCCCGGCAGGGCGGTCCTGGCATCCATTGGGTCGGCGACCGGCACGTGCAGGAACCAGGTTTCACGCAGGTGGTCGAGGAGCATCAGCACCATTACCAGCCCGCGCAGGGCATCGATTGAGACGATGCGTCCGGTCAGGGCCGATTTCTCTGTCGACTCTTCCAGCGTTCTCGGATGCACGCTCATCAGAAGCGCGCCGTCATGCTGACGGTCACCCGCCGGGGCTCGCCGACGCCGACCCAGAAGGCGTTGTAGGAGCGTTCGTAGTAGGTCTCGTCGAAGATGTTATCGACGTTGAGCCCGAAGCGCAGGTTCTCGTAGCGGTAGTAGGCCAGGGCGTCGGTCAGCACGTAACCCGGGAGCCGGAACCGCTCGTTGCCGCTGTCCCCGAGACGCGAGCCGACGGCCCGGACGCCGCCGCCGAAGCCGAAGCCCTTCCAGTCGCCGGCCTGGACCTCATAGACGCCGAGCAGGCTGCCGGAGTGGCGCGGGATGTTGAGGAGCGGCGAGCCGACCCGCAGGACCTCGTCGCGGGTCACCGCTGCGTCGATGAAGGCGTAACCGCCGATCACCCGGAACTCGGGCGTCACCTGTCCGACGAAGCTTAGGTCGAAGCCCTGGCTCCGCACCGCCCCGGCGGCGATCTGGAAGAAGAAGTCCCTCGGGTCGGTCGTGAGGACGTTCTCCTTCTCGATGTGGAAGGCCGCGCCGGTCACGCTCAACCCGGTGAAGAGGTCGAGCTTGACGCCTGCCTCGTAGCCGAAGCCGGTCTCGGGGGCGAAGGGTCGTGTCGCAATGTCGAAGCCGGTGTTAGGCCGGAACGAGGCCGCCACGTTGCTGTAGAACGAGAGGAAGGACAGCGGCTGGTAGACGAGACCCGCACGCGGTGAGAAGCCGGTCCGGTCCTGCTCCGTGCGCTCGTTGCCAACCTTGTCGCGGAAGGTCTGGTTGTAGAAGTCGGTTCGGTTGCCGAGGAGCAGCCTCCACTCGGGGCTCAGCGCGATCTGGTCCTGCACGTAGACGGCGGTGTTCCCGACGTTCTCGCTCGCGCTGTAGCGCCGCGTAAAGGGCGGCTTGGGCTGGCCGTAGACCGGGTTGAACAGGTCGATGGCGAAGGGGTCGAGCCGCGGCGTCGAGCGCAGCAGGTTCTCGGTGCTGTTGTAGCGCTCGTGCTCAAGGCCGAGCAGCACGGTGTGGGCGAACGGCCCGGTGTCGAAGTGCCCCACGAGCTCGGCCTGACCGATGGCCACGCCCCACGTGAAGTCGTGCCGGCGGAACTCGCGCAGCAGGGTGCGCCCGTCGTCGAGAAGGCCGGTCGCGCCGGTCTGCAGGCCGGTCAGGCTGCCGGTGTTGAAGTGGCCGGCGACCCTGAGCTGCCAGTCGGCATTGAAGGCGTGATCGAGGCGGATCTGCAGGATCCCGGCTTCTGACACGGAGTCGTCGCCCGGCTCACCGAAGAAGCGGGAGCGCGGTACGAGGCCAAGGCGGTTGTTCACCGCCACCGTCCCGCGGTCGAAGGTCTGGCGGTTGCGCAGGTACTGCGCCTCGACGGTCAACTTGGTGTCCGGGCTGATCAGCCAGCTCACCACGGGCGCAGCCAGGACGCGGTCGCCGTCGACGAAATCGCGGAAGCTGTCCTGCCTCGCGAGCGCGCCGTTGAAGCGGTAGAGGACGGTGCCTTCCTCGTTCAGTGGCCCGCCGGCGTCGACGGTGGTGCGTGCCGTTCCGAAGCTCCCGAACAGCGTGCCCATTTCGACGAAGGGCAAGGCCACGGGCTGCTTGGTCAGGATGTTGATGGTGCCGCCCGGGTCGCTGCGTCCATAGAGTGCCCCGCTCGGTCCCTTGAGCACCTCGATGGACTGCACGTTCTGGGTGTCCGGCGCGCCGTTGTAGCCCCGGGCAATGTTGAAGCCGTTGAAGAAGATATCCTGGGTGGCGAAGCCGCGCACCGAGTAGAGCGCGAGGTTCTGGGCGCCGAAATCGTTCTGCTTGCCGACTCCCGGAACGTAGTCGAGGGCGCGCTCGACGCGCGTGGCGGCGGTGTCCCGCAGGACCTCCTGGGGCACGACGTCGACCTGCTGGGGCAGCGAGAGCCGCGGCGTCACGGTCTTCGTCCCGCTGTAGAGATCCTTGACTTGGTAGGTCGGTGCGGCGGTGTAGCTGCCCTCGACCGAGAGCGGATCGAGAACCACAGCGGCCGCTGCCTCGGCAGGGTCTCCCTGGGCCAGCGTCGGAGATGCGCCCGGAAGGGTAAGCGCGAGCGTGGCGACGCATGCGCGAAACCGCCTTTTGGAAATCGAACGGTACACAGGCCTAGGACCTCGGGACGGCAGTGGCACGTCACCGCGAACGAGGCCTCGCCAGCCGCGCTGGCGCACGGCCGTCTCGACACCCGTCAGGACCACCCCGCCCGACGCGTTTCGCGTGTGACCACGGCTGACGGCAGGTCTCCTGGCTCGCGGGTCGCCGCCCTCGCACCGTCTTCCCGGGGTGACCCAGTGACATGGTGGTGAAGGGCTCGCCGCTTACAGTTGCGGGGGCAGCCGTGGCTTCGGGGATAGCCCCAACCACGTTCCCTTTTGATCCCCGGAGGGAACCGTCAAGGTTGAGCTACGCTTCACGAGAATGTGAGTCAACGCACCGGCTGCTGCCGTTCGACCGGCTCCTGTGAAAGGGCACGCGTGAGGTCGAGGTGACCTGAGTTGCGTCGGCGGAGTGATGACACCTCAAGCTATCCCTGGGCGGGATCGGGAACGCGCGGCGACGGCGCCAACAGGCTCGCCTACTCGACCTTCAGCCGCTTGGCTGCAGCGGGGCAAAGCATCTTGAACTGCTCGACCATGGGCGGCATGCCCGACGCGCACGAGGTGTCGGCGTCAGCCCCGACTGGGAAGCGGGCCTTCCTGACCTGCCCATCGCTGTAACGGTAGCCGACCGTGCCGGTTCGGCAGTTCGCCTCCGCGGTCATCGTGGCTCGGCCTTCGCTCCGTAAGTAATTCGCGACACACTGAGCCGTCGTGAGCTTGCCACCGAACTGCTTGGTTTCCCCGCCGGGGTCGCGTTCGCAATACTCCTGCAGGTCGGCCTTGGTGACGATGCCGCGCATCGTGGCCCGCGCCGTATCGATGCCGTCGCGCTCGACGACCGTGCCGTTCCAGCCTTTGCAGGAGGCGAGCGGGAAATCCCCCGCCGCCAGCGTCGGCGTCACCAAAAAGGGCAAGGCCGCAAGCGCGTAAACGGTGATCCTCAATGGCGTTCCTCCGGCGCGGTCTAGACCGAAGCGGCTCTGACGGTATCTCTTCGGCAAGCGCCAATTCCATTTATCCACAGGCGTCCACACCGGCTCATTGTCGCAAGCTCGGCCGCTTGCGAGGAACCGCCGCCGCATGTTCCTATTTTGTTCTGTTAGATTCGCGGAGCAAAAACATGCAAGCCAGCGGCATTACCATTGGCCTGCCCATGCCGGTGCCCCTCCTGGCTCGACCAGTCAGGGCGGGCTTCCCCAGCCCGGCGGACGATTTCATCGAGGACGAGATCGACCTTCAGCGTCTGCTCATCGCCAACCGGCCGGCGACCTTCCTGGTGCGGGTGGCGGGCGACAGCATGGTGCTGGCCCGCCTTTTCGACGGAGACCTCGCGGTGGTCGACCGCTCGCTCACGCCGCGAAACGGCGACATCGTCGTGGTCGATATCGACGGCGAGCGCTCCTTCAAGGTCTGGCGCCGCCAGGGGCATCGGGTGCACCTGGCTTTCGCCAATCCCCGTTTTCCGGAGTTCCGGCTTTCTCCCGGAGCAGAGGTGGAGGTCTGGGGCGTCGTCTCCGGCTCGATCAACCCGAGGCGCCGGAGCGAGTGAGCGCCCGGGCCTACGCCCTCTCCGACGGCAACTCGTTCTATTGCTCCTGCGAGCGCGTGTTCGACGCCCGCTTGGCCCGCGTGCCCGTGATCGTGCTGAGCAACAACGACGGCTGCGCCATCGCCCGCACCGCCGAGGCCAAGGCCCTCGGCATCCGCATGGGAGAGCCGTACTTCAAGATCCGCGACATGTGCCGGTCCCGGGGCGTGCGAGTCTACTCGTCGAACTATGCTCTGTACGGCGACATGTCCGCCCGGGTGAACACGGTCTACCGGGGCTTCTCTCCGCGCATCGAGATCTACTCCATCGACGAAAGCTTCCTCGACCTGTCCGACGTCCGGGAGCGGGACCGAGTGCCGCTCGCTCGGGACATGCGTGAGACCGTGCGAGCCTGGACTGGCATCCCGACCTGCGTCGGGATCGGCCCGACCAAGACGCTGGCGAAGCTCGCCAACCACGTCGCCAAGAAGGTGCCGGAGCTCGGCGGGGTTTGCGACCTGACAGACCCGGTCCAGTACGAGCACTGGATGGTCCGCATCCCGCCCGAGGACATCTGGGGCGTCGGACCGGCCAACGCCCGCAAGCTGGAGGCCCTGGGCTGCGAGAGCGTCGCCGACGTGCGCGACCTCGACACCCGGGCGGTGCGCAAGGCCATGACCGTGGTCGGGGAGCGGCTCGTCATGGAATTGCGGGGCATGGCCTGCCTCGACCTGGAGGAGGTCGCACCGACCCGGAAGGGCTGCGCGGTGACCCGCAGTTTCTCCGACCGCGTCGAGGACCTCGCTACCATGGAACAGGCCGTCGCCACCCACGCCGCCAGGCTGGGCGAGAAGCTGCGCGCCGGGGGCCTCGGGACCGACCACGTCACGGTCTTCTTCCACACATCCGAGCACGACCGGGACCGGCCGCAGCGGTCGGTCTCGTCGGTGGTGACCCTGCCGGAGGCGTCGAACGACACCCTCGTGCTCGTGAAGGCCTGCCTGCACGGGGTCCGGAAGACCTGGCGCGACGGCTACCGCTATTCCAAGGCCGGGGTCGTCACCACGGACCTGGTACCCCTGGCGGCCTCGCAGCGGGCCTTCCCGGGGCTGGGGCAAATGGACCGGGAATACGGGGCGGCGCTGATGGGCGCCCTCGACGCCTGCAATCGCCGGTTCGGCCGTGGGGCGGTCGTCCCGGGCAGCGCGGGGTTCGCCCCAAAACGGGAGTGGTCGACCAAGTTCGACATGCGCTCGCCGCGCTACACCACCCGGATCGACGAACTCCCGACCGTGGCGGCGGCCTAGGCCGGGCCATCGTGGTCACGGCGCCGGCGTCCAGGCACGCCGCGTCGTAACGCGTCACGGATAGCGTTATGCGCTACGCGGCACTCGCCGAGTCGACCGGCGTCCTTACCGCGCCGCCGATAGGGGTCCGGGGTTATCCCCTCCATCATGGGGAACAAAGCGGGTTCGGGACGCATGAATCCGGAACTTGGCCGGCAACCCGACGGGGGCTTCCATGCGCGCCCGCGCCCGCACGCGTACCGAGAAGGCCGGCACTGCGTCCCAGACAGCGGCCAAGGCGAAGCCTGGACCGCGACCCGCGGCCCGGCCGGCGACCCCGCGCGGCAAGCCGGAGAAGCCCGAGGTCCGGATCTTCGTTTCCTACTCGCACCGGGACGCCGACGCGCAGGCCAGGCTCGAAACCCTTCTCGCCCCGCTGAAGCGCGAGGGCGTCACGACCTGGTTCGACGGCGACCTGAACGCCGGCGACAAGCTCGACACCGGGATCGCGCGTGCCCTCCGCGAAGCCCATGTCTTCGTCGCCCTGCTCAGCCCCGATTACCTTGCGAGCAACTACTGCTGGAAGATCGAGTACAAGCGCGCCATGGGCCGGCGCGCGCGGGGCCACGTGCGGGTCGTCGCCGTGGTCGTCCGCCCGTGCGACTGGAAGTCGACCCCCGCCGCCGGGTTCAAGCTGCTGCCCGAGGACGGACGCGAGGTCACCCGCTGGCGCAGCGCCGACGATGCGTTCCTCAACGTCGCCCAGGACATCCGGCGTGTCGTCGCGGCGGTCCGCAAGGACATGGCGACGACCCTCGCCAAGCCCGCGCCGCGGAAGCGCGCGACAACGAAGCCACCGGCAAAGCCGGCCCCCAAGCCTCCGATGAAGCCGCCTATAAAGTCTGGACCAAAGCCGCGGGCTCGCACGGCTGGCGGGCAGACGGTGCTGAAAGGCCCGCGCAAGCCTGGAAACAGCCGGGGAAAGATCTGATGCGATGACGAGGCCGCTAAGCCGAAGAGGTGGCTTCCCGCTCGGACACGGTCGGCACGATCTCGGCGTGGTTCAAGACCGGTTCCTTCGAATTGAGGCATCACACGCTGTCGCCAGTGCCGGCTCCACCGCTGGTCGGATTACTGCAGTCGCAGATCCTCCCAACCGTGTGCAACATCCACCAAGGCCTCGGTGCAATGACGCCGGACAGCATCGGCGCGTATTTGACCCGGGGGCACTTGGTGCAGAGCCGTAGGCAATCCTGTTGGTCCAGGAACGTCTGGCCGGGTTGGTCCACGCTGCCGCCTGCGCGGAGGATTACGCCAACCCAAGCCCAAGCGTTCAGGTGAGCGTACGCGGCCCGGTTAGACTCCGAGCCGTGGTGCGGAGCGGTCGCAACGACTACCGGGAACGGCATGGGGAGGGCCGGGAGGAACGAGTTGGCATAACCTCGACCGTCGCCGAGGGGTGAGTCGCCACAGAAAAGGAAACCATGTCGCTGCCATCCAAGTGGCGCGAAGAACGCGAGGCTCTGCCGGTTGATCAGCGTCAATTGCATGTAGAGGCGGAGGGAGGATGGGGGCGGTGCCTGCTCGACGGCGTTGATCGGGACAAGGAAATGGCGCGCACCGCCGGACGCCCGGCGCGTCCTCTCAAACGTCTCAAAATCGAACCAGCGGGTTCTGATCCCATGTCGGATGGCAGCCATGGCGATGCCGCGAATGGCTTCGGCCGTCTCGATCAGGCCTAGCCAGTAGCTGACAATCGAAGTTCCCGGCGCCGCGGACACCCGCCCTTTCCGATGCCTCGCCCTTTTGCGCGTCGCGTCGAACGCCCGTGCAGCGTCGGCGTCACTCGCCAATTGCTCCTTGGCGACGCGAAGCTCTTCGAACCACCCGGGCTCCGGGGGAGGCTCCCCGGGACCCAAGTCGTCATCAGGGTCGTCGGCCCAGCCTTCGAAGAGTGATCCGTCGTGGTCCAACGGCTCGGACTGGATGTCGTCCCGGCCATCTCGCGGTCTCTCCTCACCCGCGTCGCGGATGCCGCGCAGAAGCTGCTCATCGGGCTTCTCCAACGCGGCATCGAGCTCGCCGATCAGCTTTCCCAGAAATCCCGCGGGATCGCGCGCGAGTTGAGGGATGACATCGACCCACCTTCCCGGAAGCCAAAGCTGCCCGACGCGTCCCGCCCATTTATCCAGGAGATTGGGTAGGCCCCCAGCGTGGTCGGTGTCACCATGGGTGCACAGGACGACATCGAGGCGTTCCAAGTCCTTGAAGTGCCGCTTGAGTTTGTCGGGGATCTTGTCCCCTTTGTAGCCGCCGTCCACCAACACGGCCCGGCCCGAGCGCCGAAAGAGAAAGGCCTCCCCTTTGACAGGGAGGGCCAGCAGCATATCGGGCCTTTCGTGCAAAGAGACCGGCATGCTTCCCCCGCGGGCGTATCCAAATGTCAAACGGCTCACGGGGCCGCATGCCGGCGCACGACATGCCTGGCTGCGGGCGGAAGCCGCCTCTCAACGGTCAAGCTGATGGAGCTCTACCCTATATGAGGGCCGGGTTGTCCTCCGCCCAGATGAGCTGAACGGTTGAACCGCTGATCTCGACCTTGAGGTCTGTCCGGTGGCGCAAGGTCTCGGCCATGCCGTCGATGGCCGCTCGCCCCCAACCGTAAACCTGCAGTTCCATGGAGGGCTGCTTGCGCCCCGCCACGGCGACCGCCTCGTCGATGATGCGGCCCAGGTTGGTGTCGGCGAAATCCGCACCGGCATCGCGCCCGTACAGTTTCAGGTCACGGAACTGATGGTCGAGGGGGGAAGTCCTCATGCCGTACATGACGGCACGGTTCTGCAACGACGCGGTGTAGGCGGCCTGGACCTTGGCCTTGATTTCCTGGGGCGTCACGGCTTGCCCTCCCAAACGCAGTCACCGGCCATGCCAACGGCGGCAGATGTCGGCCGTTCCCCGGGGCCACTGACGGGAGGCAGCTCAGCGACGGACGGGCTCAGCCGGCTTCAGGATATCCTCCGGCCGCTTCAGGTCGAGTTGCTCCCCCTCGCCGTCCGCCTTGTAACCGAATGCCTGGGCGTATCGGTCGAGGTCGGCTTCGCTGTTCAGGGCGACGCCGTGGCAGGCGGCGAAGTACCGGGCGGTCGCCGCCTCCGTCGCGCCTGCAGGCTGCCCGATGGGAACCAGCACGGCCGCGATCCATGTCCCCGGCTTGTCGCCTGGGTCGACCACTGCGGGGCGCGACTTCGAGCAGAACACGTACTCGTCGCCGGCTTCGCCGCCGACCCGCCGGGTGCGCTTGTCGTAAGTCCCGTTCGGATGCGTGCTCGTCCAAGTCCGCACGCTCATCTTGAAGAGCGCCCCGGCCGGGGACGACGCGACTAGGTCACGCTGCTCGATGCTGAACCACGAGCACACGTCCATATGGCACCGACCGCGCAGGAGTTCGGCCGCCGTAGCGGCGTCGAGGCTCGCGGCCGACGCGAGGATCGAAAGGGCGGCGAAAAGGGACAGGCGCAAGGGCGTCTCCAATCGGGGGCGTCGAACTGCAGGGCCCCCCACCGGACAGGACACCGTCGGTCGATTAGGGCTCGGCGGAGGCCCGGGTTATGCGGCCTCGTCCGGGCCAAACGTCCGGCTGCCAGGCCAGCGACCCGTGGCGGCGAAGACCTTGCCCGGGAGCTCCTGCAGGGGCCGCTTATTCCTGATGCGCTCGCGCAGCTTCTGGCGCAGTCGACCGGGCTTGATCGCCTTGTAGCGTTCCGTGGCCGCCACCCAACCGTCCGGCAAGTCTTCGAGGATCCGCTCCGCGGTAAGTGGCCCCCTCTCCAGCAGCAGGTCATGGACCTCGGCGACGAACAGCTTCCAGAACCATTCAGCCGACAGGGGCGGCGCGTCGGTCCCGATTGCGACGCGGCCCGGGTCCGGGGCGGCCTCGACGGGCGGCGCCACGGCGAAGCGTCCCTCGACCTCGGCGAAGCCGTCCCCCGCGTCGGCTAGGCGGATGAGGTAGAGCCGCAGCCAAGCCGGGGTCAGCGGCAGGCCGGCCCGCTCGGCGCGCTCCTTGAGCCGGTCCGGCAATGACAGGTGTATGGCGTGGACCCACATCGGCCCGCGCCGTTCGAGCACGCGGGTGACCGCGACGCGGACCTCGGCCCAGACCGGGTCGGCGGCCTCGGCGGCATGCCGGTCGCGAACCTTGCCGTAGACAGGGTTGAGGTGCATCGGTGCGGGTACCTTCACCGGCTCGGGCTCCGGGTCCGGCGCCGGGAATGCGAGCGCAGGGGGTGCCGCGCGGAGCCGGGCGAGCTCGGCCTCCAGCATCGCGACCCGCGCCTCCAGCAGGTCGACCTGCGCCAGCGCCTCCTCCAGGACCTCGCCTTGGCCGGCCTCCCGGGCCGCCTCACCCTCGGCCTCGGCGATCCGGTGGCGGGTCTGCTCGACGCGGACGTGTTCGAGGAGGGCGGTGCCGAAGGCGGCGAGTTGACCCTGCAGCGCCTCAGGCAGCTCGGCCTGCTCGATCAGCGGCCGGTAGCCGACCCTTGCCTTCCACTCCGCGAGCTCGCGGGCGATGTCGCCGAATGAGCCCTTGCCGAGCGCCTTGCGGACGGTGCGCACCGAGACCCGCGGCTTGGCGCCGTCGGCGTCGCGAGCCCTGGCCCGTATCCCGTCCGCCGCCGCCCAGACGTCCTTCCTCGCGACCATGCCCGCCGTCCCCGACTTGATGCGGACAGGATTGAGCGAAAGCGGTGAAGAAAGGGTCGTCGTGCGCATCCCCATTGACCCAGGCGTCCCGGATGCACATCCTGCGAATCCGAACGGAGAGTGAACATGGCTCAAGGTGGCAACTCAGGAGGGCGTCCCCCCGGGTCGTCCGCTCCGCCGAGGCCCGCGCCGGCCCCGGTCAATCGCCCTGGTGGAGGTGTCGGTGGAACTCGTGAGACAGGCGTCCGACCTCCCCCGCCCGGAGGCCCCCGTCCCGGCGCCAAGCGCTGAGGCGGTCCGTCTCTACGGCGACCTGAAGTTCGAGGCCCAGCGATGCGCCTACTACCACGGGATGCGGGCGCGCTTCTTCGACAGCTTCGGGAAGACGATCTCGCTCGTATCCTTCGTGGCGGGCGCGGGTGCGTTCTCGTCGCTCATTCAAGGCGTCGGCCCCCTCGTCTCAGTCCTGGCAATCGTCACCGCGTTCTTCTCGGGCCTGAACCTGATCATCGGGTTCGCCCGGAAGGGGCGCGACCACGAGGTGCTGAGGAGCAAGTATTACGGCATCCTTGTCGAGATCAAGAAGGCGCGTGACGACCTTTCGAAGCTGCGCGAGATCCAGGTGCGGCTGCTCGGCTCTTACGCCGACGGCACGATCTTCCTGTCGGCGCTCGACATGATGGCCACGAACCGCACGGCTGTCTCCCTGGGGCACCGGGACTACATGATCTACGTCCCCTGGAACCACCGCGCCCTGGCGCATGTCTGGTCCTTCACCGGCTACTACGTGAACGGCAAGCGGCCTGCCATGGGAGCGCCCGTCCAGAACCCGGCGCAGGCGGCCGGGGCCTCTTCACCGCCGCCGGTCGATTGACGGCAACCCGGCGAAGGACGGCGCCCGCCCCGGCGGGATCATCCCGCCCTTCCTGAGGGCCGCGTCCGCGTGGGCGTAGCCGGCGCGCATGACGGTCCGCTGGACGTGGTCCGGAAACCGCTTGAGCCGCGTCTTGATCGATGCCGCCAGCTTCGTGTCCGCAGCCGTGAACCCGAGGGGGTTTTCCGGCCCGTAAGTCTGAACGCCCTGGCCGATGCCCCAGGAGACGACCTTGCGCGAGCCGTCCCGGTCGAGGCCGCGAAGCACCCGCTCCCGCAGGAAGATCCCCTGCTGAAGGGCGATGTCCGTGACGCGGAGCGCCTGGGAGAACCAGTTTGACTTCGGGAGCGGGTTGCTTGGCATGGCCCGCCCCCCGTCGCTGACGAGAATGGTCTCGTAGCGCTTCCAGATCGGCTCCAGGCCGAGGTTGTCGTAGACTCCTCCGTCGGTCAGCCGAAGGCGGCCCTTGAAGCCTTCCTCGTGCAGGTCGGCACCCTCCTGCATCTGGATGGCCCCGGGCGGGACGCGGACGTAGGCGGGGGACATGTACGGCGGGAAGGCCGCCGAGGCAGCCACGACGTCGGCGACCCTCAGCTCCGGCTTCGGCCATTGGCCGACGTGATACTCCGCCGCGTATTCCTTCGCGAAGCGCCATAGGGCGCCGGTCTGCAGGCTGGTCGCCGTGAAGGTGAAGCGGGGCCGGTCGGGCAAATCCTGCAAAGTCGCGCCTTTGAACAGCGCGCGGTCGTAGACCCGCGCCGCGACCCCGGCGGCGGTCACGAAGGGCAGCAGCCCGGCCACGATAGCGGGCGCGTCCACCCATTTCTGGGCCAGGGCGAGGAGCGGCTGGCTGACCTCATCGCGGAGGTTCGTGGCCACTCCATTCTCGTCGAAGCGGAGACGCGCCCACCCCACGGCCAGCGCGCCGGCGGCGACGGAGCCGCCCGAGACGCTGGCCACTCGATCTAGCTTAGGCAGGATGCCTGCCTCGTTGAGCCGCGTCAGCGCGCCGACGTGGAACAGCATCGCGCGGAACCCACCCCCGGAGAGGCACAGGCCGATGCCAGGCTCAAGCTTGCGGGCGCCTAGGAAATCCTCGGCGGGCCTCGGGTCCGCGCCCTTGGGGGAAAAGCCGTCCATCAAAGCATCCCGCGGAAACCGTTCGCCACTTGTTGCACTTCTGTTCTTAGGTACCCAAATCGCTCTGGTGGAGGGTGATATATGACTGCTGTCCTGACGTTTCATCCTCTCGGCGACGCCGATGGAACGCTCGTCGAACTGGCCGACGGGCGCCAGGTTCTCATCGATTTCGGGAACGAGTGGACGGCGGCGCGCGACGACCGGAGGATCGATCTCGCCACGGCCCTCAGGGCGGGGCTGCGCAGTTCCGGTCGCCGCGGATATGAAGCCGTGCTCTTCACCCACCTCGACCGCGACCACGTCTACGGCGCTGCGGGCTTCTTCCACTTCGACCACTCGCCCGCGTTGCAGGGACCGGGCCGCGCCATCATCGGTGAACTCTGGGTCCCCGCCGCAGCGATCCTGGAGGACGACCTCCCGGACTTCGCGCAGGTCATCCAGGACGAGGCGCGTTTTCGCCTGCGCCGCGGTTATGGCGTGCGGGTCTTCTCGCGGCCGGAAGCGCTCGCGGGCTTCCTGGCGAAGCACGCTTTGACGCCGGCCCAACGCGACCACCTGATCGTCAACGCTGGGGAGACCGTCCCGGGCTACAGCCTCTCCGGGCCGGAGCGGGTCGAGTTCTTCGTGCATTGCCCGTTCGGCTGGCGGCAGGACGAGAACGACCAGATAGTCGACCGCAACCAGGACAGCGTGGTGCTGCAGGCGACGTTCCTCGAAGGAGGAGAGCCGCGGCGCGTCCTGTTCGCATCCGACATCGACTCGGAGACCCTGCGCCTCATCGTTCGCACCACCCGGCGTCACGGCAAGGTCGAACGGCTGGTCTGGGACGTGTGCAAGGTCCCCCATCACTGCTCGTACACGGCGCTCAACGCCGCCGATAAGGGCATGACGCGAACGGTTCCCGTACCGGAGGTGGGCTTCCTTTTCGAGAGCTGCGCCATGCCGGGCTGCATCATGGTCTCGACGAGCCGTAGCATCCCGTCCAACGACCTCGACGTCCAACCACCCCACCGGCAGGCCGCCGCTTACTACAAGGAAATCGTCCGCGCCCGTGGCGGACGGTTCGAGGTCACGATGGACCATTCGCCGCCGCGGGACCCGCAGCCGTGCAAGGTGGTCATCGACGAGCAGGGATGCCGGTTCGTCTCTCCCCTGACGGAGGCCGTGTCCCGTCCGGGCGGTCTCCTGCGGCCTGCGGCGGTGGCGCCGGCCGGTTTCGCGTTCCCCAACCATCCCGTAGCCCCTGTCAAACCGGCGGGCTTCGCTTGATTTGGTTCTTTGAGAGACCGAACCGCCTGGTCGCCGAGCGCCGGGCGGTCACTGCCTTGGCATCGTCGGTTGACTGGCTTGACGACTTCGGCTTCGGCATCGGCGACGGCGCCCGTCTGGTCCTGCACTTCACGGTGGCCGTCGGCGATGCGAAGGTCGACTTGGAACTGCGGTATCCGCGGCTCTATCCGGACACCTGCCCCGACGTGGTTCCCAGGGACCCGAACCTTAGGCTCTCGGACCACCAATGGTCGGGCGGGTCGCTGTGCCTCGAATACCGGACCGACAACTGGAGGCCCGAGTTCACCGCCGCCGACATGATCCGCAGTGCGCAGGCTCTCCTGTCTGCCGAGGCAACCACCGAGGGCGGCGCGGCGCGCCTGCCGTCTGCTCACGAACTCACCCAAGGTCAACGTCTCAGAGCGGCCGACTACCGGCACGTGTACTCCGATGCGCTCGTCGACCTGTTACGCCAAGCCGCCCCGGGAACGCGGATGGCGGCGACCATGCGGTTTCAATTCCAAGGTTCGGCGGTCGTCGCGCGGATCGATGCAGTGGACACGCCCGATGGCCGCTGGCTCCAGCCCGGTTTCCCGCAGGACGGTCACCAAGCAACCGGGGTCGTAATGCTGCAACCAGAGCCCGTGACGGCCGATACGGAGCTCGATCTCACGAACGCCGAGTTGCCGCGGGAATGGGCGCGGCTCTGCGCAAACACGGATGCGAATCCGGAAGCGGCGGAGTTTGCGCTCGTGCTGGGCGGCTCCGGGCTTCGGATGGCGTGGCGCTGGTTACAGACGCATGCCCATTTGATACCGGTGGTGCCGGTCCATGCGGGCTCCGGTGGGTCGGAGCGGATTGGGTCGATCCAACCGGAGATGGCGGCGAAGGCGGTCGCCGTGGTCGGTTGCGGTTCCGCAGGCTCCAAGGTCGCTGCCAGCCTAGCCCGCTCCGGGATCGGGCGGTTCGTTCTTGTGGACGACGATGTCCTCCTTCGCGACAACCTGGTCCGGAATGATCTGGATTGGCGCGCCGTTGGCGCCCACAAGGTCCATGCGGTCGCCGCGCGGCTGCGACTGATCAACCCCGAGGTGACCGTGAGTGCGCGTGCGCTACGCCTCGGGGGACAGGAAGCGAGCGGCAGCGTCGACACGGCCCTTGAGGCGCTGTCGCAATGCGACCTGATCGTGGATGCGACCGCGGACGCCAATGCCTTCAACATCGTCTCGGCGGTTGCCAGGCGTGCCGGACGACCGATGGTCTGGCTTGAGGTGTTCGAGGGCGGGATAGGTGGGATGGTCGCCCGATACCGACCCGGCCTCGACGCGCCGCCCCAGGACATGCGCAGCGCCTACCTCGATTGGTGCGGATCGCTCAATGCGCCTTGGTTGGGCACCGAAGCGGGGGATTATGCCACCGAAGCGGACGGCGGAAAGGTCCTCGTCGCCGACGATGCCGAGGTCGGTATCATCGCCAACCATGCCGCCCGCTTCGCCATCGACGCCTTGACCGGTGGGAACGCCTTCCCGCACCCGATCTACACCGTCGCGCTGAGGGCCGGCTGGATATTCACGGCTCCTTTCGAAGCCCACCCGCTAGATGTTACCGTTCCGGAAACCGTCGGTCCGGAGGTTCAGTCGGACGAAGACAGGGCCGAGGCCGTGGAGATCTTCACAGGCCTCTTCACCAAGGACACCCATGAAGATCCTGCTGCCTAAGGCGGTCTCCGCCTCGTGGCGTCGGGAGCTCAAGCAGGCCGGCCAGCGAGAGATCGGCGGCGTCCTCCTGGGCGAAGCCCTCGGTGGGGATGAGTTCAGGGTCCTGGAGGCGAGCCTCCAGCACGACGGCGGAAGTCCCGCCCGCTTTGTCCGTGACCCGGAACACCATGGGAAGGCCATCCGGGACTTCCACGAGCGAACCGGCCACGATTATCGACGCTTCAACTATCTTGGCGAATGGCACTCCCATCCGTCTTTCCCGACCCGACCCAGCCAGGATGACGTCTGCGCCATGCGGGAGATCTTGGCCGATGGGCGCGTGGGCGCGACGTTCGCCTGCCTCTTGATACTCCGCCACCGGCCCTTCCGCCGCCTCGACATCGGCGCCAGCGTCTTCACCCCGGATGGCGGCATCTCTCCCGTCTTGGTGAAGCGCGAGCGTTGACCTCCGCACATCGCTAGCGCGCGGCGACCGGCGGATGGCGGCGGCGAACATTCCGAGTGCACTTCCGGCGGGATCGGAGATGCCTGCAAAGTCCCTCTTCGGCACTGCCCCAAACTCGCCGCCGGTGTAACGGGTACGCCGAACGTTACGCGTGATGCGATATCCACCGGGTCGTTCGCCCCGCAACGTCCAGGGTTCCCCGGACTTCGTCGCGTGCACCCGGTTCTGCCCGGGATCCACAGGGGGCCAGGCTTTTCTACTTAGATCTGACGGGTCGTCGTTGACCGGCGTTAATCGAGCTGCTTCGGTCTGCCTGCTGTTTGGCACCACTGTCCGCGGCCCAGGCTCCTTGTCGGGTCGCCACGCGAGGATTGCTTCCGCCATGTCCCCCCTCGACCGCCTCATACCTGGAGCCGAAGTCCGGCCGGCGGTCGTGCAGAATGCCTGCGCCGCCCGGCCCCCTCGTTCCGACGGCACCCCCACACGGACCGGAGAGGCCTGACCGCGCCCCTTGCGCGCGGCCGCCTCCGACCGGAGGCGACAATGGCACCCGACACCCACGACCCCGACGCGATTATCGGCGACATTTTCCGGCGCCTCGCTGGATGCCGCGAGAGCCTGGGCGAAGCCTCGCTCATCAAGGTGGCTGCCGCGGTGCGCGTCGCCCTCGGCGCCGCCGTGCTGGAGGAGGCAGAGCGGCGCGCCGCCTCGCTGGCCGATAGGACCGGCCCGCGCCCCCGCGACGTGCGGGTCACCGCCTGGGCCCGCCGGACCGGCGGCGACCCCTACGATGTCGGCGACGACCTGCCCTGATCCCCGGCAACCGGACGCATCGAGCATGACCGAGCACCTCATATGCAAACGCGATGACCGCCTCCGCGCGGTCCCCGAGCACCCCTGCCCCGACCCCATTCCCGAGGCCTGACCCGGCGCCGCGACGCGGCCGGTCGCCTCGCGCGGAGACGACCATGGCCCGAAAGCAACAGAACCAGAAGCCGGATCAGAACCTGGAGGACTTCCTCTCCCGCGACCTCGCACGCAGGGCTCACGAAGGGGACGATGCGTCCGGGGGCCTCGACGAGAAGGTCGAGACCCTCGCCGGCATTCTGGTTCACGACGCGCTGACGCCCGAACAGCGGCGGGCGCTGGCCGCGCTGGACGGCTGCGCGGTGGTGGTCCGCGTGCCCTCGCCGGATTGGGCCGACGCCGCGGCCGCCGCGATGCGGTCCCACGCCACCTACTCCGACATGCAGATTAAGCTCGGGACATCGCGGACCCAGGACCGTCCAGAGGTCGGGTGCGACCGCGTCTCCGCCCGCCTCGCCCGGGGCGGCCGGGTCTGCGGGATCAGCCAGGACCCTGAGCGCTACCTGCCCACCGCCCTCGTCGCCGGCGCCGACGTCCGGCTCGACCTCGCTCAGCCGACCGCTGGGCAGGTTGCCCGCGCGATCCGGGCCGTGACCGGCGAGGACCCCGGGCCGATGCCGCCGCTCCACGGCCTAGGCCACCACGATTACGTCGCCGCCCTGCGCACGGGCTCGACCGCTGCCGCCTGCCTCGCCCGGCTCAAGGCCGCCGCGCGCTCCCGCTCCGTCGTCGACCCGGACCTGCCGGAGGCGCCGCTGCTGCACGAGATGCCGGGGCTGGAGGGCGAGGCCAGGGATTGGTGCCTCGCGCTCGCCGACGATTTCCAGGCTTACCTCGCGGGGCGCATCGAGTTCGATGCGATTGCCCGCCATGCCGTGTTCTTCGGCGAACCCGGCACGGGCAAGACTTTGCTGGCCCGGTCCATCGCCAGGACCCTGGGTGTCGGCTTGATCGAAACATCCGTGGCGTCCTGGTTCACGCAGACGCAAGGGTATCTCGGGGACGTGGTGCGCGAGATCGACAGGGTGTTCTCGGCTGCCGCTGCTGCTTCGCCTGTGGTCCTATTCCTAGACGAAGCGGACGGTCTTCCCTCAAGAAACAAGCTGGATAATCGCAACAGAGATTTTTGGAAGCCAATCATAGGTCAAGTATTGTTGCAATTAGATGGAGCAACGTCAGGAAAAAACGGCAAGATTATCGTCATTGCGGGCACGAACCACGTCGAAGACTTGGACCCCGCGCTTGTCCGGCCGGGCCGACTGTCCCGCGTCATCACGGTGCGCCGGCCCAGCGTTTCCGGCCTCGCCGACATCATCCGCCACCATCTCGGGCCCGACACCCTGCAGGGGGCCGACCTGACCGGCGTGGCCGCCCTCGGGATCGGCGCGACCGGGGCCGACGCCGCCGCCTGGGTCAAGGCCACCCGCCGAACGGCGCGGGTCGCCGACCGGCCCGTCACCATCGCCGACCTGATGGCGCTGATCGCCCCCGAGGACGACCGCACCCCCGCGGAGGCGCTCGCCTGCGCGAGGCACGAGATCGCCCACGCCTGTGCGGTCGAGGTCATGGGCGTCGGGACCGTCCAGACCGTCACCACCGTGCAGAGCGGCGAGGTAGCTGGTCTTACGAGGACCAAGTTGAAGACCCGGCTGTCGATGACCCGAGTACAGATCGAGAACTACGTCGTGGCCACCCTGTGCGGACGGGCCGCCGACGAGGAATGGGGCGAGGCGTCCACCGGGGCCGGCGGTCCGGCTAATTCGGACCTCGGCATGGCGACCCGGACGCTGGCCGCGGCCCATGCGAGCTTCGGCCTCGGCGGCTCGCTGCTTCACAGGGCCTCTGACGCCGACGCGCACCGCCTTCTGGCGACCTGCCCGGACCTGCGCCAGGCTGTATCCGCGGACCTCGACCGATTGTACGCGCGAAGCCGCGACTTCGTGCAGGCCCACAAGCCCACCATCGACGGACTCGCCCACCGCCTCGTCGACGAGCGGTTGCTGACCGGCGCGGTGATCCGTGACCGGCTCGCTGAGGACCGCACCAGTCTTGCCCCCACCCGGACCAAGGGAGGGCGCCGTGCTTGATCCCAACGCGCTGGACGAGTGTCTCGCCGACGTGATGCGGCGCCTCGTGGGGATGCGGCGCATCCTCCGCGGCCCGGACTTCGAGACGCTCGTCGACGCACTGAACGTCGAGCTCGACGTCGCCGAGATGGAGGCAAAGGGTCGAGAGATCGCTCGAACCTTTCGCTCCAGAAACAACAGGAAGCCATCGCTAACCGGGAAGCAACCCGAAGCGGACGCCGTCCGCCCTCAAGATGGCGAAGGTAACGTCATCCCCTTTAGGCCGCCATGGGCTGCTCGGGCGCTTACAGACGCCAGATAGACGTGGTCAGGCTCACATGAGTCTGAGCTCGCGAAGGGGGTGGGCCGGCGTCTCAATGACGTTCTGAGCCCTCCGGCAGGCGTGACGTGCCAGCGGCGGATGGCGGTGCTGCTCAAGCGTGAGCGAAGCGCCCCGAGGCGTAGCGAAACACAACGGTAACGACGCTCAAAGGTCGTCAAAGCCGCACGCGCTTTCCAATGTGAAAATTCAGAAGGTTGCGATGATGTCGAACCGAATGCGTGGAGCGACCCAAGAGGATCGGCACGGACGTGAGCACAAGTGCGTCGATGCTTGCAATCCTGCGGATGCAGGACCGGACCCACCCCACTCAGGCTGGATGCCCCACGATCTCCTCACGGAGGCAGAGGCCTATGCCGCCTTCGGACACGTGCTTGAGGACAAGGAGCTGCGCCACGCCCGCCAATCGGGCCGCCTCGGCTTCATGCGCCGCAAGCGCACAATCTTTTACAGGCGCGACGAACTCGAAGCTTTCGTTAGCAGCCTCCTAAGACAGGACTACGTCGAACCATGCAAGACGAGAATGGAACCGTTGCCGAAGGGAAGTCGAAGAGACGGAAGTCTGTTCGTCACACAAAGGGCATCTCAGAACACGCTCCCGCCAGACCTGCTCCGACAGGCTCTCAAGATGATGGAGTAAGTGCCCTTGTTCGAAGGGTTAGAAGCAAGTACCCAAAGGTTAATTTTGTAAGTCTGCTCGCCGGCAAGGAGGCCCAAACTTATCGATCAATCTCGCGAAAGACTACAAGGGAAAATCGCTCGTTTGAGTGGTAAGGTTTTTACATCAATCCGTCGCGACCGAATGAAAATATTCGAATGTATTGGAACATTCCAGGAGACAGCGATGTCTCTCAAATTTCTCTCGGAACACAAGATGAGGAACTAGCCAAGAAGCTGCTCGTAGGCTTCGTAATTTCTATCGGCCGCGATCCATCAGGCAGCGTAGGCGACCCTCAAGTCATCGCCGCCATCAATCGACTGCTTGCAACTACCAAGAGATCAACTGAGGCATGGATTAGCCACGCCAAGTTTGTCAAGGAGCTTCTCAATGAGTTGCACCCCAATGTGACCATGTCAGAATTCTCTGAGGCGATGCAGGAGGAACTTATCAAGCGAATGGTTCCACGTTGGAAGCCAAATACTATCCTGACCGCAATGAAGATGCTTGCGTCAGAATGCCATCAGGCTTCCAAGCCTGATAAGCACCTCGCAGTATTCTCACATTATAGCCCTACCGTAATTTCTAATATCGAAGAAATCTGTGATATTCTCGAAACCGATACGCCAGATCCAAGGAACTGGTGCCCGGAGCCGGAGATTATGGCTCTCGTACTTCGTGAGTTAGCTCATCACGAGGATGCTAGACGCTGGGCCTTTCTCGCCATCTTCACAGCATGCCGAGCTGGAGCTCTAATGCAATTTGGATCATCCATGCTTGCCACACAGCACGGATGCAGTACCCTCAGAACCCTTCCAAAGGGTGTCCGCAAGAAGAGAAACAAGAGAAGGCCTACGCTGCCTTTGCCGCCAATGATCAAGGCCGAATTGGATAGCTGGGGACAAGGCAATTGGATTTTCTGCTCGCAAGACACGATTGATTTCCAGGTCAAGCGTGCCGCAACGGCCCTAAATTTGCCTGAGCTCTGCCCCTCAAGTTTCCGCGATTTTGCTATTGCTGCACAACGGAATGGGCACGTTACAATTGGTGCCTGTGAAGTTCCTATCCCCGAAAGCGAAATTTGGGCTGGGCATCGCGTAGCGTCGAACATTCATGAACGGTACGGATTTTTTCACCCCGATTACCTCCAGAAGCCTGCTGCAGCGATGCTCTTCATGATGCAGTGGCTCGACCGGCGATCGGGTGGCGCGCTCTTCCGCGGGGTTACCGCGGGATCAATCCCCGCGGTAACCAGCGAAACTGACGATGACATAGCCGCGAGGGTCGATAATCCGCAGGCTCCGCCGCCCGCCAGTTCGTCCAGGGCAACAACGCGGAAGGCGGGCAAAAAATCTCTGCCCAGCAATGAGTTAGACCCCAATCCCATCGTGCCTGTAGACGCTATTGAAGCTGACGAGCTACCAAATCCGGTTCTGATCCAAAGTGAACTGAACCCTTCCTCTCATTCATTGCATGCCATTCATATGCGGGAGGAATGGCAAGCCGTCTCCAGAGGGGATTTGGCGGGACTAAACGGGGCAAAGGTACTGAAAACGGGCCAAATCGAGGGCTTTCAGGGCACTTTCCGCCGGGTTTCCGATGGGCGCGAACCGGGCATTTGGGCGGACGAGTTCAAGCGTGTCGGCTCCAAGTACGTGCTTCCGACCTTAGAAAGCTGGTTCCGAGTCACCGGCATCGAAATCTACGAGACTGACCCCACGATATCAGGCAGCGCAGTTCGCGTGTTCGTCGAATGGTCATCACAGACGGTTATGAGCACGGCGGATGTGAAATCAAGAATGGTCGCCTCGTTGGGCCGCGATCCTGGCGGCTGGGTAGACCACTCAGAAGTTCGAAAGGTCGATGCATCCGGGCCACCACCGGGACACTTCGAGTACAGGGATTTGGATGAACTTCCGGACCTTCCCCGTGGCCTTCTCGATCTAATAGGGGCGCACTCACCTCTCGGCGTTATCTCTGGGGTCCCGGGGTGGTTCAGAGAGGTGCCGAGTATGCCGTTTGAGCCACCGTCGAGATACGAACAGCTCGACTGGCGCCACCTACTCAGAAATCTGCAGTTGTTTTTTGATATCAATCACATTCGAGTCTTCGAGGCAGAAATCTCCATCGCAAACCTGACCAAGCCATTCAGATTTTTTGTGGATGGCCTAACCGAGAAAATCATCCCCGTCGAAACAGTTCGCGAGAGAATGTTTGATGATCTAGGCTGCGATCCGGGAGGCTGGGCCGAACATTCGCGACACAATGCAGCCACAGATTTCGATGTCGAACGATTTATCTCAACCACCTCATAAATAGACGACGCGAAGCGGTTTTCCATGAATCAGTTTACGCCCGATGACGCCAATGACAGCCCCATCTTAGGCTGGCACTAAATCATGGGATGCAGATACAACTCAGTTTCTGCGCCGTCGGCTCAGCGGTTGCGCCTCAACGATGGGCGAACCGTCAAGTGGAGGTAGCCGCACCTTGGCAATGGCGGCCTTGGCTGCCTCCATCTCGGGGCCTTCGCTATACCGGCCCAGGGTCAGCCCGGACCGCTTGTGGCCGACGATGGCGGCAATAAGGTCGCCGTCAACGGCGGCCCGCTCCATCTTGGTGATGAACCAGCGACGCCAGGAGTGGAAGTTGACCAAGCTGCGCCGCTTGCCTTCGACCTGATCGTCGACCCCGATTGCCCTGCGATACACCGTGAAGCGCTTCGAGAAATAGGAACTTCGCTCGCGCATCGAACCCTCGGCCTTGGGCACCGGCCATTCAGGGAAGAGGTCGTCGTCCGCAGACTTGCCCCTCACCCGGTTCGCCACGAGTTGCTGCAAGGCCGGGTGGATCGGTACGTCGCGTTCGTGTCGTTCCTTCTTCTGCGGCTTGAACGTGAACCAGCCGTCGGCACATTCCCCAACCCTGAGGTCGATGACGGCGTCGAGCCGGGCTCCAGTCAACGCCGCGACGAGCATCACGTCCATGATCCCCGCGGGCGGAGATCCCATCAGTAGCTTCTGCACCTCGCCGTCGGTGAAGGACCGCTCCTCCATGTCAGCGTTCTCCTCGGGCTTCTCCAATTGGCAATGGGTCCAGGGGTTGTCAGCGACATGCGTCCGAAGGACGAGGTAGCCCCAATAGCGCTTCAGCCGCCCGAGGTACTTCGTCGAGGACGCCCAGCCGAGGTCCGCGAAGCTGCCGATGTCGTCCATGAACCGCACTGCGGTCCGGACGTCGATGCGTTCCAAGTAGGGGTCCACCCCGTTGCCCCGGCACCAGTCCAGCAGGATCCGCAACGCGCGCACATCGTCGGTCAATGAGCGCGGCTTGATGCGAAGCGTCTTCATGAACGCGTCGTGATGCAGGGCGATGGGCGTCGATTGCCGGCGGGCGATGGCACCGAAGGTGTCGGCCTTCTCACGTGCCTCGTGCGTGGTGATCTCGTAGTCGTAGGTGTCGCCGTCCTCGTCGACGTCGGTCTTCCATGTCGACCCGACCGAGGCGATCTCGGCCTCGCGTTCGCGGAGGGCCTCCAGCAAGGCGCCGTGCGCAGGGTCGCGCCGGTCGACGGCATCCTGAAGGATGTTCGCCCAGGCCACCGCCTCGTGGAGTTCCGACCGGCTTTTGCCGCCGAGGTTGACCCATGCCTTGTCGATGCGCGCCTTGAACTCGCGCACCACGGGCGCCTTGAGGACGTTTGCCGAGAGCAGACTTTTGGTGCCGAGGGTGCGCTTCAGGCGAGTGCCGAGCTGCGGCCGCAGGGCCGCGGGAACGCCCATCGTGACGCGATAGTAGCCGTCGTGGAGTTCGAGATAGGCGTTCCTGGGGTCCGGCTTGCGGGGCATGTCGTGTCCGCGGGTCCGAGGGGCAATTTGTCCCCGATTTGTCCCGGGATGTGTCCCGAAATCGCGTTTCCAGGCAAACACTTATTTAGTTAACAATGACTTAGGGCGGCGGCTCGTGAAATCCCTCCGTTTCCGCCAGTACCGCTCAACACAATCTAAGTCGCTGAATTGACAGCGATTTTCCGCACGTCGAGTTTTGATTTCTCCCCGCGGAAACTGGCTCGGCCAACAGCAGAAGGAATGCCCACTCGGCGCTTCCGATCTTCACGACGGCGTGTGATTCGAGCTTGAGCGGAGGAACGACTGCTTCCCGGCTCGCTTGCGAAGAGCTCCGTCGGAAGAAATGTGATCGACCGAACCGTCGCATCCTGCTTCGGCAGCATTCTCTGCGAGACCTGACTGCCCGGGTCGCCAGGTCGTCAGCGTAGGTACCGACTCCGGGAACCACGCCGCGCCGGTGCCGTCGTGCTGCCTACGATCCGGAGGCGGGATGATGTCACCCGGCATGCGCGTCGGGTTGCTCCGTCCCGGTGGCGTCCAGGCGGGTACGCCGGCTCCGGCACCGGCTGACATGGGCGTAGTCGCGTCGGAAGGAGCCGCACTGAACAGACGCGCGCGCGAGGGCGAAGGCACATCCCTAGCGGATCCCGCTCGCGCGGAGCGCCCTTCCCTACCGGCCAGTCGAGACCTGGCCGTCGTCGCGTCGATCCGGGCACCCGCTGAGCACGCGTCACGACCCTCCCGTGACCGTGACCGTGACCGTGACCGACGGCGCGGAACGTCGCCCGGGCGGGAGCCGTTCCCGATCCCCGTGGCCGCCCTGGTCGCGAAGGCCTGGTCGCGAAGGAGAACCGCCAGGAGCAGCACCACCGACACGATCAAGGGCCTGGCCAATGAGGCCGTCGGCAACGTGAAGCAGGGCATCGGCAGCGTGACTGGCAACGACAAGCTGAAGGCCGAGGTCAAGGCGCAGGAACTGAAGGGCGAAGCCCAGAAGACGACCGGGAACGTCAAGGACGGCGCCAAGCACGTGGCCGACAAGCTCACCGGCAAAGTTTGATCCGGCCGCCCGGAGCGGTTCCACGCTCCGGGCATCCCGAGGTCGCGGCAACGCGTCGAAGGAAAGGATCGTGGATCCTGGCATAGGCCGGTCCTGCAACGCCCGCGCGCCATGCCGCGTTGATCTGCGAAGACAATATCCGAACCGCAGCCGGACCCTTGCCTGCGCGCAGCATCGTGGGCCCATGGACCAGTTGAACGCGTCGCAACCGACGCCGGAGATCGACCTCTCGTCCTGCGACCGCGAGCCCATCCACATCCTCGGCGCGGTGCAGGGGTTCGGCTTCCTCATCGGGGTCTCCCCGGACTGGATCGTCACCCGCGCCTCGGACAACATCGCGACCTGGCTCGGCCAGGGTGCGGCGGCACTTCTCGGCCTGCCCCTCGATGCCGTCCTCGACCGCGAGGCCATCCACACCCTGCGCGGGCACCTGCAGACCCTGCGCGGGCCCGACGCCGTCGACCGGGTCTTCGGCCTCCGGCTCGTGCCGGGCGGCGAGCCGTTCGACGTGGCCCTCCACCGGTCCGGGGACACCATCGTCATCGAGGCCGAGCCGAGCGCCACCGAACACCTCAGCGCCGGCAACCTCGTGCGCAGCATGGTCACCCGTCTCCAGCAGACCGTGGGGTTCGACCCCCTCTGCCGCGAGGCCGCCCGCCAGATGCGGGCGCTGACCGGGTTCGACCGGGTTATGGTCTACCGCTTCGCCGAGGACCATTCGGGCGAGGTCATCGCCGAGGCGGTCCGGTCCGGCCTCGCCCCCTACCTGGGGCTGCACTACCCGGCCTCCGACATCCCCAAACAGGCCCGCGCCCTCTACGCGCGCAACTGGCTGCGCATCATCGCCGACGTCGACGACACCGGCGCCGCCGTGCTGCCCCCGCGCGATCCGGCCGGCCAGCCCCTCGACCTGTCGCTGTCGACCCTGCGGACGGTCTCGCCGATCCACCTCGAATACCTGCGCAACATGGGCGTGGCGGCCTCGCTGTCCGTGTCCATCCTGCGCGACGGTCGCCTGTGGGGCCTGTTCGCCTGCCACCACACCGAGCCGCGCCACATCTCGCTCGAGCGCCGGACCGGCGCCGAGCTGTTCGGCCAGATGTTCTCCTGGCTGCTGGAGGCCCGCGAGCGGCAGGCCGACGCCAAGCGCGAGGTCCGTTCGCGCGAGTTGCACAACCGCCTGCTGGGCGCGCTGGCCACCGGCGGCACCAACCTGGAAAGCCTCTCCGACTTCCTCGACGACCTGGCGGCGATCCTGCCCTGCGACGGCATCGGCCTGTGGGTGAACGGCGAGATCACGCTCCAGGGCTCGACCCCGACCGCGGAGGAGTTCGCCGGCCTGGTGCGCTTCCTCAACCGCACGGCCGCGAGCAAGGCCTACGCGACCGACGAGATCGGGCGCGTCCACGAACCGGGCCGCGACTTCACCGAGCGGGCGGCCGGCATGCTCGCCATCCCGGTGTCGCGCACGCCCCGGGATTTTCTGGTCTACTTCCGGCGCGAGGTCTCGCGGACCGTGACCTGGGCGGGCAACCCGGTGAAGCCCGCGACCCCGGGGCCGAACGGCGTCCGTCTGACCCCGCGCAAGAGCTTCGAGGCGTGGCGCGAGACCGTGCACGGGCGCTCGCTCCCCTGGGCCGAGGTCGAGATGCGGACCGCCGAGGCCCTGCGCATCACCCTGCTCGAGGTGATCCTGCGCCTCACCGACTCCGCCGAGAAGGAACGCAAGGTCGCGCAGGAGCGTCAGGAACTCCTCATCGCCGAGCTCAACCACCGGGTCCGCAACATCCTGAACCTGATCCGCGGGGTGGTGACCCAGAGCCGACCGGCGGGCGGGGCGGACAGCGCCTTCGCGAACACGGTCGGCGACCGCATCCAGGCGCTCGCCCGGGCGCACGACCAGATCACCTCGAGCAACTGGGGACCGGGATCCCTGCGCGACCTCGTCATGCTGGAGGCCGGCGCCTACCTCGGACCCAAGGCCGGCCGGGTCGTGCTCGACGGCGCCGACGTCCTGCTGGAACCGCAGGCGTTCTCGACCGTCGCCCTGGTCGTCCACGAGATGATGACGAACTCGGCCAAGTACGGCGCGCTCTGCGACAGCCTCGGGCGGGTCGACCTGCGCTGGGAGCGGGACGCCCTCGACCACTTGGTGATTCGATGGCGCGAGACCGGCGGCCCGGCCGTGCGGGCGCCCACCCGGCGCGGCTTCGGCACGACCATCATCGAGCGGTCGATCCCGTACGAGCTCAAGGGCGAGGCGGAGGTGCGCTACGAACTGGCGGGCGTCGAGGCGCGCTTCACCATCCCCCCGGCCTTCGTCCAGAACGCCTCACGCGCCGCGCCGAAGGCTGTCAGGGCGGCTCCCGCCGAGGCGCTGCGCGGTCTCGCGGGGTCCGTGCTGGTCGTCGAGGACAACATGATCATCGCCCTGGAGGCCGAGGAGTTGCTCACGTCGCTCGGCGCCACGAACGTGGACATGGCCTCGTCGACGCGCGAGGCGCTCCGGCTGATCGACGCGGCGCCGCCGGCCCGGGCCCTGCTCGACGTCAACCTGGGCTCCGAGACCAGCATCGCCGTCGCGCGCAGGCTGTTCGAACTGGGCATCCCCTACGCGTTCGCCACCGGCTACGGCGACGGCTTCCGCATTCCGGAAGACCTCGCCGCCGTGCCTGTGGTGAAGAAGCCCTACGGGGCGGAGGACCTCCTGCGCGCCTTCCCGGCTTGAGCCCGCGAGCCGGTGCTCGACGGGTCGGTGATCGGGGTTACCGGTGGTTGGGGCGATGTCGGGCGCGGCTCCTGGCCCGGTGGGATGTTCCGCCACGAAACGCGCGGAGGTCGCGCGGTCCTCGGCGCGCCTCAGCTTGCCGAGGAAGCCCTCGGACTCACGGAGACGGGTTTCACGATCGCGACGCGGTGCCTCGATGCGGCGGATCTCGCCGTCGCGCCACGCGTCGAAGGCGGTGGTGCCGCTGGCCCGAAGGCGGGGTGAACGACGGCGGTGCGCGGGTCACGGCGCCGGGCCCGACAGGTCGCGGGCGGCATTCGAGACCCGGCAGGCCGGGACGGTCGCGTGCGTCGCGGGCTTCGGGCGGGTCGGCGCCGCGGTCGCCGGGCCGGAGGGCCTCTACCGGCGGTCACGCTCATTCGGGGTGGGGTCACCTCGGTTCGGTGCCGCGCCGCTCTAGGTTGGCTGAAAGGGGAGCGGACCGCATGGGGCAGGACATCGGCGAGGCGGAGCGGTCGCCCACTTCGCGACGGCCATCCGTCTCCAAGTCCCTGGACCTCCTCAACCTCCTGCTCATCGACGTGAACGGGGCGATCAAGCCCTACCTCAACGTCTACCTCTACGTGCACCGCGGCTGGAATGATGCCTCGGTCGGGCTTGTCAGCACGGTGTCGGGCATCGTCGGCATCGTGGTGCAGACGCCCATCGGGACCGCCATCGACGCGGTGCGCGACAAGCGCGTGATCCTGCTCGGCGCCCTGGTCGCGCTCTCGCTGGCCACGCTCCTCGTCGCGCTCTTCCCGTACTTCTGGCCCGTGCTCGCGGCCTCCTGCGTGCTGGCCGCCGTCGGGGGCATGCTGAGCCCGGCCATCGCGACGCTCACGCTCGGCCTCTTCCCTGCCGACCGGATCGCCGGGCGCTTCGGCCGCAACGCCGCCCTGGAGCGGACCGGGAACGTCGCCATCGCCGTGCTGATCGGGCTCGTCGGCTGGCTGTTCCCGGACCGCGCGGTGTTCCTCCTGGTCCCGGTCTGCGCCATCGTCTCGGCCGCGGCCATCTACTCCATCCCGCGCGATGCCATCGACGCGCGCCGGGCCCGCGGCGGCGGCGAGGGGGAGCAAGCCCCGGCCCGGTGGCGGACCCTGCTGACCTGCCGGCCGCTCACGGTCTTCGCGGCCTGCGTAGGGCTTTTCCATTTCGCCAACGCGCCGCTGCTGACCCTCGTCGCCCAGGAGATCGGGCAGGCGCGCCCGGACTGGTCGTCCGTCATCGTCTCCGTCTGCATCGTCGGCGCGCAGGGGGTGATGGTGCCGATGGGGCTCATCGTCGGCCGCCGGGCCGAGCGCTGGGGCCGCAAGCCCTTGCTCGTGATCGGCTTCGCCGCGCTGCCCGTGCGCGCCTTGCTCTATCTCGTCTGGCGCGACCCGTACTGGCTGATCGCGGTCCAGTGCCTCGACGGCGTCGGTGCCGGCCTGCTCAGCGCGGTGAAGCCGCTGGTCATAGCCGACATCACCCGAGGAACCGGCCGCTACAACGCCGCCCACGGCCTGATCGGGACCGTGCAGGGCGCCGGCGCTTCGCTGTCGTTCGTGATCGCCGGAACCTTGGTCCAGCAGGCGGGGTTCGATGCCGCCTATCTCGCGTGCGCCGCCGTGGCGGCGGTCGCGCTCGGAGTGCTCGTGACGCTGCTGCCCGAGACAATCCCGGAGAAGCCCCGGAGAAGCCCCGGGGCGGCCCGGCGGCGTGGCTGCGAGCGGTGAGACCTGGCACGGCTTGAGGAGGGGTGGTGAAAGATCGGATTTCCGGCCGGGGCGGCCGGCGGCTCACCGCGACGCTGGCCGTGCTCCTCTCCCTTCCCCTGCCCGTCACCGCCGCGACGCTCCACAGCACCTACGTCGACCCGGCGGCGATGGCGCTGCAGCGCGTCCTGCCGCCCCCGCCCGAAGCCGGCTCGGAAGCGGCCAAGGCGGACATCCAGGCCGTGGAGGCCGCGGTCCGCGCCCGCACGCCCGACGACGAGCGGCGCATCACCGCGAACCTGCCGTGCACCCTCGACCGCTTCACCGGTGTGCTCGGCCCAGCCTTCACGGCGGAGACGATGCCGGACACCGCGGCGCTGATCGAGAATGTGTTCCAGGACGGGGAACTCGCCGTGCTGGCGGCGAAGGCCGCCATCGCGCGGCCGCGGCCCTACACGGTGAAGCCGGACCTCGCCACGTTCGGACATCGCTCCGACAGCACGTCCTACCCTAGCGGCCACGCCACGTTCGGGTATCTCGCGGCCACGGTGCTGTCGCGCCTCGTGCCCGAGAAGCGCCAGGCGCTGTTCGCGTTCGCCGGGACCTACGGGGAGAACCGCGTGATCGCCGGCACCCATTTCCCGTCCGACCTCGAAGCCGGCAAAATCGCCGCGGCCGTCATCGCCGAGGCGCTGTTCCACGACCCGCGCTTCGAACGCGATCTCGCCCGGGCGGCTTCTGAAGTCGCGGCCCAGGGCGGCGCCTCCGGTCGGTGAGGCGAAGGCTCCTGACGCAGGATCACGAAGGCGGGAGGCGGGTTTGCGGGGCGAACCCGCCTGTCCAACTGCAATCCTGGGCACCCGCGCACGGGCCCTTGCCGCACCCGACTCAGCCCCGGAGATGGGCCGCCCGACATCCGAGCCCCGAACGACAGGAGGCCGCCGGCATGTCTCACCTCACCGAGGAGAAGGCCGCTGATGGGCACTTCATGGTCAAGGTCGCCGGTCGCGCCGTCACGGAGATCTGCGAGAAGCGGCAGGCCAGGAAGCTCGTCCGCGGGATGCACATCTGTCGGGCGGCCTCGTCACGCTGTTCGGCGGAAGACGAGGCTCGCCGCTGCGATGGCTAAGCCCAGCCGAGCTCTCTCACGGCCCGGGCGTCGTTCCAGATCTTCGTCAATCCGATGATGCGGTCCCCCTCGAACTGCATGACATACACGTAGTCGGTCGACGTGGATTTGCCCGTGGGCGGGCAGGGTCCGCCCTCGCCAGTGTGGGTCCCGTGGAAGACCCCGTAGGCCGTCACGTTCCGGCGCTCCTCGTCCGTCGCGAAGGAACGCACCTCGTACCGACCGTCGGGGATGAAGGTCAGGAGCCCCTTCATCCACTCCGTGTAGTCCCGCAGGGAGGTCACGCCGGCCAGGGCATCGGCCTGGCCGGAGAAGGTCGCATGCGGGGCACAGTAGCGCGCGCACGCCTCCCAGCCTCCGCCGGTCTCGCAGGCGTCGAAGAAGGCCTTTGCTACCGTCGTGATGTCGCCCATGCCTGGATCGCCCTTCTCCATTGCCGGAAGCGCCGATTGTAGCGGACGCCGTCCGCGCAAGCACCCTCTGCGAGGGTCTGCGCGGACGGTCATGCGGCTGGCGCCGCTTCCAACCGTATCGCGACGGTCAGGAAGGCGCCTCGTTCGAGGCCGCCGCGCCATGCCCCCCGCTCCCGTGCGGGAGCGGGTTGGGGCAAGACGCTTCGAGGTCGAGCGCGCCATGTCTGTGACCGTTCTCGTGTGAAGCCGGGGGAGGCGGTGGGCCGGACGTGCCGAGGCGCGCGGCCCGGCTTCTCGAAGGCGGCGTCCCGACTTCGGCCGTCCCCCGGCCGGGCGCTCGAGCGCTCTCCGCCGAAGTGGATACCGGTTCGGCGTAAGAGAGCGCGTCGAGACAAAGGTTTAGAGCCGTGCCCGATTGCAACGCGATCGGGCACGGCTCTAGCCGAACCTCCGGCCGATCGCCTCGGCGAGCATGATCGTGGTCACATTCGTCGGCGCCGAGACGATGTCGGGCATGATCGAGGCATCGACGACGTTCAGGCCGTCCACCCCGCGCACCGCCCCGTTCCCATCGACCACTGCCCACGGGTCGTCGCGGCCGCCCATCGGGACGGAGGAGGTCGGGTGGGCGTAGCCGTCGACTGCCGAGAGCACGGCTCGCCGCAGCGCGTCGTCGTCACGGACATCGGGACCGGGATACATCTCCGCCGCGACCACGTCGCTGAACGGGGTCGTCCGGCCGATGCGCCGCGACAGGTGTACCGCTTCCAACATGCGCCGCAGGTCGGCCGGGTCCTCGAAGAAGTTGTAGCGGATGAGCGGCATGGCGCGGGGGTCGCGGCTCGCCAGCCGAACCGAGCCGACGGACCTCGGCAGCGTGACCGAGCAGGCCAGTACGATGGCCCCGCCGGTCGGGCTCTGCGCCGGATCGAAGATGTGCGTCCCCAAGATGTGAAGGTCCAACTCGTCCGGAGCGGCCTCACGCGACCGCGTCCAGATGATCGCGCCCGCGACCGGGTCCATCGCCCGCACCTCCCGCTTGAGCGCGTAGACGTTGTAGTAGAACGGATGCTCCTTGAGTCGCTCGCCGACCGGCGCGTCCTGCAGCACGGGAATGTCGAGGTCGCGCAGGTGCGCCGCCGGCCCGATGCCCGACCGCATCAGGATGGCGGGGCTGCCGAATGCCCCGGCCGAGAGGATCACCCGTCCGGCCTCCACCGTCGCGCCGCCCAGCAGCCGGAGGCCGCGCGCCCGCCGGCCGTCGAACAGCACGGCGTCGACCTCGGCGCCCCCGACGATGGCGAGGTTCGGTCGGCGCCGAACCTCCTCAGTCAGGTAGGCCATGCCCGTGTTGACGCGTCGGCCCTCGACCACGTTCAGCGGGTAGGGCAAGACGCCGTGCTGCTCCACGCCGTTGAAGTCGGCGATGCGGGACAGGCCGGCCGCCTCCGCGGCCAACACGAAGGCGGGCATGGAGGGGGTGATCTCCTCCATCGTGCGCTGGCGGATCGGGAAGGGCCCGGAGCGCCCGCGCCGAGCGTCGTCGCCGGCCGGCGTGTTCTCCAGTGCCCTGAAGACCGGGAGCACCTCGTCCCACGACCAGCCGTCGAGACCGCGCGCGGTCCAGCGGGCGAAATCGGACGGCCGCGCCCGCATGGCGACCGCGGCGTTCACGCCGGAGCTGCCGCCGAGCACCTTGCCGCGGATCGCGCGCACGTCGTGGCCGAGGCCGGAGCGGTCCTGGGTGTGGTAGCCCCAGTCGTGCGCCGCGTCGCCGCCGACCCGGTTCGCGTTCGCGATGACGTCCGGATACGCCCCCGGCGCGTAGGCCGGTCCGGCCTCCAGCAGAAGAACCGTCCGGTTCGGATTCTCGCTGAGCCGGCGCGCGAGCACGGCGCCCGCGGAGCCTCCGCCGGCGATGACGACGTCGAAGGCCTGATCCGGGATGGGGGCGCGGATGGGCATGGCGGACATGTCCTCTTCGAGAGCGGCGATGGTCAGGATGCGGAGGCGCGGCGCAGGAAGGCGGCGGCTCGGTCGAGGGCCCGGCGGCTGCTGTCGAGGTGGGCGACGTCGAGCTGGAAGACGTGATGCAGGCCCTCCCAGACCTCCAGCCACACCGCGACGCCAGCCTGTTCGGCGCGCCGGGCGTAGCGCGTCGCGTCGTCGATGAGGCGCTCGTCGGTGCCGACCTGGATCAGGAGCGGGGGCAATCCGCGCAGGTCGCCGAGGAGCGGTGAAGCCAGCGGGTGGCGGACATCGCGCGCGCCGGCATACTTGCGCGCGCAGTCCTGCAGGTACGCACGACCGATGAGCGGGTCCTGCACCGAAGGGTCGTTCATGGAGGGGCCGGACAGCGTCAGGTCGGTCCAGGGCGAGAAGACGACGCCGGCCACCGGCGCAGGGCCGCGCGCGCGCAGGGCGAGGCTCGCCAGGGTGACGAGGCTCAGCCCGCCCCCGGCCGAGTCCCCGACGACGGCGATCCGGTCGTAGCCTTGGCCGATCAACCAATCCCAGGCAGCCAGCGCCGCCTCCGGGGCAGCGGGCAGCGTCGCCTCCGGCGCCAGAGGATAGTCGATGGCGAGCGCGGCGACGCCGGCCCGGCTCGCGATCTGGCTGACGAAGCCGCGATAGGCCGCGGCCGTGCCCTGGACGTAGCCGCCGCCGTGCAGGAAGAGGATCGCCTGGCCGGGCGCGGCATCCGCGGGGCGCACCCACCAGCCGCGGATGCCGGCCTCGTCCACAGGGTCGAACGCGACGCCGTCCGCGCGCGGGCTGCCGGCTATGAAGGTGTCGTAGACGGCCCGCGGCTCTCCCGTCGCGTTGCCCCAGAAGCGCGCGAACAGGTCCCGCAGGGCGTCCTCGCGCCGCCGTTCATCGTCGGCGAGCGGAATGGTGATCGTCCCTGGCGCCGGATCGGGGCCGAAGGTGTCGTCGCGCATCGCAGTCCCCCCTGGTGCATCGGCCCGACCGCCGCCGGGCAAGGCTCCGCCGTCCGCGCGTCGCTCGGCGCCGCGCGGGGTTCGTGTGTCGGACGATCGGATCTCAGGCCGGGATGCGGCCGAACGCGCCCCGGGCGTAGCCGGCGAGCGCGCGCTCGACGTCGGCGACCGTGGACATCACCAGCGGACCGCGCTTGACGAAGGGCTCGCGGATCGGCCGCCCGGCCATCAGCACGACATGCGCAGCCTCGGCGGCTTCGAGGATGATCTCCGCGGCGGAACCTGCGCCCACCGCGAGGGCGCCGCCCTCCGGCAGGAGGCGCTCCTCCTCACGGCAGCGGACGGACACGCGCCCCGACACGGCGTAGATCCAGGCTTGCCGCCCCTCGGGCAGGGCGTGGGCGAAGGCGCCGCCCGGCTGTAGGAAGCCGTCGAGCAGTGTCATCTCCTCCGGGGTGCCACCCGCGCCGACAACGTCGCCGCTCTGCCCCAGGACGACGCGGACGCGATGGCCGCGGCCTTCGAGGACCGGGATGTCGGCCGCGCGAACGTGCAGCGCGCGCGCCGGCTGCGCCTTGAGGCGCGCGGGCAGGTTGACGAAGACCCGCAGGGCGTGGACCCGTGCCCCTTCGGCCGGCCTCTCCTCGTGCGCGGCGCCCGACGCCGCCGCGAGCCAGTAGAGGTCGCCCGGCTCGAGGGCGACGTCTCGGCCCAGCGTGTCCCGGTTGAGGAAGTGGCCGGTCGCGTCCTCGAACATGACGGTCACGGCCGAGATGCCGGCATGGAGGTGCGGCTCGAAGGTCGGCCCCGTCATGACGAAGTGGTCGACCATCAGGAGCGGGTCCATGCGCCCGTCGAAGGCTTCCTCGGAGAAGTGCGCCGCGGAGAAGTTCGAGCCGATGCGGTGGGGCTCTCCGAGAACGGTCTCGCCGAGCCTCGGGTGGAGCGCGTCGGCCCCGTGGATGGTCTCGAGAGCTGTCATGTCCTGCCTCGCTGCGTGGATGTGCCGATGGTGTGGCGACAAACGCTGGCCGAGAAGGCAGCTATTTTCGGACCTATCGTCCGACCGTTTGGACGCCGGGATCCGGCATCCGGTGGCGCTCGCGGCGGATGGCGACCGGCCCCGGCCCCGCACACCCTCGACCGACCCCGTCGAGATCGCCCGCGCCTAGAGCAGCACGGCCTTCGGAAACTCCGCCGCGAGGTGGTCGAGGAAGGCCCGCACGGACGGAAGCAGGCCTTGGCGGTAGGGAATGAGGGCCGTCAGGGTGGAGTCGCCCGCGACCCAGTCGGGCAGAACGCGCCGCAGGGCACCCGAGCGGACGGCCTGACGACAGATGTAGCTCGGCAGAGCGACCACGCCGATGCCGCGGATGGCGGCCTGCTGCAGCCCGACCATGTCATCGCCCATCAGCCTCGGGCTCAACGGCAGTACCGCCTCGTCCCCGGCGCGGCTCGCGTGCCGCAGCCGCCAGACCGGCGCGACCCCGGTCCGCATCATGAACAGGGACGGATGGTCCCGAAGGGCGTCCGGATTGTCCGGAGCGCCGTTCTCGTCGAGGTATGCCGATCCCGCAAACAGGAACCAGGGCGCCGGCGCCAGGGTACGCTGGACGAGGTTCGAGTCCGGCAGCGGGTCCGTATGGGCCCGCACGGCGATGTCGAAGTTCTCGCCGACGATGTCGACGGTGCGGTCCGCGCCGTGGGCCACGACATTCACCTTCGGGTGGCGGACGAGGAAGTCCGCGATGATGTCCGCCAGGGCGAACTGCATGGTCGCGACGCCGGCCGTGCACCGCACCGTGCCGGTCGGCTCCGTCAGGCGCTGGCGGATCGTCGTCTCCGCCAGCTCCGCCTCTCTGAGCATCGCGACCGCGTGGCGGTAGAAGTCCTCCCCCGCATCCGTCATGCCGAACCGGCGCGAGGTCCGGTTCAACAGCCGGACGCCGAGGGCGCCCTCCAACTGCTGGAGGCGGTGGCTCAAGGTGGATTTCGGCACGCGCAGCGTCCGCCCGGCGGCCGTGAAGCCGCCGCGATCGACGACCTGCACGAAGTAGAAGAAGTCGTTCAGGTCGAGCACGCCGCCCCCTTATCGTCCAAACCTATGGACGCTGGGTTCGGATTGTTGCGGCTTCTGGGCCGCCGGTCCAGCCGGTAGCTCTTGCTCGTCGCCGGCCCCGACGGGCCTTGAGCAGGAGGATACGATGACCGCTCGCGCCTACGAACCGCTCACCGCCGAGAACGCAGCCCTCGTCCTCGTCGACCATCAGGTCGGCCTGATGACGGGCGTGCGGGACTATTCGACGGGCGAGCTCAAGCACAACGTGATCGCCCTGGCGAAGGCCGCCGCGGCGCTCGGCCTGCCCATCGTGGTCACCACGACGGCGCGCGACAGCCTATGGGGTCCGACCTTCCCCGAGTTGGTCGCGGCGTTGCCCGGAAACGAGATCATCGACCGCTCGTCGGTGAACGCCTACGACGACGCGCGCGTCGCCCGGGCCATCGAGGCCACGGGCCGCGAGAAGCTGATCTTCGCCGGCATCTCGCTGGAGGTCTGCGCGGCTTTCCCGGCCATGACAGCCGTCGCCCGCGGCCTCGACGCCTACGTGGCTGTCGACGCCTCCGGGACGTTCAGCGAGACCAAGCGCCAGGCCGGCCTTCTCCGTATGGCGCAGGCGGGCGTGGTCCTGTCCGACTACGCGACGCTGATGGTCGAGATCCTGAAGGACAACGCCCGCCCGGAGGCGGGCCCGGTCTACGCCGCCTTGGACATGCCCTGGGCGACCTTGGTCGGCCAGGTCGCCGCCTCCTTCGGCAGAGTGGACGGCGGAGCGAATGCTTGACCGTTCCCGACACGTGTCAGTTTGCGGCCGCCGCCTGTCCCACAGCGGTCGGCAAGCGGGCGCGCCAGCGGTGTCTGCCGGCCCCTGCTCGACGCAACAATCGAAGCAACACGCGCGTAAGGCCGAGCTCTTAAATCCTTCATTAACCAAAGGCCCGAACGGCCACGAGGGGGAACCGACATGACCACCATCATCGCACGACTGCTGATCGTCATCAGCGTGATCGGCGCCATCGCCTGCGCGCCGATGCTGACGCCGGCATCCGCAGCCGGTCTCCTCGCGCAGACGAGGTGAGCCGTCATGGGCATGCAGTCCGTCATCCTGCTGGTCATCGCCGGCAACTTCGCCTGCGCCTCCCTCATCCCGTATCTGGCGATGACCGGAGCCTGAAGGCGTCGCCTCGGTAGATCTCTCACCCTACGGAGCCGACCATGAGTATCTTGAAGACCGCTTGCCTCACCGCTGTCCTCGGCCTCGTCTCCGACATGGCCTTTGCCCAGACACAGGCGAGCCAGGAGAACCTGAAGCGCCACTGCATAGGAGATTACCTGGAACATTGCGGCCAGTTCTCGCCCGACGGCGGGGAAGTCCAGGCCTGCTTCCGCGAGAGAGCCGGCCTCCTGACACCGAATTGCTCGATGGCTATCGCCGCTTACCAAGAGGAGCAGAAGGCCGCGAATCCGATTCGGAAGGTCCGCGCCGCACGGTGAAGTCATCCCTTGGCGTATTCGATAAGGTCAGCCGAGCCGGCATCTGCGAAATCCGGCGCGGCACGGAATTCGCCCGTGTCTACCGTCGCCTGCCCTGACCGGGATGCGACCCGCCGCAGGGTATCAACCTTACCGCGCCCGACAGCCCTCGGCGAATGGGGGTTGGATGACCGGTACCGCAAGCCAGCGCACGCGGTGCGCGTTCGCCGCGCACAGTCGAAGGGCGATGCGAAATCCCCTGCGCCGGATCGTGGCGGAGTCCGCCGCTTCTCGAGTTTGGGCGCGAATGGAAGCCGAGGTCGGCTTTCCCGCACTTGATGCCCAGAAGCAGATGGGGTGGATGGCTCCCGCTCCGACTGACGGCATCTCGATGCCAAGATGTGGTTGCTGTCAAAGCAGCAGCCACGCTCATGCAGGAGCCATCCCCATGGAGATCACCACCGTCGGCATC
>NZ_JBKFAK010000032.1:0-42021 GCF_053345595.1 Methylobacterium sp. D54C
AGCCGAAGGTGGCGTTCGGGGCGTTGGCGGGCCCGTCGCCGAGATGGGTGGCGGTGGTGAACATGGTCTGGGCGATCTGCGGCGCCGTCAGGAACGGGAACGCCTGACGCAGGACAGCGGCGGCACCCGCTACGTGCGGTGCGGCCATCGACGTACCGCTGATCGAGTAATAGCCGGCCGTCATCTGATCGGCTGGGGCCATATTCAGCGGCCAAGTAGAATAAATATTTGTCCCAGGCGCAGAAATGCACCAAGCTGCTGCGGCTCCGCACAAGTTGCTCGACCAATTTGGCCTATTGTATTCATCAACATTTACAACGGCGACGATATATCCCGAAACATCGGAGAAATCGACCTGTTTTTGCTCGATACCATTGATGTCGTACAAGCGATAAACGCCGGAATTAGAATTCTCTGGGCGGATGTAGGGAATTAAAGATGCACTTGAAGCGTTTGCCCAATTGTATAGGTTTCCGCTGACGTGGTTGTTTCCTGCTGCGAAAATAGATAACACATCTCTGCTCGAGGCTTCCTTTAATGCTTGGTGTTCCGCGCTCATAGCTTCGTAGCTGTACTTCTGATATACATTTGAGTCTTTAAAAGAGTACCCATAGCTGCCGTTTATGATGCGGGCGCCGTTCTGTGCTGCATATTCGATTGCAGATGCGGTGTCTCCGCTCAGCTGCATCCTCGGCCGATTGTATGTTTGGCTGTCATCAGTTCCAACGATAGCGCGCAAGGCAAGAATTCTGCTCTCGAAGGCGACGCCCATCATGCCCGCGGGATCGCCGTCGCGTGCTGCGGCGATGGTTCCGGCGACGTGGGTACCATGGCCGTCTCTGTCCACGACGGAGGGCATAGTGAATGGAGTAGGCGTTTGCGGATACCACTCGTAGAAATCGGCTGAGGCAGGCGAGATTCGCGAACCGCCTGGACTCGTCAAATTCCTGAATTCCGGATGTGTCGCATCTATACCGGTGTCGATGACGGCGACTAAAACCCCAAGCCCGGTGAACCCGCGAGCATACGCAGTCGAGGCATTGATCGCCCCGAGGCCCCAGTCATTCCAGTACTCGCGTGTTTCAAAATCCTGCTTGGTCAGTCCCAGTGTCGAGGGCGAGCGCGCCGGCATGGTCTGCGCCGCCACAGGTCCCAGAGCCAGCGCGAGCGTCGCGAGCGAGCTGCCGACCAGCAATCCGAGTCGCACGGGGCCGCGACGCCGGGTTCCGGCGCGCGCGCCCCGGCTCGGATCACAGGATCCGGTCACACGCTCTACATCGCTATACTGTTGGACCACCGGACTGACCCCCGCCATGCCTGCCGCAAGCTTTACACGGGAGTTAGAAAATGCGGCTTTAACGAACTATCACATTGCGGCCACACTCGGCGCCGCGCGCGACGTCCTGAAACGGGGATCCCCCTTTCTGGGACGGATGGAACCACACCGCCGGCTCGCGGGTCACGATGATCGGACGTTGCGCCGGGGGCGGTCCGGTCGAGCGGCGCCCGCGTCGAATCGCACGCCGCCCGGGCAAACGACAGTGTACAGCCGCTCGGGTCGGCGGGAGACAGGAGGACTGTCCGGGTGGACGCGGCTAACGTGCGGGACGACCGGACCGCGTTGCCACGCGTCACCTTGGGGCAGGCCCCCGTTCTTCATCGGTCGCGCGAACAGCAGGTGTCAGGCTCTACGTATGTCTTCCGAGGAGAGAAACCAGGACCCGGATGCGGCGCCGGCCGGGGGCGAGGCTCCGGGCGGCGAGGTCGCCTGCCTGCGGTTCGAGCCGCCCGCTGATCCGGCGGCGCTCGGCCGGGCGTGGCAGGACCATCTCGCGCCCATCTTCGACGTGAGCTTCCGCCCGGAGACCGACCTGACCGTCCCGATCGCGATGCGCAGCTACCATCTCGGCGACCTGCTGGTCGGCGACGTGGTGGCGCCGGCCCACACCCTCGTGCGGACGCGGGAGATGATCGGCCAGCAGGGCCTCGACCACATCCTGCTGCAGTTCTACCGGCGGGGGCAGAGCCGCGTGGAGACCGAGCAGGGCACCGGCCCCGTGAACGAGGTGCAGTGCATCGTCTTCGACCTCGCCCAGCCCGTGCGCATCGTGGCGGGCGCGGTCGACGCCACGAACGTCGTGATTCCCCGCGCCCTGCTGGAGAAGCAGGGCTGCCACCCCGACGCCCTGCACGGGCGCCCCCTCGACCACGACGGCGACCCGTTCGGGCGGCTGGTCCATAATTTCGTCGCCAACGTCGTCGCCTGCGGCGACCTCCTCGACCGCCGCGAGGCCCTGGCGGCCTCGGCGGCGATCACCCAGCTCTGCGCCAGCTGGCTGCGCGGGCAGGAGGAGGGGCGCCCCTCCCAGCACCAGGACATCCGGATCCGGGTCCGCCGCCTCGTCGAGGCGGAACTCGGCAACCCGAAGCTGACGCCCGCCCTGATCGCGACCCGGCTCGGCCTGTCGCGCTCGACCCTGTACCGGCTGTTCGCCCCCAACGGCATCGTGGCGTATATCCGCGACCGCCGCCTCATGGCGGCGATGCGGATGCTCGTGCGCGACGATGCCCCCAAACCCCTGCGCATCTCGCAGGTCGCCTTCGCGGTCGGTTTCTCGGACGAGCGGACCTTCCGGCGGGCGTTCAAGCGCCGGTTCGGCTTCATCCCGAGCGACGCGTCCCAGCGCCTGGAGACCGGCCCCGAACCCGCGCCCGGCGCCGTCCTGCGCAACTGGATCGAGAGCCTCTGACGTGCCGCGCCGGTCCGCCGGCCGGCGGCGCGCCGGCGCTGTGGGCGTCCTGTCCCTCTGCCTGTGCCTCTCCCTGTGTTTCGCGGCCGCCGCGCCGCTCGCCCCGGGCCCCGTCCAGGCCGAGACCCGGGAGGCGGCGCCCGCCCTCCGCACCGGCGAGCCCGAGACGTGGCGGGTCGCGACCCATCCGGTGCCGCCCCTGGTCATGGACGAGGACGGCCGGCTGCGCGGGTTCAGCATCGATCTCTGGAACGCCGTCGCGCGGGAGCTCGGCGTCCGGACGGCCTACCTGCGCGTCGACGACCTGCCGGCGCTGTTCGCGGCGGTCTCGGACGGGCGCGCGGACCTGGCCATCGCGGCGGTGTCGATCACCGCGGAGCGCGAGCGGCGTTTCGACTTCTCCGTCACGATGCTGGAGACCGGCCTGCGCATCGCCGTCCGGGCGGAGCCGGACGCGACCGGCTCGGCCACCGCGCGGGCTCTCCGGGCGCTCCTGAGCGACGCCGCCTTCCTGCAGGTCCTGCTGGGGCTCGCCGCCCTGATCCTGGCGGTGGCGGCCCTGGTCTGGTGGCTCGAGCGGCGCCACCCCGGCGGCATGGCGGCGCGCTCGGGACCGGCGCGCGGCTTCGCCCACGTCGTCTGGTGGGCCCTGAGCAGCCTCGCCGCCCAGGCGGAGGAGATGCCGCGCAGCCCGCTGGCGCGGGCCGTCACGGTCGTCTGGCTGTTCACCTGCATCGCCCTGGTGGCGTGGTTCACCGCGGGCCTGACCAGCACGGCGACCGTGGAGCGCCTGCGCGGCGCGATCAACGGCCCGCAGGACCTGCCGGGCAAGCGGGTGGGCACGGTCGCCGACACCACCTCGGTCGCCTACCTCGCGGACCATTTCGCCACGCCGGTGGGCTTCGCGACCCTGGAGGCGGCCTGCGCGGCGCTGCGGGCCGGCACGGTCGCGGCAGTGGTCTACGATGCCCCCGCGCTCAGCTACTACGCGACCCGGCCCGGCCACGAGGCCCTGCGCCTGGTCGGCACCGCGTTCAACCGGCAATCCTACGGCATCCTGTTCCCGGCCAACGACCCCCGGCGCAAGCGCGTCAACCAGGCCCTGCTGGGCCTGCGGGAGGACGGCCGCTACGACGAGATCTACGGCCGCTGGTTCGGCTCCGAGAGCGGCGAGTCCCAGGGTCGCTGATCAGGGCCGCCGAGGCGCGCCGCGGTAGGCCTCGGCCGGGTGGCGGGCGGGCAGCCGGTCCCCCTGGCCGAACAGCTTCGCCCGCAGCGAGCCCTCGGCGTAGGCGGTCTTGTAGAGGCCGCGGTCCTGCAGTTCCGGGATCACGAGGTCGATGAAGTCCGAGAAACTCTCCGGCACGACGATCCGGCTGAGGTTGAACCCGTCGACCTCGCCCTCCGTGATCCAGGCCTGGAGTTCGTCGGCGATCGTCACGGCGTCGCCGGTGAGGACCGCGTAGCGGCCGCCGAGCTGCAATTCGGCGAGGAGGTCGCGCTTCGTCAGCCCGCGCCTGGCCGCCGCCGCGGTAGCCGACTGGATGGCGTTGCCCGGCGCGTAGGGGATCGGCTCGTCGAGGCCGTAGCGGGCGAAGTCGATCCCCGTGGAGGCGGAGAAATGCGCGAGCCCCGCCTCCGGGCTCGCGTAGGACAGGTACTCGTCGCGCTTGGCCTCGGCCTCCGCCCGGGTCCGACCGGGGATGATCGCGAGGCCGACGAACACCTTCACGTCGTCGGGCTCCCGGCCGGCCGCGACCGCCTCGGCCCGGATGGCGCGGACGGAGTCGCGGGCGGTGGCCGGGTCGCGGGCCGAGATGAACACGCACTCGGCGTGGCGGCCCGCGAAGGCGCGGCCGCGGCCCGAGGCGCCGGCCTGGTAGAGCACCGGCGTGCGCTGGCGCGACGGCTCCGACAGGTGGTAGCCCTCGACCGCGAAGAACTCGCCCCGGTGGGCGACCTTGCGGATATGGGCGGGATCGCTGAACACCCGGGCCGCCCGGTCGCGGCGCACGGCCGCGTCGTCCCAGCTGCCCTCCCAGAGCCGGTAGAGCACCTCCAGGTACTCGTCGGCGTAGTCGTAGCGCCGGTCGTGCGCCGGCAACGCGCCGCCGCTCTGGGCGCGGTGGGCGCTGTCGAGGTAGCCGGTGACGACGTTCCAGCCGATCCGGCCGCCCGTCAGGTGGTCGAGGGTCGAGAGGCGCCGGGCGAAGGTGTAGGGCGCCTCCTGGTGGACGTTGATCGTCACCCCGAAGCCGAGATGCTCGGTCACCGCCGCCATGGCGGAGATCATCACGGTCGGGTCGTTGACCGGGAGCTGCACGGCCTCCCGGGCGGTCACGTCGATGCCGCCGCCGTAGACGTCGTAGACGCCGATGATGTCGGCGATGAACAGGCCGTCGAACAGGCCGCGCTCCAGGAGCCTCGCCTGCTCGGTCCAGTAGGACAGCGTGTTGTAATCGGCCGAGCGGTCGCGCGGGTGGGTCCAGAGCCCGTGGTTGATGTGGCCCGCGCAGGTCATGTTGAAGGCGTTCAACAGGATCTGCTTCGTCGCGGCGGCCATCAGAGCGCTCCGTGCCGGGGCGGCTGCCGGCCGTCGAGGTGGTAGGCGCCGATCCAGTGGTACTTCCAGCGCACCGGATCGTGCAGGGTGTGGGTGCGGACGTCGCGCCAGTAGCGGTCGAGCGCCTCGGCCCGGTCGGTGGCCGAGGTGCCGCCGAGCTCGACGAGCTTGTTGGCCGCGAGCAGGCCGGCCCGGTGGCTCGCCGCCCGGGCCTCCGCCACCGCCACGGAGGCGGCCGCGACGCTGTCGGCGTCGGGGGCTTCCTGCGCGGCGTCCACGTAGCGGCCGGCCCGCGCCAGCAGGGCGTCGGCCGCCGCGAGGCGCACCTGGACGTCGCCCAGCGCGTGGAGGGTCAGGGGATCCTCGCTCGCCCGCGCGACCCCGGAATCGATCCACGGCCGGGCGCGGTCGCGCACGAAGGGCAAGGTCGCCGCGAAGGCGCCCGCGCCGATGCCGAGATCGATCCCGGCGTGCAGGATCTGCGCGAAGGGGCCGAGGGCGGTGGGCCGCTCCAGCGAGGCCTGGAACGGCACCACCCAGTCGGGCTCCACGGCGACGCGGTCGAACAGGACCGAGCCCGAGCCGGTGAGCCGCTGCCCGAACCCGTCCCAGTCGTCGACCAGGGTCACGCCCGGCGCGTCCCGGGGGACGAAGACGAGGTAGGCGACCGCCCGGCCGTCCTCCTCGGCGTTGGCCAGGGTGGGGATGCGGTGGGCGTAGAGCGAGCCGGTGCAGTAGTCTTTGCGGCCCTCGACAGTCCAGCCGGCCGGGTCGCGCACGAGGCGGGTGCGGCGGGTGTGGTCGCGCGCGCCGGTCTCGGCGAGCGCGTTGCCGAAGCGCTCGCCCGCCAGGACGCGGCCGTAGAGGGCGCGCTTCTGGGCCTCGGTGCCGCCGTTGCGGAGCACCTCCAGGGCGTAGAAATGGTTCTGCGGGATCTGGCCGAGGGAGCCGTCCGCCGCGGCGATCCGGGCGATCACCTGGGCGACCGTGGCGCTGTCGAGGCCGGGGCCGCCGTATTCCCTCGGCACCGTGATCGCCCAGAGGCCGGATTCGGTGAAGCGCGCGATCTCGGCGACCGGCAGGCGGCGCTCCAAGTCGCGCTCGGCGGCGGCCTCGGCGAAGGCCTCCGCCAGCCGGTCGGCGACGGCGAGCGCCGCGGCGGCGTCCGGAAGGACCGGCACCGGGCGCGGCGGCGCGGGTGCCTGCGTGAAGGCGGTCTCGTGGGGCTGGAGCGGCATCGCCCGGTCCTCAGTTCCACTGGTGCCGGGCGGGCAGCACGCCGTTCAGGGCGTGGTTCCCGAGGAGGTGGTACTTCCACCGCACGGGGTCGTGCAGGGTGTGGACCCGGGCGTCGCGCCAGTACCGGCCGAGATTGTACCCGTCGCGGGTCGCCGAGGCGCCGGCGAGCTCGAGCAGCCGCTCGGAGGCTTCCAGGGCGATCTCGGTGGTGAGGATCTTGGCCTGCGCCACCGCCACCGACGCCTCGGCCGCGCTCTGGGCGGTGACGGGGGCCGCGGCGATCCGGTCGAGCGCCCGTCCGGCCCGGGCCAGGACCTCCTCGGCGGCGTGCAGGTCGACGGTGAGCCGCCCGACCTCGCCGAGGATGTGGGGGTCCTCCGCGACGGTCTCGGCGGTGAAGGGATAGGGCCGGGTCCGGGTGCGCAGGAAGTCGAGGGCGGCGGCGGCCGCGCCCCGGGCGAGCCCGGCGTCGATCGCCGCGTGGATCAGCTGCGAGACCGGCCCGAACAGGCCCGGGCGCCCGGCCAGGGGCGCGAGGTCGATCGTCAGCTCCGCCTCGACCGGGGCCTGCGCGAAGATCACGCTGCCGCTCGCCGTGGTGCGCTGGCCGAAGCCCTGCCAGTCGTCCACCACCCGCACGCCGGGGGCGTCCCGGCGCACGAAGACCAGGAGCGGCCCGCCGTCGGGGCCGACCGCGCGCGTCGGGATCCAGTGGGCGAAGAGCGCGCCCGTCGAGTAGAAGCGCGTGCCGCTGAGCCGCGGGCCCTCCGGCCCGGCGGTCAGCCGCGTGTCCACGCCGGTGATCGCCTTGCCGTTGCGGGCGGGGCCGGCATTGCCGATCCGGTGGCCGGCGAGCACGTCCCGGTAGATCCGCGCCTGCTGGGCGGGGCTGGCGGCGGCCGCGACCAGCGCCAGGACGCCGAACTGGTTCTGGGGGATCTGCGCCGCCGAGCCGTCGGCGGCGGCGAGGATCGCGAAGACCTCCGCGAGCGTCGCGTGCGAGACCCCGGCGCCGCCGTGTTCGCGCGGCACCGTGATGCCGCCGAGCCCGCTCTCCGTGAAGGCCGCGATCTCCGCCCAGGGCAGGCGCCGGTCGCGGTCGCGCTCGGCCGCGCCCGCCGCGAAGATCCGGGCCACGGCCCGCGCGGCCGCGATCGCCTCGGCGTCCGAGCGGATCCGGTGCGGCGGCGACGGCGGCGGCGGCAGCCGATCTTCGACCGGGTCGGTGACGGGATCGTCCAGGTGCAGGCTCATACGGTTTCCGGTTGACCGCTCGGGTTGGGACGTCCCGCCGTCATCGCGAGCGCGGCGAAGCGCCCCGGGGCCGCGCCGGGTTGGAAGACGCGGCGCTGCCTGGATCGCTTCGCTCCGCGCGCGCGGACGGCGATGTCGAGGTCGTCGACCGGGGACGATCGATCGGTGTGGGCTCCCGGTCGGATCGCCCAGGTCGGACGGTTTCGCTCAGCGGGCCCGGAGCCGCCGCACCGCGGTGTCGCCCGCGAACTGGACCGCGCACACGAGGGCGATCAGGATCGCGATCACCACCACCATCACGGTGGTGTCGAAGCGCTGGTAGCCGTACCGGATGGCGACGTCCCCGAGCCCGCCCGCGCCCACCGCGCCGGCCATCGCGGAGGCGCCGATCATCGCCACCACCGTGATGGTGAAGCCGGCCACGATGCCCGGCAGCGCCTCGGGCAGGAGCACGTGGGCGAGGATGTGCCGGCGCCGGCAGCCGATGGACTGGGCGGCCTCGATCAGGCCCGCATCCACCTCCCGCAGCGAGACCTCGGCGATCCGGGCGAAGAACGGGGTCGCGCTCACCGAGAGCGGCACGATCGCCGCCCAGACGCCGATCGTGGTGCCGGCCACCAGCCGGGTGAACGGGATCAGCGCCACCAGCAGCACGATGAAGGGCACGGCCCGGAAGCCGTTGACCACGGTCCCGACCACCCGGTGGGCCGTCGGCGCCGCGAAGATGCCGCCGGGCCCGGAGGTGACGAGGAACAGCGCCAGGGGAATACCGGCGACCACGGCGATCCCGGCCGAGACCCCGACCATGAGCGCGGTGTCGAGGAAGGCCTGCCAGAGGCGTTCGATCATCTGCGGCGACATGGCGGGCCTCCGGGTTCGGGGTGCAGGGGCGGCGGTGCATCGGTCGGGGTATCGGGGGAGGAGCGGTCCCGCATCGTCTCACCCCTCCGCCGCGTCGGCGGGGACGTAGCCGACCCGCTCCACGTCGCCGCCGAGCGTCCGCAGCCGCGCCTCCGCGCCTGGGTCCTCGGCCGGGACGGCCACCAGCATCCGGCCGACCGCGTGGCCCTGGATCCGCTCGATGCCCGCCTGGAGCAGGCGCACCGGCGCCCCGGCCCCCGCGAGGCCCGACAGATCCGGCGCGGCCCGGCCCGAGCAGGTGATCCGCAGGATCGCCCAGCCGCCCGGCGCGGGCCGCGGCTGCAGCCGGGCCGCCAGATCCGGCGGCAGGCCGCGGGTCAGGGGTTCGAGCAGCGCCCGGGTGGTCGGGTGCTCGGGCGCCCCGAACACGCGCCAGACCGGCCCGGTCTCGACGACCCGGCCGCCCTCCAGCACCACGACGTCGCTGCAGATCTCGCGGATCACGCTCATCTCGTGGGTGATCAGGATGATGGTGATCCCGAGCCGCCGGTTGATGTCGCGCAGCAGGTCGAGGATCGCCAGCGTCGTCTCCGGGTCGAGGGCGGAGGTCGCCTCGTCGCAGAGCAGGATCTCCGGATCGCTCACGAGCGCCCGGGCGATGCCGACCCGCTGCTTCTGGCCCCCGGAGAGCCGCGACGGGTAGGTGTCGGCCTTGTCTTCCAGGCCGACGAGGCGCAGGGCCTCCGCGACCCGCGGGCCGATCGCGTGCCGCGGGACGCCCGCGACCGTGAGCGGCAGCGCCACGTTCTGCCGGACGGTCTTGGCCGCCAGCAGGTTGAAGTGCTGGAAGATCATGCCGATGCGCCGGCGCAGGGCGACGAGCCCGTCGGTGTCGAGGGCGTCGATCGGGGCGCCGTCGACCAGGACCCGGCCCGAACTCGGCGCCTCCAGCCGGTTGACCGTGCGCAGGAGGCTCGACTTGCCCGCCCCCGAGCGGCCGATGATGCCGAAGATCGCCCCGGCGGGGATCGCGAGGTCCACCCGGTCGAGCGCCTGCACCGGTCCGGCGGCCGAGCGGTAGGTCTTCGAGACGGACTCGAACCGCACCGTTCCGGTCTCCCGGCCGACCTCGCTGCCGGGCGCGGCGGCCGGGGCCCGGGCGGCGGTCGCGGCGCCCGGGCCCGTCCGCCCGGCCGCGGCCGGCGTGCCCGGATCGCGCAGGCTGTCGAAGATCAGGCCGACCATCAGTTCTGCCACGCCAGCAGGTACAGCTTGTCGCTGTTGGCGAAGGACTTGCGGATCTGCTGTTTCACGGCCTCCGAATTCTGGAAGAGCGTCACGAATTTCCGGATCACGGGGTCCTCCTTGCGGGCGGCCTTGGTGACGAAGCTCACGGCGAAGCGCCGGTCCTCGATACCGGAATAGATCAATCCGCTGGTCGGGTCGAAACTGCCGGCCGCCACGATGAAGTGCGGGTAGCCCAGGGCGAGGTCGACGTCGCCGGTGATCCGCGCGAGCTGCGGCCCCTCGACCTCGGTGAACCGCAGCGTCTTCGGGTTCTCGACGATGTCGTCGAGGGTGCCGAGGAAGCCGACACCGTCCCTCAGCGTGATCAGCCCGGCCTTCTGGAGGAGCAGCAGGCCGCGGCCCTGGTTCACCGGGTCGTTGGCGATCGCCACCGTGCCGCCCGCCGGGATCTGGTCGAAGCTCTTATGCTTCAGGGAGTACAGGCCGATATTGGACAGGATCCCGAGCCCGACGATGTCGAACGCGTAGCCCTTCTGCTTGGCGGCATTCTCCATGAAGGGGCGGTGCTGGAAGAAGTTCACGTCGATGTCGCCGGCGTCGAGGGCGACGTTGGGCGTCGTCCAGTCGCTGAACTCGACCACCTTGACGTCGAGGCCCTCGGCCTTGGCCTCCCGGGCCGCGACCGTGACGGCGTCGCCGTAGGCGCCGGGCACGACGCCGACCCGGAGGGTCTCCGCCCCGGCCGGGAGGGCCCCGAGGCTGAGCGCCGCGACGGCGAGGAGACGCAGGAACTTCATCGGGCGGGAACTCTGATCGGGATGGACGGGGGCAAGTCCGGCTGCCGGGCCGCGATGGTTCGCGCCGCATCCGAAGGCATGCGGACACGATCCATCAAGTCGACAGGCGCCGTCTCACGTGGATGATTGTCTCGCGTCAGGTTTAGATCAGCGCGGCCCGCCCCGAAATTCTAAAGATCGTCGTTCGACGACACGAACGATCTCCCGATACCCCTGAACCGGAGAGGCGCATGCTGCGCCCCCGCGGGGCTCCTCTCCGGCCCCGCTCCGTCCCCGCGCGCGCGGTCCCGCGGGCGGTCCGGCCCCGGGGACGGGGCGCGGCGCCCGGGCGGATCCCGGTCGCCCGGACCGGGCGCCGAATACAGGTCGGTCCGGCGGGGGAAGCGCCGGAACAAGCCTTGTCGGATCGGATTGAACCTGCGATTATCCAGTCATCGCAACGGCTTAGTGAAGATCATGCTCTTCCGCGAGCACTCCGCGAACGAAACCTTCTCCCCCATCCTCGATCCGGGGGATGAGCCTTCCCGGGTCGCGGAGATGCCCCGCCGCCCGGTCCCCGAGGCCTGGTCCGGCGTCGCCGCGCCGGTCCTCGCCCCGGGCGACGAGGTGGTCTTCGACCGGCTCGACCTCGCCGAGATCCTCGGGATCTGGCGCCATGCCCGCGGCCGGGTCGTGGGTCTCCACCGCCCGTGGGGCGCGGCCGCCACCGTGGACGTGCAGTTCGAGGGACACGAGACCCTGGAACGCTACCTGCCGGACCTGTTCCGGCGCGTGCACTGAGGCGCGCCGACAGGCCCGCCGGCCGGCGGAGTCATTGGCTGACCCCGGGCTGACCCCGGGCTGACCCCGGGCTGACCTTGGGCCGACATCGCCCGGATCTGTCGGCTGAGAGGACAGCGAGTGTCTGTTTTCACGACACTTCGCGGCGCCGCGCACGGATCGGGCCCGCGCTCACGAAAATGTAGGGCCCCACCGGCGCGCGTCTCCCCCCCGGGCCGGAACCCCGCCGGCTCCGAAACGTCGGGCCGGTCGCGACCACCGCGGCCGATCTCCCGGCCGGGGCGGACGGGCCTGTCCGGGGGGCACGATGGCTCAGGGAAACCACAGACGGCGCGCGGGCGCACCATGACGGCGAGCCACGGCGTGTTCGCCTTCGCGCATGTCGGCGACCTGCATCTCGAGCGGGCCTCCGACCCCCACGCTGCCGACCTGCGGGCGATGCTCGCCGAGGTGGCGGGGCTGCACCGACACGGTCTCCTCGACTTCGTCTACATCCCCGGCGACCTCGCCGAGGACGGGCGGGCGGAGCAGTACGCGGTCCTGCGCGAGGCCCTGGACCGGCACCCGGACCTGCCGGTGCGCCTGATCGCCGGCGACCACGACCGCCAGCACGGCACGATGGCGGATTTCGACGCCCTGTTCGCCGCGGTGGCGGGCAGCCCGCGCGGCGGCGGCCACGCGGCGCGGCGCCACGACCTGCCGCGCCCGCGCGACCCCGTCTCGGTGACGCACTACTACTTCGCCGAGACCTGGGCGGGCGTGCGCTGCCTGTTCCTCGACATGGTCAGCCCCGGCTACGGCCAGAAGGGCTTCGGCCTCGATTTCCGCCTCGGCCCCCACCAGCTCGCGTGGCTCGGCGAGGAGCTGGCCCGGGCCGAGCGGGAGGGCCAGCCCTGCGCGGTCTTCGCCCACACCTACCCGGACGACCTCTGCGTGCCCGACGAGCGGGCGGCGCTCGCCGGTCTGATCCGCCACTACGGCGTCCGCCTCGTCGAGATGGGCCACACCCACTACAACGAGCTCGCCCCGGACGGGCGCACCCTCTACGCCGCGGCCCGCTCGGTCGGCCAGAACGAGGACGGCTCGGTCGGCTACGCGGTCGCGGCGATCGACGGGCCGGTCGCGAGCTGGCGGTTCAAGCCCCTCGACCGGGCACTGCCCTTCGTGATGGTCACGAGCCCCGCCGACCGGCGCCTCGCCACGGCGCCCCTCGACGCCGCCGACGGCACGGTCTCGGTGCGCGCCCTCGTGCTGTCGGACCGGCCGCGGGCCGCGTGGCGCTGTCACCTGCGCGTCGATGGCGGCCCGGCCCACCCGATGGTGCCGGACGGCCCCCGGACGGTCCACGCCCGCATCCCCTGGCGGGACGGCGCGCGCCGCCTCGCCGTCACGGTCGCGGACGGCACCGGCAACACCGACACCGAGGTGATCGAGCCCGTGGACCGGAGCTTCGTGCCGCCGCCCGCGCACGAGCGCCCCGGCAGCGACGCGTTCCGCCTGCCGGCCTGGCCCGAGAAGGGGCTCCGGGGCGACCAGCTCGGGCCGAACCGCAACGGCCGGCACTGGTAGCCGGTCCCGCCCGAATCGCGGCACACCGCGCCGCACGATCCACCCCACCAGAGGACCACCGCAACCGATGGGCGCGCTGACGCTGACCCCCAACATCGCGACTTGGACGATCGCCGCCCTCGCGACCCTCGGCGTCATCCTGCGGCCGTTCGCGTGGCCGGAGGCGATCTGGGCGGTGCTCGGGGCCGGCGCCCTCGTGGCCCTCGGCCTGCTCGCCCCCGCCACCGCCTGGGACGGCGTGCTGAAGGGGACGGACGTCTACCTGTTCCTCGTCGGCATGATGCTGATGTCGGAGGTGGCCCGGAAGGAGGGCCTGTTCGACTGGCTCGCCTCGATCGCCGTGCGCGCCGCCAGGGGCTCGGCGACCCGGCTGTTCACCCTCGTGTACCTCGTCGGCACCGTCGTCACGGTGTTCCTGTCCAACGACGCCTGCGCGGTGGTGCTGACGCCCGCCGTCTACGCGGCCACCAAGGCCGCCAAGGTGGAGAACCCCCTCCCCTACCTGTTCATCTGCGCCTTCATCGCCAACGCGGCGAGCTTCGTGCTGCCGATCTCGAACCCGGCCAACCTCGTGGTCTTCGCCGAGCACATGCCGCCGCTGGTGCGCTGGCTCGGCCTGTTCGCCCTGCCCTCGCTGCTGGCCATCGCGACGACCTACGCGGTGCTGCGGCTGACCCAGGCGAAGACCCTGCGCGGGCAGGAGGTCGCCACCGACGTCGAGGCACAGCCGCTCTCCCGCACCGGCCTCGTGGCGGGGATCGGCATCGTGGCGACCGGCGGCGTGCTGATCGCGGCTTCCGCGCTCGGCCTCGACCTCGGCCTGCCGACCTTCGTGGCCGGGCTCGCCACCACGATCGTCGTGCTGCTGCTCAAGCGCGGCGGCCTCGTCGAGGTGGCCAAGGACGTGTCGTGGAGCGTGCTGCCGCTGGTGGCCGGGCTGTTCGTCCTCGTGGAGGCCCTGGAGAAGACCGGCGTCCTGGCGATGCTGGCGGACCTCCTCAAGGGCTACGCCCACGCCGCCCCGGAGGCCACCGCCTGGGGGGCGGGCGGCCTCGTCGCGGTGCTGTGCAACCTCGTCAACAACCTGCCGGCCGGGCTGATCGCGGGCGCCGCGGTCCAGACCGCCCACGTGCCCGAGAAGGTGGCGGGCGCGATCCTGATCGGCGTCGATCTCGGGCCGAACCTGTCGGTGACCGGCTCGCTCGCGACGATCCTCTGGCTCACCGCCATCCGCCGCGAGGGCCAGGATGTCGGCGCCTGGACCTTCCTCAAGCTCGGCCTGCTGGTGATGCCGCCGGCCCTCGCGCTGGCGCTCGCCGGCCTGCTCCTCGTCTGACCCTTCCCCGCAAACCCGAAGGTCCGCGCGCGTGACGGCTGCCCTCCTCTATCCCTTCATCCTGGTGGCGGGCGCGCTGCAGGCGATCGGCAACGCCATGAACGCGCAGCTGCGCGGCCGCATGGTCAATCCGTGGCTCGCCGCGACGGTGTCGTTCCTGCCGATCGTCTTCGTGTTCACGACCCTGTTCCTCACCATGCCGACGCCGCTGCCGAGCCTCGACAGCTTGGGCAAGATGCCCTGGTACGCGCCCCTCGGCGGCCTGGCCGGCGCGGTCGCGGTGTTCGGCGGCCTCGCCTTCATCGACAAGGTCGGCGCCGGGCCGTTCAACGGCCTGACGCTCACCGCCAACATCCTCACCTCCCTGGCGATGGACGCGCTCGGCCTGTTCGGCCTGCAGGCGGCGGGCTTCAAGCCGATGCCCTGGCTCGGCGGCCTGCTGATGGCGGTGGGCGTCACCTTCATCGCGCGCTCGGGCGGCAAGAGCGACGGCGGCGGCTCGGGGGTCGGCGGCAAGCTGCTCTACCCGTTCATCCTCGTGGCCGGCGCCCTGATGGCGATCGGCGTGGTCTGGAACGCGCAGCTCCGCGGGGCCCTGGAGAATCCCTGGCTCGCCGCGACGGTCTCGTTCGTGCCGGTCGTGTTCGTGTTCGCGCTGATGTTCCTGCTGCGGCCGTCGCCGCTGCCGACCCGCGACGACGTCGCGGGCGTCCGCTGGTGGATGCCCCTCGCCGGCCTCACCGGGGCGGTCGCGGTCTTCGCCGGGCTGCTCTTCGTCGACAAGGTCGGGGCCGGCGCCTTCAACGGCCTGCTCATCACCGCCAACCTCCTGACCTCGGTGGCGCTCGATCATTTCGGCTGGTTCGGCATGAAGCGGGTCAAGGCCGGCCCGCCGCGCCTGATCGGCGCCGCCCTGATGGTCGGCGGCATCGTGCTGATCTCGCTGTTCTGAGTGGCCGGGGCGATGTGGACCCTCCCCGCCTGGATCCTGCGCCGGGAGACCCTGCTCCTGGCCGGGGCCGCCCTCCTGGGCGCGGGCGGGGTCGCGGCGTGGTACCTGCTCCAGGCGACGGTGCTCACCATCGCGGTCGCCCCCCGGGACGGGACCGAGCCCGGCCTGATCAAGGCCTACGCGGACGCGCTCGAGGCCGCGCACGAGAATGTCCGGCTGAAGATCCTGTCCTTCGACGACGTGCGCGAGAGCGCCGCCGCCCTGCAGGACGGGCGCGCCGACCTCGCGGTGGTCCGCCCCGACGTGCTGCTGCCGACGAACGGCCTGACCCTGGCGATCCTGCGCGACCAAGCGATGGTCATCGCCTCGCCCGAGCAGGCCGGGATCACCAGCTTCCCGAAGCTCGCCGGCAAGCGGCTCGGCATCGCGGCGCACCGGGACGCCGATCTCTGGCTGCTCCGGAACCTCCTCGGCTATTACGGGCTCACCCTGGAGGAGGCCGCCGGCCCGGCCCGGGACTCGACGGTCCTGCTGGTCCCGGTTGACCAGGAGGCGGTGGCCGGCGCCTTCCGCGAGAAGCGGATCGACGCCTTCGTCAGCATCATCGCGCCCTCGGCGCCGAAGGCGCTGGCCCTGGTCTCGGCCGTGCAGGGCGTCGCCCGCGGCGGCAAGGTGGCGTTCGTCGCCGTGGAGGATGACGGCGCGGTGATCGAGCGCTTCCCGCGGCTCCAGGCGGTCACCGTCCCGGGCGGCCTGTTCGGCGGCCGCCCGAAGCTGCCGGCCGACGACGTGAAGACGGTGGGCGCTTCGTACCGGCTGATGGCCCGGGCCTCCCTGAGCCGCGTCGTGGCGGCCGACGTGACCCAGCAGCTCTTCGAGAAGCGCGGCGCCGCCGCCCTGGCGACGGACGCCGCCGAGTACGTCCAGGCCCCGGCCTACGACACGACCGTGGCGGCCACCAGCGCCCGCATCCCGATCCATCCGGGGGCGATCGACTATTACGAGCGCGACCAGCACGGCTTCATCGAGCGCTACGGCGACACGCTCTACCTCCTCGGCGCGCTGGTGGGCGGCCTCGTCTCGGTGCTGGCCTGGATCCGGCAGCGCCTCGCCAGCCTGCGCCGCGAGCGCATCGACGAGCTCCTGGACCGGCTCCTGGAGATCGCCGGGCAGGCCCGGGCGCTGCGCGACCCGGCGGCGATCGAGGCGCTCACCGTCGAGGTCGACGCGCTGGCCATGGACGTCGTCCGCTACGCACGCGAGCGGGAGCCGGACACCCGCACCATGTCGGCGGCGTCCGTCGCGATCGACACGGCGCGGGCGACCATCGCGGATTGCCGGGCGCGGGCGGCCGAGGACGGGGGGCGGACCGGGCGGCCCGTCCGGCTGCACGGCGCGGGCGGGGCCTGACATGTCCGTTCCAGCGCCCGCGCCCGCCACCGTGCCCGCCACCGCAACAGAATCGGACCGGAGCGACGCCGCGCCGGACGCCGCCTCGGTCAGGGCGCGTGTCGGCGCGCGCGTGGGCGCGCGGGTGCAGCGATCCCTGCGCTCGCGCACCGTGACCTGGATGACGGTGGGGTTCGCCACGATCCTGGTGATGACCGCCATCGCGCTCGGCGCCTTCGTGTACCAGCAGCGCGGCGTCGACGCCGTGCGCCACACCGTGGCGGTGGACGGGCGCCTCGCCCGGGTCCTGTCGGCGGTGCAGGACGCCGAGACCGGCCAGCGCGGCTACCTGCTCACCGGCGACGAGGCCTTCCTGCTGCCCTTCACAGAGGGGCGGCTGAACGTCGACCAGCAGCTCGATCTCCTGCGCGACCTCGTCCAGGACGATCCCGACCAGCGGGGCGACCTCGACACCCTGGCCGGGCTGATCCGCCGGAAGCTCGACGAGCTCGGCGCCAGCGTCGCCCTCATGCGCGCCGGCGACGGCGCGGCGGCCCGCGCCTCCGTGGCGGACGGGCGCGGCAAGCAGGTGATGGACGCGATCCGCGACCGGGTGCGCCGCATGGAGGCGCACGAGGCGCGGCGGATGGAGCGGCGGCAGGCGACGGTGTCGCGGATCGCCCTGGCCATCTGGGTCATGGTCGGGGCCCTGGCGGTGCTGTTCGTGCTGTTCGCCGTGTCGGCACTGCGGGAGGCGACCCGGCGCAACCGGCTGTCGCGGTTCCTGCCGCAGGAGCTGGTCCTGCGGCTCGCCGACGGCGACGGGAGCCTGAAGGCCGGCCGCCGCCAGCAGGCCGCCATCGTGTTCGTCGACATGCGCGGCTCGACCACCCTGGCCGAGAGCCTGGATCCGCACCGGCTCTCCGAGTTCCTGTCCGCCTTCCGGCGGCGGGTGACGCGCCTCGCCCGCCTGCGGGGCGGCGTGGTCGACAAGTTCATCGGCGACGGCGCCCTGGTGGTGTTCGGCCTGCCCGAGCCCCGGCCCGACGACGCGGCCCGCGCCCTCGCCTTCGCGCAGGACCTCGTCGCGGTGATCGCCCGCTGGACCGACAGGGCCGCACCCGCGCAGGCCGTGCGCATCGGTGTCGGCGTCCATTACGGCGAGGTGTTCTGCGGGATCATCGGCGAGGAGGCGCGCTACGAGTTCACCGTGCTGGGCGACGCCGTCAACGTCGCCGCCCGCCTCGAGCAGGCGACCAAGCTCCACGGCGTCCCGATCCTGGTCTCGGAGGCCGCGCGGCGGGCCGCGGGGGCGCCGGCCGAGGCGTGGCGCGAAGTCAGCCGCGAGCCCCTGCGGGGGCGCCGCGAGCGCATGGCCTACCACACGCCCGCCGCCCCGGGAGCGGGCGGTCCCGGCCCCCGCCGGGAAGAAGATATCGCGTTCCCGGCGGTCGAACCGGCCCTCTGAGAAGAACCTGCCTGTCGTGGGGATCGAATGGAGAACAAGCATCTCCGTGCGCAGCGAAATTCGAAAGACGTGTCCATTGCGAACGGACCTGCCGAGCGCGACATTCGGCACCATGCGCAGCGCTTCTGAAAACCAGTCGCCGGCCTTCGATCCGTTCGGCGAGCCCGTCGCCGACGGCGTCGCCGGCGCCTGCCCGGCCACCTCGACCGGCGACCGCACGGCGCGGCGCGTCGGCGGTGCGGTGTTCTGGACGCTGGCGCTCGCGATCCTGGCCGGCCGCGTCTACGCCTACGATCTCCCGGCCGTGCAGGCCGTCGCCTCGCACGCTGCCCAGGTGCTCGCCCTGCGCTGAGCCTCCTGGTCGAGCCCGTCGAAGACGACCCGCGCGGCGCGCAGGTTGCCGTCGATGTGCAGCCGCGCGCGGGCCCTCCCGATTCAGCTCCCCGTGAGGTGGTGGCGCACGGCCTGGGCCGTGACGGCAGAGACGCGCACGTTCGATTCCTGCGTCACCCCGGCGATGTGCGGCGTGAGGATCAGGTTCGGCAGGTCCGCGAAGACGGCGCCCGCCGCGGCGTCGAGGGGCTCGCGGTCGAACACGTCCAGCGCCGCGCCGCCGAGATGGCCGGAGCGCAGGGCTTGCGCCACGGCCGCCTCGTCCACCACCCCGCCCCTTGCCGCGTTGATCAGGATCGCGCCCCTGGGCATCCGGGCCAGCGCCGCCGCGTCGATCAACCCGCTGGTCTGATCGGTGAGCGGCACGTGCAGCGAGAGCACGTCGCTCTGCGCGATCAGCGCGTCGAGCGCTTGGCTCTGCACGGGGCCGTAGGCCGGGTTCCAGGCCGGGTCGCCCGCGGCCACGAAGGGGTCGTGGGCGGCGACCGTCATGCCGAGGGCCGCCGCCCTCCGGGCAGTCTCGCGGGCGATCGACCCGAAGCCGACGAGGCCGAGGCGCTTGCCGGCGATCTCGCGGCCCATCAGGGCGTTGCGCGGCCACGTGCCGGCCGCCACGCGGGCCGTGGCCCCGTAGGCGCCGCGCAGGAGCAGCAGCGCGGTGGCGACCACGTACTCGGCGACCGCGCCGTCGTTGGCGCCGGTGGCCGGGTAGACGGCGATGCCGCGCGCCCGGCAGGCCGGGATGTCGATGTTGTCGAGGCCGACGCCGAGGCGTCCGACGACCTTGAGGTCGCGGGCGGCCTCGAGCAGCGCGCCGCGCACCTGCGTCCGGTTGCGCACGATCAGGGCGTCGGCTTGGGCCACGGCGGCGGCGAGGTCTCCGGGCCGGTCGACGAGGCCGGGATCGTACTGCACGTCGAGGCCGGCGAGCTCGGCCGCGATCGCGGCCTCGTCCATGAACTCGCTGATGACGACCTTGGGCATGGCGCGCCTGTGTCCCGGTTCCGCGTGGTCGTCTCCCGCTAGAGCCGTTCCGGCCCGCGTGGCAACCCGGATCCGGGCTCGTCCGCCCTCAGGCGACCGCGCGGACCGCCCGCTCCGTCGGGAGCGCCCGCCGGGGCAGGCTCTCGATCAGGCCGGGGATCTCCTCGGGCGGCCGGGCCGGGCTGTACAGGAAGCCCTGCGCGCTGTTGCAGCGCCGCAGCCGGAGCAGCTCGGCCTGCTGCTCGGTCTCGACGCCCTCCACGGTGACGTCGATGCGCAGGTCGCGGGCGATGACCATGATCGCCTCGATCACCGTCAGGCATTCGGGGCGGCTGCTCAGGTCGCGCACGAAGGCGCGGTCGATCTTGATCTTGTCGACCGGGAACTGCGTCAGGTAGCTCAGCGAGGAGTAGCCCGTCCCGAAATCGTCGAGGGCGATCCGCACGCCGAGCGCCCGCAGGGAGCGGAGATTGTCCAGCACGTGCGGCGTGTTGGCGAGGAAGATCGACTCGGTGATCTCGATCTCCAGGCGGTCCGCCGCGAGGCCGGTCTCGCCCAGCACCGCCGCGACGTCGGCGAAGAAGTCGGGCCGGCGGAAATGGACCGACGAGATGTTGACGGCGACGCGCAGGCGCGCCGGCCAGGTCAGCGCCTCCGCGCAGGCCCGCCGCAGCGCCCAGCGCCCGAGCGCGAGGATGAAGCCGGTTCCCTCGGCGATCGGGATCAGCTCGGCGGGCGAGACGGGGCCGAGACCGGGCCGGGTCCAGCGGAGCAGCGCCTCGCAGCCGACCACTTGGCCGTCCTGCAGGCTGACCAAAGGCTGGTAGTGCAGCGCCATCTCGCCGTCGGCGAGGGCCTGGCGCATCGCCTCGTCGAGTTCGTGCCGGCGCTGGACGCGCACGTCCAGGTCGCGGTCGAAGCCCCGCCAGCGCCCCTTGCCGCCCTGCTTGGCGCTGTAGAGCGCGAGATCCGCCTTCCGGAGCAGGTCCTCGGGCTCGGTCGCGTCCGCGGGGGCGCAGGCGATCCCGACGCTGACGCCGATCTCCGCCCGGACGCCGTCGATGAGGTAGGGCTCGCGCAGAGTCGCGATCGTGGCCTCGGCCAGGGTCTGCGCGGCCGTACCGTCCCGGCCGCGCTGCAGGATCGCGAACTCGTCGCCCCCGAGACGGAACGCCTGCGCGTCGGCCGGGAGCAGGGCACGCAGGCGATCGGCGACCTGCCCCAGCAGGGCGTCGCCCGCGGCGTGGCCGATGCTGTCGTTGACGGTCTTGAAGCCGTCGAGGTCGAGGTAGAGCAGGCTGACCGTCGCGTCCGGGGCCGGTTGCGCGTTCTGCGGCGCGTTCTGCGCGGCGGCCGCGCAGGCCTCGGACGCGACGTCGTGGAACATGACCCGGTTCGACAGGCCGGTCATCGGGTCCCGGGTGGCCAGATAGGCGATGTGCGCCTCCGCCCGGCGGGCCTCGGTCACGTCGGAGCCGACGCCCCGGAACCCCGCGAAGCGCCCCTTCTGGTCGAGGAACGGCTTGCCGCTCAGCCGGAGCCAGCGCCGGCCGGCCGGCGTGTCGACGGCGATCAGGTGCTGGTGGAAGGCGACGCCCCGCCGGAGACGGTCCACGAGGTCGGCGCTCTGGTCGGCCTCGGGGGGCGCCTCCGCCCGGCCGGCGAGCAGCGCCGGGAACGAGGCGTGCTGGAGCCTCTGCACCGGGCAGGCCAGCACGTCCGCCATCCGGGTGGAGACGTGCTGGAACCGTCCGGTCCCGTCCGTCTCCCACAGCCAGTCGCTGGCATTCGCCTCGAAGGCGTTGAGCAGCAGCCCGATCGTCTCGCTCTGGTCCTCGACCCGCACGCGGTCGAGGATGCGCTGGCGCGACAGGCGGCTCATGCGGCTCACGCTCGTCACCACGAAGATCGCGTAGACGGCGAGCAGGAAGCCGATGCTGAGCGCGACCGGCTCCCCGGACCGGGCCAGCCCGACGAAGCTGCCGGCGATGACCGGGACCGCGAACAGGTACGAGACCGACAGGAGCGGGCCGACCACGTAGGCGTCCGAGATCAGGCCGGCCACGATGGCGACGACGAGCAGCCGCGCGTCGCCGCCGGAGGGGGCGAACAGCACGACCGGCAGGGTCGCCCAGGCGAGGCCCAGGGCGAAGGCGAGGCCGGCGGAGATCCGGCAGCCCCATCGGACGGTGTGCGCCGAGGCGGTGTCGCCGTGGGTGCGCCAGTAGAGCCAGGTCGCGTAGGTCGCCGCCGTGATCAGCACCGCGACCACGGCGAGCAGGCCGAGGAGGTAGGTGTGCGAGGCCGAACCCCAGAAGAAGTACGCGACGGCCAGCGCGATGATCAGGTGCGTCACCGCCGAGTAGGTGGCGAGCTTCAGCGTCTCGTCGAGGAGCCCCGCGCGCACCTGCAGGCGGTAGCGGCTCGGCAGTGCATCGTCGGCGTCGGGACCGAAGAGGCGGTCGAGCAGCGATTCCGGCCGGCGGTCCGGCCAGGTCCCCCGCCGCGCGCCCGGCCCGGTCGCGCCCGCGGAGATCTCGGGCGACACCTCGGGTGACACCTCAGGCGGCATCTCAGGCGGCATGGGCCGCCCCCTGCTCGGCCCCGTGCCCGGCCCCCTGCCCGGCCCCTTCCCCGGCCCCGTGGCGGGGCGCGACCCTCATGGTCAGGCCGCCCCTGGGCCGCAGGGTCACGCGGAACTGCGCCGCCGGCATCTCGGCCGTCACCGGCCGGAGGCGGAAGGCGGGCAGCAGCGTCGCCAGGACGACGAGGCACTCGGTCAGGGCGAGGCCCATGCCGATGCAGACCCGCGGGCCGGCGCCGAACGGCAGGTAGGCGTAGCGGTCGCGCGCGGCGGCCCGCTCCGGCGCGAAGCGGCCCGGGTCGAACGCCTCCGGCCTGTCCCAGAGCAGCGCGTGCCGGTGCAGGGCGTAGACCGGCACGTGGACCGACTGCCCGGCCGGCACGACCGTGTCCCCGAGCCGGACCGGGGCCCGCGTCCGCCGCACGATCAGCGGGGCCGCCGGATAGAGGCGCATCACCTCGAGGAGCACCTGACGCGTGTAGGGGAGCCGGTCCACGGAACCGGGATCGGACTCGGGATCGGCGCCGAGGCGCGCCATCTCGGCGACGACGCGCTCCTCCACCTCCGGGTGCTCGGCCAGGACCCGGAAGGTCCAGGCCAGCGCCAGGGCGGTGGTCTCGTGGCCGGCGGACACGAAGGTCAGCAGGTTGTCGACGAGGCTCGCCTCGGTGAGCGGCGCGCCGGTCTCCGGGTCCCGCGCCTGCAGCAGGAGGCCGAGGAGGTCGGAGCCGGGCTCGCCGCGGGACCGGCGGCGCGCGATCGTGCGGGCGACCTCGCCGCGCAGGTAGCGCACCGCCTCCGCCCCGGCCCGGGACCCCGGATGCGGGACCCAGGCCGGCGCCCGCAGCATCTCCAGGGCGATCTTCCAGCTGGTCTGGCCGAGATAGGCGTCCATCGCGGCCCCGAAGGGCCCGACCTCCAGGTGGGGATCGCCCGACACCATCGTGGCGACGATGACGTCGAACGTCGTGCGCATCATCTCGCGCAGGATGTCCCGCTCGCTCCCGGCGGGATCGGCGTCGCGCCAGCGCGCCCGCGTCGCCGCGGCGGCCCGGGCCATGGCCGGCACGAAGCTCCGGACCCGGTCCGGGCGGAACATCGGGGTCGCGGTCCTGCGCTGACGCCACCAGTGGTCCCCGTCCGCGGTGAGGACCCCCGCGCCGAGGGCCGGGGCCAGCGCCCGGAGCATGAACGGCTCCCGCTCCAGCGCCTCGGCCTGGTCGACCATCAGGCCGCGGATGTGGCCGGGATCGCAGACGTAGGTGGTCCGCTGGCCGAGGAAGCGGGTGGTCACCAGGGGTTGTGTGTAGATCTGCCGGGGCCAGGCCTCGATCAGGCTGCCCAGCATCGTGACGAGCACGGATGGCAGCGCGACCGCCTCGGCCACGCCCTCTGCCACGGCCGCCGCGAACGGCGGCCGTCCCGGCGCGCAGACCCTGAACGTTCCGACAGCGGGCATACCGGCTCCCTCGCGGGACCAGATTCGAGGTTCAACGTTAAGTTTTGGCTCGCCGCCGCGGCGCCGTCGAGCGCTTCCCCCGGGGCCGGGACGGAAACCGCCGCCTTGCTTACCGGGAGCTTACCGGATTCCCGGGGAGGCGCCGCGGACACCCGGGGGCGGCCCGCCCTAGCGGTCCCGGGTCGCGCGGGCCTGAGCTTCGAGGGCCTCGTGGAGCCGGCCCTCGATCAGCAGGGCCGAGCCGTAGTGGAACTCGATGTCGAAGGCGTGGCGCTGGTTCATCGAGAGCGACGCGCTCTGCATCGCGATGAGATGGCCCTCCGCGTCGAACAGGCCCGAGCCCGATCCGCCGTAGCCGTCGTTGCAATCGTGGCGGGCGCGGCGGATCGCGCCCTCGCTCGGCGGATCGATCCGCCGGACGGCGCAGGATTCCCGGCTGCTCTGCCCCCGGTAGTTCTCGTGCCCGGCCGGTGAGACCATCGTCACCGGGAGCGTCAGGTCGCCGGTCGGAAGGGTGGGCGGGTCCGGGATCGGCTGCGGCCGCGCCTCGGCCGGCTCGGCGAGGCGCAGCAGCGCCCAGTCGTCGGTGATGTGCAGGCGCCGCGCCTCGGGCTCGACGCCGAGTTCCAGGATCTCGGGCACGAAGGCGTAGTTCCGACCTGCTATCTGAAAGTAGCAGTCGGCGACGTTTCGAGTAACCTCCAGTTGTCGATTGCGGAAATTGTGCGCGTTCATCAGCACGAGGGACCGGCTCCCGATCAGCCACGCGGCGGCGGCCTTCTGGGGAATCCCGTCCGGGCGCCGGCACCACAGGACGCCCGCGCCGGGAAAGCGCTCCAGGTCGGCCCCCGTCAGCTCGCGCCGCCCGTCCTGCTGGTAGAGCGCCGCGAGACGGCGTTCCCCGCCGGTCCCGGCCGCCAGGGCCGCAGGCGCCAAGGTCGCGGGTGCCAGAGCCGCAGGCGCCAGGGCGAGAGCCGCCCAGCAGGCGGCCAGCGCCGGAGAGCGGGCCGTGCAGCCCGTGACATGACCCATGGCGTCCTCCCGGGACGGGTCGGCGGACGGCTCCGGGCCCGCACGCCCACGTATCGTTCCCACCTGTCTGGCCCACATGTCTGGGATGGCGGCCGGCTCTCGGTCAAGGTCTCCGTGATCTTACCAGATCTCCGGTGTTCTGTTGCCAAATCATCCCGAAAAGAAATGTTTCGTTTTGCAAAGACACGCATTACAAGCCGTGCGAATAATCAAGTGGCGCACAACGATAATAAGTCTTTCATAAGCTCAGCGAATACTGGAAATAGCCCGGTTATCGCGACGCTGGAGGCGGATTTGTCGGTGAAAGTCGTGTCGCCATCGAATCAACACCACGATGACTGCGAGGCCAAACGGCGTGGCAGTCCGGCGAGGAGACGCAGGATGATCAGGCTCCGGAATTCCGTCTCGGCATTGGCGATCATGGCGCTCGCGCCGGTCGCCATGGCGGGCGTGGCGCAGGCCAACGACAAGCTCGTCGAGAAATCGAAGAGCGACGAGAACTGGGTGATGCCCGGTAAGAACTACGACTCGAACAATTACAGCGACCTGACGCAGATCAACAAGAGCAACGTCAAGCAGCTCAAGCCGTCCTGGACGTTCTCCACCGGCCTGCTCAACGGCCACGAGGGCGCGCCGCTCGTCGTCGACGGCGTCATGTACATCCACACCTCGTTCCCCAACAACACCTTCGCCCTCGGCCTCGACGATCCGGGCAAGATCCTCTGGCAGGACAAGCCCAAGCAGAACCCGGCCGCGCGCTCGGTGGCCTGCTGCGATCTCGTGAACCGCGGCCTCGCCTACTGGCCCGGCGACGGCAAGACCCCGGCGCTGATCCTCAAGACCCAGCTCGACGGCAACGTCGCCGCCCTCAACGCCCAGACCGGCGAGACGGTGTGGAAGGTCGAGAACTCCGACATCAAGGTCGGCTCGACCCTCACGATCGCCCCCTACGTGGTGAAGGACAAGGTGATCATCGGCTCCTCGGGCGCCGAGCTCGGCGTGCGCGGCTACCTCACCGCCTACGACGTCAAGACCGGCGCGCAGGTCTGGCGCGCCTACGCCACCGGCCCGGACGAGGACCTGCTGCTCGCCAAGGACTTCAACATCCACAACGCCCATTACGGCCAGAAGGGCCTCGGCACCTCGACCTGGGAGGGCGACGCCTGGAAGATCGGCGGCGGCACCAACTGGGGCTGGTACGCCTACGATCCGGGCACCAACCTGATCTATTTCGGCACCGGCAACCCGGCGCCGTGGAACGAGACCATGCGTCCCGGCGACAACAAGTGGACGATGACGATCTTCGGCCGCGACGCCGACACCGGCGAGGCGAAGTTCGGCTACCAGAAGACGCCCCACGACGAGTGGGACTATGCCGGCGTCAACGTGATGATGCTGTCCGACCAGAAGGACAAGGACGGGAAGATGAGGAAGCTCCTCACCCACCCGGACCGCAACGGCATCGTCTACACCCTCGACCGGACGGACGGCACGCTGGTCTCGGCCAACAAGATCGACGACACCGTCAACGTGTTCAAGTCGGTGGACCTGAAGACCGGCACGCCGGTGCGCGATCCGGAATACGGCACCCGGATGGACCATCTCGCCAAGGACATCTGCCCCTCGGCGATGGGCTACCACAACCAGGGTCACGATTCCTACGACCCGAAGCGGCAAGCCTTCTACATGGGCATCAACCACATCTGCATGGATTGGGAGCCCTTCATGCTGCCCTACCGGGCGGGTCAGTTCTTCGTCGGTGCGACGCTGAACATGTATCCGGGCCCGAAGGGTGACCGGCAGAACTACGAGGGCCTCGGCCAGATCAAGAGCTACAACGCCATCACCGGCAAGTTCAACTGGGAGAAGATGGAGCGCTTCGCGGTCTGGGGTGGCACCACCGCCACCGCCGGCGACCTCGTCCTCTACGGGACGCTGGACGGCTTCATCAAGGCGCGCGACTCCGACAACGGCGACCTCCTCTGGAAGTTCAAGCTGCCGTCGGGCGCCATCGGCTACCCGATCACCTACACCCACAAGGGCACGCAGTACGTCGCCATCTACTACGGCGTCGGCGGCTGGCCGGGCGTGGGCCTGGTGTTCGACCTCGCCGACCCGACCGCCGGTCTCGGCGCGGTCGGCGCCTTCAAGAAGCTCGCCAACTACACCCAGATGGGCGGCGGCGTGATGGTGTTCTCGCTGGACGGCAAGGGCCCGTACGACGACCCGAACGTCGGCGAGTACGCGCAGCACGCCGCCAAGTAAGGGCCCCCGGTAACCGCCGCCTGCATCCCGTCGGCCCCTCGGCCGGCGGGGTTCTGGGATCAGATCCCGACAGGCGGGGCCCTCTGGCGCCCCGCCTGTCCCTCCGGACACGCCATCAAGAAACGCTTCGACAACAGGGATCAACGTCCATGCCGCGCCCGCGCGCACGCATCCTGGCGGCCCGCTTCGCCGCCGTCCTGACGCTCGCCACCCTGGCCGCCGGGCCGGTGGCGGCCCAGGAATCCGAGGCCCAGGCCATCCAGTCGGATCCCGGCAAGGCCCCGGCCGCCCCGCCGGCCGACCCCGCGACCCTGCGGATCTGCGCCTCCGAGAAGCAGCCGCCCCTCTCGATGAAGGACGGCTCCGGGCTCGAGAACCGCGTCGCGGTCGCCGTCGCCGAGGCGATGGGGAAGAAGCCCGTCTTCGTCTGGCTCCCGAAGCCCGCGATCTACCTCGTCCGCGACGCTCTGGAGAAGCGGACCTGCGACGTGGTCGTCGGCCTCGACAGCGACGACCCGCGGGTGCTGACCACCAAGCCGTACTACCGGAGCGGCTACGTCTTCATCACCCGCGCCGACAAGGATCTCGACGTGAAGTCCTGGTCCGACCCGCGGCTCAAGACCCTCGACCACATGGTGGTGCCGTTCGGCTCCCCCGGCGAGGCGATGCTCAAGGATATCGGCCGCTACGAGGAGGACATGGCCTACCTCTACTCGCTGGTGAACTTCCGCTCGCCGCGCAACCAGTACACCCAGATCGACCCGGCCCGCATCGTCAGCGAGGTCGCCAACGACAAGGCCGATGTCGGCGTCGCCTTCGGCCCGGACGTGGCCCGCTACGTCAAGGATTCCCCGACGCCGCTGCGCATGACGCTGGTCCCGGCCGACACGGTCGGCAGCGACGGCCGCAAGGTCCCGCAGGTTTTCGACCAGTCGATGGGCGTGCGCAAGGACGACGAGGCCCTGCGCAAGGCCCTCGACGCCGGGATCGAGAAGGCCCGGCCCGCCATCGCGGCGATCCTCAAGCAGGACGGGGTGCCGGTCGTCGCCTCCAACTGAGGCCGCCCCACCCGAGACCGGCCCGGCGCGCCCGGGCCATCGATCAGGACATCAGGACCCGCTCAACAGATGCTCATCGTACGTTCGGCCCGCGTCGCCCTTCTCACCCTCGCCGTGGCGATGCCCGTCGCGGCCCGCGCCCAGCCCCAGTCCGGCCCGCAGACCGGCATCGTCTTCCGCAACACCATCACCGGCGAGGCGATGGACACGGCCGAGGGCAAGCCGGGCGGGCGGGACACGCAAGCGGTCAAGACCTTCTTCCAGACCGGCAAGAATCTCTACATCGACGACAAGTCCTGCCTGCGGAACGGCGAGAGCCTGTTCCTGACCTCGTGCTCCGGCTGCCACGGCCATCTCGGCGAGGGCAAGGTCGGGCCCGGCCTCAACGACGATTACTGGACCTACCCGGCGAACACGACCGATGTCGGCCTGTTCGCGACCCTCTGGGGCGGCGCCAACGGCATGATGGGCCCGCACAACGAGGATCTCAATCCCGACGAGATGCTGCAGGTCATCGCCTGGATCCGGCATCTCTACACGGGGCCGGTGAAAGATGCCGAGTGGCTCACCGACGAGCAGAAGAAGACTTACAAGCCCTTCAAGGAGGGCGAGACCTTTGCCAAGGACGTGCCCGGCCAGTGCAAGCCGCTGGACTAGACGTTCTCGGCAAGTCGCGCCCCGCGGGAGACGGGGCGAACCGGCGGCCCGACCGGCCGCCCGAAGGAAGAGACGGAGGAATCTACGATGCGCACAGTGATCACGGCGGCGATGCTGATCGCGGGGGCGGCCTTCGCGGTGCCGGCGCTGGCCTACGACGGTCAGACCTGCAAGGCGCCGGGCAATTGCTGGCAGCCGAAGCCCGGCTTCCCCGAGAAGGTCGCCGGGACCAAGTACGATCCCAAGCACGACCCGAAGGAGGTCAGCAAGCAGGCCGAATCCATCAAGCAGATGGAGGAGCGCAACAGGAAGCGGATCGAGAACGCCAAGAAGACCGGCAAGTTCGAGTACGACGTCGCCAAGATCTCTTCGAACTGATCGCGACCGATCCGACCGTCCTGGGGCCGGCCCGCGCCGCGGCGCCGGCCCACAGCGACGCTCGGCAGCGCACGCCGCATCGACACGCGCAGGCACCGCCTCATGAACACCCTCCGTTCCGGAGACACGATGCTCACCGACTGGCGGGCGGCGGCGGCCCGCTTCGAGGCGGAGGTCGCCAAGGCGGTGGTCGGCCAGGAGCGGGCGATCCGCCTCGTGACGATCGCGATCTTCGCCCGCGGCCACGTGATGCTCGAGGGCGATGTCGGCGTCGGCAAGACCACCCTGCTGCGGGCGGTGGCCCGGGCGCTGGGCGGGGCCTACGAGCGCGTCGAGGGCACGGTCGACATGATGCCGACCGACCTGATCTACCACACCTACCTCGGCCCCGACGGCCGGCCGCGGGTCGATCCCGGCCCGGTCCTGGCCCGGGCCGAGGATCTCTCGGTGTTCTTCTTCAACGAGATCAACCGGGCGCGGCCGCAGGTCCACGCCCTGCTGCTCCGGCTGATGGCCGAGCGCAGCGTCCAGGCCTTCGGCCGCACCTACACGTTCCCGAACCTGCAGGTCTTCGCCGACCGCAACCGCGTCGAGCGCGAGGAGACCTTCGAGCTGCCGGCCGCGGCCCGCGACCGCTTCCTGATGGAGATCGGGCTGGAGGCGCCCCGGGACGCGGCGGTGCGCCGGAGCCTGGTCTTCGACCCGCGCTTCCACGACACCGACGCCCTCGTCGGCGCGGTCGCCGAGGGCGTGCTCGACCACGCCCGGATCGGCGGCATCGCGGCCGCGATCCAGCACGCCGTCCGCGCGGAGCCGTCGATCGAGGCCTACGTGGTGGCCCTCTGGGACGCGCTGGTCCGCCCCGCGGAGGCCGGGATCCGGCTCCCGGGCCTCGACACCGCCACCCTGGTGCAGGGGGGCGCCTCCCCGCGCGGCGTCGCCTTCCTGGTGCGCGCCGCCCGGGTGCGGGCGTGGCTGGAGGGCCGCGAGTGGCTGGTGCCGGAGGACGTGCGGGCGGTCTTCACCGAGGTGATGGCCCACCGCGTCTTCCTCGAGCCCGTCCACGAGCTGCAGCGCGGCGCGATCGTGCCCGCCCTGTGCCGGGCCGCGTTCGAGACGGTGCCGGCGCCGTGAGCGACCCGCGCACGGCCGATATCGTCTACCTGCCGCGCTGGCGGCCGCGCGGCAGCCGGGCCGGCCTTCACCGGGGGCGCGACGCGGGCGGCGCCGGCCCGTTCCGCGATCAGGTGCCGTTCCTGCAGCTGCCGGATGCCCGCCGCATCGACCTGCGCGCGACGCTGCGCGACCCGTTCGAGGGCGTGCATGTCCGCCGCTTCGAGGCGCGGACCGCGGTCGAGACCTGGGTCCTGGTCGATCTCTCGGCCTCGATGGGCTTTTCCGGCACGGCCGACCGGGCGCGGCTCACGGGCGATCTCTGCCGGGCCCTGGCCGTTTCGGCGACCCGGATCAGCGACGGGTTCGGCCTGATCGGCTGCGACGAGACCCTGCGCGACGACCTCACCCTCCCCGCCACCCGCCACCGGGGCGCGGCCGTCGCCGCGGCCGAGCGGGTCGCGGGCGCGCCGCGCGCGGGACGCGGCTGCGCCGGCATGCTCGAGGCCGCGCGGCGGCTCGCCGGGCGGCCGAAGCTCGTCTTCCTCGCCTCCGACTTCCGCTGGCCGGAGGCCCTGATCGCCCGGGTCTTCGCCGCCCTGGCGCCGCACGACACGGTGCCGATCCTGCTCGCCGACCCCGCCGAGGCGGAGGCGCTGCCGGCCTTCGGCCTCGTCGAGCTCGATGACCTCGAGGGCGGCGGCCGCCGCGTGGTCCTGCTGCGCCCGAGCCTGCGCCGGGCCTGGATCGCCCGGGAGCGGGACCGGATCGCCGCCCTGGAGCGCGCCGCCGCGCCCTTCGCCCGCCGCGTCTTCCAGCTCACCGGGCGCTTCGACGCCCAGGCGCTCACCCGCCACCTGATGACGACCTGAGCATGGGCGCGCGCGGTCCCGCCCTCCTGCCGGCCGGCCTCTCCGCCAGCCTCTTCGCCAGCCTCCGCGCCGGCGTCCTCGCCGGTGTCCTGGCCGGCATCCTGGCCGCGCCGCTCGCCCTGACGGCCGGCCCGGCCGCCGCGCAGGTGCGCTCCGTCGAGGTGCGCAGCCCCCGGCCCTTCGGGATCTTCCTGGGCGACCTGGTCGAGGCGCAGGTGGAGATCCTGGCCGATCCCGACTTCCGGCTGCAGCGCGCGACCCTGCCCCGGCCCGGTCCGGTGACCTACTGGCTCGACCTGCGCGCCGTCACGGTCGACGAGGCCCCGGCGGCCGGCGGCCGGCGGGTGCGCCTGCGCCTCACCTACCAGAGCTTCTACGCCGCCCTCGACGCCCGCACCCTGGAGGTGCCGGGCTTCCCCCTGACGCTGGCGAGCGAGGCGGCGACCGGGCTCACCACCGCGGCCGTCCAGGTGCCGGGCTGGAGCCTCGGCGTCTCGCCCCTGCGCGAGGTGCAGCCGCAGCGGCGCGAGGATCCGGCCGAGTACCTGCGCCCGGACGGCTGGAGCGGGCGGATCGATCCCGGGCCGGACGTCGCGGCGGCGGCGGGTCTCGGCGCCCTCGCGGGCCTCGCCGCGCTGGCGCTGGCGCACGATCGGGCCTGGGGACCGTTCCGGCAGCGGCGGGGCCGGCCCTTCGCGGCGGCTCTGCGCGCGCTCCGGCGGCAGCGAGCGGGGGCCGGGCCCGATCAGGCCTACCGGGCGGCGCTGCTGGCCCTGCACCGGGGCCTCGACCTGACCGACGGGAGGCGGGTGCTGGCCGACGATCTCGGCGCCTTCCTCGCCCGGCACGGGGCCTTCCGGGGCCAGGCGGCGGGGCTCGCGCGCTTCTTCGAGGCCTCGCGCCTCGCCTTCTTCGGCGGCCGGCTGCCGGCCGCGCGCGCGGCCTGGCCCCGCGCCGAGGCCGAGGCGCTCCTGGCGCGGCTCGCGGCGGCGGAGCGGAGCGCGTGAGGCCGTGACCGATCTCCTCGCCCGCCTCGGCGCGACCGATCCCTGGGTCCTGTGGCTGCTGCCGCTGGCGCTGCTGCCGCTGGCCCGCTCGGCCCTGCGCCGGACCTCCGTGCCGGCGGTCGCCGCCGCCCCGGCCGACCCCCTCTCGGCCTGGCTCGGCCGGGCGCTGACGCTCGCCGGCGTCCTGGCCGTCGCCGGCCTGATCGTGGCCCTGGCGGGCCCCTACCGGACGGGCGCGCGGATCGAGCGCCTCGGCATCGGCGCGCAGGTCTCGCTGCTGATCGACCGCTCGGGCAGCATGAACGAGACCTTCGCGGGCCGGCAGCCCTCCGGCGCCGAGGAATCGAAGGCCGCGGCCTCCCGGCGCCTGCTGGCCGATTTCGTCGGCGCCCGGGCGCACGACCTGTTCGCCGTGACGGCCTTCTCCACCGCGCCGATGCTGGTCATGCCGATGACCGACCGCCACGACGCCGTGCGGGCGGCGATCGCCGCCATCGACCGGCCCGGCCTCGACTACACCAATATCGGCCGGGGCCTCGGCATGGCCCTGTCGCAGTTCGGAATCGATGTCGGCGCCTCGCGGGTCCTCCTCCTGGTCTCCGACGGCGCGGCGGTGATCGACCCGCGCATCCAGGACCAGCTGCGCGCCGCGGTCGCGCGGATCCGGCCGAACCTGTACTGGCTGTTCCTGCGCACCCAGGGATCGCCCGGCATCGCCGACCGGCCGGCCGGCGAGGACACGCCCCAGGCCGCGCCGGAGCGCCATCTCGACCTGTTCTTCAAGAGCCTCGGCGTGCCCTACCGCGCCTTCGAGGCCGAGGGCGCCGAGGCGGTGGCCGCCGCCATCCGGCAGATCGAGGCCCTGGAGCGGGACCCGATCCCCTACGTCGAGGAGCGCCCGCGCCGGGACCTGACCGGGCTCGCCGCCGCGCTCGCCGCCCTGGGCCTCGCGCTGCTGGTCCTGGCCAAGCTCGCGGAGGTGGACCTCGCGGCGGCACCGGCGGATGCGGAGACTGCGACGGAGGCCGAGACCGAGACCGCGGGCGCGGCGGCGCGGAGGGCGGCATGAGCGCCGGCGCCCTCCTCGACGGCCCGGCCCCGCGCCGCACCGCCCGCCCCCGCCTCGGCTTGGCGGCGGCGTGGCGCCGGGTCCGGCCGGCCCTGCTGGTCGCGCTGCCGCTGGTCCTCGCGGCCGCCGCCCTGTGGTTCGCCGTCTCGGGCTGGAGCGCCGCGCGCGACGACGACCGGATCGCCGCCCTGGAGGCGGGCCGCGACCGGCCGGTCGAGCCGGATGCGCGGCCGGCCCTCCTGGCGGCGCGGATCGGCTTCCTCGCCGCCCGGGACCGTCTCGGCGAGACCGAGCCCCTCCTCGACGCCCTCGACCGCGCCGGCGCGGTGCGGGAGGCGGCCCGGGCGCGGTACGTCATCGGCAACGCGCGGATGCGGCAGGCCTTCGCGCTGATCGGCCGGGGCGACCTCGACAAGGCCGCGCCCCAGGTGACGCTGGCGCGGCAGGATTACCGCCGCGCCCTCCAGGCCCGGCCCGAGTTCTGGGACGCCAAGTACAACCTCGACGTCGCCTCGCGCCTCGTGCGCGACTACCCGGAATTCGACCGCAAGACCGGGGACGAGCTCCGCGCCGAGCCGAAGAAGATCTGGACCGACATCCCCGGCCAGCCGCGGGGCGGCCCGTGAGCCCGCGGCGCGTCCTTCCCCCCGTCCTGCCCTCGGTCCTGCCCACCCTCGTCGCCCGCAACCTGCGCGACGGGCGGTTCCGCGCCCTGGCGGCCGCCCTCGCGCTGGCGCTGGCGGCCCTGGTCGCGCCGCCGATCCCGGTCACCCGCACCGGCGTGTCGGTGCTGGCGGTGGTCGACATCACCGGCAGCATGGCGGTGCGCGACTATCCCGCCGCCGGCGGGTCGGTGAGCCGGCTCGAGACCGTCAAGGCGGCGCTGCGGGCGACGCTGCCCGACCTCCCCTGCGGCTCGCGGGTGGCGGTCGGCCTGTTCACCGACCGGCGGCCGTTCCTGCTGTTCACGCCGGTCGAGGTCTGCGCCGACTTCGCGCCGCTGGACGGCGCCATCGCGGCCCTCGACCCGCGCATGGCCTGGGAGGGGGACAGCCGCATCGCGGCCGGCCTGTTCCGGTCGATCGCCATGGCGGGGGAGATCGACGCCGACCTCCTGTTCCTCACCGACGGCCAGGAGACGCCGCCGCTGCCCGCCTCCGGCGGCCCGACCTTCGACGGCAGGCCCGGCGCGGTGCGCGGGCTGATCGTCGGCGCGGGCGGCTACGGCCTGTCGCCGATCCCGCGCTTCGACGATCGCGGGCGCGAGACTGGCTTCCTCGGCGAGAGCGACGTCCAGCAGGAGAACCGCTCCGGGCCGCCCCCGGCCGACGCGGAATCCCGCGAGGGCTACAACCCGCGCAACGCCCCCTTCGGGGCCCAGGCCGCCCACGGCACCGAGCACCTCTCGTCGGTCCGCGAGCCGTACCTGAAGCGCCTCGCCGCCGAGACCGGCCTCGGCTACGTCCATCTCGACGGCCCGGGCGGTCTCGCCGCCCCTCTGCGCGCCGCGGCGACGCCGCGCCCGCTGCCCGGTCGCCTCGACCCGCGGCCCGCCCTCCTGGCTGCGGCCCTGGCTCTGACGCTCCTGGCCCTCCTGGCGGGACCCCTCGCCCGCGCCCTTCGCGCGCTCCGCGGGCGCGCGGGCCACTCTGCTCCAATCCCTGCTCCAACCCCTGCTCCAACCGGAGCGATCAGGACCTGACCATGCGGATGCCCCTCGCCCTCTTTCCGGCCCTCGCCCCGGCCCTCGCCGTCGTCGGCCTCGCCGGCGCGGCGCTGGCCCACGGGCCGACGCCGCAGAAGATCGACCAGTCGATCACCATCCAGGCGCCCCCGGAGGCGGTCTGGAAGGTGGTGGGCGATTTCGGCGGCATCGGGCGCTGGCACCCGGACGTGGCCAAGGCCGAGGCCAGTGGCGGCAACGTCGAGGGCACGACCCGCCGGGTGACCCTCAAGGCCGGCGGCACCCTGGTCGAGGGGCTGGACGAGTGGCTGGCCGACGGCCGGACCTACTCGTACCGGATGTCCGACCCGGACCTGAAGGCGCTCCCCGTCTCCTCCTACTCGGCGACGCTCACCGTGACCCCGGACGGGACCGGCTCCAAGGTGTCGTGGATCGGCCGCTTCTACCGGGGCGACACCGGCAACGAGCCGCCGGAGACTCTCAGCGACGAGGCCGGGCGCGCGGCGATGAACCGCTACTTCGCGGACGGGCTCAAGGGCCTGAAGGCGGCCGTCGAGGGCCGGACGACCCATTGAGGCCCCGCATGCGCCACCTGTGGCTGATCGCGACGCTCGCGGTCGCGGTCGCGGCCGGGACCGGCGCCGGGACCAGTGACGCGTCCGCGGCCGGCGACCCGGTCTGGGTCGTCAGCCAGCAGGGGGCCGAGCTGGCGCGGATCGAGGCCGGGAAAGTGGCCGGGCGGATCCCGCTCGGACCGGCGCCGGTGGCGGCGGCGACCGACCGGGCCGGCCGCCTCTATCTGACCCACCCGGACGGGCGCGCCGTCACCGTCGTCGCGCCCGGCGCGCCGCCCCGCCGCCTGCCCGTCCCCGGCCAGGCCTTCGGCCTCGCGGCGAGCCCGGACGGGGCGCACCTGTACGTCGGCGACTGGTCGGGCGACCGCGTCCTGCGGATCTCCGCGGCGACCGGTGCCGTCGAGGGCGCCGCCGCGGTGGGCCGCGACCCGGCCCACCTCGTCCTCGACCGGCGCGGGCGGCTCTACGTCGCCGACCGCGAGAGCCGTCAGGTCAGCGTGATCGACACCGGGACGATGGCCCGCGTGGCCGTGGTCCCGACCGGCGAGGCGCCCTTCGCCCTCGCGCTCGCACCGGACGAGGCCAGCCTCTACGTCGCCAACGTGCGCAGCGGCGACCTCACGGTGATCGACACGGCGACGCTGCGGGCCCGCGCCACGGTTCCGGCCGGCCGGATGCCCTACGGCGTGGCGGTCACCGGGGACGGCAGCCGCATCCTGGTCACCAACCAGCACGCCGCCGCCGTGACGGTGATCGACGCGGCCCGGCTCGAGATCGTCGCCACCGTGGCGGTGGGCCCCTATCCCGAGGGCATCGCGGTGGCCGGTCCGCTTGCCTACGTGGCGAACTGGTTCTCGGACGACGTCTCGGTGATCGACCTCGCCACGTGGCGCGAGACGGCGCGCATCAAGGTGGCGGAGGGCCCGCGCACGGTCCTGGCGGGGGAGCCCGCGCGATGAGACGGGCCGGCCCCATCGGGATCGCGTCCGGGCTGGTCCTGCTGGCCCTCGGCGCCTGCGACCGCGGGGCGGACGAGCGCGCCGACGCACGCGCCGACGAGGCCGGCGCGGTGGTGGCCACCACCGCCGAGGGCACCCTGCCGGCCTGGCTCGCGCCGACCGACGGGACCGACCCGGCCCGCTGGCTCGCGGGCCGCGAGGCCGGCAAGGCCCTGCCGGCCGACGATCCCCGCGTGCGCGCGATGGCGACGGCACTGGCCGGAGCCCGCGACGGCTTCATCGAGGACCCGCGCATGATCGCCAACCGCACCGTCCAGCTCGGCCAGATGCTGGCCGAGGCCGGCATCGGCGAGGGCTACGGCGCGATCCTCGACGGTCTCGGCGGCATCGCGGCGGAGCGCGGCCGCCGCAAGAGCCTCTACGGCGAGATGTGCCAGCACTACTACAACGCCCGGATGCAGGGGGCCGACCACGCGGCCGCGCTGGCGCGCCTCGCCGGCCCGCACCCGGTCGGCGAGGGGACGCCGTGAGCGCCGCCCGGGCCTCGGCCGACCGTCCGGCGGGGCGGGACGGCCCGCGGGTTCTCGACGCGGTGCTGATCGTCGACGACCACCCGGTCGTGCGGCGCGGCTTCCGCCATCTCGCCGAGGATGCCGGCGTCCGGGCGGTCCACGAGGCCGCGGACGTGGTGTCGGGCTACCGCACCTTCCACCGCCACCGGCCTGGGCTGGTGGTGACCGACCTGGGCTTCCGCGACCAGGGGCTGTCGGGCCTGTCGCTGATCCGCCGGGTGCGGGCCCTCGAGCCGGCGACCCGGATCCTCGCCTTCAGCATGCACGACGACCCGGTGATCGTCGCCCGCGCCATCGAGGGCGGGGCGCACGGCTTCGTCCTGAAGGACACGGCGGTGACGCGCTTCCACGAGGCGCTGGCGACCGTGTCGGCCGGGCACAGCTACCTGCCGCACGAGGTCGCGACCAAGATCGCGATGCTGAATGCCGGGCTCCTGGAATCGCCCCTCGCGCGCCTGACCGCGCGGGAGGTTCAGGTGCTGTCGCTGCTGGGGGCGGGCAAGTCCAACGAGGCGATCGCCGACAGCCTGTCGATGAGCCACCGGAGCGTGTCGGCCGTCGTCTCGGGCATGAAGCAGAAGCTCGGCGCCGGCAGCCTCGCCGACCTCCTGCACATCGCCCTGTCGCGGGACGGGCGCCCGGTGTGAGGACGACCGCCGTCAGCGGGCCGGGGCTACCGCGGCACGATCAGGCCGGGAACGATCGATCCCTGCGGCCCGAACGTCGCCTCGGCCTTCCGGCAATTGGCCGCGACGTCCTTCTGGTAGGCCGCGATGTAGCGGGTCGCGGTCAGGTGCAGGTCGCCGGTCTCCAGGCTCGCCGCGTCGACGCCCAGGGCCTCGACGGTCTGCTTGAGGCGCGCCGGATCGCTGCGCAGGCCGGGGCATTCGAGGTTCACGAAGCCGGCGAGCCCCGCGAGCTTCGCCGCCTGATTGCGCCGCGGATCGGCAGCCGCCGGGTCCTGCGCCTGCATCGAAGGCTGTCCCTGGGGCTGTCCCTGGGGCTGGATCGGGGGCTGCGGGATGGGCTGCGCGGGGGGCTGCGCCTGAGCGTGGGCCTGGGCCGTCAGAAGACCCAGGAGGCCGGCCGAGATCGGGCCGGAAAGACGGATCGCGCGCATCGCTTCTCCCATCCTGTCGCAGGAGCAGCGCGTCCGTCGACCGTCACCGCTGCGAAGAGTCGCGCAGTTCTATGCCGCTGGATCGGAGATTTACAATGCAGACCAAGCTTATAATCGTCTTAGTGACTCTGGCCTGCGCGACTCTGCCGGCGAAGGCCGCCCGCCTGACCGTGGACGACAAGGCCTCGCTGTGGCCGCGGGCGAGCGCGACCGACAAGATCGATTTCTCGACCCGGATGGGCCGGGCCTTCCACACGCTGTCGCCCAAGCTGGACGCGGCGTACTTCATGCGCTGTCTGGAGGAGACCGCCAATATCGGGGACACCAAGGACCTGCGGCTCGAGGAGATGGTGCGGACCTGCATCTCCCTGGTCCGGGACGAGGCCGAGTGAGCGGCCGGCCCGGCCTCACGGAGGGCCTCGCGCGCGGCCTCACGCCAGATGGGCGACGATGTTGACCAGCCGGTCGAACGGGTCGCGGACGTAGAACCGCTCCACGCCCCAGGGCTCACGGGCCGGGCCGTACAGCACGGGCAGGCCCGCCCGCCTCACGCGGGCGAGGACCTCCGCCAGGTCGTCGACCTCGACCGAGATGTCGGGAACCGGCGTGCCCGAGCCGCCCGCGCTGGCCACGCTGATCTGCGGCGTCGCCGACATCCCGGGGGCCGCGAAGGTCAGGATCCAGCCGTGATCCATGACCACCTCCAGGCCGAGCACCTCCGCGTAGAAGAACCGCGCCGCCTCGACCTGCGTGGTCCGGATGTTGGTGACGATCCGCCTCACGGCCATGGCCCGCTCCCCGTTGCGCGTCGCCTATCAGAGGGCTCCGCGGGCGGCCCGGCAAGGCCCGGCACGGCGCCTCGGGAATCCGCGCCCCGGCCTCGTCGCGGTCCGCCGCCCGGAAGTGCACGCAGCGATTGAAAGCGGGCCTCCGGAAAGAATCCGGAAAGCTCCCCGATGGTACCGTCCGCGCCGGTGGGACCTCGCACCGTCCAGCAGAATGTTCGCCCAGGCGGACGATTGGGATCCCCGGGTATGAACAGTGGGACGGTCGCGCTGCGGGAGAAGGCGAAGCTCCTCGACACCGTTCTCGACACGATGGATCAGGGGCTGATGATGATCGACGCCGCCGGCGTCGTTCAGGTCTGTAATGCCCGCGCCCTCGCGCTGCTCGACCTGCCGCCGGACCTGATGCGGTCCCGCCCGACCTTCGAGGCGGTGCGGCAATACCAGATCGCGCGGGGCGAGTTCGGGAAGGCGAGCGAGACCCTGCAGCGCTGGGTGGCCGCGGGCGGCCTGGAGTGCCGCGCCCACACCTACGAGTGCGAGCGCCCCGACGGCACCGTGCTGGAGATCCGCACCGTGCCGCTGCCCGACGGCGGTGCGGTGCGGACCTTCACGGACATCACCGCGCGCAAGCGGGCCGAGGAGACGCTGCAGGTCAGCGAGACCCGCCTCGCCCTGGCGCAGGATGCGGGCAGCGACGGGCTCTGGGACTGCGACCTCACGACCGGGGAGGCGTGGTCCTCCGACCGCTGGTGGGGGGTCCTGGGCTACGAGCCCGGCGAACTGGCGAGCCACGCGCGGACGTGGCGGGCCCTGCTCCACCCGGAGGATGCGGGCGCGGCCGAGCGGGCGCTGATCGAGCACCTGAGCGGGCGGGCGCCGACCTACATGTCCGAGCATCGCATGCGCCGCAAGGACGGCTCCTGGGCCTGGATGATGACGCGCGGCAAGGTGGTGGCGCGCGCCGCCGACGGCCGCGCGGTGCGCTTCATCGGCACCCAGATCGACATCAGCGCCCGCAAGGCCGCCGAGGGGCAGGTCGCCCACATGGCGCGCCACGACGGCCTCACCGACCTGCCCAACCGCGCCCTGTTCTACGAGCGGCTCGAGATCCGGCTCGCCGACCTGCATCTGAACGGCGGCACCTGCGCGGTGCTGTGCCTCGACCTCGACCGCTTCAAGGCCGTCAACGACAGCCTCGGCCACGCGGCCGGGGACTTCCTGCTCCGGGCGGTAGCCCATCGCATCCGCGCGGTGCTGCGGGCCGACGACATGGTGGCGCGCTTCAGCGGCGACGAGTTCGCCGTGCTGGTGGCCGATGCGGACGACCCTGCCCGCGCGGAGGCCCTGGCGGCGCGCCTGATCGCGGCCGTCCAGGCGCCGATCCCCTTCGGCAAGCGGCGGCTGAAGGTGGGCCTGAGCGTCGGCATCGCCCGGGCACCCGGCCACGGCTTCGACAGCGAGACGCTGGTCCGCCGGGCCGACCTCGCCCTGTACCGGGCGAAGACCGAGGGGCGGAACACCCACCGGGTGTTCGAGCCCGCGATGGACGCGGCCGAGGCGGCCCGGCGCGATCTGGAGCGCGACCTGCGCCAGGCGATCGAGGGCGACGAGCTCATCCTGCACTATCAACCGCAGGTGAGCACCGCCACCGGCCGGCTTCTCGGGTTCGAGGCGCTCGTGCGCTGGGAGCATCCGACCCGCGGCCTCGTGCCGCCGAACGCCTTCATCCCCCTGGCGGAGGAGAGCGGGCTGATCCTGCCGCTCGGCGAGTGGGTGCTCCGGGCCGCCTGCCGCGAGGCGGCCCGCTGGGCGCACCCGCTGAAGGTGGCGGTGAACCTGTCGCCGCGCCAGTTCCAGCAGGCGGATCTGCCCGAGCGCGTGCTGGCCATCCTGACCGAGACGGGCCTCGCGCCGACGCGGCTCGAACTCGAGATCACCGAGACCCTGATCATCAACGACATGGCGCGGGCGCTCGGCATCCTGCGCCGGCTGAAGGCCTTCGGCGTGTCCATCGCGATGGACGATTTCGGCACCGGCTACTCGTCCCTCGCGACGCTGCAGGCCTTCCCCTTCGACAAGATCAAGATCGACCGGTCCTTCGTGGGCCATGTCGAGGTCAGTCCGCAGGCGGCGGTGATCGTGCGGGCGGTTCTGGGGCTCGGCCGCAGCCTCGGGATGAGCGTCGTGGCGGAGGGCGTCGAGACGGAGGCGCAGATGCGCTTCCTGGCCGCGGAGGCCTGCGACGAGGTCCAGGGCTACCTGATCAGCAGTCCGCAGCCGATCGAGCGGTTCGCCGCGCAGATCGACGCGTCCGAAACGTTCGTGCCGCCCGGCCGCCCCGACTCGGCTGTCGCCTGAGGCGCGCCGCGACGCCCCGGCGATCCGGCGACGGCCCGAACGCCCGGACGCCCGTCGCGGTACCGGTGCGGAGCGCCGAGCGGCGGCCCTGCCGCCGGCCTCTGTGGCACGGCCGCGACACCCGCCGACGACCGCCTGTGGATGACGCGACCTGCCCCCGATCCGTCAAGGTTCGGATGCCAGCGTGACCGCGCACCTCCGATCCGGCTCCCTCAGCTCCGCCATCCCATGTTCGCCCAGCCCCACGCCCTCATCCTCCGCCATCGCGAGCGCGTCGCCGTGCTCATCTCCTCCGCGCTGTTCCTGGCGGGCGCCCTGCCGCTCTTCTGGGCGATCGGCTGAGGCTCGATCCCGGGCCGGCCGCATCGTCGGCCGGCCGTCGAGCTTCCGCGCCGCCGCGCTCGCGAGGACGGCGGGCCGCGTTCGGCCCGCCTGAACGGCGAAGGGGCCGCCTCCTCTGGGAAGCGGCCCCTTCGCGTGTCGGGTCGGGTGCGACGGTCGGGATGCGAGCGTCGCACCCGACCGTCGCTTGTCGGTCTCAGTAGGAGCCGAACTTGTAGTTCAGGCCGGCGCGGACGACGGCGAACTCGTCGGAGCGGCGGCCGATGCCGCTGTAGACGACCGGGAAGTTGTTGGCGGCGTTGATGACGAACGCGCCCTGGTTGCGGGTGTTGCGGTCGAGGTTGACGTACAGGCCTTCGACCTTGAGCGTCACGGCCGAGGAGCGGAAGAAGTTCAGGAACGAGTCGGTGGGCAGGGCATACTCGATGCCGCCGCCGACGGCCCAGCCGGTGCGGAAGCTGTCGTTGCCGGCATAGCCGCCGAAGGAGCGGTCGGCGCTGCCGGAGCCGTAGGCGAAGCCGCCGGTGCCGTACACGAGGGTGCGGT